>NZ_SODY01000004.1:0-660943 GCF_004366275.1 Buttiauxella sp. BIGb0552
CCCACCTGACCCCATGCCGAACTCAGAAGTGAAACGCCGTAGCGCCGATGGTAGTGTGGGGTCTCCCCATGCGAGAGTAGGGAACTGCCAGGCTCCAAATAAACAAACAAGCCTCATGCGAAAGCATGGGGCTTTTTTGTTTTATGCGATTTATGAAAATTCACCGACATGCAGATAAAAAGATTAGCTTGCTCACAATTCTTGACGTAACTACCTCAAAACAGACAACTCTGAATAGCATCTAAATAATCACCTGCTTTACTGAATCTTTGGGCTTTACGCTTATTCAGGAAGACAGGGGATTAAAAAATGACTGAAACAGCAACAACACATCAGGACAGCGGAACGCTTACAGGTTCAGATACACGTCGTCGTATTTGGGCAATTGTGGGAGCCTCATCGGGGAATCTGGTTGAATGGTTTGATTTCTATGTCTACTCATTCTGTTCACTCTACTTTGCACATATCTTCTTCCCTTCGGGCAATAGCACAACACAACTTCTACAAACTGCCGGGGTATTTGCCGCAGGTTTTTTAATGCGCCCGATTGGTGGTTGGCTGTTTGGTTATATTGCCGACAAGCACGGGCGTAAAAACTCGATGCTCATCTCTGTTTGCATGATGTGTTTTGGATCTCTGGTAATCGCCTGTTTGCCCGGTTATTCCTCGATTGGCACTTGGGCACCGGCACTTTTGTTGCTTGCTCGTTTATTTCAGGGGCTATCTGTTGGAGGGGAATACGGTACGAGTGCAACTTATATGAGTGAAGTTGCAGTAGAAGGGCGGAAAGGTTTTTATGCGTCTTTTCAATACGTAACACTCATTGGTGGGCAACTTTTAGCGCTACTCGTTGTGGTTGTACTTCAACAAGTTCTCAGTGATGGAGAGTTGCGTGAATGGGGATGGAGGATACCTTTCGCACTGGGCGCAGTACTTGCCGTTGTCGCCCTCTATTTACGCCGTTCATTAGATGAAACTTCAGATAAAGCGACCCGGGAACACAAAGATGCAGGGACTCTGGGTGGGCTTTGGAAAAACCGTAGAGCCTTTATTATGGTACTCGGGTTCACAGCCGGTGGGTCACTTAGCTTCTATACCTTCACAACTTACATGCAAAAGTACCTGGTCAATACTGCAGGGATGCATGCCAACACAGCCAGCGCATTAATGACCTTCGCATTGTTTATCTTTATGTTGGTGCAACCCTTCTTTGGTGCGTTGTCCGACAAAATAGGTCGTCGAAATTCGATGTTGTGCTTTGGTGGCCTGGCAACGGTGATGACTGTGCCAATTCTGACTGCTTTACAAAGCGTTAGCTCACCTTATGCCGCATTCGGTCTGGTCATTCTCGCGATGCTGATCGTCAGTTTTTACACTTCAATAAGTGGTATTTTGAAAGCCGAGATGTTCCCACCTGAGGTACGTGCATTAGGTGTTGGCCTTTCGTATGCGGTTGCAAATGCCTTGTTTGGCGGGTCGGCTGAATATGTTGCGCTCTCACTTAAATCCATCGGAATGGAGACTGCATTTTTCTGGTATGTCTCAGGAATGGGGGCGCTGGCGTTTCTGGTATCGCTATTGCTACACCGCAAAGGGAAGGGCATAAAACTTTAATATTTAGCAAATTGCCATATTGCATAGCCGGTGGCTGCACCGGCTACATCCCATGTGAAATCTTTCCAGCTCCATCCACTTCCAGCCGGGCGGCTATCCCATAATTCTTTCGTGGCCCCAAGACTTACCGAAAATAAGAAACCAAAATTCGCACTACGGGAGTCACTCCAGCCCTGATGCTGGCCATATTCGTTCCCTGCTGCGGATAAAATAGCCGATGCGATAAAGTGCTGTGCTTTATCCTGACCATGCCATTGGTCTTGTGCCATATGGCTGCAACCGCTAAGAAGGAATATTGAGGGGAGTAAAAAACGCAGCATTCATGATCCTCTGGCTACAAAAAAACCCTGCAAGCAGGGCTTTTCAGTATAGCGATGAATTACAGAATACGACTTATCAAACGGTCTATACGGATACGGCGTAAGCGGCGAATAAGCTTGCGCACTTTAACCGGATATTCCGCGATGCTCTGCAAATCACGATAATGTTGAACGACCGTGGTGTGAGTCCGAATCAAATCTAATTCATGGTCACGCTGCGCCGTAAGTTCTTGTTTTGGATCGTGAATCAGAATTGCATTCTCCAGATCCAGTCTCCACGCTCGCGGGTTGAGGTTATTACCGGTCAGCAGCATCCACTCATCATCGACCCACATGCCTTTCAGATGGTAACTGTTATCGTCATCTTTCCACAGGCGAACAATTAATTGCCCGCTGTTAACGTAGTATTGTAAGCGGCTCAGGAAGCGACGAAGGTTTATTTCATAGAGATAAGGTAAGGCACCGATAATTTTAAACGGTTGATCTTCCGGAATATAAAAATCATTCGCGGTTTTATCACCGACAATAATCTCGACCTGTTTCCCTTCGCGTAAGAGCGTAATAATGTTACGCACCAGCACCGCAGGAAGGTTGAAATAAGGCGTACAAATAACAAGTTTCTGCTCGGTACACGGCATCAAATGATAGATGGTTTTATTGAGCAGGCTAGCTTTACCCAGCCCGACTAATGGCGTAACGGCAAGCTGTTCGTTATCGGCATTACCCTGGAAATGAAAACTGGCATCTCGCAGTTCCTGGCGGAACAAACGAATATCATTTTTGATCTCTGGGCTTTTTGGCCTGTGTAGTTTATCCAGGCGATGTACCGCACGACCATGTACCAGATTTTCTTGCATCCAGTTATACATGATGTCGGAAAGCTGAGGGTTACAGATGACCTGATAGCGGTCATAACGATATTTATCATGCTGATGCAGATAGACGTCATTCACACTGGCACCGCTGTAAATCACGCAATCATCAACAATAAAACCTTTGAAATGCAGAACGCCTAATGCTTCGCGCGTGTTCACTGGCACGCCGTACACTGGAATATCTACGCCGGTATACTCCTCGGTCATACGATGATACCAGTCAGCATTGGTATTGGTCGCGGCGGCTCCGATGCGTCCTCGCTGCGCGCGATGCCAGTCCACCAGAACGGTTACTTCAATTTCCGGGCGTTGCTGTTTTGCCTGGTAGAGCGCGGTTAACACGGCTTTACCAGCATCATCTTGTTCAAGATACAATGCGACAATACAGATGCGGCGAGTTGCGCTCGCAATTTTTTGCAGCAGAACTTCACGGAAATCCGCTGGGGAGAAAAGGGTCTTTACATCATCAACTGACTGAGAAAGCTTCGGCAATTGGGCAAGGTGTTGTTGATGTTTATTACGTTTAAATTTAGACAACATCACAGTGCGTATCTTCTCTATTCATTGGATGGCCTTCTGCAAAATCCAGACGTCAGAACCTGCTGATAATACCACTACTGACCCGCAAAGTGAGTAAGTTTTCCAGTACCTTACTCACGAATCTATGCTTTTTATCAATGGAAGAGCCAGACTTACGATGCCATCTTCCAGTTGTATATCGACATCAAATCCGAGTTTTCTGGCCAAAGTGACCATGCCACGATTGTTCGGCATCGTAATGCCATTTAATCTTTGCAGCCCATGATCACTGGTATAGGCAATCAGTTTTTCCAGTAATCGCCGCCCCAATCCCAAACCCTTCAGGTCAGAACGAACCAGCACAGCAAATTCCGCATCGATATTGTCGGGATCAGAGATCGCGCGCGTGACGCCGATTATCTCACTCTCGCCATTTTTTTGGCGCACTGCGACGAATGCCATTTCTCGATCGTAGTCGATCTGGGTCATATTGGCTAAATCTTCATGGGTAAATTCGTTGATCTCACTGAAGTAGCGATAGTAGAGATCTTCTTTGGTAACCAGAGAAATAAACTGTTGAAGCAAGGGCTCATCTTCCGGAAGGATCGGGCGGAACAGGCATTGCTCGCCGTTCTTGAGAGTCACATTTTCTTCAAGTTGGTACGGATAGGGGCGGATCGCTAATCGTGTTTCTGCATCTCCGTCAAATTTACCGAGCTGCAAAGTCACATCTAGAAGAGTGAATTCATTACCGGAGGCTAAAAGCGGATGAATATCCAGACGCTGGATTTCCGGGCAATCCACAATCAGGTTTGAGACCTGCACCAGTACCTGGCTGATACCGGGCACATCTAACGGGCGTAATGCGCTGCGCCCACGTATTTTGCCGCTTTTGATCGCCTGAATAACCAAATAACGGGCAAGATTCATATTGAGTGGCGGTAAGGCCACCACGGCCTGCTGATCGGGGCGCCACTCGACGCCGCCTTCGCCCAGCATAATCAGAGGGCCAAAGACGGGATCATGCTCAACCACTATCCGCAGCTCCTGTGCTCCTGCCCGGTTAGCCATACTTTGGACCAACAACCCGTGGATACGTGCCTGTGGCCAGGTCATTTTCACTCGATCAATGATGGCATCAGCGGCTTGTTGAACCTCAGTGGCGGTTCTCAGGTACAACATGACACCCTGAACTTCAGATTTATGGGGAATATCAGGGGAGCGTAATTTCAGGGCGACCGGATAACCAATTTGTTCTGCAATATGCACAGCTTCCGCGCTATCACCGGCAATCCAGGTTGGCAGCGTGTTTAGCCCGTACGCTTGTAAAATAGGTCGCACTTCATGGGTATCGAGAGAGGTGGCTCCTTCGGTCAGTGCTTGTTGCAGGAGAGCATGAGCTTCACTGGCATTGGCTTTCAGATTGACAGGTAACGCTGGCGTTTCACGCAGCTGTTTCTGATTTCGACGATATTCCACCATATGCATAAATGCGGTTATCGCACCTTCAGGTGTGCGGTAAGTCGGGATACCCGCGTCACTGAACAATCGCCTGGCTTCCTGAGAGGAAAACTCGCCACACCAGTTGGTTATTAACGTGATGTATTTGCCGCGTGGATGTTTGTGGATTAAGTCGATTAACTCGGTGGCGCTTACCGTCCCAGGGGCTGCAGCACTCGGGGCATGGATGATCATCAGGGCATCATAATCCTGGCTATCAAGTAGCGTTTCAACCGCGTGCAGGTAGCGTTCCGGAGTGGCATCGTCGCGTAAATCTAACGGATTACCACTTTCAACACTGACAGGCAAAGCGCTCCTGAGCTTATCGAGTATTTCATCATTCAGTGTCGCCAGTTTGCCGTTGCGCAGCCATAGCTCATCCAATGCCAGGGCGGCGGGAGCTGCACCATTGCTGATAATCATTAAGCGTTCACCGCGTAATGGCCTCATATGGCTTAGCGTCTCTACCGCTGAGAACAGCTCATGAGTGTCCTGAACGCGCAATAGACCAGCACGTTGAATGGCGGCATCCCATGCGGCATCGAGTCCGATATGGGTTTTCAGTAGTTCTTGTGCTTTGGCACTGCGGCCGCTTTTAATCACCAGAATCGGTTTGTTACGCGAAGCACTTCGCGCCGCTGAAACAAAGCGACGAGCGTCGCTCAAATGTTCCAGGTAAAGCAAAATGGCGCTGGTTTTGGTGTCGCGAGCCAGGTAATCCAGTAGCTCATCAACATCAATATCGAGACTGTCACCGAGCGCGATAAACCATGAGAAGCCCATTTCACGTTGCTGAGCCCAGTCCAGAATAGTGTTCGAAACCGCCGCTGATTGCGAAATAAAGGCCAGTTTACCTTTTTGAATTGGGACGGGTGAGAAACTCGCATTCAGACCTTGCCATGGCGCAAGCAAGCCGAGGCTGTTTGGCCCCAGCAGACGCATTTGCCATTGGGTGGCGCAGGCTAATAATTCAGGGAGTTGCTCAGGTGGGGCAGAGAGAATAATGCAGGCTTTGCAGCCTTTTTCACCCAGAGCTTGTAGCAGTTCGAGATTACGTTTTGAGTTTGTGCAAATGACGGCAAGATCGGGCGGGAAAGGGAGACTTGCGATATCAGGCCAGGCAAGAACGCCGCAAACCGCTTTATGGCTGGGCGTTACAGGCATGACCGGGCCATTAAAACCTCCAGCCAGAAGATTGCGCATCATTAAGTAGCCTGCGCGATCGGTTTTCGCAGAAGCCCCGACAACAGCGATTGATTTGGGACGCAATAGCGCCTCCAGCCCACGTTGACTCATTGCTCTCTCCCCTGAGAATTAACTCAGTGAGTTTAAACGCTTTCTGGTTCTGCTGCTGTGATGCTGGACTGATGATGGGGTTTGCCTGCCAGATATCGCTCACGAAACAGCGTGAAATGTTCGGTTAGCCCAACAGCTGCGTGTTCATCGCCGGCCAGTGCGAGTAAAGCTGCTGCGACTTCTGCGGTGCAGTATTGCCCGTCAGCATGAACTTCACGAAGCCGATAAGCAGAGACAATACTCAAGTCCACTGAAATGACCGGAAGATTGTCCAGGTAAGGACTCTTGCGAAACATTTTACGCGCTTCAGTCCATGTGCCGTCGAGCATGATGAAAAGCGGTGGTTTGCCACTTTTGGGCGGCACGGTCAGCACTTCTCGCCCAACGCTTGCATAAGAAGCGGGGAATACGACCATCGGTTGGTAATCCGGGGAGCTGACTAAATCGAGCAGGGCCTGCGGTGGTTCGGTTCGTGACCACTGAAAAGCTTCGGTATCCGGCAAAATATCTGCAATGAGTCGCCCGGTATTGCTCGGCTTCATCGGTTCGGTGTCGAACATCACCAGGCAGAAACGGCTACGTGCGTTTTGTGGCTGTAGTGTTTCGCACAGGCATTGTTTTAGCGGCAGCAAGCAACGCTGACAACGGCGGATGCGGTTACCACGAGCAAGGAAAGGGCGGGTTGCACGCGCCAGGCGTTCGGCACGAAGACGTAAGACGGCGTTTTCAGTCATCAGATAAACAAGCTTAAAAACGCCATTCTAACGTAGATGAGGCATTCGGGCACAATAAACGTACCCGTGAAGTTAGATGTTTTCGTTCAACCAGCTATCAAACGGTGCTTTAGGCATCGCACCGTTTAGCATGTCGACCATTTCACCTTTTTTGAACACCATTATGGTTGGAATACTGCGGATACGGTAACGTGCGCTCAGTGCCGGCTCTGCTTCTGTATTCACTTTTACAAAACGCACTTTGCCGCTACGTTCTTCCGCCACATCTTCGAAGATTGGCGCGAAGTTCACGCATGGCCCACACCACGGCGCCCAGAAATCCACGACTACGGGTAAATCATCTTGCAGCAATTTATCCAGCGTTTCGCTGGTGGCATTAATCACTTCACCATCAAATAGTTCATGGCCACAACGGCCACATTTCGCACCGTCATCAATACGCTCATCGGGGATGCGATTAATCGCCTGGCAGGCGGCACAAACGGTATTCATAGCTAACCTCTAAAGGATACGTTGTCTGAAAACAGTCAACTCGTCAGTAATGTTTCTTATATGTTAAATATTATCAGCGATTAATAGAGTACCAGCCAAGTGATTTATTCGATGGATATAATAGTTATTGGCTTTCGACCAAAGTTAATGGCTAAGCCGTGCCACATCGGGTAATCTGCGCGCCACGCGCTCAGCCAGGTGGAGAGAAGAATGAACGACGAATTTAAAGGTAAAAGCGGCAAGGTCAAAGTGATGTATGTCCGCGGTGACGATGACAGCGAAAAACGCAGCCAAAACCCGCGCACAGGTAAAGGTGGTGGGCGTCCGGCGGCACCGTCACGTGGTGAGGGCCGTCGTGGTCCACGTCGCGATGATAAGCCTGGCGCCGGGCGTGATCGGAATCGTAGTGATGATCGTGACGATCGCGGTGATAACCCGTGGCGTACGGTTTCACGACCGCCAAGAGAAGAAGTAGTTGAAGCAGGCGAACAAATGGGTGCCAATGGCAGACCAATTGTTGACCCTGAAGTGATTCGCCGCCAGCGTGCGGAAGAAACTCGTGTTTACGGTGAAAATGCTTGCCAGGCGCTGTTCTTGAGCCGCCCTGATTGCATCGTACGCGCCTGGTTTGTCCAGAGCGTGACTCCGCGTTTCAAAGAAGCATTACGTTGGATGGCAGCAAACCGTAAAGCCTACCATGTGGTAGATGATGCTGAGTTAGTGAAAGCATCAGGTACTGAGCACCACGGTGGCGTTTGTTTCATCATTAAAAAGCGTCGTGGTATCACAGTTGATAGCTGGCTTTCTAAAGCTGGTGAAGAAGATTGTGTACTGGCGCTGGAAAACGTGGCTAACCCGCACAACCTCGGCGGCATTATGCGCAGCTGTGCACACTTCGGTGTGAAAGGTTTACTGGTAGAAGATGCGGCAATGCTGGAGTCTGGTGCTGCTGTTCGTACTGCTGAAGGCGGTGCGGAGCATGTTGAAGCCATCAGCGGCGAGACTTTCGAAGACGGTCTGGAGCAATTCCGTAAAGCCGGTTATGCGATTGTCACAACATCAAGCCACAAAGGAACTCCGCTTTTCAAAGCTGAGTTGCCGAAGAAAATGGTTCTGGTGTTAGGTCAGGAACGCGAAGGCGTTTCCGATGCAACCTTCGAAAATGCTGATATGAGCGTGGCGATTACCGGTACTGGTAATGTTGAAAGCCTGAACGTATCAGTAGCAACCGGTGTGTTGCTCTCGGAATGGTGGCGTCAAAACAAAGCGTGATGCTTTGTTAATGACTGCTTTAAAAAGCCAGCGAAAGCTGGCTTTTTTGTCTCTTTAATCTGGCAATACAGGCGTCCAGTTAATCGCTGGCTGGTTGCGCTCAGTCAGATACTCATTAGTTTTAGAGAAATGACCGCAGCCCATAAACCCACGATGTGCTGATAAAGGCGAAGGATGGGGAGCTTGTAAAACATGGTGGCGATTGCGATCGATAAAGCTACCTTTCTTTTGCGCGTGCGAACCCCATAGCAAAAAGACCACACCTTCACAGTGTTCGTTGATAAGCGCTATCACTTTATCCGTGAACGTCTCCCAACCTAATTTCGCATGTGAATGCGCATTGCCTGCTTCAACAGTCAGTACGGTATTGAGCAATAATACGCCCTGGCGCGCCCAGCTTTCCAGATAGCCGTGGTTTGGCCGCGTAAAATCAGCAATATCGGTCTGTAGCTCTTTATACATATTGGCTAATGATGGCGGCACTGCAACGCCGGGAAGCACAGAAAAGGCCAGCCCATGCGCCTGTCCTGGCCCATGGTAAGGGTCTTGACCAAGGATCACGACTTTCACATCACCCAGCTCAGTAAACCTGAATGCGTTGAACACATCTTTCTGCGGAGGATAAACCGTGACTCCAGCAGCACGCCGTTCAGTAACTGTCGCCAGTATGTTTGTGAAATAGGTCTGCTGCTTTTCTTGCGCCAGCACATCGTGCCATGTGAGGGGGGTTGTCATCTCGCTCTCCTGCGATTCGGAATGCCACTAGCTTAACCACTTCTTTCTTCTAAGCAAAATGGATGAACGGCGGATAAGCGTGAAACCTAAAAAAATTTGAAAATTTACATAATTTTTAATTTTCACTAGCTTAACTAAGTTGATGTAAAACAAATAAATGATATCATAGGCACATAGAAGGCATGGATTTAATTGATTTAAATCAAAGTTTGAAGCTGGTTTGGCTAGTATAAAGATCAGTAACGCAACAATGGTTTTACCAATGAGCCAGTTTATGGCCCGAAATAGAATCACAAAATTAGCCCTTAGGGAGAAATAAAATGATTACTGGTATCCAAATTACTAAAGCTGCAAATGATTCACTCCTGAACTCTATCTGGCTGCTGGACAGCGAGAAAGGCGAAGCGCGTTGTGTTTGTGCTAAAGCTGGTTTTGCAGAAGACGAAGTTGTAGAAGTGAGCAAATTGGGTGAAATCGAATATCGCGAAATCCCAGTTGAAGCAAAACCTGAAGTTCGTGTAGAAGGTGGTCAGCACCTGAACGTGAACGTTCTGCGTCGTGAGACTCTGGAAGACGCAGTTAAGCACCCAGAAAAATACCCGCAGCTGACCATTCGTGTATCTGGCTATGCAGTACGTTTCAACTCACTGACTGCAGAACAGCAGCGTGATGTTATTGCACGTACTTTTACTGCAAGCCTCTAATATCCTGCATCTCGAATTATTTCGGGTATACAGTATTT
Source organism: Buttiauxella sp. BIGb0552 (assembly GCF_004366275.1). Taxonomy (NCBI): domain Bacteria; kingdom Pseudomonadati; phylum Pseudomonadota; class Gammaproteobacteria; order Enterobacterales; family Enterobacteriaceae; genus Buttiauxella; species Buttiauxella sp. BIGb0552. The sequence goes on from NZ_SODY01000004.1 coordinate 10,100, forward strand.
AAGATTTAAAAAGCCGGTGCTCATTGCACCGGCTTTTTTATGGCTTTGAGTCAGTAACTGTTATGAAACGGTTAAAATGCTAACTCAGAACGTAAAAAAACCGCCTCCATAGAGACGGTTTTTATGATCGCTGACGATTTATTCAGCTGAATCGGTTTTCGCACTGCTTGGTTTACGGCGCTTCCCGACATTCTTTTTATCGCGCAGACGAACTTTCACACGCGGTTTTTCTTTATCGTCTTTCTTCTTCTCTTCGCGCTTAGCGAGCACTTTCTTCGACGGCTTACCAGTGAGTTTCTCACTTGGTGCGCGGGTCGTTGGGCGCAGCTCTTCGATAATGCGCGCTTTCATTGGTTCTTTCATGTAACGCGTAACTTTGCCAAGCAGCAAATGGTCATGCGCTTCAACCAGGGAAATAGCGATACCTTTGAGGCCAGCACGGCCTGTACGCCCGATACGGTGCAGGTAAGTGTCAGCAGTACGCGGCATATCGAAGTTGAACACATGGCTTACTTCTGGAATATCGATACCACGAGCGGCAACATCGGTCGCAATCAACACGCTCACACGGCCATCAGTCAAACGCTTGATAGCTTCGGTACGCTTCATCTGCACCATTTCGCCTTCGAGGTAGCAGGTGTTAATACCCGCTTCACGAAGCCACGCAACCAGTTCATGCACACGGTCGCGTTTACGAACAAACACGATTGAACGTGTAGTGTCTGGTTGCTTAAGCAAATGCACCAGCATTGCCGTTTTATGCTCAACGTTGTCTGCGCGGTAGTACCACTGGTGGATTTTCTTGCGCTCGCGAGTTGAGGAGGTTGCAGAAACTTCTACCGGATCTTCTAACAAACGCTCTGCGAAGTTCTTGATCGCGTCGCCTTCAAGCGTTGCGGAGAACAACATGGTTTGTTTGCGCCAGCGTGTTTCAGCAGCAATGGTTTCGATATCCTGCGCAAAGCCCAGATCCAACATGCGATCGGCTTCATCAAGAATCAGTGTCTCTACCGCACGGCAATCAAAGTTTTCTTCTTTGATGTATTGCAGCAGACGACCCGTGGTTGCAACGACAATATCCTGATTTTCGCTGAACACTTCCGCGTGGTTCATATAAGCTACGCCACCGGTGATGGTTGCGATATCAAGATGTGTATGTTTTGCCAGTTCACGAGCGTGATCGGCCACTTGCATTGCCAGTTCACGCGTTGGCGTGACGATCAAAATACGTGGTGGGCCAGATTTCTTACGCGGGAAATCGACCAAATGCTGTAACACAGGCAGCAAATAAGCGGCTGTTTTACCGGTACCGGTTGGCGCGGAACCGAGGACATCACGCCCTTCAAGTGCAGGTGGAATGGCGGCAGCCTGAATAGCTGTCGGGCGGGTAAAGCCCTTGTCCTGGAGCGCGAGTAACAAACTCTCGTCAAGTTCCAGTTCGGAAAAAGTGGTTACAGTCATGGTCTTCCTCTATGTAGGGCGCCGATTATAGACGTTATGGCTGCGATCTTCATCTGTTTGTGTGGGTAACTGACGCTTTTCCTGGCAGCGAGTTTCCCCTATGCTACACCCGTTTCTCTATAGGGTAGCTAAGATGTGCAGTCAAAAAGCAGTATTGCGTCGTGATGGATTCACCTTTAAACAGTTCTTTGTCGCGCACGATCGATGCGCAATGAAAGTCGGTACAGATGGCACACTGCTTGGCGCTTGGGTGCCTGTGGCAAACGTGACTAGCGTATTGGACATCGGCACAGGTAGTGGTTTGTTGGCGCTGATGCTCGCGCAACGCACTCCTGATAATGTCACGATCGATGCTGTGGAACTTGATCCCGTTGCCGCTGAGCAAGCTGCGGAAAATGCCAAAGGTTGCCAGTGGGCCCCGCGCATAACAGTGCATTGTGCAGATATCCGCGAATGGGCTGAGCAGGCAACACAGCGGTATTCGCTGATTGTCAGTAATCCGCCATTCTTTGAACAGGGCAGCAATTGTGCATCGGCAGAACGTGCACAGGCGCGCTACACCACGACATTGGATCATAGCGCGTTGTTAAACAGCGCAACGCAGTTAATTACGGAAGACGGTTTTTTCTGTGTAATCATGCCTGAAACGGCGGGAACGGCGTTTACTGAACTGGCTAAAAAGCAGGGATGGCATGTTCGTTATCGTACCGACGTTGCTGATAACGAAACGCGCTTGCCGCATCGTGTCATGCTGGCGCTGTCACCGACAGACGGTGAATATTATACCGATCGATTAACGATTCGTGGGCCAGACCAGCAGTATTCAGAAGGCTACTGCAGCCTGACCCAGGATTTCTACTTATTTATGTAGAGCGGCGAGAGAATGCTTGGCCCGGCGTTTTCGGCTAAATCCGGGTAGTCCAGCGTGTAGTGCAGACCCCGGCTTTCTTTCCGCATCATGGCGCAGCGCACAATCAACTCTGCAACCTGCACCAGGTTGCGCAGTTCCAGCAAATTGTTCGAGACACGGAAGTTGGCGTAGTACTCGTCGATTTCTTGCTGCAACATGGTGATACGGCGCAATGCGCGTTCCAGGCGGCGCGTCGATCGCACAATACCGACGTAATCCCACATAAATAAACGCAGCTCATGCCAGTTATGCTGAATAACAACCTGCTCATCTGGGTTATCGACGCGGCTATCATCCCAGTCGGGTAATGACCTGGAAATGCGGGCGTATGGCATACGCTTGATAATATCCTCTGCCGCTGACCAGCCATAAACCAGGCATTCGAGCAGTGAATTTGATGCCATACGGTTTGCGCCATGCAGGCCGGTATAAGTCACTTCGCCGATAGCATAAAGCCCGTCAACATCAGTACGCCCATTCTCATCGACCATCACGCCACCGCAGGTGTAGTGCGCAGCAGGAACGACAGGTACCGGTTCTTTGGTGATATCGATACCCAGTCCCATCAGCTTTTCATAGATAGTCGGGAAATGGTGGCGCACAAACTCTTCCGGTTTGTGGCTGATATCCAGGTACATGCAATCTGCACCCAGGCGTTTCATTTCATGATCGATGGCGCGTGCCACGATATCTCGCGGCGCCAGTTCACCACGCTCGTCAAAATCAGGCATAAAGCGCGAGCCGTCCGGGCGCTTGAGATAGGCACCTTCACCGCGCAATGCTTCGGTCAGCAGGAAATTGCGCGCTTGCGGATGGAAGAGAGCGGTAGGGTGGAACTGATTAAATTCCAGGTTGGCGACACGGCAACCCGCACGCCAGGCCATGGCTATACCGTCGCCAGAAGAGATGTCCGGGTTTGTGGTGTACTGATAAACCTTTGATGCGCCACCGGTAGCTAAAACGACCGCTTTTGCACGGCAAGTTTCTACTTTTTCGCGGTTGCGGTTCCAAATCCAGGCACCGACAACGCGACGCGTGCCCGGCAGGCCAATTTTGTCCGAGACAATAAGATCGACTGCATTGCTACGTTCAATGACGCGAATATTAGGGTGGCTCAGTGCTTTGCCGACGAGTGTGGTTTCAACTTCTTTACCCGTTGCATCAGCGGCATGGAGAATTCGGCGATGGCTGTGTCCACCTTCGCGGGTCAAATGGTAACTTTCCGCACCATTTGCCTGAATTTCGGTATCAAACAATACACCCTGGTCGATTAACCATTGCACGCAATGGCGTGCATTGCTGGCGACAAACTCTACCGCATCCCGGTCGCAAATCCCGGCTCCGGCAATAAGCGTATCTTCAACATGTGAATCGATGCTGTCCGTTTCATCAAACACGGCGGCAATACCGCCCTGAGCATAGAATGTTGAGCCTTCATTGATTGGGCCCTTACTCAGAACAATAACTTTGCTGTTTTCGGCAAGCCGTAAAGCAAGAGAGAGGCCAGCAGCTCCGCTACCGACGATTAATACATCACAAGCTAGTTCGGAATTTGCGTTCATCGTGTTTAATTTACTAAACAAAGGTTGGGCCAGCATATCACCCGATGTGGGCTCTAACACGCTTTTTTTAATTCAGTGTTATATGAACTAAACAAAAGAGCTGAAGATCTCAGTTTCATCTGAATTATGTGCTGGATAAGCCATATTTGTTACAGGTCCGATGTTAGTGGCAGATTTTCTGATGAAAAATCATGATTCATGCGATACTCTGCAAGCAGTTTAGCGATCGCCTTTTAGGATAAAAAAGGTGTTACGGTTTGTGCCACGAAACTTATAATCAAGAAGAGATAATTCGTGGAACAGATCAGGAAAACAAAGGCGTAACGGAACTTTGCTCAAATCGAGCGCTCCAACCGTGAACTTGCTCAAATATGCAGAGTTCGGGTGGCTTTTCAATTACGCGTGGAAATAGGTTTGGGGAGACATTACCTCGGATGAGCGAGCAGTTAACGGATCAAGTCCTCGTCGAACGGGTCCAGAAGGGAGATCAGAAGTCATTCAATTTACTGGTAATTCGTTATCAGCATAAAGTGGCGAGTCTGGTTTCCCGCTATGTGCCTTCAGGAGATGTTCCTGATGTGGTGCAGGAGTCTTTCATTAAAGCTTATCGTGCGCTGGATTCATTCCGCGGCGATAGCGCGTTTTATACATGGTTGTACCGAATAGCGGTCAACACGGCAAAAAATTATCTGGTTGCTCAGGGACGTCGTCCTCCATCTAGCGATGTGGACGCAATTGATGCGGAAAACTACGAAAGTGGCAGCGCATTGAAAGAAATTTCGAACCCTGAGAACTTAATGTTGTCTGAAGAACTGAGACAAATAGTTTTCCGTACTATTGAGTCACTCCCGGAAGATTTACGCATGGCAATTACGTTGCGGGAGTTGGATGGTTTGAGCTATGAAGAAATAGCCGTCATCATGGATTGCCCAGTAGGGACTGTACGTTCTCGTATTTTCCGTGCACGGGAAGCTATTGATAATAAAGTTCAACCGCTTATCAGGCGTTGACGATAGCGGGTTACTGGAAGGGTAATTAGGCATGCAGAAAGAACAGCTTTCCGCTTTAATGGATGGGGAAACTCTGGATAGCGAACTGCTCGGTACTTTGTCGAAAGACAAAACATTGCAGAACAGCTGGGAGAGCTACCACCTAATCCGCGATACTATGCGCGGCGATACCAGTGAATTACTTCATTTTGATATTGCAGCCAACGTCATGGCCGCAATTGAAAATGAGCCAGTGCGTAATGTCACGCCACTCATTACTGAACAGCAGCCCGAACCTCAGCAATGGCAGAAAATGTCATTCTGGAATAAGGTTCGTCCGTGGGCAAGCCAACTCACCCAAATGGGCGTTGCAGCATGCGTATCGCTTGCGGTAATCGTCGGGGTGCAGCACTATAATGGCCAGTCTGACAACCCTGCTCAGCCCGAGGCTCCGGTGTTTAACACTTTGCCAATGATGGGTAAAGCAAGTCCGGTAAGTTTGGGTGTGCCGTCTGACAGCACAGCCAGCACAGGTCAGCAGCAGGTACAGGAACAGCGTCGACGTATCAATGCTATGTTGCAAGATTACGAATTGCAGCGTCGTTTACACGCCGAGCAACTCCAGTTTGAACAGGCACAAACCCAGCAAGCTGCGGTACAAGTGCCAGGAAACCAAACTTTAGGAACTCAATCGCAGTAATGAAGCAACTTTGGTATGCCCTGTCTCTTATGACAAGCAGCCTGTTGTTCACCTCAAATGCCTCGGCGGACACTGTTTCGTCCGGGGCATTGTTGCAGCAGATGAACCAGGCAAGTCAGTCACTCAATTATGAGTTGGCATTTATCAGCATTAATAAGCAGGGGATAGAGTCTTTACGCTATCGCCATGCAAGGCTTGATAATCGTCCACTTGCACAATTGCTTCAGATGGATGGCCCACGTCGTGAGGTTGTCCAGCGTGGCAGTGAAATCAGCTATTTTGAACCAGGACTTGAGCCGTTTACGCTCACTGGGGATTACATCGTTGATTCGCTCCCATCAATCGTCTACACCGATTTCAAACGTCTTACCCCTTATTACGACTTCATCTCTGTTGGTCGTACGCGTATAGCCGATCGCCTGTGTGAAGTCATTCGTGTTGTGGCACGAGACGGTACGCGTTACAGCTACATGGTGTGGATGGACTCTGAAACCAAATTACCACTGCGCGTTGATTTGCTGGATCGTGATGGCGAAACGTTGGAACAATTCCGCGTTATTTCTTTCAACGTTAGCAAAGAAGCAAATACCATGATGCAAACTCTGGCAAAGGCAAATTTACCGCCTTTGCTATCGGTTCCAGGTGCTGAGAAAGTGAATTTCTCCTGGGCACCGACTTGGTTGCCACAAGGTTTTAGCGAGGTATCCAGCAGCCGTCGTCCATTGCCAACTGTTGATGTCCCGATTGAATCACGTCTCTATTCTGATGGCTTGTTTAGCTTCTCGGTAAACATTAGCCGCGCTGTAAGTAATAGTACCGATCAGCTATTACGCACGGGGCGCCGTACGGTCAGTTCTGAGGTTCGTGACAAAACTGAGATCACCATTGTGGGTGAATTGCCTCCGCAAACTGCAAAACGTATTGCTGACAGTATAAAATTCAAGGCTGCGCAATGATCAAAGAGTGGGCGACCGTTGTCTCCTGGCATAATGGTGAAGCGCAACTTAGCTGCGACGTGAAAACCTCCTGCAACAGCTGCGCTTCCCGCGCAGGCTGTGGCAGTCGCATACTCAATAAACTCGGCCCACAGACCAGCCACACTTTATCGGTTGCTTGCGATACACCGCTGGTGGTGGGTCAAAAAGTCGAGTTGGGTATTACGGAAGGCAGTCTGATCGGCTCAGCATTGCTGGTTTATATGTCACCGTTAGTCGGTTTATTTCTGGTATCAGCCCTTTTCCAGGCGCTGTTTGGGACAAACCTTGCGGCGATTTGTGGTGCGTTGCTGGGTGGGGTTGGTGGTTTTCTTATCGCGCGCGGCTTCTCTTTGAAGCTCAGTCGTCGTGAAACCTGGCAGCCTGTTATTTTAAGCGTTGCTCTGCCGCCTGATGCATTGAGAGTCGAAACTGTTACTTCTGCGGACAATCGGTGAAGCCTCTTCTGCCCACTATCTATTTGACACACATTCCACCGGCTTTTCATCACTCAGCTACGCTTGCATGATGACCTGTTTCCTCGCTTTCTCGTTGTAGTGTAGAATGCGGCGTTTCAGGCAAAAGACAGCCATTGACATCATGCTCTGTACAGCGCATTGCGCCGAGCTTTCCCGGATTTGTAAGGCATAAAACCTCTAACTATGAAGAATATACGTAACTTTTCTATTATTGCCCACATCGACCACGGCAAATCGACGCTGTCTGACCGTATTATCCAAATTTGCGGCGGCTTGTCCGACCGTGAAATGGAAGCCCAGGTTCTTGACTCCATGGATCTGGAGCGTGAACGTGGTATTACCATCAAAGCGCAAAGCGTTACGCTGGATTACAAAGCATCTGATGGTGAAACTTATCACCTGAATTTCATCGACACCCCTGGCCACGTTGACTTCTCTTATGAAGTTTCCCGCTCTCTTGCAGCGTGTGAAGGTGCGTTGCTGGTGGTAGATGCCGGGCAGGGTGTAGAAGCTCAGACTCTGGCAAACTGCTACACCGCGATGGAAATGGATCTGGAAGTGGTTCCAGTTCTGAACAAAATTGACCTGCCAGCAGCTGATCCTGAACGTGCTGCGCAAGAAATTGAAGACATCGTTGGCATCGATGCCGCCGATGCTGTGCGTTGCTCGGCAAAAACTGGTTTTGGTGTGACTGATGTTCTTGAACGTCTGGTGCGTGATATCCCAGGCCCTGAAGGTGATCCGGAAGCGCCATTGCAGGCTCTGATCATTGACTCATGGTTCGATAACTATCTTGGCGTTGTTTCTCTGGTGCGTATCAAAAACGGTACCATGAGAAAAGGCGACAAAATCAAAGTAATGAGCACCGGCCAGGTTTATAACGCTGACCGTCTGGGCATTTTCACACCGAAACGTGTTGATCGAGATGTTCTGGGCTGTGGTGAAGTTGGCTGGTTGGTCTGTGCAATCAAAGATATTCTTGGTGCACCGGTCGGCGATACCCTGACCCTTTCGCGTAACCCGGCAGATAAAGCGCTGCCAGGTTTTAAAAAAGTGAAGCCGCAGGTTTATGCAGGTCTGTTCCCGGTTAGCTCTGACGATTACGAAAACTTCCGTGATGCGCTTGGTAAGCTTAGCCTGAACGATGCTTCACTGTTCTATGAGCCAGAAAGCTCCACCGCATTGGGCTTTGGCTTCCGCTGTGGCTTCCTGGGTCTGTTGCACATGGAAATCATTCAGGAACGTCTGGAGCGCGAATACGATCTTGACCTGATTACCACAGCACCTACAGTAGTTTACGAAGTCGAAACCACGACCGGCGAAACTATCTATGTTGATAGCCCATCTAAGCTGCCAGCACTGAATAACATCGCAGAACTGCGTGAGCCAATTGCAGAATGTCATATGCTGATGCCACAGGAATATCTGGGTAGCGTTATCACTCTGTGTATCGAAAAACGCGGTGTGCAGACCAACATGGTTTACCACGGTAACCAGGTTGCATTGACTTATGAAATTCCAATGGCTGAAGTGGTTCTCGACTTCTTCGACCGTCTGAAATCAACATCCCGTGGCTATGCTTCATTGGATTACAACTTCAAACGCTTCCAGACTTCTGACATGGTGCGTGTAGATGTTCTGATTAACGGCGATCGTGTTGATGCCCTGGCATTGATCACGCACCGTGGTAACTCGCAGTTCCGTGGTCGTCAGTTGGTTGAGAAGATGCAAGAGCTGATCCCACGCCAGCAGTTTGATATTGCGATCCAGGCGGCTATCGGCGCACATATCATCGCGCGCTCTACTGTGAAACAGTTGCGTAAAAACGTATTGGCAAAATGCTACGGCGGTGACGTCAGCCGTAAGAAAAAGCTGTTGCAGAAACAGAAAGACGGTAAGAAGCGTATGAAGCAAGTCGGTAACGTCGAATTGCCTCAAGAAGCGTTCCTCGCCATTCTGCACGTCGGCAAAGACAGCAAATAAATTAAGGAGTTGGCATGGCGAATATGTTTGCGCTAATCCTCGTGATAGCGACGCTGGTAACGGGCCTTTTATGGTGTATTGATAAATTTATTTTTGCGCCAAAGCGTCATGAAAAACAGGCGGCAGCGCAAGCTGCCACTGGTGATGCACTTGATAGCAAAACGCTAAAAAAAGTCGCACCTAAGCCAGGTTGGTTAGAAACGGGGGCATCCGTATTCCCGGTGCTCGCTATTGTTTTGATCGTACGTTCATTTATTTATGAACCGTTCCAGATTCCATCAGGATCAATGATGCCAACGTTACTCATTGGCGACTTTATCCTGGTGGAGAAATTTGCTTACGGTATTAAAGATCCGATTTACCAGAAAACGCTCATTGAAACGGGTCACCCAAAACGCGGTGATATTGTGGTGTTCAAATATCCACAAGATCCACGTCTGGATTACATCAAGCGTGCTGTTGGCTTACCGGGCGATCGCGTCAGTTACGATCCAGTGGCAAAAGAAGTCACTATTCAGCCAAATTGCAGTTCGGGCCAGGCATGTGATAACGCTCTGCCAATTACCTACAGCAATGTAGAGCCAAGTGATTTTGTGCAGACTTTTGCGCGTCGTAATGGTAGTGAAGCTAATTCTGGTTTCTTCCAGTTGCCTCTGAACCAGACCAAAGAAGACGGGATTCGCCTGTCTGAGCGCAAAGAAACACTGGGTGATGTGACCCACCGCATTTTGACTGTGCCAATCGCTCAAGACCAACTGGGTATGTATTACCAGCAACCGGGCCAGCAACTTGCTACGTGGATTGTGCCACCGGGCCATTATTTCATGATGGGTGATAACCGCGATAACAGCGCTGATAGCCGTTATTGGGGCTTTGTTCCTGAGGCAAATCTGGTCGGTAAAGCAACCACTATCTGGATGAGCTTTGAGAAACAAGAGGGTGAATGGCCAACGGGTGTTCGTTTAAGTCGTATTGGCGGAATTCATTGATCAATTAAATCTATTCAGATAACGACTTTCTATGTCGTTATCTATAGAATATCCCCCCGTATTAAGGTTGGCTCCCATAAGGGAGCCACGGCAAACGAAACAGCGTTGGTTCTCTTTTTCAGGTCTGTTCCGTGTGCTGAATAATTGACGCATTCATTAATTGGTATCGCATGAACCCCATCGTAATTAATAGGCTGCAGCGTAAGCTGGGCTACACTTTTGTACATCAGGATCTGTTGCAGCAGGCATTAACGCATCGAAGTGCCAGCAGCAAGCACAATGAGCGTCTGGAATTTCTGGGTGACTCCATTCTTAGCTACGTTATTGCAAACGCGCTTTACCATCGTTTTCCTCGTGTAGACGAAGGTGATATGAGTCGTATGCGTGCAACGCTTGTGCGTGGAAATACTCTGGCAGAAATTGCCCGTGAATTTGAATTAGGCGAATGTCTGCGCCTTGGGCCGGGTGAGTTGAAAAGTGGTGGTTTCCGCCGCGAATCTATTCTGGCCGATACCGTCGAAGCCTTAATTGGTGGTGTTTTCCTCGACAGCGATATCCAGAATGTTGAGCGTTTAATTCTTTCCTGGTATCAATCTCGTCTGGATGAAATTAGCCCAGGCGATAAGCAAAAAGACCCTAAGACGCGTCTGCAAGAGTATTTGCAGGGTCGCCACTTGCCGCTACCATCTTATTTGGTGGTACAGGTTCGTGGTGAAGCGCACGATCAGGAATTTACCATTCACTGTCAGGTGAGTGGCCTGCCTGAACCGGTCGTTGGTACTGGTTCAAGCCGCCGTAAAGCGGAACAGGCTGCAGCTGAGCAGGCGCTTATCAAGCTGGAGCTGGAATAATGAGCGAAGAACAAACCTTTTGCGGATTCGTGGCCATCGTTGGTCGCCCGAATGTCGGCAAATCCACGCTGCTAAACCAGTTGCTTGGGCAAAAAATCTCTATCACTTCCCGTAAAGCGCAGACTACTCGTCACCGCATTATGGGTATCCATACTGAAGGCCCGTATCAGGCGATTTACGTCGATACCCCGGGGCTGCATATGGAAGAAAAGCGCGCCATCAACCGCCTGATGAACAAAGCTGCCAGCAGCTCCATCGGTGATGTTGAGCTGGTTATCTTCGTTGTCGAAGGCACGAAGTGGACCGCCGACGATGAGATGGTGCTCAACAAACTGCGTGATGCGCGCGCGCCGGTAATTCTTGCGGTGAACAAAGTCGATAACGTTCAGGACAAAGGCATTCTGTTGCCGCACCTGCAATTCCTCGGCAGCCAGATGAACTTCCTTGATATCGTGCCTATTTCTGCGGAACACGGTATGAACGTAGACACAATCGCAAGCATTGTTCGCAAGCGTCTACCAGAAGCAATTCATCACTTCCCGGAAGAATACATCACTGACCGTTCACAGCGTTTCATGGCGTCTGAGATCATCCGTGAAAAACTGATGCGTTTCCTGGGTGCGGAACTGCCATATTCCGTTACCGTTGAAATTGAACAGTTTGTAGAGAATGCTCGTGGTGGTTTCGACATCAATGGCCTGATTTTGGTTGAACGTGAAGGCCAGAAGAAGATGGTTATTGGCAATAAAGGCGCCAAAATCAAAACCATCGGTATCGAAGCGCGTAAAGACATGGAAGAGATGTTTGAAGCCAAAATCCACCTTGAACTGTGGGTTAAGGTGAAATCCGGTTGGGCAGACGACGAGCGCGCGCTGCGTAGCCTGGGTTATACCGACGATCTGAAATAAGAGAATGGAAGGCTGGCAACGGGCTTTTGTCCTGCATAGTCGCCCCTGGAGCGAAACCAGCCTTCTACTTGATCTTTTTTCTGAAGAGTCCGGGCGCGTTCGTTTAATTGCGAAAGGAGCTCGTTCTCGCCGCTCTAATCTCAAAGGGACTCTACAACCCTTTACCCCTTTGCTGGTTCGCTGGGGCGGACGTGGTGAAGTTAAAACGCTCCGTAGCGCCGAAGCTGTCTCTCTTGCACTTCCCTTGAGTGGTATCACGCTTTACAGCGGCCTGTACGTCAACGAGCTGATTTCACGCGTGCTGGAAGACGAAACCCGTTTCTCCGAATTATTCTTCGATTATCTCCACTGTATTCAGGCTCTCGCTGGAACGAGTGGTTCACCCGAACCTGCTTTACGCCGTTTTGAATTGGCTCTGCTTGGGCATTTGGGGTATGGCGTGGATTTTCTGCATTGCGCAGGAAGCGGCGAAGAAGTTAGCGACACCATGACCTATCGATACCGTGAAGAAAAAGGGTTTATCGCAAGCCTGGTTGTCGATCATTACAGCTTCACCGGCCATGAATTAAGAGCGCTTGCTAACCGTGAGTTTCCTGACGTCGCCACGTTGCGCGCGGCTAAACGCTTTACGCGTATGGCATTAAAACCCTATCTTGGCGGCAAACCTCTCAAAAGCCGCGAATTGTTCCGCCAGTTTGTGCCCAAAATTCGACCACTCAAATCACCTCAAGACCCGCAATAACGCAAGGCCGTAGCCACGCTTTCCTTACCCGGTGTAAACTGCCTGAACTTAAACCGTTCTGAACCCGAGGAAAGGCATGGCTGAATTACTGTTAGGCGTAAACATCGATCACATCGCAACGCTTCGTAACGCGCGTGGCACGGCATATCCTGATCCTGTACAGGCTGCATTTATCTGCGAGCAGGCTGGAGCAGACGGTATTACGGTTCACCTGCGAGAAGATCGCCGCCACATCACCGACCGTGACGTGCGCATCCTGCGTCAGACCCTCGACACTCGTATGAATCTGGAAATGGCTGTTACCGAAGAGATGATTGGTATCGCTTGCGAAACCAAACCGCATTTCTGCTGCCTGGTGCCGGAAAAACGCCAGGAAGTGACCACTGAAGGTGGCCTCGATGTGGCAGGCCAGCTGGATAAAATGCGTGATGCCTGCAAACGTCTGGCCGACGCCGGTATTCTGGTTTCCCTGTTCATTGATGCCGACCACGCACAAATTGATGCCGCGGTTGCCGTTGGTGCGCCCTATATCGAAATCCACACGGGCTGTTACGCTGATGCCAAAGATGAAGCGACTCAGGCAAAAGAGTTGGCTCGTATCGCCGAAGCAGCAACATACGCCGCAGGCAAAGGCCTGAAAGTGAATGCGGGACACGGTTTGACTTATCACAACGTGAAAGCCATTGCTCGCCTGCCAGAAATGCATGAGCTGAATATTGGTCACGCGATTATTGGCCGCGCAGTAATGAGTGGCCTGAAAGAGGCTGTGACAGAAATGAAACGCCTGATGCAGGAAGCGCGTAGCTAATGGCGATTCTTGGCCTTGGCACCGACATCGTAGAGATAGCGCGTATTGAAGGCGTTATCTCGCGTTCCGGCGACCGCCTGGCAAAGCGTGTGCTCAGCGCCAACGAATGGTTGCAATATCAGGCGCACCAGCAACCGGTGCGCTTTCTTGCAAAACGTTTTGCAGTAAAAGAAGCGGCAGCTAAAGCATTTGGCACCGGCATTCGTAACGGCCTGGCGTTTAACCAGTTCGAAGTGTTTAACGATCCTTTGGGTAAGCCGCAGCTACGTTTTTGGGAAGAGGCGGAGCGAGTGGCGCAAATAATGGGTGTGCGATCAGTACACGTTACTCTTGCCGATGAACGGCACTATGCGTGTGCGACGGTGATCATCGAGAATTAAAGTTTATCGGCGTGATGCAACTGAACAAATTTGTCCCACAGTTGCTCTTCGTTCTCAATATGTGCCGGATCGCCGATGATGGTATTCGGGATCGGGCAAACTTTCTGGCAGGTTGGCGTTTCGTAATGCCCAACGCACTCGGTGCAACGGTCGGTATTGATTTCGTAAATGCTGTCACCCATGGAAATTGCCTCGTTCGGGCACTCCGGCTCGCACATATCGCAATTAATACATTTTTTAGTGATAAGTAGCGCCATGGGGAAATCTCGATAACATCAGAAACAGGGCGGGCATTATACGCCCAATCCCCGATCAAACCAGTTTTTTTACCAGTGCTTCACTGTGACGAATGCGCTTCGGTGCGTGCTCCAAGTCCCTCTGTACCAGTGCCATAAACAGTAAATCGGTTAACATCATTTGCGCGCTGGTGGAGGATATCGCCGAACTGCGTGTCGCCTGCTCTTCGGCGATGGTGTACAGGCACAGTGTCGCGCGTTGCTGTAAAGCATTTGGCGTAAAGCCCGTGATGGCGAGGATCTTCGCCCCAGTGCGCAGGGTTTCATCTGCCGCGAGGTTTATCTCACGCCGTTCACCAGAATAAGAAATCGCCAGTAATACATCGTCACTGCTTGAGGCTTGCGCCGTCGCAAGTAGCGCATGCATGTCTTGCTCAGCCACCGCGTTAATGCCGATTTTCATCAGCTTCCAGGCAAAATTCTTGGCAACCAGCCCGGATGCACCGATGCCAACTAGCAGAACGCGTCGCGCATTGCGCAGCATGTTCACGCTCGCCAGCAGCTTTTCTTCGCTGTTGACGTCAAGCGTTGCATGCATCGCCGCCATATTATCTTTGATCAGCTTCTCACCAACCAGGCGCAGCGGATCATCACCCAGAATAAGATTATGCACCGGGACTGATTGCGATTGCTGGCCGCTCGCGAGAGCTTCACTAATGGCGAGTTTCAGGGCAGGGAAGCCTTTGAACCCCAGTTTTTGGGAGAACTTCACCACGCTCGACTGGCTCACTCCGGCTTCTGCCGCTAGCTGTTGTGAACTTAAATGGCGGGCGTAGTCGGGTTTCTCCAGCAGAAAGTCGGCCAGTTTACGGTCACTCTGTGCAAGCGTTGAGTAGCGGCTTCGAATACGCAGTAAACAGTTCATGTCCTCTCCAGTCTGCCGGGTCAATAATGTGAGCCGCTCCATAATAACGTAAATTACGCTCGCCTGAATGAATTTTATATTCCATCATATGGAAACTATAAGGAATTAAATATTCAAAGGTGCATGATGAATCTCGGCTCACTCGTTTCTGAAACTCGTAATCCACAAACAATGGATCTCGATTGCCTCTCAACGCTCGCGATGGTCGAACGTTTTAACCAGCAGGATGCTCTGGTAGCCGGTGCGGTCGAAAAAACACTACCGGAAGTGGCCCTGGCGGTAGATGCTGCAGCCGAATCACTAAAAGCGGGTGGGCGTTTGATTTATATGGGTGCCGGAACCAGTGGGCGTCTTGGTGTGCTGGATGCTTCCGAATGCCCACCCACATTTGGTGTGCCACACGGTCTGGTGATTGGTTTAATTGCCGGAGGTCCTGGGGCATTGCTGAAAGCTGTCGAAGGTGCCGAAGACAATCAGCAATTGGGTGAAGACGACCTGAAAGCGTTAGACCTGACGGTTAACGATATGGTGGTTGGGCTTGCTGCATCAGGCCGTACGCCATACGTTATTGGTGGCCTGCGTTATGCCCGTAACCTCGGTTGCCGTACTGCCGCTATTTCCTGTAATCCGGGTTCCGCTATTGCGCTGGAAGCTGAAATTGCCATTTCTCCGGTCGTAGGCCCGGAAGCGTTGACCGGTTCCACTCGTCTGAAATCTGGCACTGCACAGAAGCTGGTACTGAATATGATTTCCACAGGCTCGATGGTCAAACTGGGCAAGGTCTACCAGAACCTGATGGTGGACATGAAAGCCACCAATATCAAGCTGGTAGACCGCGCCTGCCGTATTGTTGTTGAAGCGACCGGTGCCAGCCGTGAAGACGCAGAAAACGCCCTGAAACAAACGGATTATGAAGTTAAGCCCGCCATTCTCATGCTACTCACCGGTGTTGATGCTCAAACCGCGCAAGTGCGCCTGGCAGTTAGCCACGGTTACCTCCGCTCCGCCTTAAAATAAAGGTACTGAATCATGGATAAGACAGCGGCTCTGGCCAGTGAGATTTTGCTTGGCATCGGTGGGCAGGCAAACATCGCCCGTCTCGAAAACTGCATGACCCGCGTGCGGGTAGAAGTGAATGACGATGGACTGCTGGATATTGCTGGTTTGAAAAAACTGCCAGGTGTCAGCGGCTATGTGAAGCAGGGTGCACAGCATCAACTGATTGTCGGGCCAGGGCGTGCCGCACAAGTGGTGGATGCCATGCGCGAGCTGCTGCAAAGCAATGGCCAGACTACCTCTAGTGAAGATGATATTGCGCAGAATAAGGCACAAGCCAAAGCGCGTTATCAGGCGCCGATGAGCGAAGCGCTGCGTAAACTGGCAAACGTCTTTATTCCATTGATTCCGGCTTTTATTGCTTCCGGGCTGATTACGGGGATTATTAATATCCTCAAACGCCCGGATATTGTGGGTGACCTTGCAACCCAGTACCCGAACATTCTCGGCTTACTCGCCATCTTTGGTAGTGCGGTGTTTGCTATTATGAATATTCTGGTCGGCGTCAATGCCGCCAAAGTATTCGGCGGTTCGATGGCGATGGGTGGCGTGATGGCGGGGATACTTTCCAGCCCGCAACTCGCGCAAATCCACCTGTTTGGTGAAAACCTCCAGCCAGGTCGTGGCGGCGTTATCGCCGTGTTGCTGGTGGTGGCGTTGATGTGCTGGATTGAAAAACGTTTACGCAAGTTGTTGCCTGGTTCGATTGAGCTGATCCTCAATCCGCTTCTGACGACGCTCATTACTGCATCGATTGCGATTGTTGCTTTGCAGCCGTTAGGTGGCCTGATTTCTGACGCGATTGCTCACGGCGCAACAATGGCAATCGACAAAGGTGGCCTGGTGGTTGGTGCAGTGCTTTCCGGTGCATTCTTGCCGTTGGTGCTTTCCGGTTTGCATCAGGGGTTGGTGCCCATTCATGTCGAGCTAATCCAGACTCATGGCCAGAACGCATTGCTGCCCATTCTGGCCATGGCAGGAGTCGGGCAAGTGGGTGCAGCTATCGCGGTCTTCATGAAAACGCGCAATCAGCGCCTGAAAAAACTTATCAAAGGGGCGTTGCCGGTCGGGCTGTTGGGTATTGGCGAACCGCTCATTTTTGGTGTGACTTTACCGCTGGGCAAGCCGTTTATCGGTGCGTGTTTGGGTGGTGCGGTTGGCGGGGCGCTGATCAGTTACTGGAAAGTGGCGACGGTTATTACATTTGGCATTTCAGGTTTACCGCTGGCATTAACCATTGTTACCGGAAAAGTGATGCTCTATCTGTTAGGCTTTCTGATAGCGGTTATCGCAGGGTTCTTATTTACATGGTTTATGGGCTTTAACGATCCAGAGGAGTAACGTTTGACAACTCAGAGTGAGCGTCGGGTAGTATTTTTCGATTTAGATGGCACGCTGCATCAGCAGGATATGTTTGGCAGCTTCTTGCGCTACCTGCTGCGCCATCAACCACTCAATCTGTTACTTGTCATCCCGCTTTTGCCGGTGATCGGGGGCACGTTGCTGATTAAAGGGCGTGCCGCCCGCTGGCCGATGAGCCTGTTGCTGTGGGGCGCGACTTTCGGCCACAGTGAAAAGCGCCTCAAAGAGCTGGAAGCAAACTTCGTCACCTGGTTCCGTGGGCAAGTTACAGCTTTTCCGGTTGTGCAGCAGCGCCTTACCGATTATCTGACAAGTTCAGATGCTGATGTCTGGCTGATTACTGGCTCACCGCAACCGCTTGTTCAGCAGGTTTATTTCGATACACCGTGGTTGCCGAAAGTGAAGCTTATAGCCAGCCAAATCAAGCGTTCTCATGGTGGGTGGGTGCTTACATTGCGCTGCCTTGGGCATGAAAAAGTCTCACAGCTGGAACAGCAAATCGGCACACCTTTGCAACTCTACAGCGGTTACAGCGACAGCAACCAGGACAACCCTCTGCTCTATTTTTGCCAGCACCGCTGGCGGGTTACGCCACAGGGCCAGTTACAGCAGCTCGAATAATTCCGTCTGGCATAACGACTGTGTATAATGCGCGCCCGAATATAGGCCGGAGAATCCCTTGTCAGAAAGCGAATTGAATCACGAACACTGGATGCGCCATGCGTTGACGCTTGCTCGCCGTGCGTGGGAAGAAGGTGAAGTTCCGGTCGGTGCAGTGTTGGTCCATAACAACCAGGTGATTGGTGAAGGTTGGAACCGCTCTATCGGACGACACGATCCGACAGCACATGCTGAAATTATGGCGTTGCGTCAGGGCGGTTTGGTGCTGCAAAACTACCGTCTGCTGGAAACAACACTTTATGTCACCCTCGAACCGTGCGTTATGTGTGCAGGTGCGATGGTGCATGGACGTATCGGAAACCTGGTGTTTGGCGCGCGCGATGCTAAGACCGGGGCGATTGGATCTCTGATGGACGTGGTAGGGCATCCTGGTATGAATCACCAGGTTATGGTGACTGAGGGCGTACTGGCAGAAGAGTGCTCGGCAATGTTAAGTGCTTTTTTTCGAGCCCGCCGTCTGGAGAAAAAGGCCCTAAAGGAAAAGGCCCGTAGCTCGGAGTAGCAAGTTCTACAGGGGCTACCGCCGGGTAAGCTTCGGCATATTTTTCTTCTTGTGCCACCTGCTTCTCTTTTTCAAGCAAATATCCCGCAAGACTAATGTGATACTTACGGATATTTTCTACATAGGCATACGCCTCATGGCCACGGGCGTAACCATAAGTAGTTTTGCTGTAATACTGTTTTTGACTCAGTAACGGTAGCCGAGTTTTGACATCCGCCCAACTGTCCGGGTTACCTTTCTGCTTCGCCGTAAGCTGACGGGCATCAAGCATGTGGGCATACCCCATGTTATATGCCGTCAGAGCAAACCAAATACGCTCTTCCTCTGGCACGCTATCAGGGACTTTTGACATCATATCTTTCAGATAACGACTCCCACCTTCAATGCTTTGCTCTGGGTCTAACCGGTCAGTAACACCGAGACTTTGCGCGGTATTTTTGGTCAGCATCATAAGCCCACGCACACCAGTTGGTGAGGTGGCCTGATCATCCCAGTGCGATTCCTGATACGAAATTGCCGCCAGCAAACGCCAGTCTATTTCAGTGGCATATTTTTCGAATAACGGCTGAAGCGTTGGTAGCACGGTATCAACCGCTTTTAGGAAGGTACGTGTATCTACGTAGTCAAAATCCCCAACGTGACCGAGATATTTCTCTTCAAGACGTGCAAAGGTGCCATCGCTATTAAGGCGGTTATAGAAATCGAGTAGAGCCGCGGAAAGGCTATCATCATTATCTAACGTGCTAAACCAGGTGACCGGCTGCTCGTCGGTCACATCCAGAGCGACAGCAAGCTGTGGATGGACGCGTTGGAAGGTGCTGATGGCAACAGAGTCTGCAATGGTAAAGGCAATCTCTCCATCAACCACTTTTTGCATCAGTTCAGTGCTGCTGTGTTGATCATCAACTCGCCAGCTTAAATCCGGGAATTTTTCTGCTTTCAGCTTGTTCAAGGCATTCAGTGAAGTTACGCCTGGCGACAGTACAAGCTGGTTATCTTTGACACCTGCCAGCGTTTTGGGGCGTGGGCTCCCGATGCGATAAACCATCTGCTGGGAAACTGAATAGTATGCCGGGCCGGCCTGGTAACGCTGACCGCGTTGCGCGTTATAGACCAGTCCTGCCGCAATCACATCGGCATCGTTATTATCAATGTCATCAAACAGTTCCTGGATATTCGGACGAACAGTGACTTCCAGCTTCACGCCAAGATAGTCAGCAAACTGCTGAGCCAACTCGTAATCAAGGCCTATTTTTTTGCCTTGATAAAGGGTGTAGGTCAGCGGTGACTCAATAGTACTGACGCGCAAAACCCCCCGCGATTGAATTGCGGCGATACGGTTTTCGGTTTGTCCGAACCAGGGTATGGAGGGCCAGAGCGCCACTGCCAGCAACACGGTTACGGCACCGATGAGCAGATAATTAATCTTAAATCTTTTCAAATAGTTAATCTTCTGCGGTGCGTCGAGTCTTCGCTAACAACAGGCTTCAAAAGTTGAGGTTATACAAAAAGGTGTGGCGCATTTTGCTTAACAAAACGCCACCGCGCAACTTATTCAACATTTCTGGCTGAATTTTAAGCAATGAAAAGTAATCCACTTATTTATACGCAAACGGTTTCGTCACGGCGATGGATTATCTATAATGGCGCCCGTTTTCCCCTTGCGCCCACTGAAGCGTCCCCCTGGCGTTTCGAAGACGAGAGATCTTTGATGATGGAAATTCTGCGTGGTTCGCCCGCTTTATCGGCATTTCGTATTAACAAATTACTGGCCCGCTTCAATGACGCCAACCTTCCGGTCAGCGACATTTATGCCGAGTATGTTCACTTTGCCGATCTCGACGCGCAGCTCGACTCTGATGAGCACGCCCGTCTGCAACGGTTGTTGAAATATGGTCCAACCCTTGCCGACCACGCCCCGACAGGCCACCTGATTCTGGTTACGCCGCGTCCTGGTACCATCTCACCCTGGTCCTCTAAAGCGACTGATATTGCCCATAATTGCGACCTGGCGAAAGTTAAGCGCCTGGAACGTGGCGTGGCATATTACGTCACTGCAAGCCAACTGACCGACGCACAGCGCCAGGACGTTGCCACATTGCTGCATGACCGCATGATGGAAAGCGTATTTGGTTCGCTTGATGATGCACAGCAGTTGTTCTCTCATCACACGCCTGCGCCGGTGCAAAGTGTTGACCTGCTCACACAAGGTCGCGAAGCACTGGTTGAAGCCAACATCCGTTTAGGGCTGGCTTTAGCAGAAGATGAAATCGACTACTTGCAGGATGCGTTCACCAAACTGGGGCGCAACCCGAACGACATCGAGCTGTATATGTTCGCGCAGGCTAACTCCGAACATTGCCGCCACAAAATTTTCAACGCCGACTGGATTATCGACGGCGTAGAGCAGCCTAAATCGCTGTTCAAAATGATTAAAAACACCTTCGAGAAAACGCCTGACTACGTGTTATCTGCCTATAAAGATAACGCCGCAGTGATGGAAGGCTCACAGGTAGGGCGCTTCTTTGCCGACCACGAAGCGGGCCGTTACGACTATCACCAGGAAGATGCGCACATCCTGATGAAAGTTGAAACCCACAACCACCCAACAGCCATTTCCCCATGGCCGGGTGCTGCGACCGGTTCCGGTGGCGAAATCCGTGATGAAGGTGCGACGGGCCGTGGTGCTAAACCGAAAGCGGGCCTGGTTGGTTTCTCCGTTTCAAACTTGCGTATCCCTGGTTTTGAACAGCCGTGGGAAGAAGATTTTGGCAAGCCGGACCGTATTGTTACCGCGCTGGACATCATGACTGACGGCCCTCTGGGTGGTGCGGCGTTTAACAACGAATTCGGTCGCCCGGCTCTGACTGGCTACTTCCGTACTTACGAAGAGAAAGTAAACAGCCATAACGGCGAAGAATTACGCGGTTACCACAAGCCAATCATGCTGGCGGGTGGCATCGGTAACATTCGTGCTGACCACGTTCAGAAAGGCGTAATTACCGTAGGCGCGAAACTTATCGTGCTCGGTGGCCCATCCATGAACATTGGTCTGGGTGGCGGCGCTGCATCCTCTATGGCATCCGGTCAGTCCGATGCGGATCTGGATTTTGCATCCGTACAGCGTGACAACCCAGAAATGGAACGCCGCTGCCAGGAAGTTATCGACCGCTGTTGGGAGTTGGGTGATGCCAACCCAATTCTGTTTATCCACGATGTGGGCGCGGGTGGTCTTTCCAACGCAATGCCTGAACTGGTGAGCGACGGTGGGCGCGGTGGCCGTTTCGAACTGCGTGATATTCTGAACGACGAGCCGGGTATGAGCCCGCTGGAAGTGTGGTGTAACGAATCCCAGGAGCGTTATGTTCTGGCGGTTGCTCCAGACCAGTTGCCGCTGTTTGACGAGCTGTGCCGCCGTGAACGTGCGCCATATGCCGTTATCGGCGAAGCCACCGAAGAAAAACACCTGACGCTTAACGACAACCATTTCGACAACCAGCCGATTGATATGCCGCTGGACGTGCTGCTCGGCAAAACGCCGAAAATGGAACGTAACGTTGAAACCCTGAAAGCGAAGGGCGATGCGCTGGATTGCCGTAACATCACAATAGCTGATGCGGTAAACCGTGTGCTGCATTTGCCAACGGTTGCAGAAAAAACTTTCCTCGTGACTATCGGTGACCGTTCGGTGACAGGCATGGTTGCTCGTGACCAGATGGTTGGCCCGTGGCAGATCCCGGTTGCCAACTGTGCGGTCACCACGGCAAGCCTCGATAGCTACTACGGCGAAGCGATGTCTCTGGGTGAACGCGCACCTGTTGCGCTGCTCGATTTCGCAGCATCGGGCCGCCTGGCTGTGGGTGAAGCACTGACTAACATTGCAGCTACGCAAATCGGCGCGTTAAATCGTATTAAACTTTCTGCTAACTGGATGTCTGCTGCGGGTCACCCGGGTGAAGACGCTGGTCTTTATGAAGCGGTAAAAGCGGTGGGTGAAGAGCTTTGCCCAACGCTTGGCCTGACCATTCCGGTCGGCAAAGATTCAATGTCGATGAAAACCCGCTGGCAGGAGGGCACCGAGCAACGCGAGATGACCTCTCCGCTGTCGCTGGTTATCACCGCATTTGCCCGTGTTGAAGATGTCCGTCGCACCGTTACGCCACAGCTGCATACCGAAGATAATGCCTTGTTGCTTATCGATTTAGGCGTTGGTCACAACGCGCTGGGCGCTACCGCACTTTCTCAGGTTTACCGTCAACTGGGCGACAAACCTGCTGACGTTCGCAGCGCTGAGCAGCTGAAAGGCTTCTTTAACGCGATTCAGGCGCTGGTGGTTGAGCAGAAACTGCTGGCTTACCACGACCGTTCTGACGGCGGCCTGTTAGTGACGCTGGCAGAGATGGCGTTTGCTGGTCACTGTGGCGTGGAAGCCGATATAGCAACTTTAGGTAGAGACCATCTGGCGGCCCTCTTTAATGAAGAGTTAGGTGCAGTAATCCAGGTTAAAGCGGCAGATCGCGAAGTGGTTGAGAAAACACTGGCAGACCACGGCCTGGCAGATTGCGTTCACTTCCTCGGTAAAGCTGTTGTGGGTGACCGTTTCACGCTGACCGCTGATAAGCACGCAGTGTTTAGCGAAAGCCGCACCACGCTTCGTATGTGGTGGGCAGAAACCACCTGGCAGATGCAGCGCCTGCGTGATAACCCAGAATGTGCCGATCAAGAGCATGAAGCGAAAGCCAATGACAACGATCCTGGCCTGAACGTTAAGCTCAGCTTCGACATCAAAGAAGATATCGCGGCACCGTTTATCGCTAAAGGTGCACGTCCAAAAGTTGCTGTACTGCGCGAGCAGGGTGTTAACTCTCACGTTGAAATGGCGGCAGCCTTCCACCGTGCGGGCTTTGATGCCATCGACGTGCATATGAGTGATTTGCTGGCGGGCCGTCGTGGTCTGGAAGATTTCCAGGCGCTGGTGGCGTGTGGCGGCTTCTCTTATGGTGACGTATTGGGTGCCGGTGAAGGTTGGGCGAAGTCCATTCTCTTTAACTCACGTGTCCGTGACGAGTTCGAAACATTCTTCCACCGTCCGCAAACCCTGGCTTTGGGCGTGTGTAACGGTTGCCAGATGATGTCGAACCTGCGTGAACTGATTCCAGGCAGCGACCTGTGGCCGCGTTTTGTACGCAACCATTCAGACCGCTTTGAAGCGCGTTTCAGCCTGGTTGAAGTCACTTCAAGCCCGTCGCTGCTGCTGCAAGGCATGGTCGGTTCGCATATGCCAATCGCGGTTTCTCACGGCGAAGGGCATGTGGAAGTGCGAGATGCGGCACATCTTGCGGCGCTTGAAAGCAAAGGCCTGGTGGCGCTGCGCTTTATCGACAACTTCGGCAAGGTCACGCAGAACTACCCGGCAAACCCGAATGGTTCGCCAAACGGTATTACTGCGGTAACCAATGAAAGCGGGCGTGTCACTATTATGATGCCGCACCCTGAACGTGTGTTCCGTTCTGTTAGCAACTCCTGGCACCCAGCCGAGTGGGGCGAAGATAGCCCGTGGATGCGTATTTTCCGCAATGCGCGTAAGCAACTTGGTTAAGCTCTAATAGAATCCCTGCTCCGGCAGGGATTTTTTTGTCACTAAAACCCGACATTCGCTATTTTTCACTGTCTCCAAATGGAGACATTTAACTTGTTGATTTTAATGGTATGTGCGGTTGAGTTATTATGGTGTTGCTAAATGGCGACAGTGTGTGCAAAAAATAGCCTGTATCATTCATGTGTGTTATAGAAAATAAACATAATAGAAACATTGGTATATATAACCTGTAGCAACTATGGCACATATAATGCATAATACTGCGCAGTGGCTCATTCACCTCCTTATGTCAGCCCCCGCAAGGGTTGTGCTACATAAACCATAGAATGATGCACTCAAGGTGCCTGCCGTCCGACTTTTGATTATTGCCAGTCTTGTACTGCTTTATCATGCTCCGGGCGAAACGTTGAGTAAGGCACCGCCTGATTCCAGAACAAAGGCAGAGATTATTCTCTGCCTTTGTTGTTTCTGCGTTCAAGACTTTAAACTCCCGCCAATCCCCGCTAGCATCAAATTATCCAGAATCCCAATGAGATAAGTCTATTGAACCAGTGGCATTTTTTCCCGCGATCCTTACGTCAGCTCGTCATGATGGCCTTTTTGCTGGTGCTGGTTCCGCTGTTGGTTCTGGCATGGCAAGCGTGGCAAAGCCTTAATGCGCTCAGCGATCAGGCTGCGTTAACAAATCGCACCACGCTGGTGGATGCTCGCCGCAGTGAAGCCATGACAAACGTTGCTCTGGAAATGGAACGTAGTTATCGCCAATATTGTGTGCTGGATGATGCAACGCTTGAGACTGTCTACCAGGGGCAGCGTAAGCGTTACACGCAAATGCTCGAAGCGCATGCCGGAGTTTTGCCTGATAACCATCTTTATAAAGACCTCAGCCAGTCGTTAAAAGACCTTGCCAATATACAATGCAAAAATAGCGGCCCAGATACCGCTGCTGCTGCACACCTTGAAAACTTCGCGGCCAAAAATGCTGAAATGGTACAAGCGACGCGCGCGGTGGTGTTTTCCCGTGGACAGCAACTTCAACAAGAGATTGCCGAGCGCGGACAGTTTTTTGGCTGGCAGGCGCTGGTGTTATTCCTGTTGAGCTTTGCATTGGTCATTATCTTTACGCGCATGATTATCGGCCCGGTGAAAGGTATCGAGAAGATGATTAATTTACTCGGTGAAGGGCGTTCATTAGGTAATTCGGTGTTGTTTAAAGGGCCGAGTGAACTACGTTCTGTTGGGCAGCGAATTGTCTGGCTCAGTGAGCGCCTTTCCTGGCTTGAGTCCCAGCGCCACGAATTTTTGCGCCATATTTCCCATGAATTAAAAACACCGCTAGCCAGTATGCGTGAAGGTACCGAATTGCTTGCCGATCAGGTTGTTGGGCCGCTGACCAACGATCAAAAAGAGGTGGTGGAAATTCTTGATAATAGTAGCCGCCACTTACAAAAATTGATTGAGCAGTTACTGGATTACAACCGTAAACTGGCCGATGTCCCACTCGAGATGGGTAAAGTTGAATTGGCACCGCTGGTGGATGTCATTATCGCCGCTCACAGTTTGCCTGCGCGGGCTAAAATGATGCGTACCGAGTGTGATATTAGCCCGGTTGCTTGCCTGGCTGAGCCGATGTTGTTAATGAGCGTGCTGGATAATCTCTATTCCAATGCGGTGCACTATGGGTCTGAATCCGGTACCATTTATCTACGAAGCTCGCAGGTGGGTCACTTGCTCTTTATTGATGTCTGTAACACAGGCGACCCCATTCCGTCCGCGGAGCGAGAGATGATCTTTGAACCTTTTTATCAGGGAAGCCATCAGCGTAAAGGTGCAGTTAAAGGTAGCGGCCTGGGATTGAGTATCGCCCAGGATTGTATCCGTCGTATGCATGGCGAATTGCACCTGATTGATGATGAAACGGCAGATGTCTGCTTCCGAATCGAGTTACCTGTCTTTCCCGAGAACAAATAAAAAATGAAAGCGACTATTTTTCACGTGTTGCGTAACGGCTTAATCCCATGCCTACGCAGCCCAGTTTCAATTCGCCCGCTGTCCGCATTACTTGTGCCATTACTACTGGCGAGTTGTGTTCAGAGTACTGTGCCGAAAGATGTTAAACACCCACAACTAGCAGAAGAGCCGGAACAGCAACTGGCCGATTACTTGTCTACGGATTGTGAGGATATCTGGCAAAATCAGAGCCACGACTCAATGAGTAACCCTCTGTATTGGCTTCGGGCGATGGACTGCGCAGAACGTTTAGCGCCGATTCAGGCGCGAGCTGAAGCACGCCGCTGGCCATCTGATAGTTGGCCCGACACGTTCAAAAGAGGGATTTTGTTGGCGAATGCCAAAATTAGCCCAACCGAGCGCCGCCGTTACATGGTTAAGCTGGATGCGATGACGACAGAAGTGCCTTCACAGGTGCGCTCGTTATTCCAGGTGTGGCGTGATGGGCAAGCGTCGTTACTGGCGCTGTCAGATGAACGTACCCGCTACAGCAAATTACAACAGTCGTCAGACAACGAGCTGGATACGTTGCGTGAACAACAGCAACGCCTCAGAGGCCAGCTAAGCCTGACGACTCGCAAACTAGAAAACCTGACGGACATCGAACGCCAGCTTTCCAGCCGCAAACCTGCCGGTGCCGAATTGCCGGACAATACCAAACCCGCGCAGGAGGCGAAACCATGACGCAACGTAAACCCGCCAGATTACTGCTGGTTGATGACGATCCGGGCCTGCTTAAACTTCTCGGTATGCGCCTGACCAGTGAAGGTTATACCGTTTCCACTGCGGAAAGCGGTGCTGAAGGGTTGCGTCTCCTGGGGCGAGAAAAAATCGACTTAGTGATTAGCGACCTGCGGATGGATGAAATGGATGGCATGGCGTTATTTGCTGAAATCCAGAAAGCACAACCGGGAATGCCGGTTATCATTCTTACCGCTCACGGTTCTATTCCTGATGCCGTGGCTGCAACACAGCAGGGCGTGTTTAGTTTCTTGACTAAACCGGTTGATAAAGATGCGCTCTACAAGGCGATTGACGATGCTCTCGAGCATACTGTCACTGCCGGTGATGATATGTGGCGCGACACTATTGTTACACGCAGCCCGACGATGCTGCGCTTGTTGGATCAGGCGCGCATGGTGGCCCAGTCGGATGTCAGCGTGCTGATTAACGGGCAAAGCGGAACCGGCAAAGAGATCCTTGCGCAGGCCATTCACAACGCCAGTCCGCGCAGCAAGAAGGCATTTATCGCTATTAACTGTGGAGCATTACCAGAACAGTTGCTGGAATCTGAGCTGTTTGGCCATTCGCGTGGTGCCTTTACCGGTGCAGTCAGCAGCAGAGAAGGGCTGTTTCAGGCCGCAGAAGGTGGCACGTTATTCCTTGATGAAATTGGCGATATGCCGATTCCCTTGCAGGTCAAATTACTGCGTGTGTTGCAGGAGCGCAAAGTGCGCCCGTTGGGCAGCAACCGTGATCTCGATATTGATGTGCGCATTCTCTCTGCCACCCACCGCGACTTACCTAAAGCGATGGAGCGTGGCGAGTTCCGTGAAGACTTGTTCTACCGCCTGAATGTAGTGAGCCTGAAAATCCCTGCCCTGCAAGAACGCGCGGAAGATGTGCCTTTGCTGGCAAATCATTTATTGCGCCAGTCTGCCGATCGCCATAAGCCGTTTGTGCGCAGTTTTTCGACCGACGCCATGAAGCGCCTGATGGCGGCAAGTTGGCCTGGCAACGTGCGCCAGTTGGTTAACGTGATTGAACAGTGCGTAGCTTTGACATCCGCTCCCGTTATCAGCGAAGCGCTGGTTCAGCAGGCTCTGGAGGGCGAGAATACTGCACTGCCAACTTTCGTTGAAGCACGTAATCAGTTCGAGCTGAACTATCTGCGAAAATTGCTGCAAATGACTAAAGGTAATGTTACCCAGGCCGCGCGCGTAGCGGGGCGTAACCGTACTGAATTCTACAAATTACTCTCAAGGCATGAACTCGATGCCAATGACTTTAAAGAGTAGTTTGTGGTAATTTGAAACCACGATTACTGTAACCAGGCAGCACACTTGAGTTGTGCGGGAACCGGAAATACCATGAAAAAAATTGATGCGATTATTAAACCGTTCAAACTGGATGACGTGCGCGAAGCGCTGGCAGAAGTTGGCATCACCGGCATGACGGTAACTGAAGTTAAAGGTTTTGGTCGTCAGAAAGGGCACACCGAGCTGTACCGTGGTGCCGAGTACATGGTGGATTTCCTGCCAAAAGTAAAAATTGAAATTGTCGTCACAGACGACATCGTTGATACCTGTGTGGACACCATTATCCGCACTGCGCAAACTGGTAAAATCGGCGATGGTAAAATCTTTGTCTTTGATGTGGCGCGTGTGGTGCGTATCCGTACTGGCGAAGAAGACGACGCCGCGATTTAACTGGCCTTTATGGCGGGAGTTAAATTGATATTACTCGCCATTTTCAATACTCAAAATAATTCGAGTCGCAGGAAGGCGACCTGGCCGCAAGTCCCCAGGAGCATAGATAACTATGTGACTGGGGCGAACGGGTGCAGCCAACGCACCTGCAACTCGAAGTATGAAGAGTATAAATCACATCACTTTATGCGGGCCAAAACACTCATAATTAATTCGGTCCTGCCCTATGCCTAGCTTCACCAACTGCTCCGCCGCAAAACGCATAAAACTTACCGGGCCGCAAAGATAGAACTGCATATCTGGTGCACTGATTTTGCTTTCCAGGGTCAGTAAATCCATCAAACCTTCGCTATCAAATTTTGCCTGTGCACGGCAGCTTTCGGATGGTGTGCGATACCAGACGTGGCGCTCAAAGCGTGGCAACTGTTCACCCAGGTGATTCACTTCATCCGCAAATGCATGTACGTCACCATGTTCAGCGGCATGGAGCCAGTTCACCTGCGCGCTATGGTCATTTTTCGCCAGCGTATCGAGCATTGCCAGCATCGGCGTTTGGCCAACACCTGCTGAAATCAACGTAACTGGCGTTTGCCCGTTCACATCCATAAAGAAATCACCAGCAGGCGCAGCCAGATGCACTTCATCGCCCATCTGCGCGTGGTTGTGTAACCAGCTTGAAACCTGGCCCAAATCTTCGCGTTTCACCGCAATGCGATAGCTTTTGCCATCTGGCTTGCGGGTCAATGAATATTGGCGAATCTCCTGATGCGGGAAACCTTCAGGTTTCAGCCATACGCCAAGATATTGGCCTGGTTGATAATCCGCGACTGGTTTACCATCCAGCGGTTCAAATTCAAAGCTGGTGATAAGTGAGCTCTGCGGCTCTTTTGCCACAATGCGGAAGGCGCGAGTGCCTTCCCAACCGCCATTTTTCGCCGCGTTTTGCTGGTAGATTTCCGCTTCACGATTGATAAACACGCCTGCCAGCACGCCATACGCTTTGCCCCACGCATCCAATACTTCCTGGCCCGGGCTGAACATTTCATCCAGCGTTGCTAACAGGTGACCGCCGACGATGTCGTACTGTTCCGGTTTGATCTGGAAGCTGGTGTGTTTCTGCGCGATTTTTTCTACCGCTGGCAGTAACACCGCCAGATTTTCAATATTAGCCGCGTATGCACAGATGGCATTGAACAGCGCTTCACGCTGATCGCCATTGCGCTGGTTGCTCATATTGAAGATTTCTTTCAGCTCAGGATTATGGCTGAACATGCGATCGTAAAAGTGAGCGGTAAGTTTTGGGCCGGTTGCGGCAAGCAGGGGAATGGTGGATTTCACAACAGCGATGGTTTGTGCGTCAAGCATGGTATGGCTCCTTTTATACCCGTCATATTTCAAGCCGCAGGGGTGATAGATGCAACTCGAATTATTTAGGGTTTTCTAATTGATGTATTTTAAATGCATCTTATAAAATTATCGGATTAAAAAAAAGCACTACATTGTAAATGGATACTTACTGAGTCGATTCGGCTCACAGAACGTGAAATTTCTGCATGTTGATGATGAATTAATATCCGCAGAAATAGCTTGCCACTTTTGGCTTCAAACCCTTGCAGGACGCCGAGCCAATCGTTTGCGTAAAAACCTCTGTCAAGACCTATCACCTGATACCAATTCGGTTTACACTGTTGCCCGTTGTTTGAGAGAGCCCTCAAAGCTGTTCGAATTTTTACTGTTAGCTGAGTCTGGAGATGCGAATGTTAAAACGTGAAATGAACATTGCCGATTACGATGCCGATTTATGGCAGGCCATGGAGCAAGAAAAAGTACGTCAGGAAGAGCACATTGAACTGATCGCCTCCGAAAACTACACCAGCCCGCGCGTGATGCAGGCTCAGGGTTCTCAGTTAACTAACAAATATGCCGAAGGTTACCCAGGCAAACGTTACTACGGCGGCTGCGAATACGTTGATGTCGTTGAACAACTGGCTATCGACCGTGCAAAAGAGCTGTTCGGCGCTGATTACGCTAACGTGCAACCGCACTCCGGTTCACAGGCTAACTTCGCGGTATACACCACTTTGCTGGAACCAAGCGACACCGTTCTGGGTATGAACCTGGCACATGGCGGCCACCTGACTCACGGCTCCCCGGTAAACTTCTCCGGCAAGCTGTACAACATCGTTCCTTATGGTATCGATGAAACCGGTCATATCGACTACGCAGACCTGGAAAAACAAGCTAAAGCCCATAAGCCGAAAATGATCATCGGTGGCTTCTCTGCTTATTCAGGCGTGGTTGACTGGGCAAAAATGCGTGAAATTGCAGACATGGTTGATGCGAAACTGTTCGTGGACATGGCACACGTTGCTGGCCTGATTGCTGCGGGCGTTTACCCGAACCCGGTTCCACATGCACACGTTGTGACAACCACTACGCACAAAACTTTGGCAGGCCCACGCGGTGGTTTAATCCTCGCGAACGGCGGCAGCGAAGAGCTGTATAAGAAACTGAACTCCGCTGTCTTCCCAGGCGCGCAGGGCGGCCCACTGATGCACGTCATCGCGGGTAAAGCTGTTGCACTGAAAGAAGCAATGGAACCTGAGTTCAAAACTTACCAGCAGCAAGTTGCTAAGAATGCAAAAGCAATGGTTTCTGTGTTCCTGGACCGTGGTTACAAAGTGGTTTCTGGCGGTACTGACAACCACCTGTTCTTGCTGGATCTGGTTGATAAAAACCTGACCGGTAAAGAAGCTGATGCTGCATTGGGTCGCGCGAATATCACCGTGAACAAAAACAGCGTGCCAAACGATCCGAAGAGCCCGTTTGTGACTTCTGGTATCCGTATCGGTACTCCAGCGGTGACTCGCCGTGGCTTCAATGAAGCAGACGTTCGCGAACTGGCTGGCTGGATGTGTGATGTGTTAGATAGCATCAACGACGAAGCGGTTATCGAACGCACCAAGCAAAAAGTTCTGGATATCTGCGCCCGCTTGCCGGTTTACGCATAATTTCCGCTACGTAAGTCACTAAAGCCCACGTTATGTGGGCTTTGTTGTTTTTGATGGCTAATGTTGATCGCGCGTGATTAAACTGCAGTTCTTCGCAGTGGCTACGGTATCGCTGCTCTGAGTTGCCTGAATACAGGCATCCATTGGCGATAAGGGGGGCGGGGTATTAACCGTCTGGGCTGCACAACCTGCCAATAACAGCCCGAAAATAATCACACCTGCTTTATGCATAATTTCACTCCTTGCCAGATGTTGACTGGGATATCCGGGGAATATTTCCTCACGGCTTATTCTTTACCCAGCGTGGCTTCCACATACAAATAACCAATTCCCATCACTTGCTGTGGCCGCGAAAGCTTGCCGAAACTAATTTGTGTCGCATTAATCTTTAGCGCATCGCCATGGTCAAACGGATTAAACCCAATCTGCCGATTGATGGTTGCCAGCCAGTCCTCGCCAAATCCACAGCTTCTACCATAAAACAAAATATTGTTAATATTTAATATATTAAGGAAATTATACAAACTCAGCCCAATGGCATTAGCTGCACTTTCTACCCAGCTACGAACTTGTTCATCGCCACTATGCCAGGCTGAAATAAGCTGTGCGGAGGTGACATTTTCCGGGTCTTGTCGTGCCGAACCAGGTTGCGATTTTAACCAGATACGCGCCTGTTTTTTTAACGCTGAAAGCGATGCGACGGTTTCCAGACAGCCGTAGCGCCCGCAGTCACAGGCCATGCCATCAGGGTTCACAATGGTGTGGCCGATTTGCCCACTGCCATACAAACTGCCGCGATAAATCTGCCCGTTGATGACAAACGATGAACCAATCCCGTAATCCACATTTATCACGCAGAAATCCTGGCGGTTTGCCGGGTTTTGCCATTTTTCTGCCAGCGCCAGCATCACACAGTCGTTATCGACTCTTACCGTTACACCAAGCTTTTCCTCCAGCAGATATTTAATTTCTACCGGCTCACGCCACGGAGCCTGCGGCATGGTTTGCGAAACGCCTGTCACAGGATCGACTTGCCCATGAATAGCCAGAGCGAGATTGATGACTTTTTTCGGCCAGATTTTGCGTTGATTACGCCAGATGTTCTCAATAGCGGCCAGTAATACCTGCGGTGTGGCGGCGTTCACATGGATACGCTCAAATTCCCCTTGCGGTGAAAGTTGTGCGTCGCACAGTTGGCTTTCAATACTGGTGGGCGTGACATTCATGCAGAGAATGAAATCGCCATCAGGTGGAATTTGGTAACTGCCGCTGTTAATGCCTCGGTTACTGAGGTTTTCGCTGGAGTGGCTCAGTTTGCCATCGCTCACCAACTCCTCAAGGATCTTACTCACCGCTGGAATGGACAGCCCGGTGTACTGCGCAAACTGCGATTTGCTTAGCCGCTTATGCTGCCAAACCAGTTTCATAATCGTCTGGCGGTTAAGTTGGCGCACGCGTTGATTATTCAGCCCTGAATTATGCATTTCACTAAACCCCGTTAACTTTATTGTGTGAGCATTAAGCGCTCTAAGCCGTTATGAGTTCTCTACACTGCAAACATAACGTATTTCACTGTTGTTTGTTTACTGGAGAAGCGAAATGTACGGAGCCGTTAGCGTCTGGCAAGAGACGATTGCTTTACCCACCTGGACTACCGGTGCGGAAGACCCGAATCCTATGTTTCTGGAGAACCGCGTCTATCAGGGATCTTCAGGTGCTGTTTATCCTTACGGTGTTATTGACACACTTACCGGCAGTCGCGAGATGCGTGATTACAACGCGGTATGGATTGAGAACGACTTTATCCGCGTAATGTTATTGCCTGAGCTGGGAGGCCGCATTCATCGCGCCTACGACAAAGTGATGGAGCGCGACTTTGTTTACTACAACGAAGTGGTGAAACCAGCTTTGGTTGGACTGGTCGGGCCGTGGATTTCCGGTGGTATTGAATTTAACTGGCCGCAGCACCATCGCCCAACTACTTTCATGCCGGTAGATGTGACTTTCCAGAAACATGACAACGGCGCGCAAACCGTCTGGCTCGGTGAAGTGGAGCCAATGCGCGGCTTGCAGGTGATGACCGGCTTTACGCT
Source organism: Buttiauxella sp. BIGb0552 (assembly GCF_004366275.1). NCBI lineage: Bacteria > Pseudomonadati > Pseudomonadota > Gammaproteobacteria > Enterobacterales > Enterobacteriaceae > Buttiauxella > Buttiauxella sp. BIGb0552. Next base: position 43,740 of record NZ_SODY01000004.1, read on the forward strand.
CTATCCAGAAAAAGCGCTGATTGAAATTACCGGGAAAGTATTCAATGGCAACGCTACACCGCGCCATTTTCTGTGGTGGGCGAACCCAGCAGTCAAAGGCGGCGACGATCACCAAAGCGTCTTCCCGCCGGATGTCACGGCGGTATTCGACCACGGTAAGCGTGATGTTTCTGCCTTCCCGATTGCCCACGGTACTTACTACAAAGTTGATTATTCCGCAGGCGTGGATATCTCGCGCTACAAAAATATCCCGGTGCCAACCTCATATATGGCGGATAAATCAGATTACGATTTTGTTGGCGCCTACCATCATGGCGAGCAGGGCGGTTTATTACATATTGCGGACCACCATGTTTCACCGGGTAAGAAACAATGGTCATGGGGGAACTGTGATTTCGGCCAGGCCTGGGACCGTAATCTAACCGATGAAAATGGCCCGTATATTGAGTTGATGACCGGTGTGTTTACCGATAATCAGCCAGATTTCACCTGGATTGCCCCTTACGAAGAAAAAGTCTTCGTGCAGAACTTCCTGCCATACAGCCAGCTTGGCACTTTGCAAAACGCCAACACTCAGGCGGCAATTAAAATGGAACGCCACAACGGCGAGCTGCACCTCGGTGTATATGCGATTGAGCCGCTGCCTGATTTTACACTCGACATTGAAGCCGCAGGCCAAACACTCTGGAAATCAGCTCTTTCATTACAACCCGCGCAGGCGTGGCAGGAAAAATTCAGCAACCACTGGCCACAAAGGTTGACGCTAAATCTGTGCGATCCCCAGGGCAATATCATTCTCAGTTATTGCGAACATATCCCTGAAGATTTACCACTGCCACAGCCAGCCTGTGTGCCCGCTAAACCGCATGAAATCACCAATTGCGATGAATTGTATTTTATCGGTCAGCATCTGGAGCAGTATCTGCACGCCAGCCGTTCGGCACTGGACTATTACCAGCGTGCGTTGGCATTAGATCCTGAAGATTACCGCTGCAACGTAGCCCTCGGGCAGCTTGAGTTTAACCGGGGTAACTGGACGCTTGCCGAACAATATGCAGATGCGGCACTGAAGCGGGCGCACCGTCTGAACAAGAACCCACAAAATGGCGATGCCAGCATGCTGCGCGGTGCTGTAAAAGAAAAACAGGCTGATTACGACGGCGCGTTTGATGATTATTTCAAAGCAAGCTGGAGTGGTAACTGCCGCGATGCTGCATTCTACGCGCTTGCACGTCTGGCGCTGCGTAAAGGTAATGCGGTTCAATCACTGGCGTTTGTGAACCAAAGCCTTAAATTTAACGCCAGCAATAATCTGGCTATGGGGCTAAAAGCACTGGTTTTACACCAAACAGGAGCAACAAAAAACGCCCTGACCTGGATTGCGCAGCAGCTTGAGGAATACCCGCTCAGTTACGTGTTGTACTACGCCCGCTGGGCCATTATGCAAAATGAAACTGATCGCGCCGAACTTGTGCGTATTACCGGGAAACGCGGTGTGAATGCCAGTGTTCTGGCCGGGTGGCTGGTGAGTCTTGGTAAGGATTCGGCTGCGAAAGAGATGCTGGGTATTCTTGATTCACAAGAGGCGATGCCGCTTTTGTGGCGTGCAGCGCTAACCACTGACCGCCCTCGACAACATCTATTCATTCAACAGGCGCAGGAAAACTTTGCCCGTAAAGTTCGCTTCCCAAATACCCTGGATGAAGTGCAAATGTTGCAGCGATTGCCGCATGATGGCTTCGCGCAATATCTGCTTGGTTGCTTCTGGTACAGCAAACGTCGGTATAGCGAAGCGGTTGCCTGTTGGCAATTTGCCGCGCAACAACTTCCAGAGTTCGCTGCAGTACAGCGTGTGTTGGGGATTCACGCATGGAATAAAACGCACGATGTAAGGCTTGCCGAAAGTTATCTGCAACGAGCGGTTGAACTCGAGCCCGATAACGCCCGCTTCTTGTTTGAACTCGATTACCTGCAAAAACTTAACGGGCGCGTTACCGATCAGCGTTTGGCGAATCTGGCAGCTCGTCGTGATGTGGTACTTAAACGCGACGACCTCACTGCTGAATTGTTGAGTCTTTGGAATATTCACGGTGAAACCGATGCGGCGGCACAAGTCCTGGCACGGCGAAAATTCCACCCGTGGGAAGGTGGAGAAGGCAAAGTCACCGGACAGTATCTGATTAACCTGCAATACCGTGCGCTGGAGTGCATTGCCAATAAACAGTTGGGCGAAGCAGAAGAGTTGCTTCAGCAAGCGCTCAGTTACCCGGAGAACTTAGGTGAGGGGCGTTTAGTCGGCCAGAGCGATAACGATATTTGGTATCTGCTCGGCTGGTGCGTACAACAACTCCAGCAGCCTGAACGCGCTCAGCTCTATTTCGAACGAGCGCTGGAAGGGGGCTCCACCCTGGAAGCCGGGCGTTACTACAACGACCAACCCGTCGATTACTTGTTCTACCAGGCCATGGCGTTGGTGCGCACTGGTGACAAAGAGCAGGCTCAACAGCAATTCCGTAGCTTTATTCACTGGGCCGACGCCCACTTTAATGACCCATCTGAACCTGATTTCTTTGCCGTATCGCTGCCTGATTTGGTCGCGCTGGATGCTGACCGTCAGGCTGCACACCAGCAACACTGCCTGTTTGTCGCAGCCCTTGGGCATCTGGGATTGGGTGAATACTCCGAGTTCGAAGCAGCATTGAAAGCTTTACTGTCACAAAACCCGGCACACGACAAAGCGCACTTGCTGCATCTGGCAATGCAGCGCGGCGTCTTTGCCTGAGTGCTGAAATAACAATAAACGGCGGGAGATAAATCCCGCCTCCTCTGTATCTCTACAAAGTGAGGAATAACAATGAAAACTGTGCAGACACAACTACGCATGGGGTATGTCTGGACTATCTGTCTGGTGGCCGCCTGTGGCGGTTTGCTATTCGGATATGACTGGGTGGTGATTGGTGGCGCCAAACCCTTCTATGAAGCTTACTTTTCAATAACCGACCCTGCGCAGTCTGGCTGGGCGATGAGTTCAGCACTGGTAGGCTGTATTTTCGGTGCGCTGATTTCCGGCTGGTGTGCAGACCGGTTCGGACGCAAAACACCGCTTATCATTTCGGCGATACTGTTTACCGCATCGGCCTGGGGTACGGCGATGGCCAGTAACTTCGACATGTTTGTGGTGTTCCGCATTGTCGGTGGTGTGGGCATTGGCCTCGCATCAGCGTTAAGCCCGATGTATATCGCGGAAGTGAGCCCGGCTGAAAAACGCGGCAAGTTTGTTGCCATCAACCAGTTAACCATTGTGATAGGTGTGCTGGCGGCACAACTTATCAACCTGTTGATTGCCGAACCGGTGGGGACCGCCGCAAGCATGCAGCAAATCACCGAAAGCTGGAATGGGCAGGTGGGCTGGCGTTGGATGTTTGGTGCAGAACTGGTTCCGGCGCTGGCGTTTCTGGTGCTGATGTTCTTTGTGCCAGAGTCACCACGCTGGCTTGTGCGGGCCGGGAAAAATGAACGTGCCCACAAAATGCTTAAGCGCATCGGTAACCAGAAATATGCCGATGATACGCTCAACGATATTCTGCAAACTCTGAATAACGACACACAAAAAGTCTCCTGGGGAACGCTGTGGCAGCCGCAGGTTAAGCCCATCATTATTATTGGGATGGTGCTGGCGGTGTTCCAGCAGTGGTGCGGGATCAACGTGATATTTAACTACGCGCAGGAGATTTTTGCCTCCGCCGGGTTTGATATTAACAGCACACTGAAATCCATTGTTGCCACCGGTTTAATCAACCTTATCTTCACTCTCGCCGCGCTGCCGCTGGTGGATAAAATTGGCCGCCGTAAGCTGATGTTATTTGGCGCTGCGGGCCTGACTATCATCTATGCATTAATCGGTGCCGCATACGGTCTGGGTATTCTGGGGTTGCCGGTGCTTATCCTCGTCCTGGCGGCGATTGCGATTTACGCACTGACACTCGCCCCTGTGACCTGGGTTCTGCTATCAGAAATTTTCCCGAATCGGGTTCGTGGCCTGGCGATGTCTTTGGGTACGCTGGCGCTGTGGGTGGCCTGTTTCCTTCTGACGTACACCTTCCCGTTATTGAACGCCAGTCTCGGGGCTGCGGGTAGTTTCCTGCTGTATGGTGTGATTTGTGCAGCAGGTTTTGTCTATGTACGCCGTTATGTTCCGGAAACGAAAGGCGTGAGCCTGGAAGCGCTGGAAAAACGTATGGCAGAACAATACGGTGCTGTGGCGAAAGCTCGCGCTGAAAAAGTGGCTCAATAACAATGCAAAGCCTGTTACTCGAAAATAGCCATTTGCGTTTAGTTGTCGCCCCGCAAGGGGCGGCAATCCTCAGCCTGGATTCGCTAAAGCACCAGCAACCGATTCTTTATGCAGGTGAAAAAGCATTATTCCCGATGCTACCACTGGCAAACCGAGTCGCCGGGAATTGCTTTCGGCTACACGGAGAAATGGTCACGCTGCCGAAAAGTCCGGTCGATGAACAATTTTTTCTCCATGGCGATGGCTGGCTGAAAAGCTGGCAGGTGGAAACCGAGGATAGTAAGCAGATTGTTTTAACGCTGGATAGTCAGCATGAGTGCGGGTTTGATTATCACGCGCGGCTGAATTACCGGCTGGAAGGTAAGCGTTTTATCGCGGAGCTTGTGCTTACTCACCGGGGAAGTAAGCCGATGGTCTATGGGCTGGGTTTTCATCCCTTTTTCCATCTCACACCCACGACACACGTGCAGTTTGGAGCAACGGGATTCTGGCCTGAAGGAGAGAATCACTTACCTCTTGAGTGGCGTGACCAACTGACGGCACAAACCAATTTCATCACGGCGAAAATCCCGGACAACCAATGGCTGAATATTGGCTATTCCGGTTGGAACGGTTTGGCGCTGATTGACTCTGGTGACCTGCTGGTGCAGCTAAAATGTTCCACGCCGTACTTAATGGTGTTCCGTATGGCAGACGAACCATTTATTTGCCTCGAGCCACAAAGCCACCCGGTTAATGCCCATAATATGGCCGGCCAGCCGGGACTGGTGTTGCTGAGGGCAGGGGACTCGACACAGTTGCAGATGGAGGTCGTGGTCTTGTCGTGAGCGCCAGGTTTGTGTCGGATTAGCGAAAGCGACATCCGACAATGACAATTGCACCATAACCATACTATTTCAGTGTGTTATTAGTCTGTTAATGAATGCTTGCAAGCTCGTCAGCGCTCGGACACACTAGCGCCTCCAAAACGGGAGGGATCATGGTTTTGCATTCAACGCGCTGGCTGGCGCTCAGTTATTTTACCTACTTCTTTAGCTACGGGATTTTCCTGCCATTCTGGAGTGTCTGGCTTGCCGGAGTTGGTCTGCCGCCTGAAACTATAGGACTATTGTTAGGGGCTGGGTTAATCGCCCGTTTTCTTGGTAGTTTGCTTCTCGCACCTCGTGTTACCGACCCTTCCCGACTTGTCTTTGCTTTACGTTTACTCGCCTTACTCACTTTGCTATTCGCCGTTGCTTTCTGGTTCGGGCAAACCGCCAGCTGGCTTTTGATTGTGATGGTCGGTTTTAACCTGTTTTTCTCACCCCTGGTGCCGCTTACCGATGCGTTGGCCGGAACCTGGCAGCGCCAAATCACCATGGATTATGGTCGTGTGCGCCTGTGGGGATCGCTGGCGTTTGTGATCGGTTCCGCCATGACGGGCAAGCTGGTGAGCATGTATAGCTACCAGGCGATTTTGGTGCTACTGAGTATTGGTGTCGCGTCGATGCTAATCGGCATGATGCTGCGCCCATCCGTGATGCCGCAAGGTGAAACACGCCATAAAGAAGGTGCGGGTTGGCCTGCCTGGAAAAAACTGGTGCTCGGTTCATGGCGATTCCTGGCCTGCGTGACATTACTTCAAGGCGCACACGCGGCTTACTACGGATTCAGTGCGATTTACTGGCAAGGAGCGGGTTATTCCGCGTCGGTTGTCGGGTATCTGTGGTCGCTGGGTGTTGTAGCGGAAATTGTGATTTTTGCTCTCAGCAACAAGCTGTTCCGCAACTGGAGTGCACGTGACTTACTGCTGCTTTCTGGTGTGACGGGGATTTTGCGCTGGAGCCTGATGGCGTACACCACCGATTTGCCGTGGCTGATTGCTGCGCAAATCCTTCACTGCGGCAGCTTCACTGTGTGCCACCTCGCGGCGATGCGTTATATCTCGGCTCGCGAGGGCAATGAAGTTATCCGTTTACAAGCCGTCTATTCCGCGGTGGCGATGGGCGGTGGTATCGCCATTATGACCATGTTCTCTGGCTACCTTTACCAGCATATGCAGGGTGGGGTGTTCTGGATTATGGCGTTGGTGGCCGTTCCTGCATTGTTCATTCGGCCACGCCCAGTCTCATATTGCGTTAACACTCAATAATCTTACGGATCTGCTGCTGCTGGTGTTCACCCAGCGGCAGCGTTACGTGAATCAGTGGCGGTGAGTAAAGTGGTAAGGTGGTGGAATAGGGTGTAATCACCAACACCACTTCTTTCGGTGCCCCCTCTTTTTGGTAACTGTGAATCGTCAGGTGTTTAATATTTAGCGGCAGTAACGTGAGCTCGCGCAACTGCTGTTCAATACTCTGTTCAAGTTCAATGTTGTTGCCAGTAAGCAGCAAAACCTGCTTTTCATGCAGGTCATTTTCCTGCATTAACCACGCTCCGAATATCACCGCCACTAGTCCAACTTCTTCATCTGAAAAACGCATTTCAAAATGGTTTTCAAAATCATTGAACGCTTCACGCGTGGTGCGCATCAAGCGTGGATAAAGGCGGGTTATTTCTTCCGGTAGGCTGTTATCAATCCCAATACCGAACTGGCAACGATCCAATGCCTGAGCAAGATGAATGTAGAGTTGGTCGCTCAGGCCTTGTTCATCGCTAAAGGACATACCCGCCAGCTCGCGAAAGCGCGCAATCATTCCGAAAATGGCCGAGCGTAAGCGTAAATCTTGCTCATGATTGTCACGAATTGGGTCGGGAGTGCGGAGTAACTGGAATAAAAGCGCCAGGAATAACTGCTCGTTTTCGTTGGCTGATTGCAGCACGCGGCGCTTCCAATGGCGGGCAATCTCAAGTGCTGCCACAAACTCCGGGCGAATCTGTGTCCACGCGCGTTGCTGCTCAGTGAATTCTGGCGTGATCCCAGCATGGTGCTGGTGCAAACAGTACTGCAAAAACAGCGTTAAAAATTGCACATCGCGGCTGTCAAACTGGCGCTGTAAGCGCCGTTCGCAGAGGCCTATCAACGCCTGGAGGTTTTTCTCGTCATACAATGCTGTCAGAACCCCTTGCTGTTTAAGCTGGGTTTTGAGTGCTGGCGTAAAATGCTGCTGCACAAAGTGCGGGCATAATCGCAACGCGCGGCGTAACCAATGCAATAAGCACAGGCGGCAGTCCAGAGGCGTGCCCTCAATCCGATAGCTGCCGTCCTGTTGTGTGATAAGCCTCAGCCGGTGATAGCGCTGGATTTCATCGCCGGTGTCGGCTATATCTTGCAGGGCTTTGATGTCATCGACCCCGTTGAGCCTTGCGAGGATCTCTGGAGTGACGGTTTGGCCCGGTAAGTAAAGCAACAAAAGCAGGTGGCAGCGGCGCTGCGGACTAGAGAGTACAGATGGTGGTGGGGAGAGCAGTGTCATCATCCGCATAACCGAGTCAAAGTAATTAATGCTAAGAGTAGCTAAACCTTTTGTCGTAGAGAGCCACATTTGAGCTTTTTAATTACGGAATTCTGACTGGCTCACAGAATTATAATCTCGAGAGAATAATGAGCAGGAAAATGTGTAACAGAATTGCGTTTTTTACCTTAATTTCTGCACTTTTTAGCCCAGTGGCTTCGGCTCATCCGCACAGTTTTATCACTCTCGTGACCACGGTGATGACCGAAAATGACCAGCTTACTGGTCTTAAAATGCAGTGGACGATGGATGAAATCACTTCAGCAGATCTACTGTATGACGCAGGTAATGCCAAACCTGACTCGCCGGTGTGGAAGAAGCTTGCCGCCGAAGTGATGGCCAATATTTTAGGGCAACATTACTTCACTGAATTCTGGCATAACGGCAAAAAAGTGACGTTTAACAATTTGCCACCCGAGTACGGGCTTGCGCGGGTAGGGCATCAGGCCGTGTTGACCTTTGTTTTACCTCTGGCACACCCGCAGCCATTGAAGGGGCAGACGTATCAGATTGCGACATTCGACCCGACCTATTTTGTCGATATGAGTTACGACAACTCCAGTGATGCCAAATTGCCGAAAACATTAGCCTCACTTTGCAAAATCTCAGTGAAAACCCCGCAGCCGAACGAAGATACGCTGGCCTTCGCACAATCGCTGGATAAAGCCGATGCGCCTCCCGAAGATATGGAACTGGGTAAACAGTTTGCTCAACAGGTGATATTGCAATGTCAGTAATGCCTTCAGCTAAACCCCATTCACGCCACTGGCTTCAGCTTTGGCCGCTGGCATTTTTCCTGCTGGTTTGTGCTGGAGCACTTTACAGCCTCTGGCATTACTGGCCACAACTCCTCATCGACAGTGCGATGTGGCAGAAATCGATTAACCAGCAAATGAGCACACTCCTGCGTGAGGTTGCCGAGAACCCGGCGCGGGCGGGTTGGTCATTGCTGTCATTTAGTTTTGTTTACGGTGTGCTTCACGCATTGGGGCCAGGTCATGGGAAAATAGTTATTACGACATGGCTTGCGACACATCCTTCGCGCTTGAAAAGCAGCCTTAAATTGACGTTTGCAGCATCTTTATTGCAAGGATTAGTGGCGATTGGGTTGGTAACGATAGTGCTGGGGATTCTGGCTCTGCCTTCGCGCCAATTGCATATGAGCAGTTTTTGGCTCGAGAAGGGAAGCTATTTACTGGTGGGTGTTTTAGGTGTGATGTTGTGCGGTCGGGCCCTACGTAAATTGCAACGTGTGCTGCGAAAACCGAAGCGTTTCACTTCATTCACGCCTCATCATGTACATGATGAAAAATGTGGCTGTGGCCATCAGCATTTACCCACGCAGCAACAGCTTGCAGCAGGAGAAGACTGGCGTGCCCGAATGATGATTGTTTTATCCATGGGCATGCGCCCATGCTCTGGGGCAATTATGGTGCTGCTGTTTAGCAAAGTGATTGGCGTGTATAGCTGGGGAGTGTTGTCGACGCTTGCGATGGCTGCAGGCACATCTATTACCATTTCTGGCCTGGCCTTTTTAGTCCACGGATTCCGTCAGCTTGCGGTACGCATTAGCGGTAATAGAGCACCGGTTTTATGGCGGCAAGTCGCCTGGGCGACGCTGGCATTTGCAGGTGGTGGAATTTTAGTATTAGCAGCAGTGGTGATGTGGCTGAGTGCTCAACCGGTAATGCGTGGGATTCGACCGTTTTAATTGAATGCCTTCCCGATGGGAAGGCATTTTCTGAGATTAACGCTTCAGCGCTTCGCTCAGTTCATCACGCATTGCTGCCAGCATCGCTTTAACAACACGTGGGTTACCTGCAACGATGTTGCCGCTGGTCAGGTAGTTGTGGCCGCCGGTGAAATCACATACCAGGCTACCAGATTCGCGAGCAATCAGTTCACCTGCTGCGAAATCCCAAGGTTTCAGGCCAATCTCGAAGAAACCATCAACACGGCCAGCCGCAACGTATGCCAGATCCAGAGCAGCAGAACCGGTGCGACGGAAGTCAGCACACTGCGTGAACAGTTTGGTCACGATGTTCATATAAGGAGTAGCGTGTTGCTTCAGTTTGAACGGGAAGCCAGTTGCCAGAATGGTGCCATCGAGGTCACGTGCATTGCTGCCGCGCAGACGGTAACCGTTCAGCTGTGCGCCTTGACCACGAACGGCTGTGAACAGCTCATTACGCATTGGGTCATAAACAACAGCAACTTCGGTGCGGCCCTTAACACGGACAGCGATAGATACAGAGAAGTGTGGCAAACGTTTGATGAAGTTTGAAGTGCCATCCAGAGGATCGATAACCCATTGCACATCCTGCTCGGTACCCGCCAGTTCGCCTGATTCTTCAGCGATAATGGTGTGTTGCGGGTAGGATTTGCGGATAATTTCGATAATCAGACGCTCGGCGTCTCTATCTACGTTAGTCACAAAATCGTTGCTCCCTTTTTGACTCGCTTCTACAGCGTCAGGGGTTTCGTAGTTCTTGACAATTAAATTGCCCGCCTTGCGCGCAGCGCGCACGGCGATGGTGAGCATCGGATGCATCGGTCTCTCTCTGGATGTTAAAGAACGGGAAAACGCGGCGGAGTATAGCAGAGCGTTCGGAATATGTCCCAGGGTTATGATAGGATATCGCGATAATCTTTTCAGGCTATGAGTCAACGATGCTGCAAAACGTACGTATAGTGCTGGTTGAAACCTCCCACACCGGCAACATGGGCTCCGTAGCCCGTGCAATGAAAACCATGGGGCTGACAAATCTGTGGTTGGTTAATCCACTGGTGAAACCTGACTCTCAGGCAATCGCGCTCGCTGCGGGTGCCAGTGATGTTATTGGCGAAGCGAAAATTGTCGATACGCTGGATGAAGCCCTGGCGGGTTGTAGTCTGGTGGTAGGAACGAGCGCTCGTTCACGCACGCTGCCATGGCCTATGCTCGACCCACGCGAATGTGGTCTAAAGACCATTTCTGAAGCGCAAGATGCGCCAGTGGCGATTGTGTTTGGCCGTGAACGTGTTGGCTTGACCAATGACGAATTGCAGAAATGCCATTACCACGTTGCGATTCAGGCAAATCCAGAATACAGCTCGCTGAACCTGGCTATGGCCGTGCAAATCCTCGCTTATGAAGTACGCATCGCCTGGCTTGCTACGCAAGAAGAAGGCAAAGAAGCGGTCGTTGTTGAGGACCAGACTCAGTATCCATCGGCTGACGATCTCGAGCGTTTTTACGTTCACCTGGAGCAAGTATTGCTGAAAACCGGCTTTATTCGCACCAGTCATCCGGGCCAGATTATGAGCAAATTACGCCGCTTATATAACCGTGCACGCCCGGAAACTCAAGAACTTAACATTCTGCGCGGCATGCTTTCTTCTATTGATAACGAGAAAAAATCCGGCAAATAATACTTGAGTAAATTACTAGGTTAAATAGTTGACCAATTTACTCGGGAATGTCAGACTTGCGACCTGCTATGTGACAATCACATTTATAAAAAACCCCCGGTTCGAGGGGCGATTTGAGGTTAAGTAAGACATGAGACTGACATCGAAAGGACGTTATGCCGTGACCGCAATGCTTGACGTTGCGTTGAACTCCGAATCAGGCCCGGTACCGTTGGCTGATATTTCTGAACGTCAGGGAATCTCTCTCTCCTACCTGGAGCAGTTATTCTCCCGTCTGCGTAAAAATGGCCTGGTTGCCAGCGTACGTGGTCCAGGCGGTGGTTATCTGCTGGGTAAAGAAGCAAATAGCATCGCAGTTGGCGAAGTTATCAGTGCTGTAGATGAATCTGTTGATGCCACGCGTTGCGCGGGCAAAGGCGGTTGTCAGGGCGGCGATAAATGCCTGACTCACGCACTGTGGCGCGATCTGAGTGACCGCCTAACTGGTTTTCTGAATAACATCACCTTGGGTGAACTGGTGAATAACCAGGAAGTGCTGGACGTCTCTGGCCGTCAGCAAAATGAAAACCTTCGCAGTACGCGCTCTCAAGACGCGATCGACGTCAAACTGCGCGCCTAATTTACCCGTCATATTTCGGGTTGCAATTGTGTTGGCCGCACTTGTTCACCCCAGTCACTTACTTGATGTAAGCTCCTGGGGACTCTCAAGTTTGCCGCCTTGCTGCAACACGATCTATTTAGGGCAAAAATAAAATAGATTTCAGAATCAGGCCGGGGTGTCACACCCCGTCAAAAAGGTCGTTCATTCAGCCAGTTGCCTGATTCATTGCATTGAGTGATGTACGGAGTTTAAGAGCAATGAAATTACCGATTTATCTCGATTACTCTGCGACTACGCCGGTTGACCCGCGTGTTGCGCAGAAAATGATGCAGTTTTTGACTATGGACGGAACCTTCGGTAACCCGGCTTCTCGTTCTCACCGTTTCGGTTGGCAGGCGGAAGAAGCTGTTGATATCGCCCGTAACCAAATCGCTGAACTGGTTGGTGCAGACCCGCGTGAAATCGTCTTTACCTCCGGTGCAACTGAATCTGATAACCTCGCTATCAAAGGTGCGGCTAACTTCTATCAGAAGAAAGGCAAGCACATCATCACCGTTAAAACCGAACACAAAGCTGTGCTGGACACCTGTCGTCAGCTTGAGCGTGAAGGTTTTGAAGTGACTTATCTGGCACCACAGAGCAACGGTATCGTTGACCTGAGCGTGCTGGAAGCAGCGATGCGTGACGACACCATTCTGGTTTCTATCATGCACGTGAACAATGAAATCGGCGTGGTGCAAGATATCGCGGCAATCGGCGAAATGTGCCGTGCACGTGGCATTATCTATCACGTTGATGCGACTCAGAGCGTGGGCAAACTGCCTATCGACTTGAGCACCCTGAAAGTTGACCTGATGTCGTTCTCTGGTCACAAAATTTATGGCCCTAAAGGCATCGGCGCGCTGTATGTTCGCCGTAAACCACGTATTCGTATCGAAGCTCAGGTACACGGTGGCGGTCACGAGCGCGGTATGCGTTCTGGTACTCTGCCTGTTCACCAGATTGCTGGCATGGGCGAAGCTTACCGTATCGCGAAAGAAGAGATGGAGACAGAGATGTCCCGTCTGCGCACGCTGCGTAACCGTTTGTGGAACGGCGTGAAAGATATGGAAGAAGTCTATCTGAATGGCGACCTGGAAAATGGCGTGCCAACTATCCTCAACGTGAGCTTTAACTACGTTGAAGGTGAGTCACTGATTATGGCGCTCAAAGACCTCGCGGTTTCTTCTGGTTCTGCCTGTACATCAGCAAGTCTCGAGCCATCCTACGTGCTGCGCGCACTGGGCATGACCGACGAACTGGCTCACAGCTCTATCCGTTTCTCTTTGGGTCGTTTTACAACTGAAGAAGAGATCGACTACACCATCGAACTGGTACGTAAGTCCATTGGCCGTCTGCGCGAACTTTCTCCACTGTGGGACATGTTTAAGCAGGGCGTGGATATTAACTCCATCGAATGGGCTCATCACTAATCGTTCGCTTCGAACGTCGATATCGGATTCAGGAAAATTAAAAATGGCTTACAGCGAAAAAGTAATCGATCACTACGAAAACCCACGCAACGTTGGTTCTTTTGATAATAGCGATGACAACGTCGGTTCCGGCATGGTGGGTGCACCAGCCTGCGGAGACGTGATGAAGTTGCAGATCAAAGTTAACAATGAAGGTATTATTGAAGACGCACGCTTTAAGACCTATGGCTGTGGCTCTGCCATCGCTTCCAGCTCGCTGGTGACCGAATGGGTCAAAGGTAAATCTCTGGATGAAGCGCAGGCAATCAAAAACACCGACATCGCAGAAGAACTCGAACTGCCACCGGTGAAGATTCACTGCTCAATCCTTGCAGAAGACGCTATCAAAGCGGCTATCGCGGATTACAAAAGCAAGCGTGAAGCTAAATAATTATTGTTGAGTCTTTTTCAAAATAATTTGAGTTGCAGCCAGGCGGCAAGCTTATGAATCTCCAGGAGCTTACTAAAGTAAGTGACTGGAGTGAGTGAGAGTAGCCAACACCCTGCGGCTCGAAGAATGAAGAAAAATTGATTGAGGTTGTTGTATGTCGATTACCCTTAGCCACAGCGCTGCCGATCGTGTGAATGCCTTTTTAGCTAACCGCGGTAAAGGTTTTGGTCTGCGTTTAGGCGTTCGTACTTCTGGCTGTTCTGGTATGGCTTATGTTCTTGAATTTGTTGACGCACCGATGGCAGAAGACACCGTGTTCGAAGACAAAGGCGTGAAAGTGGTCGTCGATGGTAAAAGCCTGCAATTTTTAGACGGTACCGAGCTCGACTTCGTCAAAGAAGGTCTTAACGAAGGGTTTAAATTTACTAACCCTAACGTGAAAGATGAGTGTGGCTGCGGTGAAAGCTTCCACGTCTGATACTCGCAAATACCCCGTGTAGCGCAAGTTGTACGGGGTATCACGCTCTACTATGAAACCCCGAGTCTGTTATGGATTACTTTACCCTCTTTGGGTTACCGCCAGAATTTGCCCTTAACACTGAGCTGTTGGCTACCCGTTACCAGGAGCTGCAACGCCAGTTCCATCCTGATAAATACGCCAGTCGCCCCCAGGCAGAAATTCTGCTGGCGGTGCAACAGTCGGCGACCATCAATCAGGCATGGCAAACACTGCGTCATCCATTGCCGCGCGCAGAGTACATCCTCTCCCTCAACGGTTTTGATCTGGCGAACGAACAGCATACCGTGCGTGACACCGCGTTTTTGATGGAACAACTCGAATTGCGCGAAGAGCTTGATAATATCGAGCACGCCAAAGATAGCGACCGCCTGGAATCCTTCCGCGCCAATGTTAATGCGATGGTGAAAACCCGCATGGCTTTGATGGTAGAGCAGTTGGATAATCAGGACTGGACGCAGGCGGCGGATACTGTGCGTAAACTGCGTTTTCTCGATAAACTGCGCAGCCAAATAGAACAACTCGAAGAAAAGCTGCTCGATTTTTAACTGGAAGCTCAATATGGCGTTATTACAAATTAGTGAGCCGGGCCTGAGTGCGGCACCCCATCAGCGTAAGCTTGCGGCGGGTATCGACTTAGGCACCACGAATTCACTGGTTGCAACTGTTCGTAGCGGGCAAGCTGAAACGCTGCCTGACCATGAAGGGCGTCACCTGTTACCTTCGGTGGTGCACTACCAGCAACAAGGCCTGAATGTGGGCTGGGACGCGCGTGCGCAAGCCGCAACAGATCCGGCAAACACCATCAGCTCCGTAAAACGTCTGATGGGCCGTTCGCTTGCCGATATCCAGGCGCGTTACCCGCATCTGCCTTATTCATTCAAAGCGAGTGAAAACGGCCTGCCGATGTTAGATACCCCGGCCGGGCTGCTGAACCCTATTCGTATTTCATCCGACATCCTTAAAGCACTTTCCGCTCGCGCAACCGAAGCGTTAGAAGGTGAACTTGATGGCGTGGTGATTACCGTTCCTGCTTATTTCGACGATGCACAACGCCAGGGCACCAAAGACGCTGCGCGTCTGGCTGGCCTGCATGTGTTGCGCCTGCTTAACGAACCGACCGCAGCGGCTATCGCCTACGGCCTGGATTCTGGCAAAGAAGGCGTTATCGCGGTCTATGATTTGGGCGGCGGTACTTTTGATATATCTATTCTGCGTTTAAGCCGTGGTGTGTTTGAAGTGCTGGCAACCGGCGGCGATTCCGCGCTGGGCGGCGATGATTTCGACCATCTGCTGGCTGACTGGTTGCGTGAGCAAGCCGGTGTGGCTGATCGCAGCGACAACCGAGTGCAGCGCCAGTTACTCGACGCCGCCATTGCTGCGAAGATCGCCCTGAGCGATGCCGAAACCGCGACGGTTGAAGTCGCAGGCTGGACAGGCACTGTGACGCGCGAGCAGTTTAACGAGCTGATTGCAGCGCTGGTTAAACGTACTTTACTGGCTTGCCGCCGTGCGCTCAAAGACGCAGGCGTGGAAGCAGATGAAGTGCTGGAAGTGGTCATGGTTGGCGGTTCAACTCGCGTACCATTAGTGCGTGAACGTGTTGGCGAATTCTTTGGCCGCACGCCGCTGACTTCCATCGACCCGGACAAAGTTGTCGCCATTGGTGCGGCAATTCAGGCGGATATACTGGTGGGTAATAAGCCAGACAGCGAAATGCTGTTGCTGGATGTGATTCCACTGTCGCTTGGCCTCGAAACCATGGGCGGCCTGGTAGAGAAAGTCATTCCACGTAATACCACCATTCCAGTGGCGCGTGCGCAGGACTTTACGACCTTCAAAGACGGCCAGACGGCGATGTCGATTCAGGTGTTACAGGGCGAGCGCGAACTGGTACAAGATTGCCGTTCACTGGCTCGTTTTGCGCTGCGCGGAATACCTGCGATGCCAGCGGGTGGGGCGCATATTCGCGTCACCTTCCAGGTGGATGCTGACGGCTTACTGAGCGTCACCGCGATGGAGAAATCCACCGGCGTTGAAGCATCAATCCAGGTGAAACCTTCTTATGGCCTGAGTGATGGCGAAATCGCCAGCATGATTCAGGACTCCATGAGCTATGCCGAGCATGATGTGAAAGCGCGCATGCTTGCAGAGCAAAAAGTCGATGCAGCCCGGGTTCTGGAAAGCCTGCAGGGTGCATTAACCAGCGATGCCGCGCTATTAAGCGCTCATGAGCGAGCGGAAATTGACTCAGCGGTTGCGGCGTTAAGTGCTGCTGCAGCGGGCGATGACACCGATGCTATTGAACAAGCCATTAAAAACGTAGACAAACAAACACAGGATTTCGCCGCACGTCGTATGGATGAATCAATCCGTAAGGCGCTGAAAGGCCACTCCGTGGACGAGGTTTAACATGCCAAAGATTGTTTTTCTGCCTCATCAGGATTTGTGTCCAGATGGTGCAGTTTTGGAAGCGAATGTCGGTGAAACCATTCTTGACGTTGCACTGCGCAACGGCATCGAGATTGAACACGCCTGTGAAAAATCCTGTGCCTGCACCACTTGCCACTGTGTCGTGCGTGAAGGCTTCGACTCCCTTGCTGAAAGCACGGAAGATGAAGACGACATGCTGGACAAGGCCTGGGGCCTCGAGCCTGAAAGTCGCTTAAGCTGCCAGGCTCGCGTGACTGATGAAGACCTGGTTGTTGAAATGCCACGTTACACCATCAACCATGCACGTGAGCACTAACAGGAGTAGCTTATGGGACTGAAATGGACCGATAGCCGCGAAATTGGCGAAGCGCTGTACGACAGCCGCCCGGATCTTGATCCAAAAACGGTGCGTTTTACCGATCTGCACCAGTGGATCTGCGATTTGGAAGATTTTGATGACGATCCAGGCGCATCCAATGAAAAAATTCTGGAAGCGATTCTGTTAGTCTGGTTAGATGAGACTGACTAATTGAACCAAGCGGGCTGCCTCAGGCGGCCCGTTTTTATATGAAGCATGAGCTGAAAAGTATAAGGAAAAGAAAATGTCAGAAGCCATGAAAATCACGCTATCCACCTCGCCTGCCGATGCGCGTTGGGGCGAAAAAGCCGCTTACAGTATTAATGACGAAGGAATTACCCTGCACCTGACAGGCAAAGATGACCTGGGGCTAATCCAACGTGCGGCACGTAAAATTGACGGCCAGGGCCTGAAACACGTACAGCTGGCAGGTGATGGCTGGGATGTCGAAAAGAGCTGGGCATTCTGGCTGGGTTACCGTGCACCGAAAGGCACGCGCAAAGTTGACTGGGCTGTGCTTGGCGAAGCCGAGCAAAAAGAGCTGAATAACCGCCTGAAAATCATCGACTGGGTGCGCCACACCATTAACACGCCTGCTGAAGAGCTCGGCCCGGAGCAACTGGCTTCCCGCGCCGTTGACCTGCTGTGTGACGTGGCTTGCGATAATGTTTCTTACCGCATCACCAAAGGCGAAGATCTGCGCGAGCAGAACTATATGGGTATCCATACTGTTGGCCGCGGTTCCGAGCGCCCACCTGTGTTACTGGCGCTGGATTACAACCCAACTGGCAACCCGGATGCACCGGTTTATGCCTGCCTGGTCGGTAAAGGTATCACTTTCGATTCCGGCGGCTACAGCATGAAGCAAAGTGCATTCATGGATTCCATGAAGTCCGATATGGGCGGCGCTGCCACCATTACCGGTGCACTGGCATTTGCAATCACTCGCGGTCTCGATAAGCGCGTGAAACTGTACCTGTGCTGCGCAGACAACCTGGTGAGCGGTAACGCCTTCAAACTGGGCGACATCATTAAATATCGCAACGGCAAAACCGTTGAAATCATGAATACCGACGCAGAAGGCCGCCTGGTGCTGGCTGATGGTCTGATTGACGCTTGTGCGCAAAAACCAGAATTGATCATCGACTGCGCAACCTTAACGGGTGCGGCGAAAACCGCGTTGGGTAATGATTACCACGCGCTGTTCAGCTTTGACGACGGGCTGGTCAACCGTTTGATGGAAAGCGCTGCGGCAGAAAACGAGCCATTCTGGCGTTTGCCGCTGGCTGAATTCCACCGCAACCAGTTGCCATCTAACTTTGCCGAGCTGAACAACACTTCAAACGCGTCCTTCCCAGCAGGTGCCAGCACGGCGGCAGGCTTCTTGTCCCACTTCGTGGAAAACTATCATGAAGGTTGGCTGCACATTGACTGCTCTGCTACTTACCGTAAAGGTGCGGTTGAGCAGTGGTCCGCTGGCGCAACAGGCATTGGTGTACGCGCGATTGCGAATTTGTTGACTGGAAAGTAACGTTACCTCAAGTTAATGTCGGATGTCGCTAACGCTAATC
Source organism: Buttiauxella sp. BIGb0552 (assembly GCF_004366275.1). NCBI lineage: Bacteria > Pseudomonadati > Pseudomonadota > Gammaproteobacteria > Enterobacterales > Enterobacteriaceae > Buttiauxella > Buttiauxella sp. BIGb0552. Next base: position 62,261 of record NZ_SODY01000004.1, read on the forward strand.
CGACATACGAAGGTAATGAAAGCAGTTGTAGGGTGGATTAGCGAAGCGACATCCACCATATTGCTGGTAAGCGAGCGGTGGATGGCACTTCATTTATCTACCCAACAAATTCTCATTCTGTTTTCCCCTGGAATTACCATGTCAGAAGCAAAAAACGAACTCGAAACGCTGCTTGAGCAGGCCGCCACGGAACCCGCTCACCGCCCGGCATTCTTCCGCGTGTTACTGGAATCCACCGTTTGGGTACCGGGTACCGCCGCTGAAGGCGAAGCTATTGACGCCGATAGTGCAGTCGAATTGCAGCACTGGGAAAAAGATGACGGCACATCCGTCATTCCGTTCTTCACCTCCGTTGAAGCGTTGCAACAGGCGATAAGCCACGAACAGGCATTTGTCGTGATGCCAGTGCGCACTCTGTTTGAAATGACGCAGGGCGCGACACTGTTTCTGAATGCAAAACTGCCCACCGGTAAAGAATTTACCCCGCGTGAAATCACTCATTTGATAAGCGATGAAAGTGACCCTTTAACTCAGCAGGAAGTGCTGGATGGCGGGACATCTTTGCTGCTTTCCGAAGTGGCTGAGCCACCGGCACAAATGGTCGACTCCCTGACCACGCTGTTTAAAAACCTGAAAACCGTGAAGCGTGCGTTTATCTGCTCGATTAAAGAACATGCAGATGAACAACCGAACCTGCTGATTGGTATTGAAGCTGAAGGTGATATCGACGCGATTATTCGCCAGGCGGGAAGTGTTGCAACGGACACCTTACCGGGCGACGAGCCAGTCGATATTTGCCTGGTGGCGGAAGGTGAGAAGGGCATCAGCCACTTTATGATGGCGCACATTACACCTTTCTATGAACGCCGTTGGGGCAGTTTCCTGCGTGATTTTAAAACCAACCGGATTATCTGATTTTTTATGCTGTTGCCTGCAACAGCAATAAATCAATCAGCATCACCAGATTCGACTCAAATGAGGTGATCCCGGCGGCCTCTGCCGCATAGTGGATTGCCTCGTCATACAGCGGAAAATGCACATCAGCCAGTTCGGATAAACTGTTTGGCGATGCTCGCGTGAACGCCACAATCGACATCCCCACATTTTGCGCGACCCGCGCCTTATCCAATACTTGCTCTGTTTCACCGCTGCGAGAAATGGCGATAAACACCTGATACTTTGAGGCGTTACTTAAAAAGATGCCCCGACTGTCGCCCGGCCCGGAAATAAACGCCGTTTTCCCCAACACCTGAAGTTTCTTGGTCAGGTATTCCGCGAATAAATAAGAAAACCCGGCTCCGTACAAAAAGAAACTCTCTTTTTCCCGCAGTAATGTCGCAAACTCCGCCATCAGTTCAGGCGTGACCCAACGGAAAGTCTGGCGGTAATTATCGACAAACTGATCAAATAAAACCGGCAGTTCGCTGGTGGACTGAGCAGGTTGGTTAGCAATATGCGGAGTGCTGGAAAGTAGCTGCTTACAATGCCAGATAAACTCGCTGTAACCGCTAAATCCGAGCTTCTGGCACAGTCGCATAATGGTGGCGCTGGAAACAAAAGTCACCTGAGCAAGTTCCCGCACCGTGATATTACCTACCAGCAATGGGTGGTTTGTCACGTGCGAGAGAACGCGGTATTCAGCGCGGGTTAAAGATTCCCCGCGCTCAAGAAGACCTGCCAGTCGGTTGTCCATTACTGTGCTTGAGCAGGTTCGACGGGTAAATCCGGTCGTGCTCCCCATTCACTCCAGGAGCCGTCGTACAATGAAACACCGTTAACGCCAAGCGTGGTTAGCGCCAATACCACCACTGCTGCTGTTACGCCTGAACCGCAACTGGCGATAATCGGTTTATCAAAGCTCACGCCCTGGCGGGTAAAGATTTCACTCAGTTCATCGGTAGTTTTCAACTGACCATTTTCTACCAGATCGCCCCAGGGTACGTTCAGCGCACCTGGAATATGCCCACGCCTTAAACCAGGACGAGGTTCATCCGCTTGTGCGTTAAAACGTGGAGCAGGGCGAGCATCAACAATCTGCGCAGTGCCTTCATGGCTAACCAGCAGAACATCGGTCAGGCGCTTAATCACCATTGGATCGAAATTCACGTCGAAATCGCCTTCCGGCAATTCAACATCACCTTGCTGTAGAGGCAGTTCTTCACGCTGCCAGTCGGCCAGGCCACCAGCCAGAATCGACACACTTTCAACGCCGAAAGTACGCAGCATCCACCATGCTCGCGGTGCGGAGAACAGGTTGCCTTCATCGTAAACAACCAGATGTTTATCACTACTGATACCCAGCTCTCGCATGGCGACAGCAAAGGCTTCAGCACGCGGCATCATATGTGGTAAAGGGCTGGTGTGGTCGGAAAGGGCTTCGATATCGAAAAATACTGCGCCAGGCAGATGGCCGGCACGGTACTCAGCCTGCATATCACGTAAATGTTCCTGACCAGCTGGTGCCATACGAGCATCAATAATCTGGATGTTCTCATCATTAATATGTTCTGCGAGCCAGTCGCCCGCAACGAAGAAAGTGGTGGACATGGTTGCCTCCGAATCGTTATTTACTCTCGGATTGTCGGTGTTTTTCACCAAACCGACAAGCAACCATGTCCAGGTGCGCGAGGTGCCTCGTATTTATTGCAAAACTATTTCACAGCCTCGCCATCTTTCCAGGCCTGTTGCAGTTGCGGCCAGTAATCGCGATTAGCTTCAATCATATCGTCGAGAATCGCTTTTGCATGTTGCATAGTAGGCACGCTGCGGTTGAGCGTAAACGCCTGCAATGCCTTTTCATAACTGCCTTCGATAGTGGCTTCGACCAGCAATTGTTCTGAAGCTAGCTGCTGCATCAATAATGTCTGATGGAACAGTGGAACCGCACCCATGCGTACCGGTTCTGGCCCTTCGGAAGTGATATAAGCCGGGACTTCAACCATTGCGTCATACGGCAGGTTGGCAATCGCCCCTTTGTTTTCCACAATCACCAGGTGACGCTGGCGCAAATCAAAGGCCAGTGAACAAGCGACATCAACAATAAAGGCACCGTGTACGCCAACATGGAATGCGTCCGGCAAAATCCCGGTTTTTTTGTATTCATCCGCCGCTGCAAACAGCTTCTTCTCGCGCCCATCCATCACTTCGTTGGCACGAGTGTAATCAGGGTTTTGGTGCTCAACGATGTCGTTTGGCATTAGGTAATACTGCAAATACGGGTTCGGCAGATATTCCGGGAAATGGTCCATAATCGGCTTAATGTGACGCCAGGTTTTCACCCATGACGGGTCGGAATGTTGCGGATCGGTTTGTGCGGCATCTTCTGTCAGTAGGCCAAACTTAGCGATATGGCGGCGCAGCTCCGGCAGGCGGTCTTCGCCATCAACCAGCACGCGGGTAAACCAGCCGAAATGGTTCAGGCCGAAGTAATCGACTTCCAGCTTGTGGCGATCAACCCCAAGAATGGCACCCATATTGCGCATTGCCGCTACCGGCATATCGCAAATATTTAACACGCGAGCTTTCGGGCGCAGACGACGAACCCCTTCAGCAACAATTGCCGCCGGGTTGGAATAGTTCACAATCCACGCTTTTTGATGGGCGTAACGCTCAACAAAATCACATAACTCGACCATAGGCAAAATGGTGCGCAGGCCATATGCCAGGCCGCCTGGCCCGCAGGTTTCTTGCCCAACCACACCATGGCGTAGAGGGATTTTTTCATCCTGCTCACGCATCTTATATTGCCCGACGCGCATTTGTGCGAAGACAAAATGGGCACCACTAAAGGCAACTTCCGGGTCAGTAGTTACGGTGAATTTTATGCTTTGGCTATGGTCGCGAATGACTTTCTCAACCACCGGAGCAATGACCGACTGGCGCTCGCCATCAATATCGTAAAGGCGAATTTCAGCTAACGGGAAATCGGCCAGGCGCACCATCAGGCTTTTAACAATGCCAGGCGTGTAAGTACTACCGCCACCGGCAATGGACAAAATAAATGGGGGGTTAAACATCATTGACTCCTTTAGAGAAATGTCTCTACTGCTTCACGCATTTTTTTGACATGCAGCCCGTAGACCACCTGAACGTTATTACCTTGTTTAATGACCCCTTTCGCACCCGTTGATTTCAGGCGGGGTTCGTCGATAACTGACACATCGCGCACCGTGACTCGCAAGCGGGTGTAACAGTTGTCGACCACTTCAATATTGGCCCGGCCACCGAGGCCTTCGATAATCGCTTCACCCAAGCCATCGTTGCTGCCTTTGGCTTGATACTCTTGTTTGCTATACAGTTTTGTCTCCTGGTCATCACTCTCGCGCCCCGGCGTTTTCATATCGAAACGGCGAATCAGGAAACGGAACACCAGGAAATAGATAACCGACATCACCAGCCCGACCGCGATGTACATCGGCCAGTTGGATTTCTCGGTGCCAAGCGGCAGGTTATAGAGAATGAAATCGATAATTCCGTTGGCACCGATGGCGTGAACGCCCAGCAGATAGAACAGCATCATGCCAATACCAGTCAGTACCGCATGCACTCCGAACAGCAGTGGGGCGACAAACAGGAAGGAAAACTCCAGTGGCTCCGTAACACCAACCAGCATGGATGTCAGGGCTGCCGGGATGAGAATGGCTTTGGCTGCTGCTTTGCGCTCAGGTTTCGCCGTCATATACATCGCAAGAGCCGCAGCAGGGAGGCCGAACATTTTGCTTATGCCGCGAGCATCCCAAACAACGGTGCTGCTAAGTTGATGGACGCTCGGACATGCCATTTCTGCGAAGTAAATATTGCGCGCGCCCTGGTAAACGCTGCCGCAAACATCGGCAGTCCCCCCTAATTCGGTATACAGGAATGGGGTATAAACAAGGTGATGTAGACCCGTTGGCACCAGAATACGTTCCAGGAAACCGTAGATAGCAACGCCAAATGCCCCGGCACCTTTAATCGCCAGCGCCAGTGCGCTGATACCATGCTGAGCAAATGGCCAGAGTTCGCTCATCACCACGCCAAGCAACATTGAAACCGGCAGCATAATAATGGCGACAAAACAGTGGCCGGAGTAAATGGCCATCGCGCCAGAAAACTGTACGCTGGAATAGCGGTTGTACAGATATCCTGAAAGCGCCCCGGTCAGTATCCCGGCAAAAACACCCATCTCAAGCACTTGCACACCTAAAACCATGCTTTGCCCAGCGGCCCGCATTTGGTCGGCAGGTGCTAATTCGCCCTGCAATTGCAACGTTACATTCATCGCATTAATGAAGACGATAAAAGTGACCAGGCCAATCAATGCTGCATATCCTTTGTCTTTTGCAGCAAGGCCAATTGGGATCCCAACGCCAAACACCAGAGCCAGGTTTGCCAGTACCGAAACGGCAGATTTAGCGATCAGCACACCCGTATGCTGAATAGAAGAGTGACCGAGGAACGGTAAGTACTCGGCCAGGTTTCCATTGCCCAATACATTACCAAACGCGATAAATAAACCGACGATGGGTAAAATAAGTACTGGGCCGTAGAGCGATTTTCCGAAGTTTTGTAGGGCATTAACGGCACTTTTCATTTAGCAGTCTCTTATTATTACTTTGGCTAAACACCGCGTTGAGGCAGCGACTCAGCCAGAAATGTAGCAAGAAAAAAGGCACTTCATCCATCTATCCTATTGTTTTAAAAACAAATGACTCACAAGGTAACATATAACCTTTCAGGTTGTGATCGCGCTTGCACTTTGAAACGACACGCTGATGAAACCGTTGCACGATGCCAGCTTCCCTTTGCGAGCGAGTACGCAATGCCGAATTTGGATACTTTCGTTTTTCTGATGAACCCGCATAATAGTTGTAGAACTTGGTGATTTAATGGGCCCAATCGGCCAGGGATAAAAATGAGATCAATTCGTCTGGTAGGACTGGCAGCAACGCTAATGGCTGCTTTGGCACTTGCGGGCTGTGACAATAACGACAAACCAAAACCGGTGGCGAAGAGCGAAACTTCCGCTCAGCAACAGGATGCTACCCCAGTTAAGCCTGATGCCTCGCAGCTTGAAAAACTGGCGAAGGATTCAGCAGGCAAGCCGCTTAAATTGCTTGATGCCTCTGAAGTACAGCTTGATGGTGCAAGCACGTTGGTACTCACATTCTCGATTCCCTTAGATCCCAACCAGGATTTCTCCCGGGTGGCGCATTTAGTCGATAAAACCAGCGGGAAAGTTGATGGTGCGTGGGAGCTTTCAGCCGACCTCAAAGAATTGCGTTTACGCCATCTCGAGCCGAAACGTGAACTGATTTTGACCGTTGATAGTGGGCTGCTTGCACTCAATAAAGCGACATTCGATAGTAATTTTGAGAAGCAAATTTCAACCCGTGATATTCAACCGAGCGTTGGTTTTGCCAGCCGGGGGTCATTACTTCCGACTAAAGTTATTGCCGGTTTACCGGTCATGGCGCTCAACGTCGATAAAATTGACGTCAATTTCTACCGTATAAAAAGTGAATCACTAGGTTCCTTTGTTAGCCAGTGGCAATACCGAAACTCAGTATCTAATTGGGAATCGGACAATCTTTTAAAACTTGCTGACTTAGTTTACAGCGGCAGGTTCGATCTTAATCCGGCACGTAATACCCGCGAAAAATTATTGCTACCGTTAGGCGAGATTAAGCCGCTGCAACAGCCAGGCGTCTATATCGCCATTATGAATCAGGCAGGCCATTACAGTTACAGCAACGCGGCGACGTTGTTTACTTTAAGTGATATCGGGGTGTCAGCTCACCGCTACCATGACCGCCTGGATGTGTTTACTCAAAGTCTTGAAAATGGTGCTGCACAATCAGATGTCGAAATCACGTTGCTTGATGAAAAAGGGCACACGCTTGCACAGGCTAAGAGTGATGGCGATGGTCATGCGGTGCTTGAGAAAATAGAAAAAGGCACGTTGTTGCTGGCGAGAACAAGCGAGCAGACGACGATGCTAGACTTAAACCGCCCGGCGCTGGATCTGGCCGAGTTTAACATTGCTGGTGAGCCCGGTTTCAGTAAGGAGCTGTTTATGTTTGGCCCAAGGGATCTCTACCGCCCTGGGGAAACAGTACTGCTGAATGCATTGTTACGTGATAGTGACGGGAAGGTATTACCAGCACAGCCAGTAAAACTGGAAGTTGTAAAACCTGATGGCCAAGTCGCCAGAACGCAGGTCTGGCAATCAGAAAATGGCTTATATCAGTTCAGTTATCCGCTAAGTCATGATGTACAAACGGGTAACTGGCAAGTGCGTGTAAATACGGGTGATAACCAGCCACGCATTTGGGCTTTTAAAGTTGAAGACTTCATGCCGGAGCGTATGGCTCTGAACATCACAAACCAATCGCAATCCGTTGGCCCTGATGAGTCTGTGAATTTCCAGATTGCCGGGCGTTATTTGTACGGTGCACCAGCTTCCGGGAACAGCTTGCAAGGGCAATTGTTCCTGCGCCCATTACGTGAAGCTGTATCGGCCTTACCAGGCTTCCAGTTTGGCGACATTAACGAGGAAAACCTCACCCGAAATCTTGATGAGGTTCAGCTTCAGCTTGATGAACAAGGCAAAACAACGGTAAGCACAGATAGTCAATGGGCAGATGTTCACTCACCATTACGGCTGGTACTGCAAGCCAGCTTGCTAGAGTCAGGTGGCCGTCCGGTAACACGCCGTGCGGAGCAAGCTATTTGGCCTGCGGAAGCACTGCCGGGCATTCGTCCTCAATTTGCGAGTAAAGAAATTTACGATTACCGCACCGACAGCACACGAATCCAGCCGATAGTCGACGAGGACACGAACGCAGGTTTTGATATCGTTTATGCCAATGCTAAAGGTGAGAAACTGGCGGTCTCTGGTCTTGATGTGCGTTTAATTCGCGAACGTCGGGATTACTTCTGGAACTGGGAAGAGGGCCAGGGCTGGCAGTCTCAATACGATCAGAAAGATCTCGTAGAGGCTGAACAAAAACTGGATCTTGCCGCAGGTGAAACGGGCAAAGTGGCTTTCCCGGTTGAGTGGGGTTCCTACCGTCTGGAAGTTCGCGATCCTGACACTAATATCGTCAGTAGCATTCGTTTTTGGGCAGGCTACAGCTGGCAGGACAACAGCGATGGAGAGGGGGCTGTGCGCCCTGACCGTGTAACGCTGAAAATTGATAAACCGAGTTATAAGCCTGGTGACACCATCAATCTGCATATTTCTGCTCCGGCGGCTGGCAAAGGCTATGCAATGGTTGAGTCCAGCGATGGCCCGCTGTGGTGGAAAGAAATTGATGTTCCGGAGAAAGGTCTGGATATCGCTATTCCGGTCGATAATAGCTGGCAGCGGCATGATCTGTATCTCAGCACGCTTGTTATTCGACCTGGAGATAAGAGCCGTGCCTCCACGCCAAAACGTTCTGTTGGGATTTTGCATCTGCCACTGGGAGACGAAAGCCGCAGACTGGCGCTTTCTTTAGAAGCACCAACTAAAATGCGTCCGAATCAAAACCTCACGGTTAAAGTAAAAACCAAGCCGATTAACGGTGAAATGCCAAAGCAAATTCATGTGCTGGTTTCAGCTGTGGATAGCGGCGTGCTGAATATTACTGACTACAAAACCCCAGATCCTTGGGAAGCCTTCTTTGGCCGTAAACGTTATGGAGCGGATTTATACGATATCTATGGCCAGGTCATTGAGGGGGAAGGGCGGCTTGCGGCTTTACGTTTTGGTGGTGATGGCGATGAAGGTGACGAATTAAGCCGTGGCGGTAAAAAGCCGGTAAACCATGTCACTATCATCGCTCAGCAAGCTCAGCCAGTGCAATTAGACGCAAATGGTGAAGGTACTGTCACGCTCCCTATTGGTGATTTTAATGGTGAGCTACGGGTTATGGCGCAAGCCTGGACCGACGACCACTTTGGTAACAGTGACGAAAAAGTTGTTGTTGCGGCTCCGTTGGTTACTGAACTTGCAGCACCACGCTTCATGGCCAGTGGTGACAGTAGCCGTTTGGCTATGGACCTCACCAACCTGACAGACCAACCTCAACAACTTAGTATTAACCTGAAAACTACCGGCTTGATTGCATTGAACTCTGCTTCAGTGCAATCCGTGACGTTACTACCGGGTGCACGCAAAACCGTGTTTATTCCGGTTCGCGCATTGAACGGCTTCGGTGATGGGGAGTTAGCAGCACAAATTACCGGACTTAGCTTGCCTGGTGAAACTTTTGCCCCACAGCAAAAACTGTGGAAATTAGGTGTCCGTCCTCCGTTCCCGGCGCAAAACATCAACAGTGGTGCGGTGCTTGCAGCGGGTGAAGTTTGGGATATTCCACCGCAACACATTTCCGGCCTGGCACCTGCAACACTTGAAGGCCAGGTGCTATTGAGTGGTCGGCCGCCGCTAAACCTCGCTCGCTATATTCGCGAACTGAAAGCCTATCCATATGGCTGCCTGGAACAGACTACTAGTGGGTTGTTCCCGTCGCTTTATACCAACCAGGCACAGTTAGCAGCTCTGGGCATTACAGGAACTAGCGATGAACAGCGCCGCGCTGCAATCGACCTGGGGATTGCTCGCCTGCTGGACATGCAACGCGACAATGGCAGTTTCGGCCTATGGGACAAAGAAGGGCCAGAAGAATACTGGCTAACAGCGTATGTGACCGATTTCCTTGTTCGTGCGAGTGAGCAGGGTTATAGCGTTAATACTGACTCGCTAAATAAAGCTAACCAGCGCCTGCTACGTTATCTCCAGGATTCCGGAGTTATCGCTTTACGCTACAGTGATGATGCTGCTGCCAGTAAATTTGCTGTTCAAGCGTACGCCGCTCAGGTATTAGCTCGTCAGCAAAAAGCACCATTGGGTGCCTTGCGTGAACTTTGGTTGCGCCATAGCAGTGCTCGTGCAGGCTTACCGCTGTTACAACTTGGTGTGGCACTGAAGTTGATGGGAGATGCACCACGAGGTGATGAAGCTATCAAGTTAGGTTTGCAAACCAGCCGTAGCGACGAACGTATCTGGATGGCAGATTATGGCAGTGAGTTGCGTGACAAAGCGATGATGCTGAGCCTGCTGGAAGAGAACAAATTGCTACCAGAACAGCAGAATCAATTGCTGATGGACCTCTCTAATCTTGCATACAGCCAGCGCTGGCTTTCCACGCAGGAAAGTAATGCGTTGTTCCTGGCGGGTCGCAACTGGCAAACGGCGAAAGGGGATTGGCAGTCACAGGTATCTTTTGCAACCGAATCATTATCGGGTACTCAATCAGTGACACGTAATTTGTCTGCTGAACAACTCGCTGGCCTACAGATTTCTAATACCGGGACGGGTAATCTCTATCTTCGATTAGATACGGTTGGTTATCCACAACAGGCTCCAGCGCCTTACAGCAACGTGTTGCACATCGAACGCCATTTCCTTGATGCGAAAGGTAACAGCAAGTCGTTGTCAGAATTGAAAAGTGGTGAATTGGTGATGGTCTGGCTGGATGTATGGGCAGATAAAAATGTGCCTGATGCTCTGGTCGTTGATTTGCTGCCTGCCGGGTTTGAGTTGGAAAACCAGAACCTTTCTGAAAGCAGCGCCAACCTGAGTGACAGTGATAGCCAGATTCAGGGCTTGTTGAACCAGATGCAGCAGGCGGATATCCAGCATATGGAGTTCCGTGACGATCGCTTTGTTGCCGCGTTACCGCTCAATGAAGGCCAGCATGCGACCCTGGTTTACCTTGCTCGCGCTGTGACTCCGGGAAACTATAACGTGCCGGTTTCACAAGTGGAGTCGATGTATGTACCTCAGTGGCGGGCAACAGGAACCAGCACCGGCATGCTGACTGTTCATCCGTAACTGGCAAGGCAAAATGCTAAAGCCATTTCGCTGGCAGCGCCGCTATTTCCTGGTGGTGCTGCCAATTATTTTATGTCTGGGGATTTGGCTGGCAGACCGGCTTTGGCCGCTGCCGCTTTCTCAGGCGAATAACGCACGAGTTGTCGTCGCGGCTGATGGCACACCCTTGTGGCGTTTCGCTGATGAGAACGGGATCTGGCGCTATCCGGTTACGTTAAACGATGTTTCACCTCGTTATCTCGAAGCTTTAATCAACTATGAAGATCGCTGGTTCTGGGATCATCCGGGAATTAATCCTCTATCGATTTTGCGTGCAGCCGGGCAGGATTTGCTTAGCGGCAAAGTGATTTCCGGTGGCAGTACCTTGACGATGCAAGTCGCCCGCTTGCTCGACCCGCACCCTCGCACATTTGGGGGCAAAATCCGCCAGGTTTGGCGCGCTTTGCAACTCGAATGGCATCTATCGAAAGAACAAATTCTCACGCTCTACCTTAACCGCGCACCGTTTGGCGGGACGTTACAAGGAGTGGGGGCTGCCAGTTGGGTTTACCTCGGAAAATCCCCGCAACACCTAAGTTATGCTGAAGCTGCTTTACTGGCGGTTCTTCCGCAAGCGCCAAGCCGTTTGCGCCCGGATCGCTGGCCTGAGCGGGCGCAAGCCGCCCGTAACAAAGTTCTTATGCGTATGGCCGAGCAAGCCGTCTGGGAGCCACAGCAGGTAAAAGAATCTCTCGAAGAACCGGTATGGCTGGCGCCACGGCAAATGCCGCAATTGGCGCCGTTGTTTTCACGCTATCTGGTGAACCGCAGCAAAGAACAGAAAATAACGACAACGCTGGATGCGCCATTGCAGCGCCAATTGGAAGAGCTGGCACTGAACTGGAAAGCTCAGCTCCCGCCACGTTCATCAATGGCGATATTGGTTGTCGATCATACCACCATGGAAGTGCGTGGCTGGGTTGGTTCAGCCGATATCACCGATCAAAGTCGTTTCGGGCATGTCGATATGGTCACCGCAATTCGTTCACCCGGATCGGTGCTGAAACCCTTTGTTTATGGCCTGGCGCTGGATGATGGGCTGATTCACGCCACGTCATTGTTACAGGACGTACCGCGCCGCTTCGGTGATTACCGGCCAGGGAATTTTGATACTGGTTTTCATGGCCCGGTCAGTATGAGTGAAGCGCTGGTGCGTTCCCTCAATCTCCCGGCGGTTCAGGTACTCGAAGCCTACGGCCCGAAACGTTTTGCCGCACAATTGCGAAACATTGGTTTGGATTTGCGGTTCCCGCAAGGCAGTGAACCTAATCTCTCGCTGATTCTTGGCGGCGGCGGTGCGCGTCTTGATCAGATTGTCGCTGCATATAGCGCCTTTGCCCGTCATGGTAGAGCTGCTCAGTTACGTTTACAGCCAGAGCAACCATTAGTCGAGCGCCCATTGATGTCGGCTGGTGCGGCCTGGATTATTCGCCGTATTCTGGCAGGAGAGGCACAGCCGCAGCCCGATGCCACATTGCCTGCCGTTGTGCCTTTGGCCTGGAAAACAGGCACCAGTTATGGATATCGCGATGCGTGGGCCATTGGAATTAACCCACGTTATTTGATTGGTATCTGGACAGGACGCCCGGATAGCACACCGGTTGCCGGGCAGTTTGGCTTAGGAAGTGCCGTGCCGTTACTTAATCAAGTTAACAACTTACTACAAGCCAACTCTGGTGTGCAGCAGGCGCGGCTACCCGTTGACCCTCGTCCGCCTTCTGTTTCCGAAGGGAAAATTTGCTGGCCGGGTGGGCAGAATTTGCCAGCCGCAGATAGTAATTGCCGGCGCAAATTAACGGGTTGGTTACTCGATAACAGCGAGCCGCCCACGCTTGAAGCACCAGGCCAGGAAGGAATTCAGGGATTAAGAAAGGTCGTCTGGTTAGATGAACAGGGAAAACGCGTGGCTGCTGATTGCTCGGGAGCAAGGCAGCAGACTATCTCTTTGTGGCCGCTGCCGCTTGAACCATGGTTACCGATGAGTGAAAGACGTGCAGCCCGTTTGCCGGAATTGTCAGAGCAATGCCCGCCCCAGCAGAAAGATGAAGTTACGCCTTTATTGTTGTTAGGGGTTCGCGAGGGCGCTATTTTGAAGCGTCTTCCTGGTGAATTGCGCTTACCGCTTCGTTTAAGTGTTCAGGGAGGACAGGGCGATCGCTGGTGGTTTTTAAACGGTGAACCGGTTAGTGGAAATAGTAGCGCAATCGCACTAAATCTGGATAAACCGGGAGCGTACCAGGTTTTGGTTCTTGATGAAGCTGGGCAGATTGCCGCCGCTCATTTCGTATTGCAGTAGAGCGTTAGTCTAATTTTCAGGCGTTCGCATTAAAATGTTGCCGATATTCATCTTATTTTAAAAAAATGTTACCTGTATCCATAGGCAACGCGAGACTTGCTCATTATAATCGGCGCCAAATCATAACCGGTTATCCCTCCCTTCAGGGGCCGGGCAAACAGAACAGACACAGAGGTAATCATGGCTATTGAACGTACTTTTTCCATCATCAAACCAAACGCGGTGGCAAAAAACGTTATTGGTAATATTTATGCTCGTTTTGAATCCGCAGGGTTTAAGATTGTTGGCGCAAAAATGCTGCACCTGACTTCTGAACAGGCTCAGGGTTTCTACGCTGAGCACGAAGGCAAGCCTTTCTTCGATGGTCTGGTTGCGTTTATGACTTCCGGCCCAATCATGGTTAGCGTACTGGAAGGCGAAAATGCCGTTCAGCGTCACCGTGACATCCTGGGTGCAACCAATCCGGCAAACGCTTTGGCTGGTACTCTGCGTGCAGATTACGCTGACAGCTTTACCGAAAACGGCACTCACGGTTCTGATTCTGCTGAATCTGCTGCGCGTGAAATCGCTTATTTCTTCGCTGAAGGCGAAGTTTGCCCACGCACTCGCTAATAAGCATTAACTGTTAAGCGACAGTTACATTTTATTTGTATGTACGTCGCTTTCAGCCATGGCTTCTGTGCCATAGAATTTGTACAATGCTACGCCCCGGATGAGCTTGCTCTTCGGGGCGTATCTTTTTAACCCACCTGGGGCCGTAACGTGTAACAACGAGGCCGGAAGAAATTATGTCAGAGCAAATTATCACTCCTGAGACACCAGTTTCAGTCGTTTCCAACAAGTCCGAAAAAATCAACCTGTTGGATCTTAACCGCCAGCAACTGCGTGAGTTTTTTGCCGAAATGGGCGAAAAACCATTCCGCGCCGATCAGGTCATGAAATGGATGTATCACTATTGCAGTGATGACTTCGATGAAATGACTGACATCAACAAAGTTCTGCGTAACAGACTTAAAGAAGTCGCTGAAATCCGCGCTCCTGAAGTTGCCGAAGAACAGCGTTCTGCCGATGGCACTATTAAATGGGCAATCCGCATCGCTGACCAGCTCGTTGAAACGGTGTATATCCCTGAAGAAGACCGCGCCACACTGTGCGTTTCTTCTCAAGTTGGATGTGCTCTGGAATGTAAATTCTGCTCAACAGCTCAGCAAGGCTTCAACCGTAACCTGCGTGTTTCCGAAATCATCGGGCAGGTATGGCGTGCGGCGAAAATTATCGGCGCGCAAAAGAAAACCGGCGTACGTCCTATTACCAACGTCGTCATGATGGGTATGGGTGAACCGCTGCTGAACCTCAACAATGTGGTTCCAGCAATGGAAATCATGCTTGATGACTTTGGTTTCGGGCTTTCCAAACGTCGCGTTACTCTTTCTACTTCAGGTGTAGTTCCGGCGCTCGATAAGTTGGGTGACATGATTGATGTGGCATTAGCCATTTCTCTGCATGCTCCCACCGACGAAATTCGCGACCAGATCATGCCGATCAACAAAAAGTACAACATCGAGACTTTCCTGTCCTCTGTGCGTCGTTATCTGGAGAAATCCAACGCCAACCAGGGTCGTGTAACCGTGGAATACGTTCTGCTGGATCACGTCAACGATGGTACTGATCATGCGCATCAATTGGCAGAATGCCTGAAAGATACGCCATGTAAAATTAACCTGATCCCATGGAACCCGTTCCCTGGAGCGCCATATGGCCGTAGCTCCAACAGCCGTATCGACCGTTTCTCAAAAGTATTAATGAGTTACGGCTTCACTACCATCGTGCGTAAAACGCGTGGCGATGATATTGACGCGGCTTGTGGTCAGCTGGCTGGCGAAGTGATTGACCGCACCAAACGTACGTTACGTAAGCGTATGCAAGGTGAACCTATTGATGTTAAAGCAGTCTGATAAGCTATTGCTTTTGTCAGATAAGAACCCTGTGCCAGCGATGCCACGGGGTTCAAAAAACACATAGTTATATCTTGCAGTTATGCAAGTTTAGCGAGTGACTTTAAGATTAATAATTACGGTGCGTTTCATAGCGCTTTAAGGCAGTATGTAACGGTACAACAATAGTTTAGGCGCATCTATTTAAACCATCGCTGGTCGCAATTGACTGACAACATTAAAAATGGTGTCTATGGTTAACTCATCAGTGATTAAGTCGTTCACAAAATGCAGCATGTTTATGTGAACAAGTAGTTTGAGCTGAATGTTATGTTGTCTGGGGTTTATCCTCCAGAACACAGATTTGTTTCGCGAAGCGGGAGAGCGTGGTGAAGCGGAAACGCTGTGCTACAAGACTCCGGCCTAATTCCTCAATCGAACAGTCCCAGCAATTGTAGCTAATGAATACTGAAGCCACTCACGAATCAAATGCAGAAAAAACCACGGGTGAACGTTTACGTGTTGCCCGTGAAGAACTCGGTCTTAGCCAACAAGCCGTGGCCGAACGCCTGTGCCTGAAAGTTTCTACCGTTCGGGATATTGAAGATGACAAGGCACCTGCCGAGTTAGCCTCTACTTTCCTGCGTGGTTATATCCGTTCTTATGCACGTCTTGTGCGTATTCCGGAAGAAGAACTGTTGCCAATGATGGAAAAACAGGCACCTATCAGAGCTGCTAAAGTGGCTCCGATGCAAAGTTTTTCACTGGGGAAACGCCGTAAGAAACGTGACGGTTGGCTGATGAGCGTAACCTGGCTCGTTTTGTTCGTCGTTATCGGCCTGACGGGTGCATGGTGGTGGCAAAACCACAAAGCGCAGCAGGAAGAGATTTCGACTATGGCCGATCAATCTTCAGCTGAACTTTCTGCCAGCAACAGTAACTCTCAGTCAGTACCTTTAACTACCAGCGACTCATCTACTGCTGATACTTCTGCACAGCAACCTGTGCAGACCCCAGCGGCATCGCAGCCTGCTCCAGTGACTGATTCAGCATCAAATCAGACTCCAGCAGCAACGGCTCAGCAAACCACTACAGCGGATTCTTCCGCAGTAGTGGCACCAAGCCAGGCACCTGTAGACAATGCGCAAGCCACTGCAACGCCAGCGGCTCCGGCGCAAAATGCCGCACTCCCTACCGATCAGGCTGCTGTGACTACGGCTCCTGCAACTGACCCGAATGCGTTAGTGATGAACTTTAACGCCGATTGCTGGCTTGAAGTGACTGACGCAACCGGCAAGAAATTGTTCAGCGGTATGCAGCGTAAAGATGGCAATTTGAATTTAGCCGGTCAGGCACCGTATAAGTTGAAAATTGGTGCTCCAGCTGCGGTTCAGATTCAGTTCCAGGGTAAACCTGTCGATTTGAGTCGCTTTATCAGAACTAGCCAGGTTGCACGTCTGACAGTAAGTGCTGAATAATTGCAGCCAGCATGACGCGTAATTGTGGAGATTTGTAATGCATAATCAAGCCCCAATTCAACGTAGAAAATCCAAACGGATCTACGTCGGGAATGTGCCAATCGGCGACGGGGCACCGATCGCCGTTCAGTCTATGACCAACACCCGAACCACTGATGTTGAAGCCACTGTTAATCAGATTCGAGCCTTAGAAAGAGTTGGGGCCGATATCGTTCGTATATCCGTGCCAACGATGGACGCAGCAGAAGCGTTCAAGCTTATCAAACAGCAGGTCAACGTCCCGTTGGTCGCTGATATCCATTTTGACTATCGTATCGCCCTCAAAGTTGCTGAGTATGGCGTCGATTGCTTACGTATCAACCCCGGCAACATTGGCAACGAAGAGCGTATTCGCGCCGTTGTAGATTGTGCCCGGGACAAAAACATTCCGATCCGTATCGGTGTTAACGCCGGATCGCTGGAAAAAGATCTGCAAGAAAAGTATGGCGAGCCAACGCCCCAGGCGTTGTTAGAATCGGCGATGCGTCACGTGGATCATCTGGATCGTCTCAACTTTGATCAGTTCAAAGTGAGCGTAAAAGCCTCCGACGTTTTCCTGGCGGTTGAATCTTATCGTTTACTGGCTAAGCAAATTGATCAACCGCTGCATCTCGGGATCACCGAAGCTGGCGGCATGCGTAGCGGCTCAGTGAAATCAGCGATTGGCCTCGGCTTACTGCTTTCCGAAGGGATCGGTGACACGCTGCGCGTATCACTGGCTGCCGATCCGGTTGAAGAGATCAAGGTCGGTTTCGACATTCTGAAATCTTTGCGTATCCGTGCACGCGGTATTAACTTTATCGCCTGCCCAACCTGTTCGCGCCAGGAGTTCGATGTGATCGGTACCGTGAACGCTCTCGAAGAGCGCCTGGAAGATATCATCACGCCAATGGATGTTTCGATTATTGGTTGTGTGGTGAACGGGCCGGGCGAAGCGCTGGTTTCCACTTTAGGTGTGACCGGTGGCCACAAGATGAGTGGTTTCTACGAAGACGGTGTGCGTCAGCGCGAGCGAATGGATAACGAAAACATGATTGCGCAGCTTGAAGCGCGTATTCGTGCCAAGGCTTCCATGCTTGATGAATCGCAGCGGATTAGTATCCAGCAGTTGGAAAAATAGTGCGAAACATGGGAAGCATTCGGCTTCCCGTGTATGATTGAACCCGCCAGACGTTTTGCTAAAGCAAACAGTCTGATTTCGGGTTCATTTTTTGTATAAATTCGGTAGAGAATAAACGTGGCAAAAAACATTCAAGCCATCCGCGGCATGAACGATTACCTGCCTGGCGAAACCGCCATTTGGCAGCGCATTGAAGGCATTCTGAAACAGGTGCTCGGCAGCTACGGTTACAGTGAAATCCGTTTGCCGATTGTAGAGCAGACCCCGTTATTCAAACGCGCAATCGGTGAAGTGACCGACGTGGTTGAAAAAGAGATGTATACCTTTGAGGACCGCAACGGCGATAGCCTGACTCTGCGTCCTGAAGGCACCGCGGGCTGCGTGCGTGCCGGTATCGAACATGGTCTTCTGTACAATCAGGAACAGCGCTTGTGGTACATCGGGCCGATGTTCCGTCATGAGCGTCCGCAAAAAGGGCGTTACCGTCAGTTCAATCAGTTGGGTGTCGAAGTCTTTGGTCTGCAAGGGCCTGATATTGATGCTGAGCTGATCATGCTGACCGCGCGCTGGTGGCGTGCGTTGGGTATCGACCAGCATGTTAGCCTGGAACTGAACTCAATTGGTTCGCTTGAAGCACGTGCTAACTACCGTGACGCGCTGGTTGCGTTCCTGGAGCAGCATAAAGAGAAGCTTGACGAAGATTGCCAGCGTCGCATGTACAGCAACCCGTTGCGTGTACTGGACTCTAAAAATCCGGAAGTTCAGGCTCTGCTGGATGATGCACCTACGCTGGGTGATTATCTGGATGAAGATTCTCGTGAACATTTCGCTGGCCTTTGCCAATACCTTGACGCTGCGGGTATCGCGTATACCGTGAATCAGCGCCTGGTGCGTGGTCTGGATTACTATAACCGTACCGTTTTCGAATGGGTAACAAGCAGCCTGGGTTCTCAGGGCACCGTTTGCGCGGGTGGCCGTTACGACGGTTTGGTCGAGCAACTGGGTGGCCGTGCGGCACCTGCTGTTGGCTTCGCTATGGGTCTGGAACGACTTGTTTTACTGGTTCAAGCTATCAACCCGGAATTTAAAGCAGAATCTGTTGTCGATATTTACCTGATATCGTCAGGTCAGGGAACGCAAGCTGCAGCGATGCTGTTAGCTGAGCAATTACGTGATCAGGTCCCGGCTATTAAGCTGATGACTAACTACGGCGGTGGCAACTTCAAGAAGCAGTTCGTCCGTGCAGATAAATGGGGCGCGCGTGCAGCCCTGGTGCTGGGTGAAACTGAAGTCGCAAATGGTCAAGTCGTCGTGAAGGATCTGCGCACAGGTGAGCAAACTACCGTTGAGCAAGTAAACGCGGTCGCTCATTTGCAGGCGCTACTGGGTTAATTTCCCCAGTGATAAATCGTTAAGGAGAAGGACTGCGTGGAAATTTACGAAAACGATAACGAACAGGTTGATGCAGTAAAACGCTTCTTTGCTGAAAACGGCAAAGCGCTAGTGGTTGGTGTCGTATTAGGTATTGGCGCACTGGTTGGTTGGCGTTATTGGAACAGCCACCAGGTTGAAAGCTCGATGGCTTCTTCCCTCGAGTATCAAACTGTGACAGATGCTGTGCGTGCCGATCAACCTGCAACACTGAGTGCAGCAGAGAAATTCGCTGCAAGCACGAAGAATACATATGGTGCTTTAGCGTCATTGGAATTGGCTCAGAAATATGCTGATAACAATGATTTGGCGAAAGCAGCAGCTCAATTGCAGCAAGGCCTAAGCAGCACCAGTGATGCAAATTTGCAGGCGCTGATCAACGCACGTCTGGCGCGTATTCAAATACAACAAAAGCAATCTGATGCGGCGCTGAAAACCCTCGACAGTATTAAAGGCGAAGGTTGGGTAGCGATTGTTGCTGATTTGCGCGGTGAAGCGCTGCTCAGCAAAGGGGATAAGCAAGGTGCACGCGATGCGTGGAGCAAAGGCTCACAAACTGATGCTTCTCCAGCCCTGCGCGAAATGATGCAGATGAAAATTAATAATTTGTCGAGCTAAGAGGGACCCGATGCAATTGCGTAAACTACTTGTACCAGGGCTGATTTCTCTGACGCTGCTCAGCGGTTGTTCACTGTTTAGCGGTGAAGAAGACGTGGTAAAGATGTCTCCACTGCCGACAGTTGAAAACCAGTTTGAACCTGAAAAATCATGGAGTACTTCTGTTGGTAGCGGTATTGGTGATTTCTATTCCAATCTGCACCCAGCATGGCAGGACGGCAACATTTACGCCGCAGACCGCCGTGGTACCGTTAAAGCCGTTAACGCGGATGATGGTAAAGAAGTCTGGTCTGTTGATCTGTCTGAAAAGACAAACTTCTACTCAAGCAACCTGCCAGCACTGCTTTCTGGTGGTGTAACGGTTGATGGTGCGCACGTATACGTTGGTAGTGAGAAAGCGCAGGTTTATGCGCTTAACACCTCTGATGGTAGTATTGCGTGGCAAAGCAAAGCTGCAGGCGAAGTCCTTTCTCGTCCTGTGGTCAGCGACGGTTTAGTTCTGGTTCACACCAGCAATGGCCAGCTTCAGGCATTTGATGAAACTGACGGTGCAGTGAAATGGACCGTAAACCTGGATATGCCAGCACTTTCTCTGCGCGGTGAATCTGCACCTGCAATAGCGTTTGGTGCCGCAGTTGTTGGTGGTGATAACGGTCGCGTTAGCGCTGTGTTAATGAAACAAGGCCAACTTATTTGGCAACAGCGTATCTCTCAGGCAACCGGTGCTACCGAAATTGACCGTCTGAGCGATGTTGATACCACGCCTGTCATTGTTAATGGTGTGGTCTATGCTCTGGCATATAACGGCAACCTGACTGCGTTGGATCTGCGTTCAGGCCAGGTGATGTGGAAACGTGAGTTGGGTTCAGTAAACGATTTCATCGTTGATGCGAACCGTATTTTCCTTGTCGATCAGAATGACCGCGTTGTTGCTCTGAATGCTGATGGCGGTGTAACTCTGTGGACGCAAAGCGACCTGCTGCACCGTAATCTGACCTCTCCTGTTTTGTACAACGGTTATCTAGTTGTAGGTGACAGCGAAGGGTATATGCACTGGATCAATGCCGATGACGGCCGCTTTGTTGCTCAACAAAAAGTGGACAGTTCTGGTTTCCAGACTGAGCCAGTTGTTGCCAGCGACAAGCTGCTGATTCAGGCGAAAGACGGTACGTTGTACGCTATCAAGCGTTAAATTTGCCTGAAGTATTTTTAAGTGCGAAACGGTTCCGGTAGTCCAGGAGCCGTTTCCTGTTTTTAGAAACGATGTGATTTGACGTCGTTTGAAGATGAATTTTGAGTTATGAGGTTTTAATCATGGTACCTGTGGTTGCGCTTGTCGGGCGCCCTAATGTCGGAAAATCCACGTTGTTTAACCGCTTGACGCGTACCCGAGATGCGCTGGTCGCGGATTTCCCGGGGCTGACTCGCGACCGCAAGTATGGTCGTGCTGAAGTGGAAGGTCGCGAATTTATTGCTATTGATACCGGTGGTATTGATGGCACGGAAGACGGCGTTGAAACGCATATGGCTGCGCAGTCGCTGTTAGCGATTGAAGAAGCTGATGTGGTGCTGTTTATGGTGGATGCACGTGCTGGTCTGATGCCTGCCGATGAAGCCATTGCTAAACACCTGCGTTCTCGTCAGAAGCCAACCTTCCTGGTGGCAAACAAAACTGATGGCATGGACCCGGATCAGGCGGTTATTGATTTCTACTCCCTGGGTTTAGGTGAAATTCACCCGATTGCTGCTTCTCATGGCCGCGGCGTGACAACGCTTCTCGAACACGTTCTGATTCCTTTCATCGACGAAAAAAATCCGCGTGAGCCGGAAGAAGAAATTGATGAAGATGCAGCCTATTGGGCAGCATTCAATGCTAAACATGGCATTGTGTCTGAAGATGACGAAGAGATTGAAGAAGAGGAAGAAGAACCTTTCAACCCTCAGGATCTCCCAATCAAATTGGCGATTGTTGGCCGTCCGAACGTAGGTAAGTCAACGCTTACTAACCGTATTCTTGGCGAAGACCGCGTTGTGGTTTACGACATGCCGGGCACCACCCGTGACAGCATCTACATCCCAATGGAACGTGATGAACGTGAATTCATTCTTATCGACACCGCGGGTGTACGTAAGCGTGGCAAAATCACGGAAACCGTTGAGAAATTCTCGGTAATCAAAACGCTGCAAGCCATTGAAGATGCCAACGTTGTATTACTGGTGATTGATGCGCGTGAAGGTATTTCCGATCAGGATCTCTCTCTGCTCGGCTTTATCCTGAATAGTGGGCGCTCACTGGTAATTGTGGTCAACAAGTGGGATGGCTTGAGCAACGAAGTCAGAGAGCAAGTTAAAGAAACGCTGGATTATCGTCTGGGCTTTATCGACTTTGCTCGCGTGCACTTCATCTCTGCGCTGCATGGCAGCGGTGTGGGCAACTTGTTTGAGTCCGTTCGTGAAGCCTATGACAGCTCAACGCGCCGTGTAAGTACTGCGCTGCTGACGCGTATTATGTCTATGGCTGCTGAAGATCACCAGCCGCCGTTGGTACGTGGCCGTCGCGTTAAGCTGAAATATGCTCACGCCGGTGGTTATAACCCACCAATTGTTGTGATTCACGGTAACCAGGTAAAAGACCTGCCAGACTCCTACAAACGTTATCTGATGAACTACTTCCGCAAATCGCTGGATGTAATGGGTACGCCAATCCGTATTCAGTTCAAAGAAGGGGAGAACCCGTTTGCTAACAAACGTAACACTCTGACACCGAACCAGTTGCGTAAGCGCCAGCGTTTGATTAAACACATCAAGAAAAGCAAATAATTCGTCGCGGAGATAACCGCTTACGAAGAGTAAAAAACCCGGTTTTTACACCGGGTTTTTTTATAACCGTTATTCCTTAATTTGATACTTACTTTGCAGTTCACTCAAACGTTGTTGATAAGAGCCTGCAAGGCATGCGTTTTTATCATCTTCCTTCCAGCACTCATTTCTTCCTTTAATCCATCCACGCTGCTCGGCTTTAATCGTTGAATTATTATGGGATTTTGCCAGCGCCTGTTTGTAGGTTTCGGTCAACTTAAGATCCATTGCTGATAGCGTGGTGCTTTGGCAGATAAGGTCTTCCATGCTGCCTTTAGTTACCGCAGCACAAGAAAATGATGGGCCAGCATTCGTTGTGGTTTTCTTCTGCGCAGCCGGCGCAAAACTTACTTCATCCTCGGCTAAACAGACACCATGGATACGGTTTGGACCTGTATAAGAAATGTCAGGGTTGCCTTCTGTTGAACGCATAATACTGATAACCGTTTTTCCACTGGTTGCCTCCCAATAGGTTGGGCTGCTCTGTTTAATCGTCGCTTTTTGGCCATCAACCCAAACGCCACCATTACCGTCGCTGTATACGCCCCCAGTTTTTCCGCAGCTAAAATTGAATGACTGTGGAGGAGTTGCGAATGAAGCCAGGGGAAGTAGGGCAAGCGCAATTAACGTTAGTTTTTTCATTCTCAAACCTTTAGATGAAGCCGATGATATTCAGTTGATAGTTATAATATAAGTAGCAAATCCATACCCGACAAGTCATAAATCCATATTCAGCACATATCATTTACATAATATGATTATCTTTAAATAACTCCCTCCTGAATTTTAATGAAAAATAATTTATTTCTAACATAAATGAAGGTAAGGGGTTTTAATTTATCACTGATACATTTTAGTGATGTTGAAACCTTGATTTTATCTTCTTTGCTATGTATTAATTATACAAAATAAAACACATAAATACGCGGTGAGAATGTTAATGGCTATCCTGCAGGGAATAAAATATGTTGTGATAATGTTTGCTTCTTTGTTATCTTTTTTTGCAAAGGCTGATGACTTAATTCAAAACATTAAAAACAGCCACAGTATAACCTTGTCGTATTTAGATGGAGAATTTCCTTTCTCTTATACGCTTGCAGGTAAGCCTACTGGTGTGGCAATTGATTTATGTGAAAGCGTTGCGCAGCATATCAGCAAGGAGATGGGCGGCACGCCGCTTCAGATTAAGTGGATTAAAGTGGCCCCGGCAGCACGCTTCCAGTCATTGATAAACCACCAGTCTGATATTGAGTGCTCGAACATTACAAACTCTATCGAGCGCCAGCAATATCTCTTGTTTTCTATACCTTATTTTTACGCATCCACCGCATTTATTTCCCACAAAGCTAATCACCTCAGTAACACGAAAGTGCTCTCCGGCCACACCATTTTCGTTACATCAGGTGATATAGCGGTGCAAGCGGTGACGAAACTCAATACTAAATTAGGTTATTCACTTTTCACTCATTTAACTCAATCAGCGCTTTCCGGCTTTGAAGATATGAAATTGACAGACAACTCCGTATTTGTTGCTGATGATATTTTGCTGTATTCGCTTAGGGCAACGAGTTCGAATCCCGAAGAATATGCTCTTTCCAATGATAATCTCATCGATGCACAACCCTTTGCTTTAGCGTTATCCCATGAATCCCGCACTCTACAAAAAGAAGTTAACAATGCGATGATGGAAATATTTGCTGAAGGTGAATTTAACAGAATATATAACAAATGGTTTTTATCCCGTATTTCGCCAGATAATATATTGATTAACATGCCAATGTCGGAGAAGTTGAAGAAGGATATTGCAAAATGGAGCGCTGAGTTTCCTGGGTTACCGGGAAAACAATAGTTTTCTTAATATCCATTAAAATACAAAAATAACATAGCCCACTTTATACATGCTCATTTCTGCCCGGTAAGCGGTCTGACTTTTTGGTGCAAAGCGGGCTTATAACTTTCCCTTTCAGTTTTACACCAGTTAAACGACGCAAAAATGCCTGCTCTAGTAACCAGGTGAGTTTAAATGCGCCTGCATGATGACTTAGTCCTTCCGGGCGAATATTAGAAATACAGTTGCGTTCTGACCCCAGGCGTTTGCGCTCCGGTTCGCTGCATCGTAAGCCTCTTGCATCAGAGCCAGATTAATTCCCAAACCACTTTTGGCGGCTTCGGTTCCCGCTACAGACTGAAAACTAAGTCCACGGGTGCGCCACGTTCAATCAGCTGCAGTGTTACACCCTTTCAGGGAGTCATGTTGCGACATTTGGGGGAGAGCAACGTCAAAGCGTTGTTGGTGCTTAATGATCGGTTTGTCTTTATCATTAACCCAATAAGTTATTGCGGTTTAAGCCGCAGACTGTCGTTGAATGTAGTCAGGAGTGATGATGGAAATGAAATGCCCAAACTGTGAAAAACAGTTGCTGCAAACAGACTCAGGTGCGCACTGCGAAGCCTGCCAGCAGGATTTTCACCTGGAAGCCCGCTGCCCGGATTGCCACAAACCGTTGGAAGTCTTAAAAGCCTGTGGGGCCGTCGACTATTTCTGCCAGAACGGCCACGGATTGATTTCAAAAAAACGTGTTCAGTTCGTGCCTGTTGCTAACTAAGTTCTAACTTTTCGCCGTAACTTTACGCTTGCGAACAGGTTTCACCGGTGTAATGCCGGTGACCTGGCTTTCCACCCACCCATCTTCCAGACGCGTTGTTAGCGTATCTCCGGACTGCACCTGTTTGGTTTTCTTCAGCACTTTTCCATCTGTCGCCGTTGTCACACTGTAACCACGTGCAAGCGTTGCCAGAGGGCTGACTGCTTCAAGCTGGACGATAGCGGTGCCAAAGCGCTGCCGGGTATTATTCAGCCGTGCGGTAACGACTTGCGATAAACGGTATTCAAGCTGTTGCAAGCGAGTTTGAGCGCGATGGATTCGTGACTGAGGCTGCTGCTGATTCAAACGCTGCATCAAACGTTGCTGCTGCTGATTGCTGCGGCGCAGTTTTGCGTCCATCGCGACATTTAAGCGTTGCTGCAAGCGCTCAAGCGTCGTTTGCTGACGCGCTAAACGCAGCTGCGGATGCTGCTGTTGTAAACGGTGATACAAACGAGTGAAACGCTGCATGCGCTGGGCGAGATAGTAATCCATCGCCATTTCCATACGCTGTTGGTGAGACTGAATCTGGCGCAGGAGTTCTGTCTGATTACGACTGATAATTTCCGCCGCAGCGGAAGGGGTCGGCGCGCGAATATCTGCCACAAAATCGGCGATCGTGACGTCAGTTTCATGCCCTACGGCGCTAACGACCGGAATCGCACTCGCGAAAATCGCCCGTGCAACGCGCTCATCGTTAAAGCTCCACAAGTCTTCCAGAGAACCGCCGCCGCGTCCGACAATCAGCACATCACACTCTTTGCGAAGGTTGGCAAGCTCGATGGCGCGAACGATTTGCAATGGCGCATCGTTGCCCTGTACCGCAGTCGGGTAAATGATCACTGGCAAAGAGGGGTCACGACGTTTGAGCACATGCAAAATGTCATGCAGCGCAGCACCGGTTTTTGACGTGATGACGCCAACCTGGCGTGCAGGCGTAGGCAATGGCTGCTTGTGAATTTGGTCGAACAAACCTTCAACTGTGAGGCGTTGTTTTAATTCTTCATACTGCTGCTGCAACAGCCCTTCGCCAGCAGGCTGCATACTTTCCACGATTATCTGGTAATCGCCACGCGGCTCGTAAAGCGTGATGGTGGCACGCACTAAAACCTGTTGCCCATGTTGCGGGCGGAAAGTTACACGCCGATTGCTGTTGCGAAACATCGCTCCGCGAATCTGAGCCGTATCGTCTTTAAGTGTGAAGTACCAGTGACCGGAAGCTGGTTGGGTAAAGTTGGAAATTTCACCGCTGATCCATACTTGCCCCATCTCTTGTTCCAGCAGCATGCGGACCGTCTGATTCAGGCGGCTGACGGTAAAAATTGATGGAATATTTATCGTTGACATGTGACCTGGATCAAATTCTAAATCAGCAAGTTATTCGGTCGATAGTACCTTCCATATCGTACTTGGCAAGGAGTTTTCTGAAAAAAGTGTGGATGCAATCGATTCCGCTCTGTATAATGCCGCGGCAATATTTTATCTGTTCTCATTCACCCCAGGTTGAGATATTGCCATGCTACGAATCGCTAAAGAAGCACTGACGTTTGATGACGTTCTCCTCGTTCCAGCTCACTCTACAGTTCTGCCTAACACGGCCGATCTCAGCACCCAATTGACCAAAACTATTCGTTTGAATATTCCTATGCTGTCCGCAGCAATGGATACCGTAACGGAAGCCCGTCTGGCCATTGCATTGGCTCAGGAAGGTGGACTTGGTTTCATTCACAAAAACATGTCGATTGAACGCCAGGCTTCTGAAGTCAAACGCGTCAAAAAACACGAAAGTGGCGTTGTTACTGACCCACAGACCGTGCTGCCGACAACCACCCTGCACGAAATTAAAGAACTCACCGAGCGTAACGGCTTTGCGGGTTACCCTGTCGTGACCGAAGGTAACGAACTGGTTGGTATTATTACTGGCCGTGATATTCGTTTCGTTACCGATCTGAGCCAGCCTGTTAGCGTGTACATGACTCCGAAAGAGCGTCTGGTTACCGTGAAAGAAGGCGAAGCGCGTGATGTCGTGTTATCCAAAATGCACGAAAAACGTGTTGAGAAAGCGCTGGTTGTAGACAGCAATTTCCATCTGCTCGGCATGATCACCGTAAAAGACTTCCAGAAAGCAGAACGTAAACCTAACGCCTGTAAGGACGACCAGGGCCGCCTGCGTGTTGGGGCAGCCGTTGGCGCAGGTGCGGGCAACGAAGAGCGTATCGACGCTCTGGTAGCCGCTGGAGTCGATGTTTTACTGATTGACTCCTCTCATGGCCATTCCGAAGGCGTTCTGCAACGTATTCGTGATACTCGTGCTAAATATCCTGACCTGCAAATCATCGGCGGTAACGTCGCGACTGCAGCTGGTGCACGTGCTCTGGCTGAAGCCGGTGTGAGCGCGGTTAAAGTGGGTATCGGTCCTGGTTCAATCTGTACTACTCGTATCGTTACCGGCGTAGGTGTTCCGCAAATTACTGCGGTTGCTGATGCTGTTGAAGCACTGGAGGGGACGGGCATTCCCGTTATCGCTGACGGCGGTATCCGTTTCTCTGGTGACATTGCTAAAGCCATCGCGGCTGGCGCATCTGCGGTAATGGTTGGCGGTATGCTGGCAGGGACTGAAGAATCTCCAGGTGAAATCGAACTTTACCAGGGCCGTTCTTTCAAATCCTACCGCGGTATGGGTTCTCTGGGCGCGATGTCCAAAGGCTCTTCTGACCGTTACTTCCAGACTGACAACGCAGCCGATAAACTGGTACCGGAAGGTATCGAAGGTCGTGTGGCGTACAAAGGTCACCTGAAAGCGATAGTTCACCAGCAGATGGGCGGCCTGCGTTCCTGCATGGGTCTGACCGGCTGTGCTACCATCGACGACCTGCGTACCAAAGCGGAATTTGTACGCATCAGTGGTGCGGGTATTCAGGAAAGTCACGTGCACGATGTGACGATTACTAAAGAGTCCCCAAATTACCGCATGGGCTCCTGATTCTCCTCGCCTGGCTTTATGCCAGGCGATTTTCTTTCTCTGTTTCACTTGCCTCGGAATAAGCGTCAATGACGGAAAATATCCATAAACATCGCATACTTATCCTTGATTTCGGTTCTCAGTACACTCAACTGGTTGCACGCCGTGTGCGTGAACTGGGCGTTTACTGTGAGCTGTGGGCATGGGATGTCACGGAAGCACAGATTCGTGAATTCAATCCAAGCGGTATCATCCTTTCTGGTGGCCCGGAAAGTACTACTGAGCTGAATAGCCCACGTGCGCCTGAATATGTGTTTACTGCAGGTGTACCCGTGTTTGGTGTGTGCTACGGCATGCAGACCATGGCGATGCAGCTTGGCGGCCATGTTGAAGGTTCCAACGAACGTGAGTTCGGCTATGCGCAGGTTGAAGTGAAAACTGACAGCGCACTGGTTCGCGGCATTGAAGACTCCCTGAGTGCAGACGGCAAACCTTTGCTGGATGTCTGGATGAGCCACGGCGATAAAGTCACCGCGATCCCTTCTGACTTCGTCACCGTTGCAAGCACCGAGACTTGCCCGTTTGCGATTATGGCAAACGAAGAAAAACGTTTTTATGGCGTGCAGTTCCACCCGGAAGTGACCCATACCCGCCAGGGCCAGCGTCTGCTGGAGCGTTTTGTTCTGGATATCTGCGGTTGCGAAGCACTGTGGACTCCGGCAAAAATTATCGAAGACGCGATTGTTCGTTTGCGTGAACAAGTGGGCAACGACAAGGTGATTCTTGGCCTGTCTGGTGGCGTGGATTCATCCGTTACCGCCATGCTGCTTCACCGCGCGATTGGCGACCGTCTGACTTGTGTGTTCGTGGATAACGGCCTGCTGCGTTTGAATGAAGCTGAACAAGTGATGGATATGTTTGGCGACCACTTCGGCCTGAATATTATTCACGTTAAAGGCGAAGAGCGTTTCCTGTCCGCATTGAAAGGCGAGAACGATCCAGAAGCGAAACGTAAAATCATCGGCCGCGTGTTTGTTGAAGTGTTTGATGAAGAAGCACTGAAACTGGAAGATGTGAAGTGGTTGGCGCAGGGCACCATTTACCCGGACGTTATCGAATCAGCGGCTTCTGCCACCGGTAAAGCACACGTCATCAAATCTCACCACAACGTGGGCGGCTTGCCGAAAGAGATGAAGATGGGTCTGGTTGAGCCGTTGCGTGAACTGTTCAAAGACGAAGTGCGTAAAATCGGCCTGGAGCTGGGTCTGCCGTACGACATGCTTTACCGTCACCCGTTCCCGGGGCCAGGTCTTGGCGTGCGTGTGTTGGGCGAAGTGAAGAAAGAGTATTGCGACCTGCTTCGCCGCGCTGATGCTATCTTCATTGAAGAGCTGCATAAAGCCGATCTCTACAACAAAGTGAGCCAGGCGTTCACCGTGTTCCTGCCGGTGCGTTCTGTTGGTGTTATGGGCGACGGTCGTAAATACGATTGGGTTGTATCACTGCGTGCAGTTGAAACCATCGACTTTATGACCGCGCATTGGGCACATCTGCCATACGATTTCCTTGGCCGTGTATCCAACCGCATTATCAACGAAGTTAACGGCATTTCCCGTGTGGTTTACGATATTTCTGGCAAACCGCCAGCAACTATCGAGTGGGAATGATTTCGCGTCTGGCAACAGCTGGTACCGATAAGCATTAAAAATACCTAAGTCCGCGTAATTGCGGGCTTTTTTGTTTTTATGTCTGGCACTTTCTGGCAGCTGTTAGCAACGGGAATCACGGTTTTTTCAATGGGATTTTTGATGGTACTCTCTGGTTTCGAATTCAGGTTTGAAAAAGTACCATGTGATAAATTTCGGTTGAGTTATGGTATTTGTTTTTTATAAATCAATTAAAAACAGATAGTTAAATAACTTTTCTGAATTTTTTACAACATGGTATTTTTTGATAAAGGAAAACAATAAACCATGTTGACTGACACCAGGCTGCGTCACCTTAAGCCGAAGGAGAAACTCTATAAAGTTAATGATCGTGATGGTCTATATGTTGCGGTGACTCCGGCTAGAACAATCTCATTTCGTTATAACTATTCAATAAACGGAAGACAGGAGACCGTTACATTTGGCCGCTATGGTGTGGGAGGGATCACGCTTGCAGAAGCGCGTGAACGGCTCAATGAAGCTAAAAAAATGGTTGTCGGTGGAAGATCGCCTGCGAGGGAAAAAGCCAGAGATAAAGCGCGTATCACAGATGCGGAGACTTTTGGTGCGTGGGCCGAGAAATGGTTACGCGGTTATCAAATGGCAGAATCGATGCGTGATATGCGGCGTTCGGTATATCAAAGGGAGTTGAAGTCAAAATTTGCGCAGCAGAAATTGACCGAGATTACACATGAAGACTTACGCGCATTAACCGATAACATTGTCGAGAGAGGGGCACCGGCGACAGCTGTGCACGCCAGAGAGATTGTATTGCAAGTCTATCGCTGGGCTATTGAGCGCGGTCAGAAGGTGGATAATCCAGCTGATTTGGTACGGCCTGCAAGCATAGCGAAATTTGAGCCTCGTGACAGGGCATTGACGCCAATTGAAATCGGTCTGATGTATCTTAAACTGATCCTACCCGCGAATAGTGGACACATTACGTTGGTAGGATCTGTATGAAGACGGTTCTCTGACCGCCGTGGCATCAGGTGAAGAGGTCGTACCCGCGTCTGAACTTGCTGCGGCCAATAAGCAAATCCGCGAACTTCAGCGTCTTCTGGGCAAAAAGACGATGGAAGCTGAGATACTCAAAGAGGCCATGGAGTTCGGCCGGGCAAAAAAATGGATAGCGCATGCGCCCTTGTTGCCCGGGGACGACGACTGACCGACGTCTGCCGGAGTATTGGCGTGTCGCGTGCGCAACTGAGCATCAGAGTTCACCGGCCACCTGACTGGCAGGATCGCAGACGTCAACCCCGCTCTGACGATAGCGCCGTGTTATCCCGGATAAACACGGCGGTGTCTGACTTGCCGACGTATGGCTATCGCCGCGTGTGGGCGATGCTGCGACGGGAGTCAGAGCGGGATGGCCTGGCTGTGGTTAATGCGAAGCGGGTGTATCGCATTATGAGAGCATACCATCTGCTTCTTGAGCGTAAACCTGCTGAGCCTCGCCGGAAGTGCGCGCACAAGGGGCGCGTGGCGGTAGCTGAAAGTAACCGGCGCTGGTCTTATAAGATGAATGGCAAAACCCCGGTGCTGACCGACGGTCATTACAGCCGGGCCAACTCGCTCTCCTCGGAAGTGATTATCGAATATAAGTTTAATCTGTTCTGATATGTTTGCCCCGCCGCCAACGGCGGGGCAAACCTTCACAAATTACTTCTTCACCTCATTGAGTTCATCGTTATAGCTTTCCCGCGTCACGCATACGCAGAGAATGGTAATCAGCGCCATACAGGCAAGAAACAGCGAGATAGGCCACGACTCGCCGCCGGACCACACCAGCAGCAAAGTGCCGATCATCGGCGTTAACCCCCCGACGATATTCGCCAACTGGAAACCTAACGACACGCCGGTATAGCGCACGCTGGTGTCAAAAAGCTCCGAAAAGAAAGCGGGTTGAACGCTGAACATCATTCCCAGCCCAATGGAATAGCAGAAGGTGGTGGCGAACATAAACATTTTCACCGAGCCGGAATCGATCATCCAGAACAGCGGGAAGGCAAAGATCAGCGTGATGGCAGCCCCTGCAAGATACACCGGGCGACGGCCAATTTTATCGGATAGCCAGCCAAAGAATGGGAAGGTAAAGATACCGACAAAGCTGGCCAACAGCAGACCATTTAGCGCCGTTTCACGGGTGAAGTTCAGCTCCCTGGTGACGTACGACATGAAGAACGCCACCGTCAACCAGCCCAGCACAATCTCCCCCATGCGCATGCCCATTGCCAGAAACACCGCTTTGCGATGGTGCTTCAGCACAGCGAGAATCGGAAACTGTTGCTCCGCCGCTTTTGGCGCGTTCTGCTGCTGTTTCTGATTTTCCTGGAATACCGGCGTCTCTTCAATGCGCGAACGGATAAACATCCCCACGAACAGCAGCGCGATACTCAGCAGGAAAGGTACGCGCCAGCCCCAGGACATCAGGTCATCTTCCGGCAACATCACCACCAGCGCGAAAACGGCTGTCGCAATAAACAATCCAAGCACGTTACCTAACTGGACAAAAGTGCCAAAAAAGCCACGACGGTTGCGTGGCGCATATTCGGTGATAAGCGTGGTCGCCCCGCCCCACTCGCCGCCGATAGCAAATCCCTGGCAAAGGCGTAAAAAGATCAGGATCAGCGGCGCGGCGTTGCCGATGGTGTCATAGCTGGGGATGAGTCCAATGCAGAACGTCGAGATCCCCATAATCATCAGCGACAGCACTAGCGATTTTTTACGGCCAATTTTATCGCCGTAGTGGCCAAAAACGATGGCTCCGATGGGTCGGCTCACAAAGGTGATTGACAGCGTCAGGAAGGATACCAGTAGCGCCATCAGCGGTGAGAGATTGGGGAAAAAGAGTGACGGGAACACCAGAGCGGCGGCGGTACCGTAAATAAAAAAGTCATAAAACTCGATGGTTGTGCCGGATAAACCCGAGCCTAGCACGGTGATCAGTTTTCTTCGTTCATGCTTTTGTAGCGATGTTTGTTCATCTTTTGCAGGGGTAATGGCTGGCGAGGTAAGCATAGTCATCATTAAATCCTCTGTCCTGAATCATTATTGTTAAATCGGGCGACGCCTGGCTAACAGCAGCGGCGAAGGGAAAATCGCCAGTAAAGCTAACTCGAATTAGCTAATTATAACAAGATACAGAGATTCACAACGTAAATGCTAAGAGAGTGTGACCAGGATCGGTTAAATTTTAACACTCATGCAAATCACCGAGGGCAGCAAGGCGAGCAAAAATACGTTATAACCCATTAAAAATAAATGAAATATCTGTTATTCGGTGATCAAGCATAATCAATCCATCTCTCTTCACCCTTTTTCCCACCTTCGCAACGCTTTTACAGACATTTTTCCCCCACACTCAAAATAAATTAAATAAAAACATAAATATCAATACATTAACAAAACTATATTGATAGCCATCACAAAATCACGGTAAAGGCTTTGTCCCTGTCTTTTTTTTACCCTAATTTGCTAATTCGAGTTAGCTAATGAAATCAGCAACCAAAGAAGCGGCTGATACTGCACAAAACCATGCGCAGCACGATGAACGATAACTAAGCTACCTATCCCCTACAGGAGAAATTCACATGTTGAATTTAACGTTACCCGCGGAAGCCGAGTTTATTACCCCGAAATCAGGCGAAGTTTTAATGGTTACCAATGCGGATCTCCGCGAACCGGCTAACGTCACCTGCTGGCCCACACAAAAATTATTTGAACAACGTCTGGAAGCGGCGCTGGAAACATTAGGCTACCGACTGCGTCGTGCCCATCCAGTGAATGAGAGCCGCGGTCACGGGTTTATCAGCAGCCAGAAGGAAGGTAGCGATCTGTTCGCCCAAATCGATCCGGATGCGCCGGTTATCGTCCTGCTGACCGCCTGGCAATACTCTCACCATCTTGCTCCTTCGCTGGTGCATCATCGCGGCCACATTTTGCTGCTCGCCAATTTCGATGGCACCTGGCCGGGCCTGGTCGGCATGCTCTGCATGGCCGGATGCCTCACCAGCCTTGAGCGCAACTACTCGCGTCTGTGGTCAGAAACCTTCGCCGATGACGCGTTTATTCGTGGCTTAGAGACCTGGCTGCGCGATGGCCACCTCAGCCATAAGCTCGGCTATCTGCATCCGGTCGCCCCTAGCGCGCCGCTGCTGGCCAGCGAAGCCGGGCAGATTGGCGTCAAAGTTGGGCAGTCGATCATCAAACACAAAGCCATTGTCGGTCTGTTCGACACCTTCTGTATGGGGATGATCAACGGTGTCTTCCCGCAAAAAGCGATGATCGATGTGGGGATGCCGGTGGAGTCGCTATCGCAATCGGCGCTGCTGGTTGAGATGAATAAGGTACCGACCGCCCTGCGCGAAGCCTGCCTCGACTGGTACGAAACTCGCGGAATGCAGTTTGAATTCGGCCCTGACAGTGCGCAGGATCTCACCCGGGAGCAGGTGCTGCAACAGTGCGCAATGATGATCGCTATGGCGCGTTTCGTGAAGCGATTCGGGCTGACGGCGGTTGGCGTGCAGTATCAACAGGGGCTCAAAGACAGCTGTGCGGCCTCTGATTTTGCAGAGGGTGCTATCGGCAACGCCGAGCGCTTCCCGATCCCGGATGAGCACGGCGAGATTATCTGCCCGGATGCGCCAATCCCCTGCATCAACGAGGTGGATATGGGCAGCGCCATCCCGCAGGTAATGCTGGCGAAGCTGCTCGGCGCACTGGGCATGGAAAGCGAAACCACTCTCCACGATATCCGCTGGGGTAGCGAATACAACGGCACATTTTATTGGGATCTGGAGATCTCCGGTGCGGTCCCGTTCGCCCATCTGAAAGGCGGGATCGCCGGAGCCACCGGCTATCGCCAGCCGCCGATGTTCTTCCCCTCCGGCGGTTCAACTATCGCCGGACAGGGCAAAGCCGGGCGCTTTATCTGGGCGCGCGCGCACTATGAAGGCACTCAGGTGATCCTGCACATCGGCACCGGTACCGCCGTCGAACTACCGCATGACGAGTTCGAACGCCGCCGCAAGGCGACAAACTACGAGTGGCCGCTACTCAACGCCGTTCTCGACGGGGTTTCGCGCGACGATTTAATGGCGGGACACCAGAGCAACCATCTCAGTCTGGCTTACGTAGAGGAGGAGGTTTTATCCGAAGTGCTGAACGCCTTTATTGCCCAGGCGCTGACGCAAAATATAAAAGTCTTTATCGCAGGCGATGCTCATTTATTAATGAAATAAAAACTGATTCGCTTATGTAATTTTTACGTTGTTAGCGATCCTGGCAAACATCCGCTTAATTCGCCTCTTTATCGCCCATAAAGAGCGGGTCAACGCGCATCTGTTCGGGCGGGCCTTTTGCTTGCCCGGACGAGAGAGGATTATATGTATCAGCAGCAACACATTGAATTTATCATCAAAAAGGCAAAGAAACGGCTCGACCTACAGGAAGCCCCCGGCTGTACCAAAGCGGGATGGCTAATGATCACCGCATTATTAATTGAGTCATGGGATATTTATTCCATGGCGTTTATCTTATTCGCCCTGAAAGATATTTATGAACCCAGCAGCTGGCTGCTCGGTTTTACCGCCGCCGGTACTCAGCTTGGCGCGGTTATCGGCGCACTGGTCGGTGGCTGGCTGACCGATAAGCTTGGAAGACGCAAAATTTTCCTCTGGTCGATGATCCTGTTCGCGATTTTCGCCGTTCTCCAGGGCCTGGCGCCCAATATATACTGGCTGGCGATTATTCGCTGCCTCGCCGGGATCCCGGTGGGCGCGGACGTGGCCAACGGCTTTACCTACATCATGGAAGTCATGCCGAAAGGCAAACGCGAGGTGATGGCGAACCGCTGGCAGTTTATGTTCGCGCTGGGAATTATCGCCGCTATTCTGCTGGTCACTACTCTGGTCGCGCTTGATGTTCACCCGGATATGATCTGGCGTATCGTGCTGGCGGTTCCGGCGATCCCTGCCTGTCTGCTGCTGTTTATGCGTCGGGAGCTACCGGAAACGCCAGCATGGTTTGTGGAACGCGGCCGCTTTATCGAAGCTAAAAAAGCTTCCCGCGAATATTACGGCGAACAGGATGGCCGCCTGCTGGACGACATTCTGCCCAACGAAAACGTCGCTATCGCCGACCCGACGCTCAAAGAGACGTTGCACGATCTGTTCCGCCGCCCGTTTACCCGCCGCACAACCCTGTTCGGCTGGTTCTCCTGCGCCGTACAGTCGTTTGAGAACTATGCCTTCTCGTTCTTCCTGCCGCTGATCCTCGTCACCATCGGTATTTCCGGGCAGATCCAGAACAACCTCGCTCTGCTGGCGGTGAACTGTATCGCCGCGCTCTCGGCGTTCGTTGGCCCACTGCTGCTGCCGACACTCGGCCATAAAGGGCTGAGCAAATATGGCTTCCTGCTGGTGACCATTGGTATCTCGATTTCGGCGTGGGGCGTCTATAGCAGCAGCTTCGCTTTTATTATCTTCGGCGCAGCGCTGATGCTGTGGGGCCACTACTGGGACTCTGAAAGCGGGATGACGGTCATCTCCCTGGTGGCAAAACCGCGCTACCGTGGCGTGGCTTCCGGTATCGGCTACACCATCGTCAAGGTCACCGCCTTCGTCACCACTCTGGTATTCCCGACCCTGTTTGAAGCGGTTGGCGTGCCGGTGGCCTCAATGATTATCGCTATCGCGCCGTTCTGCGCCTTCCTCGCCTCCATTTTCCTGCTGCCAGAAGTCTTCGGCCATGCGGTGGGCGACGAAAACGATCAAGAACATGACGCCAGCCCGGCAATCGCCCTGCAGGGTCATGAATCCCCGGCCTCAACTTCTAAACATTAACCGTCCGGGCCGCAGAGGCGGCCCCCGCTGAACACATAAAGGAAGGAATCAGATGAACAGCACAAAAATGCCCGTGATTGAAAATATCGAACTGATGACTGCCCGCGTCCCGCTACCGGAAGGCCCATGGGGGGATCAGATTCACCACGTCACTGATATCGAAGTGGCGATTGTTGATGTCTACGGTTCAAACGGCCACGTCGGTACCGGTTTTAGCCACACTTCCGGCTGGTGCGGAAAAACCATCTCCGCGCTGATTGCTGAGATTATCCCGGACGTGATCGGCCAGCCACTCTCGCCGCGCGGCCTGTGGCATCGTTCGTATAAACATATTCACGACGTCGGCGGCGCGGGCGTCACCACCCATGCTCTGGCGGCGCTGGATATCGCCTACTGGGATCTGTTGGGCAAAACTCTTAACACGCCAATCATCGACATTATTGGCCGCGTGCGCGATCGCGTTCCGCTGTACGGCAGCGGCATCAACTTGCATCTGTCTATCGAAGAAGTGATCGACCAGGTCAAACGCTGGAAAAGCACCGGCTACCTGGCGGCGAAAGTGAAAGTAGGCAAACCGACGCTGGAAGAAGACGTAGAGCGCCTGCGCAAAATTCAGGAAGCGGTGCCGGGATTTCCGCTGGCGGTGGACGCCAACCAGGGCTGGAACTTCCCGCAGGCGCTGCGCGCGTTCAAGCTGTTCGAGCCGCTCAACTTGTTATGGATTGAAGAGCCTCTGCCCTCCGACGATATCACCGGCCATCTCAAGCTTCGCGAACGCAGCACTACGCCTATCGCACTGGGCGAAAACGTCTATAACTTAAACCAGTTCACGCAATACATCGAGAGCGGCTGTGCGGATTACATCCAGGCTGATCTCGGACGCGTCGGCGGGATCACTGGTTATCTGGATATCGCCGCCGTCGCCCGTGCGCACAACCTGCCGATGACGCCGCATTTTGTCATGGAGCTCAGCGCCAGCCTGCTGGCAACGGTACCGAATATCTCATACGCCGAAATGACCGACGGTGGGCGCTGGAAGGATCTGCGCATTATCGCCGAGGCGGGCGAAGAGGTGGACGGCTACTACGTGCCGAGCGAACGACCGGGCCACGGCATCATTCTCGATCGTGACTATCTCGCAACACACAAAATCTAACCACTCAGTGATGGGGAAAGGACAATGGAAGACACGTTATTCTCAGTTAAAGACAAGGTCATCATCGTGACCGGCGGCCTTGGACAGCTGGGGGCGCAGTACGTGAAGACCTTACATGAGCGCGGCGCAAAGGTGGCGGCGCTAGCCACCCGTGTCGATGCCGCACGTATCGATCGCGTGCTGGGGGCGATAAAGGACTCCGACCGCCTACTGTGCGCGGAAGTGAATATTACCGACAAAGCCAGCATTAACCGGGTTCTTGATAGCATCGAAACAAAATGGGGCGTGCCGGATGGCCTGGTGAACAATGCGGGGGTTGATACCCAGCCCAGCGCGCCGCCGGAAGTTTCCGGCCCGTTTGAGGAGTTCCCGGAAGAGGTATTCCGCGAAGTGGTGGAAGTGAACCTGGTCGGCACCTTCCTGATGACTCAGCAGGTTGGCAAGCGCATGAAGCAGGCCGGCAAAGGCGGCTCGATTATCAACGTCGGATCGATCTACGGCGTGGTCTCCCCGGTGCAGGATATCTATAGCTATAAAAAAGAGGATACCGGTATTCCGTTCGTCAAGCCGGTGGCCTATTCAGCGGCAAAGTCCGGGCTGTATAACTTTACCCGCTACTGCGCCACCTACTGGGGCCGCGATGGCATTCGCGTCAATACCCTGACCCTTTCCGGCGTTGAGCGTAGCGACCAGGATCCGCGTTTTCAGAAAAACTACACCAACCGCATTCCGATTGGACGGATGGCAAAACCACATGAGTACAACGGTGCGGTGGTGTTCCTGCTCTCCGACGCGTCGGTCTATATGACCGGCTCCAACGTCGTCGTGGATGGAGGCTGGACCGCATGGTAAACGATAAATGGCAGGTTTTTCGCGGCATTATCTCCGCTGTAGTGACGCCGATGCATGCCGACGAGTCGGTAAACTATGCGGCGCTGGACACCCTCGCCCGTGCCCAACTGGCCCGCGGGGTTGAAGGCTTTTACTGCTGCGGCTCCTCCGGAGAGGGGCCGTTACTGCGTTTCGATGAGCGCAGGCAGGTGCTGGCAACGCTGGTACAGGCGGCGGAAGGCAAAGTGCCGGTAATTTCCCACGTCGGAACGCCGCGTACCCGGGATGCCGTCGAGCTGGCAAAAAGCGCCGAGCAGGACGGGGCCAGCGCGGTATCGCTGGTACCGCCCTACTACTACAAATACAGCCGCGAGGAGATTATCGCCTACTACCGTCGAGTACTGGACGCCATTTCGATTCCGGTGATTTTGTATAATATTCCGCAGTTTACCAGCGTCGAGCTTGACCATCAGACCGCCGAAGCGCTGCTCGGCGACGAGCAGGTGCTGGGGGTGAAGCACACTTCGCATAACCTCTACTCGCTGGAGCGGATGATCGCCCGCTATCCGGACAAAGTGTTCTTTAACGGTTTCGATGAGATCTTCCTTTCCAGCCTCGCGGCAGGTGCGACGGCCACAGTCGGTACCACGGTCAACCTCCAGCCGGAGCTGTTTCTCGCTCTGTGCAGCGCGTTTAAGCAGGGCGATATCGCCCGGGCGCAGCGCTTACAGCAGCAGATTAACGAGGTGGTGGAAAACCTGGTGGCGCGCGGCGTGTTCCAGTCGGCGAAGTATCTTGCCGGTAAAGAGACCGTCGATACAGGACCAACCCGCGAGCCGTTTGTGGCGCTGACGGCGGCGCAAAAAGGGGAGTTGGACGAACTTCATGTGCGCTTACGGGGGTATATCGCCGATGCCGGACAATGACGCGCTCTGCCCCCAGGTCCATCTGAACGATAGCGTCGTGTGTCAGCAGGTCGCGCGGTTTTTACAGGAAACGGAAAGCGATTTGCGTACCCGGGGGCTGGCGGTGGCGGTTGTCGGGCCGGAGGGCGAGCTCATCGCCTTTGGCGCGCACGCGCGCTGCCCACCGCTGCCGCGCCAGCTGGCGCAGCGCAAGGCCTGGAGCGCTCTGCGCTTTCGCCGTCCGACGGCAACGCTGGCGCAAGAGGTCAGCGCCGGTACCCTGCGGCTGGCGGTATTTAATGACCCGAAGCTGCTGGCAATGCCGGGCGGCGAGCCGGTTATCGTCGAAGGGCTGGCCATTGGCGGCGTCGGAATCAGCGGCCTGCCGCCGGCGCTGGACGCCGAGCTGGCGGCGCGGTTTGTTCAGCGGCTGATTGCGTAATCGTTCCCGGAGGCGTTGCTGCGCACCTGTCCGGGCTACGCGTCATATGCCCAGCTCCGACGCTCTTTTCCCCCTCTCCCTTCCAGGGAGAGGGTCTTTTCCGTTTCCACTTAACTCCGCTGCTTCTCCACCGATAAAGGGCGATGAATCAGCGTCATCGGCACCGTGATCTTCACGTCGGCATTCTCGCCCTGCATCTTCTGCTGCATCAGATGAAACGCATGCTGCGCCCAGGCGTCCTCGTCCTGACGCATCGACCACACCGCATTCGGCAGGAAACCTAACATCTGATGTTCATCGAAGGTCCCAATCGGGATATCTGATGGAATAAAACCATAAGTTTCCCGCAACGCGCTTAGCGTCCCCTCCAGAATCGGCAGCGATGAGGCGATAAACGCCTTCGGCGGCTCCCGATGCTGGCGGAGGAAATCGAGCATCAGCTGCCTCCCCTCTTCCTGACGGTTATGGCTGGCAGACAAAATCCACTCTTTTCCGGCGGGCAGCTCACTCAGATAGCCCTGCAAACGGCGCTGGATCGACGGTTGCTGGGTATCCCCGGCGATAAAAGAAATCGGCGAGACATCTACCGCCTGAGTCATTGCCTGCACCAGCTTTTT
Organism: Buttiauxella sp. BIGb0552; assembly: GCF_004366275.1. Classification (NCBI taxonomy): domain Bacteria; kingdom Pseudomonadati; phylum Pseudomonadota; class Gammaproteobacteria; order Enterobacterales; family Enterobacteriaceae; genus Buttiauxella; species Buttiauxella sp. BIGb0552. The sequence continues at coordinate 103,042 of NZ_SODY01000004.1, forward strand.
ACTGCCGTTGTAGTTATCACTCACCACCAGCGACACATCGCTCTCGCCAAAATCACGGTCGAGCAGCACCAGCGGCCGCTTGCGCGCCATCTTCTGATGATGCAGCTGCGTTTCCCGGGTAGAAGGCACCACAAAGAGCCCATCGACTTTGCGCGCCAGCAGCCCTTCGACCAGGCTGGTTTCATGCTCGCTGTCGCTGTAGGTAGAGGCGATCATTAGTTGATACCCTGCCTGACGGCAGCAGGCTTCCAGCTTTTCCGCCAGCGTGGAGAAAAACAGGTTCGACAGGCGCGGGATCACCAACCCTAAGGTCTCGGTTTTATTGAGCTTCAGGCTGCGGGCGATGTGGTTAACGACCAGCCCGTTCTCAGCGATATAATCATTAATACGCTGCTGCGTTTTGGCGCTGATGCGGTACTGCTCAGCCTTACCCCCCAGCACCAGCCGCACGGTAGTAATCGAGATTTCCAGCGCTCTGGCGACTTGCTCAACAGTTTTGGCCATAACATCATTTTCCATAACGAACAGAACTGCTTAATCATAAACTAATTCGAGTTAGCAATACATTAGATGGGCTGTTATTTGGTTCATCGCGGATAAGCGTGAACCAATAGAAAACGGCGGTAAAAGTGGTTAGTTTTGTATTCGCCAAAACACTAACCAGCCACTTAACCGCCGTCTGCCATGAATGCTAATCTTTCTTCCCTCTTCTGGGAAGGTTTCACTGTTGATTCCTTTACGCATCCAGCCCCTGATGCCCTGTTTATTACGCTCCGGCCTGACCCCGGCTTTGCGCCATCCTGCCGTCGGTGTGGCTGCACTGACTGTGCTGTCCATGATGTCTCTGTTCGCCGGGTTCGTGAGCGCGATTTACTCCACTGGCGTGTCACTCTTCAGCTTCCCGTCCGTCGTCTGCGCTGTTCCCGTTGCGGGGTCGTTACTGAGCGCATCTCATGGTTGCCCGAACGGCAGCGTTACACGTCCTCGTTAGCGACCTGGGTGGAGTCTCTCACCCGGTTATTGCCGATTAAGCATGTGGCACAGTTGACCGGCCTACACTGGCATACCATTAAAAATATTGATTGCCGGCGCCTGCGGCGGGAGCTACAGGAGCCAGAACGACACACGTTACGCCGCCTGATAATGGATGAGTTCGCGCTGTTCAAAGGGCATCGTTATGCCACGGTTATGGTGGATGCAGATACACAACGGGTGCTGTGGGTTGGCGAAGGCCGCAGCCGGGTGGCCTTCCGCCCGTTCTTCACCTGGCTGGGCCCGCAAGGATGTGCCGCTATTGAATCTGTGGTGATGGATATGAATACAGCGCTGGACCTGGAGGTGAGAGCGCAGTGCCCGCAGGCGGAAGTGGTGTATGACCTGTTTCATATTGTGGCGAAATTCGGCCGGGAAGTTATCGACAGAGTTAGGATCGACCAGGCAAATCAGTTGCGTGACAACAGCAAGGCGCGGAAGGTCATCAAACGCAGCCGCTGGTTGTTACTGCGCAATCCGGAGAATCTGCCGGCCGGACATGAAGTAAAACTGGCCGAGTTGCTGGAGGCGAATCAGCCGTTAAATACGGTATATGTGATGAAAACAGCCCTGAAAGAGCTGTGGTATGCACCGGATAAGGAAGTCGCACAGAGTCGCTGGAATGAGTGGTACAGGCAGTCACAGGAAAGTGGTATCAGGGTGTTGCAGCAGTTCGCGGATAAGCTGGAGGGTTACGTGAGCGGAATAATCGCGAGTGCCACACACCGTCTGAATACAAGCGTACTGGAGGGGATGAATAACAGGATCAAAGTGATAAAACGGATGGCGTATCGATACCGGGATAACGACTACTTTTTTATGAAGATAAAAGCAGCGTTCCCCGGTAAAGCGCGATGAACCCGATTTTCTTATGCTGTGGAGCTGCTGGCTGAGATTGCTCGTCAGCTTATGTGGGTGAGTTGGTCATCTTGGAGAGGCAGCAATTGGCAGCCTTTGCCATGATAGAGGTTGATCCGACATTCTTAAATGTTTTTACTATGCATGGCACTTTTCATGGCTTTTCGGTTGTGGTGTATATTAAGTATATGTTTCATAATAACTTAACAAGTTTGTTTATAATAGAGTTGGAATAATCAGTCGTTAGGTAGCATTAATACCTGTCGTTTCTTCATCGAATCGAAGCCCATTTTTTAATGGGCTTTTTTTACGATGCAATTTAACCGAGCCGCGCATGCAACCAGGGCAGCAGCTGTTTTTTGCGACTTAGCATTCCGGCGATGGTAACGGGTGCATTATCGGTAAGTGCCGGGCCCGCAAAATAGAGCCTTGAACACTCCGCGCTGATATCGGTCAGCATCAAAACCACCAACCCAGCCCCTGATGTGGTGACCCGCTGTTCCATGGCTGATTTAAGCTCATCAATCAGCGGCTCCGCCTGCGCAAGAGAATATAATTCGAGTTGTGCGGCGAGGACTTTATTCCCCGAAATATCAAACATTTTACTGTCTTTATCGAGCAGCTCATCTGCGCTCAAGCCGATGATATCTGTCTTGGCCGTCAGCAAATCACGAATGAAATCTTCACGCTCCACTTTTGTGAGAGCGCAGAGCTCATCAACGGCCTGGCGGTCTTCTTCAGTAGTGGTCGGTGAGCGAAGGGCGACGGTATCACTTAACACGGCGCCCAATAGCAAAATGGCTTCACCAGAGGAGATCTCACGGCGATGAGCGGGAGTCATCAACAGCCATAACAATGTTGCACTGCTGCCGACAGGTTTAATCCAGACTTCAGGAGGGAGTTGAGTGATCAGGCCGCCAAGACGGTGGTGGTCGATAATTCCGACAACATTGCTTTCATTGAGCGTGGCCGGTCCTTGCGCAGGTTCGGTGAAATCAACCAGCCAGACATCTTTACCCGCAAGGGAATCATCAAGCAGTGGTGGGTGCGTCAGGTCAGCATGGCGGAAAATGTAGGCTGTTTCTCTATTTAACTCACCGAGGCGAAACGCCCGAGCATGTTGCCCTTTAATCGTTAACCAACGCGCAGCCACATAGGCCGTGCAGACGGTATCGCTGTCCGGATTTAAATGGCCAAAGACATGTATCATTTAATCTCTCCTGCTCACTATTCTATGTGCTTCGCGGCTTGTCTTTAGAGTATAGGATGCTATCGGTTCTGATTTCACAACCTAAGAGTGGGCAGCATAAATTCGCTGTGATGAAGGGAAATAAAAAACCCTCTGTTTTGCAGAGGGTTTTGCTTTATGCGGCTTAAGCTAAAATTCGTTCTGCCCAGACGCTAATATCATCACCGCTGCCGAGATCGGCCTGCACCAGGCCATTCACCATGAAGGTTGGTGAAACATGAATCCCATTCTGACGGGCATATTTACTGTGCCATTTAATATCATTCTGTAATGCCGGGTGGGCGAATGCCTGCGCCAACGCCACACCGCTGTAACGTTCGATACGGTCAATGATTTGCTGCGGTGTCGCATCCATATTCGGGCCGCTGCAATGCTCGGTAAACTCGAATTCTTCACGGTGATCGGCAACGGCTTGCATCACTTTATGCGCAGCTTCACGGCCTTGCGGAAGAGTGGATGCGGCAAGAATACAGCGCACAATCACACCGGAAAACATATGCCATGGTTGCGACTGAAGGCGAATATTCACCGTGACGTTGTCTTCACCCACTTTTTCCAACAGTGCGCCGAGCTTATTGAAAGCGCGAACAGAGAATGGGCAGGTCGGCTCAAGAAAAACTTCAAATGTGCGCGGACCGTGACCCCAGACCAGTGGTTGAGCATGAGGTTTATCGTTTTGACTCATAGTGATCCCTTTATTGTGTTTTCAGCGTTGGTATGCGAAACAACTTATCAGATATTGAACGGATTTATACTTCGTCCGAAGACCACACCGGATAGTCGGTATAACCCGCTTCTTTGCCGCCAAACAGTGCCGCGTGATTGCTAATAGATGCCAGCGGCAAGTTTTCCTCAAGGCGGCGCGGGAAATCAGGGTTGGCAACAAACGGGCGGCCAAAGGCAACCAGATCCACGATACCTGCCGCGAGGAATTTTTCTGCTTTCTCCTGGGTGTAATTCCCCGCCACGATTATGGCACCACTGAATGTTGCCCGAAGCGTTTCACGGAACTCGTACGGTACTTGCGGTGCGTCATCCCAGTCGGCTTCCGCCAGATGGATAAAGGCAATGCCTTTTTGCTCACACCAGGCCGCCAGTGCCAGAATCGCTTCAATAGCCTGCGGGTCGTCCATTCCACGCTGAGTAATAAATGGAGCCAGGCGAATACCGGTTCTGTCTGCACCAATGGCATCGCTAATGGCTTCCAGCACTTCTTGCGCAAAACGCACGCGGTTTGCCAGGCTGCCACCGTATTCATCGGTGCGTTTGTTGGAGCTGCGGCGCAGGAATTGGTCAATCAAATACCCGTTGCCACCATGAACCTCTACACCGTCGAAACCCGCGTCAATGGCATTGAGCGCCGCCTGGCGATAGTCGGCAATCACCTGGCCAATATCTTCATGCGTTAATTCACGCGGAACAGGGCTGTCTACCATTCGGCCTACACCGTCTTCGCCCACGACCCAAACTTGCGCATCGGGTGCCAGTGCAGAAGGTGCGACGGGTTTGCCATCAGCGTGAAAACTTTCATGGGACATGCGGCCGACGTGCCACAGCTGCGAGAAGATTTTCCCGCCAACCTGATGAACGGCATCGGTCACCAGGCGCCAGCCGCTGATTTGTTCTGGGGAGTGAATACCCGGCGTCCAGGAATAACCCTGACCTTGTGGCGAAATTTGTGTCGCTTCGGTAATGATAACTCCGGCACTGGCACGTTGTTGGTAATACTTCGCCATCATCGACGTAGGGATATTACCCGGCTGTGCGGAGCGAGAACGCGTCATCGGCGCCATAACAATACGGCTACGGGTTTCAACTGACCCTACACGAGAGGTCTCAAACAGGTGACGTGATTTCATTTCTTCGACTCCGAGATAATTATGATGCCTTGACTTTACGTCCTGCTTGTCGTTTTGATAATGGCATTGAAATCTGATTGTCTATTCAGGAAATTAGAATAATGGGTAAGCTCGAAGATATGACCTTGCTGGTGGCCGTGGTTGATGCCGGTGGACTGGCTGCGGCGGGAAGGCGGATGAATTTGTCGCCTGCTACCATGACTGCGCGACTAAAAGCATTAGAGGAACGCTATCAGACACGCTTTTTTAACCGTTCAACACGGGCCATAGCATTGACGCGGAGCGGTGAGGAGTTTTACTACGCCGCTCTGCGCGTGCTTGAGGAAGTAGAGCTGGCCGAATCGAAATTGATGCAAAAAGAGGGCATTCTGAGTGGCACGCTACGGATTGCAGCGCCGTCTGATTTTGGGCGTCAGTATTTATCACCTGCGTTACTCGATTTTTCCCGTCAGCACCCGGAAGTTAAAAGTTCGTTGTATCTCAGCGAAGATGTGGTGGATTTGATTTCTTTACGGCTCGATATGAGCATTCGTTTTGGTAACCTGCCGGACAGCAATCTGGTAACGAAAGTCATCAGGCAGAACTATCGCGTGCTGGTGGCATCTCCGGCTTACCTTCATACCCATGGGGAACCGCATTCAGTGCAAGATCTGGCCGGACATCGCTGCCTGGTGATGGAGCGTCGTGGAACGCTGATGAATGAATGGCGCTTTGAGGCTGAAGGGGAAATGCAAAGTGCACGCGTTACACCTGCCATGGTGTGCGACGACGGTGCACTTTTGCGCCAGTGGGTGCTGGCCGGGGCCGGTATTGCCAGTAAATCCTGGTGGGATGTTAAACGCGATGTTGAACAAGGGCGGCTGAAAGTGTTGTTGGCAGACAGTTTCATTGGCTTTAGCAGGCACGACAAAAAACAGGTGGGGCTACAGTTTGTTTATCCACAGCGCCGCTTTCAGCCATTACAGGTTTCCATGTTCAGCGAATTTTTCATCAACTGGTTGGATAATGAATAAATCGGCCGGGTAATAGGCGTGACAAATCCCACTGGCAGTTATCAGTGTTATAATTTTTAATTAAAAGAAGGCGTTACCGGTTAGTGCTATCCACTGACAGGCTGCTTTGTTGTGCTTCTACTTTGTCCTGATGATGGTACCAGGCACCGATGGCAGAATAGACAAAACGGCCGAAAAGGAAGAGAAAACTGATGAGCAGAATAATGCGGGTCATACGATTGTTAAACTTATGTCGTCTTCGCATACTCGTAACCTGTGTCACGCAAATGATCCTTGATGTTTACCCGTCAACTGCGGGCGACGGGGATATTTATACACAGTGATGCCCTAAGGTCAATTGCGGGTCATCGGTGAATAACGTACTAAATCATTTCTCCCTGTTATATAAACATTTCTTAATATTAGTTGATTAGTATATCTACAGTTATTTTTTTGAATTATTCACTTTTGGACTTTAATCTCCATCAAAAAATTGATTAAGATCATCTTTGTAACTCCATCCCTAACTAGAATCTGCACTCTATTCCATAGCGATATGGTTTTATCGGCCAGGTTGGAAGCCTGTTCGAAACTTACCCGAGCTGGACGACAGGGTTCTTGGCGATAACTAATGCATCTGGCAAGCTGGTATAACAAATATAAAAATCAATGGTGGGCACTTCCTTTGGTGCTGCCGAGTCTACTTTTTCCTATAGCCGAATGGTGTAATGCCCATACCGTCATGGACGGGGGGCGCGTATTTCTCGTCTATGTGCCACTTGGGCTAATGACAGCATTTATGGTGGTTTTCGGTTGGGCAGCACTGCCGGGAATTATTGTTGCGTTACTCCTCCGATATGTCCCTCTAAAAGGCGAAATTGCTGCATTACTGGCAGTGGTTCACTTTATCGTCCCAATCACGATCAGTTGGGGTGGCTACCGTATTTTCGTTCCACGGCGTGGCTCAGTGATGTTTGGTGCTATCAAACTTACAGGGCAGCGCATGTTGTGGTTGGTGTTAGTTAACTCTGTAACATTTTTAGTTATCTACCAGATAGGGGTTTTCTTCGGTTGGTATGATGTATCCAACAATATCGGTGCGGAAAATCCCCTCCACACCCGCACATTAATTAATTTTCAGGCGGTGCTGATTGGTTGTTTGACGGGGATGCCTTTCTTTTACTCCGTCATTCGTATGTTCCGAAATCCACGCTTTATGTTTTCATTTTTCTCGCGGATGAAGGCTCAAATGCAGTCGGGCGTGACCAAAGTCGAGATTACGCTATGGGCTGGGTTGGTCATCGTATTAGTTAGTCTGCTGCTGTTACCCTTAAATGATTTCAGCACCATTTTCACAACGGATTACACCTTAACGCTGATTCTACCGCTAATGTTATGGGGCGCGATGCGCTTTGGTTTTCTGTTTATCACCATGTCATGGGCGGTGATACTGACGATCCTGTGCAGCGGTTTTCATAACTATTTGCCGCCATATATGGGCTTTCAACTCCATCTGGCCATAGCCTCATCCTGTTATGCTGTGTTCTCTATCACCATCTATTTGATGGCTGTTGTCACTACTCGCCAGCGTTTTCTGCATAGCAAGGCGCGCCGTGTTGCTTTTATCGACCCCATCGTTCAAATGCCCAATTTGCGCGCGCTTAATCGCGACTTATCTCGTTATCCGTGTTCAGCTCTGGCTTTTCTACGCGTGCCCGAACTTGAGCTTTTAGGTCGAAATTACGGAGTGCAACTTCGTATCCAATACAAGCAGCAGCTCAATGAATATCTGCATCCGATATTAACCGCCAACGAACGGGTCTATCACTTGTCTGGACATGAGCTGGCTGTTCGGTTGAACTATGACTCTTATCATGAGCGTATCGACGCCCTCGACCATCGCGTTAAGCAGTTCCGCTTTATGTGGGATGGTATGCCGATGCAGCCACAAGTAGGCATCAGCTTTTGCTATGTTCGCCAGCCTGTCACCCATATTTACTTCCTGTTAGGTGAGCTTAGTACCATGGCTGATTTGTCGCTTTCGACATCAAAGCCTGAAAGCTTGCAGCAGCAAGGCACAAACCATGTGCAGAATGCGGTAAGAAAGAAAGTGGCGATGATGAATCGCCTGCAAGTCGCCATTGATTCAGGGAATTTCATCTTGATGGCGCAACGTATCGAAGGGATTCGTGGTGACTCTTATCATGAAATCTTGCTGCGTATGAAAGGGGATAACGACGGGGATGCGATGTTTATGCCCGATGCGTTTTTGCCGGTGGCACATGAGTTTGGCTTGTCTTCTAAAATCGATAAATGGGTGTTAGAAGCAACGCTTGAGTTCATGAGCAAGTATCGAAAACAACTTCCCGGAAGCCGTTTCTCCATTAACCTCACCCCCGCTTCTGTAGGGCGTTTGCAGTTTGCGAGCGAAGTGAAACATCTACTTGAGCGTTACAAAATTGAACCCTGGCAGCTTATTTTCGAAGTCACCGAAAGCAATTCATTAACCAATCTTGAGCAAGCTAACGCGACTTTGACTATGTTGCAAAATATGGGCTGTCGGATTGCTATTGATGATTTTGGTACAGGGTATGCCAGCTATGCGCGGCTGAAAGATATTAGCGCGGATATCCTGAAAATTGACGGTAGTTTTATCCGGAATATACTAACCAGTAGTCTGGATTATCAAATTGTTGATTCAATCTGCCAATTAGCACGGATGAAAAAGATGCAGTTGGTTGCCGAATATGTTGAAAGCGAGGCGGTCAAGGCAGCGGTGCAAAGTCTGGGGATTGATTACATACAAGGGTATTTGGTTGGACGGCCGCTTTTGCTCGAGAAGCTTGTCATTCAGGAAAATCGAGATACCGAATAACCAAACGCCCTGATGGGCGTTTGGTTGAGTAAATAATCAGGCGGTGGTGTTCGGGCTAGCTTCTTCTTCAATCTTAAGCTTCCAGCCTGGTGTGTTATCCCAATACTGCTGTTCGCGCTCTAAATCGAGCAATACCAAAGTGTTCAGGCTGAACCAGTCATGTGGGAAACGCAGTGTCCATTTGTGCTCATCAGTTTCTAACACCAATGTCGGCGGAGTGGTTGTTGCCTGACGTTGATTATTCAGTAACACGCCCAGGCGCAGAATTTGAATTAGCGGTAGGAACTGCTTTTTCTTAAACAGCGTAAATCGTGGCAGGTCATCGATTTTTACCGCTTTGCGGTGATAGCGCACCAGCGAAGAGATGAGCATTTGTTGCTCTTGATTAAAGCCAGGCAAGTTGCTGTGTTGCAGGATATAAGCCGAGTGGCGATGTAGCCCACTATGGTTAATATTCAGTCCAACCTCGTGCAACATCGCTGACCATTTCAACAGGGCGGCCATTTGCGGATTAGCTTGTTTTGGGTTTTGTACTTCCCACTGTTGATAGATATGCTCAGTCGTTGTCAGTACACGTTTAGCCTGATCACTGTCGATATTGTACTGGTTTGCCAGACTTTGCGCGGTGCGAATACGAATATCCTGATGGCGGAAACGACCCTCCATTTCATACAGAACACCTTCGCGCAGAGCTCCGTCAGACAGACGTAACTCTCGAATTGCCAGCGAGTCGAAAACACCACAGAGAATCGCAAGGCCTGGTACAAACACGGCTTTACGTTCCTCCGATAATCCCGGCAGGCTCATAGTGCTGAAACTCTTATACTTCAGCACTTCATCACGCAGCATTTCCAGGCGTTCAGGGGTGATAATCCCGTCCTTTTCACCCATGTTGACCAGCACTTCATGCGCCGCTTTGATGGTGCCAGAGGCCCCCATCGCAACATTCCAGCCCTGTAAGCGGTACTGCCAGGAGAGGTTTTCCAGCTTCTGCACAGCTGCGAGGCGAGCGCGTTTAAAGTTTTCCGGGTTGATATTCCCTTTTGGGAAGAAGTTTTGTGCGAAGCTCACACAACCCATGCGGCGGCTTTCGACCAGCATTGGCTCGAAATCCTCACCAATTACCAGTTCGGTTGAGCCACCACCAATATCAATAACCAGTTTGCGGCCTTTTTCCGGCTGGGTATGTTCTACACCCATGAAAATCAGACGCGCTTCTTCGTTACCTGAAATAATTTCAATCGGGTAGGGGATAACCTGTTCGGCGCGCTTAAGGAACTCTGCGGCATTTACGGCCAGGCGTAAACTGTGAGTACCCACGATACAGACGTTTTCCGCGGAGAACCCCTGAAGACGTTCAGCAAATAACGCAAGGCACGACAGCCCACGCTCTATCGCTTCTTCGCTTAACTCGTTCTCAGCATTCAGACCATCGGCTAAATGGACACGTTGTTTCAGACGACCAATGATTTGCATTGCGCCATCTACCACACGCGCGATAACCATGTGGAAACTGTTCGAGCCAAGGTCTACCGCTGCGAACTCTTGCGGCCGTGGAGCATGTTTTTTTATCGGCATGTTTTTGTCATCAACATAGTTTTATAGTCGACATGGTGCATTATTCAGGTTGTTCAAGAGATTTAATGTAATCGTAAATCGCCAGTTGCGACCGTACCTTACGGCGGTTGCCGCGCGGCACATAACGATTACTCAGTTCTTTGTCGATGTAGCGCGCTTTTACCGTATCACTGAACAGTATTTCAATGATATCCAGCACCCGTTGTTTCAGGCGCGGGTCGAGAATAGCAACGGCCACCTCGATGCGATAATCAATGTTGCGCGTCATCCAGTCGGCAGAGGAAAGAAACACTTTTTTGTCGCCGCCATTTTCAAACACATATACGCGATCGTGCTCGAGATAGCGGTCAACAATACTGATTACGCGAATATTGTCGCTAATACCGTCCAAATTGGGGATAAGCGAGCACATGCCACGGATCAGCAGATTAACTTTTACACCTGAGCTAGAAGCCGCATACAGGCGGTCTACCAGCCCTTTATCGACCAGGTTATTCAGTTTCAGCGTGATGCCAGACGGCTCGCCATTTTGTGCATTAGCAATTTCTTTATCGACCAAATCGTAAAGCAGGCGGCGTGAGTTCTGTGGTGAAACCATCAGATGTTCGAATGTCACCGGGCGATAAGGGTTTTCGATAAAGTTAAATACGCGGCGTACTTCGTTGGTGATGCGCGCATCGCAGGTCAGTAACGAATAGTCGGTATAAAGCCGTGCAGTTTTCTCGTTAAAGTTACCGGTACCGATGTGGGCATAACGCACCACCTCTTCACCCTCTTTACGAGAAATCAGGAATAATTTGGCGTGAATCTTCAGGCCAGGGGCTGAGAAGATAACGTGCACGCCCGCTTCGGTCAGGCGTTTCGCCCAGTGAATATTGGCTTCTTCGTCAAATCGCGCTTGCAGCTCAACCACCACGGTGACTTTCTTGCCATTGTGCGCGGCGTGAATCATTGATTCGATAATACGAGAGTCTTTCGCCACGCGATAAATATTGATTTTAATCGCCAGCACGCTCGGGTCGAACGACGCCTGGCGCAACAATTCCAGCACGTGCTCAAAGGTGTGATACGGATAGTAGAGCAGCACGTCGCGGTTGCGGATTGCATCAAAGCCGTTACGGAATTTATCGAACCATATATGGCGCAAACGCGGCATCGGCTTGTTCACTAAATTGGCTTTGCCGACGTTAGGAAAATTAATGAAATCTTTGAAGTTATGGTAGCGACCACCCGGTACGATGGAATCGTAATTGGTGATGGTCAGTTTGTTACGCAGCATTTCAACCATCGCATCAGGCATATCACGCTGATACACAAAACGCACCGGCTCAGCTGTCAAACGCTGTTTCAGGCTTGATGACATCAGTTCCAGCAAGCTCGATTCCATTTCCGTTACCAGATCGTATTCTGCGTCGCGGGTCATTTTCATTGAGTAGGCGTTCAAGGAATCGTAATCGAAGAAGCCTTTGAAAATATCGTCCAGGCAATAACGCAAAATGTTATCTAGCAGGATCATCGGTTTGCGGCGGCGTGGTGCTTCCGGCGGCAAATTAACAAAGCGCGGTACTTTATCTGATGGAATTTCTAGCAGCGCGTAGCGAATGTCATCGCCACGAATGATCTCTACGGCGAGATAGGTGTAGTCATCTTTAAGAAACTGCACCAGATCGGTGTCGTGGTTAATCAGGATCGGTGTGATGTGCTGGCGCAAATAGTGTTTAAAGTAATGTCGCAGCCAGTTTTGCTGATTCGGGGAAAGCTGGCGTTCATTGATCAAGAAGATCTGATTACGCGCCATTTCCAGCAGCAGATCGTTATACAGCCCATCAAACTCTTGATCGGCCTTTAGAACACGCGCCTGAATTTTGTTGAGTAAATGGCGCGAGTTAGGAGCCGTACCTTGTTCTTCGCTGATCAGAATGCGCCGTTTTAGCTCGGCGAAACGAACTTTGTAAAATTCATCAAGGTTATTCGAATAGATGCCGAGAAAACGCATTCTCTCAATCAGCGGGTTAATTTTATCCGCTGCTTCCTGGAGCACACGTTCGTTAAAAGATAACCAGCTCAGTTCTTTTTCGATATACAGCTTATCCTGACCCATTAGCCCTCACACTCCGTTTTCGTGGACGTTAAAATGCCGTCACGTTTGTCATTATGGCGAGCTTTGCCGTGGAATGTCCAACGATGGTCGTAAAGTATGACAAATCATGATGAAGTTTAGTAAGCGTTGTAGGGTGGAGGCGTGAAAAAGGGGCCGTAGCCCCTAAGTTTTATTCGTCTGCAGCATGACCCTGCGGTGGCAATTTGTTGCCATCCAGCCAGGCGCTATTTTCACGCATTTCCAGGCGTCCTTCGACAAACCAGGAGACAACTAGCGGATAAATAGCGTGTTCCTGATTCTGTACGCGGGCGGTGATGTCTTCTTCATCATCACCTTCAAAAACCGGTACTTTGGCCTGCAGAATAACCGGCCCACCGTCGAGTTCTTCAGTGACAAAATGCACGGATGTTCCATGCACCTCGTCGCCGTTTTCCAACACCTGACTATGAGTATTGAGACCGGGATATTTTGGCAGCAGAGAAGGGTGGATGTTTATCAGTCTCCCTGCGTAATGACCGACAAACTCCGGGCTAAGAATGCGCATATAACCGGCTAGCACCACCAGATCCGGCGCGTAGGCGTCAATCTCAAGTATTAACTCACGATCGAACGCAGCGCGATCAGCGAATTGGCTAGCCGTTAACGCGTGAGCAGGAATTTCTGCTTCACGCGCACGTTCCAGGCCAAAGGCATCGGTTTTATTACTGAATACAGCCGCCACGGTGGCATTAATCTTTTTCAGCTTACAGGCATCGATAATTGCCTGAAGATTGCTTCCGTTTCCGGAAATTAGCACCACTATACGTCTCATTACTCAATAACCACGCGCTCGGAGGAATCAGAAGCTTTGATACTACCGATTTTCCAGGCGTTTTCACCTTTTGCGTTCAAAAATTCTATCGCTTTTTCAGCTTCTGACGCAGGCAGGGCAATCAGCATGCCGACACCGCAGTTAAAGGTGCGGTACATTTCGTGACGGCTGATATTGCCGGCTTTTTGCAACCAGTTGAATACCGCAGGCCACTGCCATGAAGATTCAGCAATAATCGCCTGTGTGTTGTCTGGCAGAACGCGAGGGATATTTTCCCAGAAACCACCACCGGTCAGGTGTGCAATCGCATGAACGTCAACATTTTCAATCAATTCCAGAATGGACTTCACATAAATGCGAGTCGGTTCCAGTAAATGATCTGCCAGCGGTTTACCTTCAAGCTCTGTAGTTAGCGGGTCAGTACCGCTCACTTCCAGCACTTTACGAACCAAAGAATAACCGTTGGAATGCGGGCCACTTGATGCCAGGGCAATCAGCACATCACCGTCGGTGACTTTAGAACCATCGATGATTTCAGATTTCTCGACCACGCCAACACAGAAGCCAGCAACGTCGTAATCTTCGCCATGGTACATGCCAGGCATTTCAGCCGTTTCACCGCCAACTAATGCACAGCCAGATTGCAGACAACCTTCGGCAATACCAGAAATAACGCTCGCAGCCGTTTCGACTTCAAGTTTGCCAGTTGCATAATAATCAAGGAAAAACAGCGGCTCAGCACCTTGAACAATCAGGTCATTCACACACATCGCGACCAGATCGATGCCGATACTGTCGTGGCGCTTTAAATCCATCGCCAGACGTAATTTAGTACCCACACCGTCGGTGCCAGAAACCAGCACAGGCTCACGATACTTTTGAGGTAACGCGCACAACGCACCGAAACCGCCCAGCCCACCCATGACTTCCGGGCGGCGAGTCTTTTTCACTACACCTTTGATTTTATCGACCAGAGCGTTACCAGCATCAATATCAACACCGGCATCTTTATAGCTAAGAGAGGTTTTGTCGGTCACTGCTTAGTCCCCGCGGATGGGTTAGAAATAAAAAACGCCGCAATTCTAACAGTGCAGGCAAACGTTTGCGAGCCTCTTATTTAGCGGGATGCAATTATTGTTGATATATACTCATTTCACCCTGGTTGATCTCGAAGCGGTGGCGCGGTGTTAAAAAAGCGGTATAATCCGGCGATTTTTTTTGTGCTGGCCAACTATCTCTGGGAGAAAGAGTATGAAGATCGTGGAAGTCAAACACCCACTCGTCAAACACAAGCTAGGTCTGATGCGTGAGAACGACATCAGCACCAAACGCTTTCGTGAACTCGCCTCAGAAGTTGGCAGCTTGCTGACTTACGAAGCCACGGCGGATCTGGAAACTGAAAAAGTCACTATCGAAGGCTGGAACGGCCCGGTAGAGATTGATCAAATCAAAGGTAAGAAGATTACCGTTGTGCCAATTCTGCGTGCCGGTCTGGGCATGATGGAAGGCGTGCTGGAAAACGTTCCAAGTGCGCGTATCAGTGTTGTTGGTATCTACCGTAATGAAGAAACTCTGGAGCCAGTTCCTTACTTCCAGAAACTTGTTTCTAACATTGAAGAACGTATGGCGCTGGTGGTTGACCCTATGCTGGCAACCGGCGGTTCTATGATTGCGACCATCGACCTGCTGAAAAATGCCGGTTGCACCAGCATCAAAGTGTTGGTTCTGGTCGCAGCACCTGAAGGTATCGCCGCGCTGGAAAAAGCGCACCCGGACGTAGAGCTGTTCACCGCTTCTATCGATCAGGGTCTGAACGAGCACGGATACATTATTCCGGGCCTCGGCGATGCCGGGGACAAAATATTTGGTACTAAGTAAAAATTGAGCCGACTTCGAAAGTCGGCTTTTTTTTGATTTGTTCGAGCCGTTATTTCTAAAAACAATACTCAGAGGAAAACACAATGACACGCCGCGCCATTGGAGTGAGCGAAAGACCACCCCTGCTGCAAACGATACCGTTAAGTTTGCAACATCTGTTCGCGATGTTTGGTGCCACCGTTCTGGTACCAATCCTGTTCCACATTAACCCGGCGACGGTGCTGCTGTTTAACGGGATTGGGACACTGCTGTATCTCTTTATCTGTAAAGGTAAAATCCCGGCTTATCTCGGTTCGAGCTTTGCGTTTATTTCACCTGTGCTGCTGCTTCTGCCGCTGGGTTATGAAGTGGCGTTGGGCGGGTTTATCATGTGTGGCGTGTTGTTCTGTATCGTGGCGTTGATTGTCAAAAAGGCCGGTACTGGCTGGCTGGATGTGATGTTCCCTCCAGCGGCGATGGGCGCGATTGTGGCAGTTATCGGTCTTGAACTGGCGGGTGTGGCTGCGAATATGGCCGGTCTTCTACCTGCTGATGGCACTTCTCCTGACTCAACCACAATCATTATTTCGCTGGTTACGCTTGGGGTAACCATCTTTGGTTCAGTTCTGTTCCGTGGCTTCCTGGCGATTATCCCGATTCTTATCGGTGTGCTGGTGGGTTATGCACTCTCCTTCGCCATGGGTGTGGTTGATGTCACACCAATTATTAACGCGCACTGGTTTGCACTGCCAACCTTCTATACCCCGCGTTTTGAGTGGTTTGCCATCTTAACTATTCTGCCTGCGGCGTTGGTCGTTATTGCGGAACACGTTGGTCACCTGGTGGTAACGGCAAACATTGTTAAGAAAGATTTGCTTCGTGACCCAGGCCTGCATCGTTCCATGTTTGCCAACGGCATTTCGACGATTTTCTCCGGTTTCTTTGGTTCGACGCCAAACACCACTTATGGTGAGAACATCGGCGTTATGGCGATAACTCGTGTTTATTCCACCTGGGTTATTGGTGGCGCGGCGATTCTGGCGATTCTGCTTTCCTGCGTAGGCAAACTTGCCGCAGCGATCCAGATTATCCCGGTTCCAGTGATTGGTGGTGTTTCTCTGCTGCTGTACGGCGTGATCGGCGCATCCGGTATTCGAGTGCTGATCGAATCAAAAGTCGATTACAACAAAACTCAAAACCTGATCCTGACCTCCGTTATCTTGATCATCGGGGTGAGTGGCGCAAAAGTGCACATTGGTGCTGCTGAGATAAAAGGGATGGCGCTAGCGACTATCGTAGGCGTAGGTCTGAGCCTGATCTTTAAACTTATCAGTGTGCTGCGTCCGGAAGAAGTGGTGCTGGATGCTAAAGAAAACGACGTAAATTCGTAGTTTTTCCTCAAGCCGGGCGGCGCGTTCGCCCGGTTCTATTGATCCTCATTTCTGTGTTAGACTCTCTGCGTTTTTCTGCCTGTTATGGTTGAGGTAATTCTGAATACGCCGGCACAGCTATCACTGCCACTCTATTTGCCTGATGACGAAACTTTTGCGAGTTTCTGGCCGGGTGATAACCCTTCTTTACTCGCCGCACTCCAGTCCGTGCTCCGTCAGGATCACAGCGGATATATCTATTTCTGGTCGCGAGAGGGAGGAGGGCGCAGCCATTTGCTGCATGCCGCCTGTGCGGAACTGTCACAACGTGGCGAAGCTGTTGGCTACGTGCCGCTTGATAAGCGCACCTGGTTTGTCCCGGAAGTATTGGACGGTATGGAACAGCTTTCGCTTGTGTGTATCGACAATATCGAGTGTGTAGCGGGCGACGAACTGTGGGAAATGGCGATTTTTAATCTCTATAACCGCATCCTTGAATCAGGAAAAACCCGTCTGCTGATTACCGGCGATCGTCCTCCGCGCCAGCTCAATTTGCAACTTCCCGACCTCGCATCGCGCCTTGACTGGGGCCAAATATATAAGCTGCAACCGCTTTCCGACGAAGACAAACTTCAGGCCCTGCAACTGCGTTCACGACTGCGCGGTTTTGAACTGCCAGAAGATGTGGGCCGCTTCCTGTTAAAACGTTTGGATCGCGAAATGCGTACGCTGTTTATGACGCTCGATCAGCTGGATCATGCTTCTATCACGGCGCAACGTAAACTGACGATCCCGTTTGTGAAAGAGATTCTGAGTCTTTAATTCGTTTGGCGGATACACAGCGCGGCATCCGCCATTATCAATACAAAATTTCTAGCACCGACTCAGGCGGGCGGCCAATACGGGCTTGGCCATTAGCCAGCACTATCGGACGCTCAATTAGCTTTGGATTTTCGACCATCGCCTGAATCAATTGCTCTTCGCTTAATGCACTATCTGCCAGATTCAACTCCTTGTACAAATCCTCTTTCTGACGCATTAACTCGCGTGCACTGGCAAAACCCAATTGGCTGAGCAACATTTTGATGGTTGCCGCATCCGGAGGAGTTTCCAGGTACAGCACCACTTCGGGTTCTACGCCATTTGCTTTTAGCAGGCTTAACGTTTCACGGCTCTTAGAGCAGCGCGGATTGTGATAAATAGAAACGGCTGTAGACATCGTAACTCCTGTTACATCTTAGAATACGGAAGGAAGCGTTTTTGCAGTTCGCGGAACTGATCGATTCGCGCATCATAACGGGCTTGCTGCAAGCTACCCAATTTCACTTGAGCGCTGGCACTACTGAGCAGCGAAATAGCCTGGTCAAGACGCCCAACGAGTGCCATCACCTCTGCGCGTGCAGCGAGCTCTTGATCACGATTGCCTAAGTCAGCCTCGGTTTGCGCTAACAAATCCCAGGCATTGCTATCATCAGGGTGAGTGAAGGTATAACGATTGAGAATTGCTGCCGCCTGCTCTGGCTGTTTTGCCTGAACATAGGCGTTGGCAAGGTTAAGCTGTAACACCGGGTTCTGTTTCAAATCAGGCGCGTTTTTCAGTCGATTGATAGCGTCCGCGAATTTATTTTGCCCAAGGTCAATATCGGTAGATAAATCGAGATACCACACATTTGTAGGTTGTGCGGTAAGCAGTGGTTGTAAAAGCTTACGGGCTTCATCCCATTTATTACCACCCATCGCCTGAAGCGCACGACCATATGCCGCTGCGTGCTGTTCGCGAATATTTCCCTTAGACCAGCTATCCAATAAATCACTGGTTAGTTGGTTACGTCCGGAGTTGTACATACCCAACGTACGGGCTTTTGCCATGTAAAAATCTTCTGAAGATTGTGTCACCACCGGCCGCATTTGGTTGGCTCGGTTGCGTGCATCTGCTAAACGGCTTTCAGGTAATGGGTGGGTGAGCAAAATTTCTGGTGGGCGAGATGAATAACGCGACTGGTCGAGCAGTTTCTCAAGGAAGGTTGGCATCGCTTGTGGATCGAAACCGGAGCGCTGCAACACCTGAATACCGATACGGTCTGCTTCCTGCTCGTTTTGTTGCGTGAAGCTGATCATGCCCTGTTGTGTACCGGCGAGTGTTCCGCTTAACGCTGCCATACCCGCTTGAGGGCTGGCCATCGCCAGTAAAATAGAACCTAATGCACCCACCCAGGTTAGTGGAGCATTTTTTTTCTGATCTTCCATGGCTCGCGCCAGGTGACGTTGTGTGACGTGAGAGATTTCGTGCGCCATAACCGAGGCGAGTTGGCTTTCATTATCGGCATAACGAAATAGCGCCGAGTGCAGCACCACATTGCCGCCGAAGAAAGCAAAGGCGTTGATTTCGTCGTTATTGATCAGAAAGAAATGGAAAGGGGTCTTAACGGAGTTGGCATGGCTAACCAGACGCATACCCAGTTTGTTGATGTACTGCACGAGCAAAGGGTCATTGATTAATGGGGCGCTGCCTCGCAGTTGACGAACATAAAAGTCGCCCATCTGCATTTCCTGGCCAATTGACAGAGTATTACCTGCTGAAGTTCCCATATCTGGCAGTTGGTCGCTAACGTCCGCAAAGGCTGGAGTTACTGGACCCGCAAGCAAAGCTGCCATCAGTGTTGCAACCAGCGATTTTTTCAACTGCTTGAACATACGTCCTGTCCTGTTTAATCAAAGTTAATCTTCGACATGTATTACGTGAATTTGTTCGCATACAAAGATGAACTGTAGCCCACCGCATGACTGAGACCTATCTTATCTGCGACAATTTTAAACCGCCATTGAACAGACATAAAAAGCAAAGTCTTTACAGTGACATTTAGATACAATCTCTCCTCGCACAATACTGTCAGGGAAGGGATGTATGCTTGAAATGTTGTTGCAATGGTATCGACGACGGTTTAGCGATCCGGAGGCTATCGCACTGCTAGTCATTCTGGTTGCAGGATTTGTCATTCTATTCTTCTTCCACGGACTGTTAGCGCCGCTATTGGTGGCGATTGTGCTGGCTTATTTACTGGAGTGGCCAACCGCACGGCTTCAGCGTATCGGATGTTCACGAACCTGGGCTGCAACGATTGTATTGGTGCTGTTTGTCGGCATTTTGCTGCTGATGGTCCTGGTAGTTGCGCCAGTTGCCTGGCAACAAGGTATCTATCTGATACGTGACATGCCGGGAATGCTGAATAAACTTTCTGATTATGCCGCCACACTGCCAAGACGTTATCCGGCACTGGTTGATGCAGGCATCATTGATGCCATCGCCGAGAACATGCGTGGGCGCATGATGGGGATGGGCGATCAAGTGGTGAAATATTCACTGGCTTCATTAGTTGGGCTGTTAACGCTGGCAATTTATCTGGTGCTAGTGCCGCTGATGGTGTTCTTCCTCGTCAAAGACAAAGAACAGATGCTTAATGCTGTTCGCCGGGTTTTACCTCGAAACCGTGGGCTTGCGGGGCAGGTATGGCTGGAGATGAATCAGCAAATTACGAACTACATTCGCGGCAAAGTGCTGGAAATGCTGGTTGTGGGTGTGGTGACCTATATTGGTTTTGTGATTTTTGGCTTGAACTACTCTCTGCTACTGGCAGTGCTGGTCGGATTCTCTGTGCTGATTCCATATATTGGCGCGTTTGTCGTGACAATCCCGGTAGTATGCGTGGCGTTATTCCAGTTTGGCATTGGCCCTGAATTCTGGACGCTTTTCGCGGTGTATCTCATCATTCAGGCGCTGGACGGTAACTTGCTCGTACCGGTGTTATTCTCTGAAGCGGTGAATTTGCATCCGTTGGTGATTATTCTGTCAGTTGTGATTTTTGGCGGGTTGTGGGGATTCTGGGGCGTCTTCTTCGCGATTCCACTTGCTACGCTGATTAAAGCGGTGGTGCATGCCTGGCCGGATAGTGTGTTGATAGACGATAAGCTAAATTAGAGAAAGTAAAAAGCCGACGTGAAGTCGGCTTTTTTAATATTTTTAGCGTAGCTATTAAGCGTTTTCTTTCAGCCAGTTCACCACAATGTCGTGATGGTTGCTGGTTTTGAAATCATCAAACACTTTTTCAACTTTCCCTTCACCATCTAGCAGGAAGCTAATACGGTGGATGCCATCGTAGGTTTTGCCCATAAAAGATTTCTCGCCCCACACCCCAAATTGCTCGCAGACCTGATGGTCTTCATCAGAAAGCAGGGTGAAGTTCAGTAACTCTTTTTCAGCAAAACGTGAAAGTTTCTCTGGTTTGTCGGTGCTAATACCCAGCACTTCCACACCGCTTTTTTTCAACGCATCCATGTTGTCGCGCAAGCCACATGCTTGCACGGTGCAGCCTGGCGTCATCGCTTTAGGATAGAAATAAACCAGAACGCGCTGTCCCTGGAAGTCGGTTAAATTTATTTGCTCGCCGTCTTGATCAGGCAAGCTAAATTTCGGTGCGCTATCACCGGCTTTCAGTGGGCTCATTACAACTCTCCGTCTTAATCATCTTGCTGTGGATAATTCACAACGTTAATACTGCCTTGTGCTTTAAGTTCTGTACAGAGGACCTTGAATTCATCTTCGATAACATTCGCATCCTGACCTGCCGGACTATGAGCTGTTATCTGAATATACAGCTGGGGTGGATTGCCATCCTGAGCCGGCTGGGTACGAGAACTCAATTCCGCAATATTCATGTGATGGGCATCAAACAGATGGGTGAAACGCTCGATTAAATGAGGCGAGTCGGTGACTTCTACCTGTACCCAGACTGTTGCTGGCATTGCCGGGCGCTCTTGCGCGGCTGTACGTTTCATAACGATTAATAAATCGAGCTCAGCACCTTTCAGCGGTAGCGTTGATTCAATCAGGGTTATGGCATTCCAACTGCCAGAAAGCAGCATGATAAACGTGAACTCTTCACCGAGCATAGCGAGGCGACTGTCTTCAATATTACAGCCGCAACTGCTCACATGGCGGGTGATGGTATTAACAATACCAGGTCTGTCCGCCCCAAGGGCCGTAATGACCAAATAATGGTGTGGTGAGAGTGTCAAACGTGTTCTTCCTGTGAATCGGTGAGATATCATAAGGAAAGCATAAAAAAAAGTTGCGTACAACCGTGTAGCGTCACCTGGTGACTTGCTTTTGATCCTGCACCAAACGTACCATTGAGACACTTGTTAGCACAGAGGATGGCCAATGTTCACTGGAAGTATTGTCGCGCTTGTGACGCCGATGGATGAGAAAGGTAATGTCTGCCGGTCAAGCCTGAAAAAACTGATTGATTACCATGTCGCCAGCGGGACCTCGGCGATTGTCTCGGTAGGTACTACCGGAGAGTCTGCTACGTTGAGCCATGACGAGCACGGTGATGTGGTACTGATGACGCTGGAACTGGCCGATGGCCGTATTCCGGTTATCGCAGGGACTGGCGCGAATGCCACCTCTGAAGCTATCTCGCTGACAAAGCGTTTTGAAAACAGCGGAATTGTGGGCTGCCTGACGGTAACGCCATACTACAACCGCCCAACCCAGGAAGGGCTATATCAGCACTTCAAAGCTATCGCCGGAAGCACCGACCTGCCGCAGATGCTGTACAATGTGCCATCTCGTACCGGTTGCGACATGCTGCCTGAAACAGTAGGCCGTTTGGCGAAGATTAAAAATATTATTGGTATCAAAGAAGCTACCGGGAACTTAACACGAGTAAACCAGATCAAAGAGCTGGTTGAAGATGACTTCATCCTGGTTAGCGGCGATGACGCGAGTGCGCTGGACTTTATGCAATTGGGTGGCCACGGTGTGATTTCTGTGACGGCAAACGTAGCCGCGCGAGAAATGGCAGAAGTGTGTAAACTGGCCGCCAATGGGCAATATGCGCAAGCGCGCGTTATCAACGAACGTTTGATGCCGCTGCACAATAAATTATTTGTTGAACCCAATCCTATCCCGGTCAAATGGGCTTGTAGAGAGTTGGGACTTGTGGCGACCGATACCTTACGCCTGCCAATGACACCGCTGACTGAAGCCAGTCGTCCGGTGATTGTTAGCGCGCTCAAGCATGCCGGTTTGCTGTAAAGTTTAGGGAGATTTGATGGCTTACTCAGTACAGAAGTCGACGGTGGCGAAAGTTGCAGTGGTTTCGTTAGCCATGCTGTTAGCAGCATGTAGCACCGACCAGCGTTATAAGCGCCAGGTTAGTGGTGATGAATCCTATCTGGATGCAGCACCCCTCGCGGAAATCCACTCCCCGGCGGGGATGATCCTCCCGGTGCAGAATGGTGAATACAATATTCCGGTCACCAACGGCAGCGGCGCAGTAGGCAAACAGCTGGATATCCGTCCGCCGGCTCAACCTCTGGCATTGGTCAGTGGCGCACGTACTCAGTTTACTGGGGACACCGCAACTCTGATGGTTGAAAGTGCGCGTAGTGCAACGCTGTGGCCACAGGTCGTAAGCGCTGTACAGGCGAAAAATTACGGTATTGATAAACGTGATGACGCAAGCCAAACGCTGACCACTGACTGGGTCCAATGGAACCGTGCTGATGAAGATCAGCAGTACCGTGGGCGCTATCAAATCAGTGTGAAACCTCAGGGCTATCAACAAGCTGTGGTGGTTAAGCTGCTGAATCTGGAACAGGCTGGCAAGCCAATTTCTGATGCGGCATCTATGCAACGTTATAGTGCAGAAATGCTTAACAGCATCAGTGCGGCACTGGATAAAACCCAGACCGATCTGCAAAACGCGAAAGAAAGTCGTGCAGCAACGCAGCTTGATGTTCAAAGTGCCGCTGACGACACTGGCCTGCCAATGCTGGTGGTGCGTGGTCCATTCAACGTCGTATGGAACCGTTTACCGGCAACGCTTGAGAAAGTGGGCATGAAAGTCACCGACTCTACGCGTTCAACAGGCAGCATGGCTGTAACTTACAAACCATTGTCTGACAGCGCATGGCAAGATTTAGGGGCGAAAGACCCGGGTCTGTCCAGTGGCGATTATAAACTGCAAGTGGGCGACCTCGATAACCGCAGTAGTCTGCAGTTCATCGATCCGAAAGGTCACACGCTGACGCAGTCTCAGAACGATGCTCTGGTAGCTGCATTCCAGGCAGCATTCAGCAAGTAACATTTTAAAGGCCAGAGCTCTCTGGCCTTTTTTCTGTTAGGCTACGCAAACGTGTGCGTAGACACAGATAGCGGAATTTTTAGTTAAATCACACCTGGAGTAAGAAAGATGCAAAAGCAAGCTGAGTTGTATCGTGGCAAAGCGAAAACCGTATACAGCACGGAAAATCCGGATCTGTTGGTGCTCGAATTCCGCAATGATACTTCAGCAGGAGACGGTGCTCGTATTGAACAGTTTGACCGTAAAGGCATGGTGAACAATAAGTTCAACCATTTCATTATGACTAAACTGGAAGAGGCGGGCATTCCTACGCAAATGGAAGCTCTGCTCTCCGACAACGAAGTGCTGGTGAAAAAGCTGGATATGGTGCCGGTTGAGTGTGTAATTCGTAACCGCGCGGCGGGCTCACTGGTTAAACGCCTCGGTATTGAAGAAGGCATTGAGCTAAATCCACCGCTGTTTGACCTGTTCCTGAAAAACGATGCGATGCATGACCCGATGGTCAACGAATCTTACTGTGAAACCTTTGGATGGGTGAACAAAGAGAATTTGGCTCGTATGCGTGAGTTAAGCTACAAAGCTAACGATGTTCTGAGCAAACTGTTTGATGACGCGGGTCTGATCCTGGTCGATTTCAAGCTGGAATTTGGTTTGTTCAACGGCGAGGTTGTACTGGGTGATGAGTTTTCCCCAGACGGTAGCCGTCTTTGGGACAAAGAAACCCTCGACAAGATGGACAAAGACCGTTTCCGCCAGAGCCTTGGTGGCCTGATTGAAGCTTATGAAGAAGTCGCTCGTCGTCTTGGCGTTCAATTAGACTAAGTTTACCCGTCATACTTCGAGCTGCAGTGGCGTAGCCGCATTACTGCAACTCGAATTATTTTAGGTATTACAGCAAGATTTCCTTTAAAGCCGGATGTGTTTTACATCCGGCTTTTTCACATCTTGTTTCCTATGGTAATCCTGGAATTAACCACCTACGATCTACTTATTACAAGTTATGAATAATGAGGTCGACTATGCGCTGGCAAGGTCGTCGCGAAAGCGACAATGTTGAAGACAGACGAAACAACTCTTCTGGCCCAAGCTTCGGGGGCGGCGGCGGTGGTGGATTCCGCTTACCTGGCGGTAAAGGCGGTATCATCTTATTAATAGTGGTCGTTGTGGCGAGCTATTATGGTGTCGATCTCACTTCAATGCTCGGTGGGCAGCCCGTTCCGCAACAGCAATCTACGCAACGATCCATTAGCCCTAACGATGATGAGGCCGCTAAATTTACCCGGGTTATTCTGGCAACGACCGAGGACTCCTGGGGAGAAGTTTTCCAGAAGATGGGGCGCACTTATCAACCACCAAAACTGGTGATGTACCGTGGCAGTACACGTACTGGCTGTGGCACAGGTCAGTCAATCATGGGGCCTTTCTACTGCCCGGCTGACAGCACGGTGTATATCGATCTCTCTTTCTACGATGAAATGAAAAGCAAACTGGGCGCTGATGGTGATTTCGCTCAAGGCTACGTCATTGCTCATGAAGTCGGCCACCACGTGCAGAAATTGTTAGGGATTGAACCTAAAGTCCGCCAGCTCCAGCAGGGTGTAAGCCAGGCGGAGGGCAATCGTCTTTCTGTAAAAATGGAATTGCAGGCCGATTGCTTCGCGGGTGTCTGGGGCAACAGCATGCAAAAACAAGAAGTGTTGGATGCCGGAGATTTGCAGGAAGCGTTGAATGCAGCTGAAGCGATTGGCGATGATAAACTGCAACAACAGAGTCAGGGACGCGTTGTTCCCGACAGCTTCACCCATGGTACTTCAGAACAGCGCTATACCTGGTTCAAACGCGGTTTCGATAGCGGTGACCCGGCGCAGTGCAATACCTTCGGTAATACCGCCAAATAACGAGATGTGACAAGGACGCAAGCCATGGAGCAGCTAAGGCAAGCAACCGCCAGTATGGCTGATGCTGGTATTCGCCGTATGATTATCATGGCGGGTGAGAAAACCTGGAGTAGTCAGCAAGTACAATCTCTTACCCGGCAATTACCCGGTGACTGGCTATGGGTTGGTGCAGCCCCGGAATTGCCGCTTCATTGTGCAACGTCGGCAATGCGCACTCTATTGGGCCGTGAGTTTCTCCATGCGGTCTTTGATGCAAGAGAAGGGCTTGATGCTGAAGCGCTGGCAGCCCTCGCGGGAACGCTTAAAGCGGGCAGTTGGTTGGTTCTGCTGGTTCCCGACTGGGACAATTGGCCGATGCAGCCCGATTGCGATTCAAGCCGCTGGAGTGAGCAGCCGGAAGCGATTCCTACTCCGCATTTTATCGCTCATCTACAGCACTGTATCAGTGCAGATAGCGAATGCGTGCTTTGGCAGCAGTATCAGCCGCTGCAAATCCCTGCTTTCTCGCCACGTCCACAATGGCATGCAGCCAATGGTGCACCTTTTGCAGAGCAGGCCGCTATTCTGGATAAGCTTTTGAATATGCCTGCGGGCGTTGCGGTGGTGACTGCTCCCCGCGGGCGTGGTAAATCTGCGCTGGCGGGGATGTTATTGCAAAGGATTCCAGTCAAAGGGCTGGTAACCGCTCCGGGAAAAGCGGCGACGGATGTGCTCGCTGAGCATGCAGGCGAGCGTTTCAATTTTGTCGCACCTGACGCACTGCTTGCCAACCCCGATGCATTTCAGGCCGACTGGCTCATCATTGATGAAGCCGCAGCGCTTCCGGCACCCCAGCTACGCCAACTAATATCCCATTTCCCGCGGGCTTTACTCACCACCACGGTTCAGGGTTATGAAGGGACAGGGCGCGGGTTTGTACTCAAGTTCTGCGCCAGTCTCGACGCACTGACGCGCTACACTCTTTCAACACCCATCCGTTGGGCTGCAAATGATCCGCTGGAAAAGTTAATCGACGCGGTTTTGCTATTTGATGAAATCGACATAACGACAGCCCCGCAAGGTACGATTTCTTTGCAGGTCATTGAACGCGACAGCGAGTTACAACCATCGCAACAACTACAACAGATGTACCGCTTACTTTCTGGCGCGCATTACCGCACTTCACCACTGGACTGGCGTCGAATGCTGGATGCTCCGGGGCAGCATTTTATTGCTGCAATCAGTCGTGGAGAAACGATTGGAGCAACCTGGCTTGTGGAGGAGGGTGGGCTTCATGAGGATCTCAGTCGAGCGGTGTGGGCCGGATTTCGGCGTCCACGTGGTAATTTAGTGGCGCAATCGTTGGCAGCACATGGCGGTAGTCCATTAGCTGCGACACTTAAAGGATTGCGCGTCAGCCGTATTGCTGTGCATCCTCTGCGCCAGCGTCAGCAAAGCGGCCAACAGATGATTGCCAAAGTGAAAGATCATGCAATGTTTGTTGCTGATTATCTTTCGGTGAGTTTTGGTTTTACTAACGAGTTATGGCGCTTTTGGGAAAGCTGTGGCTTCCGGTTGGTGCGCGTAGGTAGTCACCGGGAGGCCAGCAGTGGCTGCTATACGGCGATGGCGTTATTGCCGTTAACCGAGCAAGGTGAAGCTTTGACTGGCCATGAGCAGCAGAGGCTACAGCGCGATATTAAGTGGCTGCAACCGTGGATTGACCAATCCTTACCTGTTATTCCTGATGAAAAGGCTGCGCTAAACAGTGATGACTGGCTGGAGTTGGCAGGATTTGCCTTTGGACATCGCCCTGTGGAGGCCTGTCTGGGCTCTCTGAACCGTTTGTTGCTCACCAGCGATTTACCCCTTAACGCACTACGTGGCCGGGTACAACAGCGTTTAAGTGTTGAGTTTCTTTGCCAGCAATTACGCATGTCCGGACGCAAAGCATTGTTAATTGCGATGCGGCAGGAAGTGCAAAAGGCGCTGGAAAAACTTGATGAGCAACAGTGCATTGAGCTGAAAAATACGCTTTTGCAATTGCAATTTTTCCACTAACTCGTTCAGTCAAACGGTATGGTCATCATGGAATCCCGGCGTATAGTCATCTCCAGAAACTAAAGGAGAACACCATGAAACACGACCATTTTGTAGTTCAAAGCCCTGCCACCCCGGCTAAGCAACTGATTCTGTTATTTCATGGTGTTGGCGATAATCCGGTAGCAATGGGGGAAATTGGTAGCTGGTTTGCGCCACATTTCCCCGACGCGCTGGTGGTCAGCGTAGGTGGCCCGGCACCCAACGGCCCGTATCAAGGCCGTGAGTGGTTTTCCGTTGCGGGAGTCACGGAAGAAAACCGCCAGGCACGAGTTGATGCCATCATGCCAACATTTGTCCAGGTGGTGCGTGACTTGCAAAAAGACAGTGGCGTTCCTGCGAATGCCACAGCTCTGATTGGTTTCTCGCAAGGGGCGATCATGGCGCTTGAGGGAGTGAAAGCACAGTCAGAACTGGCTTCACGCGTGGTAGCTTTTAATGGCCGTTATGCACAACTTCCGCAAAGTGCCTCAACTTCAACCACTATTCATTTGATTCATGGTGACGTTGATAAAGTGATTGATGTGAAGCATGCCTTTGATGCTCAAGAACAGTTAATGCAACTGGGCGGTGATGTGACGCTGGATGTGATTGACGATTTGGGCCATGCAATTGATGAGCGCAGCATTCAGATTGCGCTCGATCACCTGCGTTATACCGTGCCGAAGCACTATTTCGATGAGGCTCTCAGCGGCGGTAAGCCAAACGACGATGATATTGTCGAGTTTCTTTGACCCCCCGGTCTGAGTGAAGCTCCCAACTCATAGACTCCTTCTGTATTTTGAACACAGCAGGATTCTATGGGCACACCAGAACAGCACGTTCCTGCTGAGATAATTCATCCATGTTATGCTTCATGCAATATTGTGTTTGATTGAGGTTTTTTGTGATCGATTATGATGCTTTCCCTGAGCAGCGGCAGGATCTTATCCATCAAATGCTTACTGAAACTGGCAGGGTGATTGGCGCCGACATTGCCCGCCAACTCGGTGTTTCAGAACATACTATTCGCCGTGATCTTCAGGTTCTGGCTCGCAAAGGTTTATGTAAAAAAGTCTACGGAGGGGCTGTCAGTCAGCTTCAGAAATCAGCGAGCTTTGAAACCCGTGTGGCGCAAAGTGTTTCTGAAAAGTCAGATGTAGCCAGACGATGCGCTGAGTTGATAAAGCCGGATACCTGTATTTTCATCGACGCTGGTTCAACGTATCTGGCGATGGTGGATTTTATCCCTGAGTCGTTTGAACTTACCATCGTGACAAATTCGCCACAAATTGCCTCTGCATTAAGCAGTAGACAGTCAGGGGAGTTGATTCTGTTGGGAGGAAAAGTGAGTCCCAAAACAGGGAGCACTCTGGGTTTAGATACCGTAAACCAGGTCCGTAATATGATTTTTGACCAGACGTTTATCGGTGTTTGTGGCCTCGACCCACAGGCTGGGCTCACAGCCGTATACTATGAAGATGCCTGTTTTAAAAAAGAAGTCATCGCTCAGAGTAACGAAGTTATTGCCGCTGTCATTGCAGATAAGATGTGTCAGGTGGCGAGATATAAAGTTGCTACCTGTGATGCTATTGATATTGTCGTGGTGAGCCGTGAAACCCGAATGCAGGATTTCAGTAGCGAAAATCTTCGCATCGAGATTGTTGATTAGCCACATATCTACCTCAGTGAAGGCTGGAATGAACCTTCACTGATGGTTTGCGCAAGCAGACGTTAGGACTGAAGAGCCAACATCCGTTTGATCGTTTCCTGGACTGCATTTGCGTCATTGTATCCAGTGATAAAATTTGCAACCGCCTTGGTTTCCTCGAAGGCATTGCGCATTGCAAAACTGTATTCGGCCATTGCGAGCAACTCAATATCGTTGTAGCCATCGCCGAAAGCCATGGTTTCGTGCTTACTGACACCAAGCAGTTCCTGGAGCTTTTGTATGGTGGTTCCTTTGTGAACACCATAGTCCGCAATATCAATCCATGCCGCTTCTGACACCACAATGTAAACTTCATTTTCGAAAGTGGACAGGTGAGGCCGGGTCTGTGGGCAGTTACCTTCCTCGTCATACACTGTAATTTTAACAAAATCAGATGTCAGCGCGCCCAGGTCGTCTACTTCAACCATACTGGAATACGAATTTCGTATCTTATCCTTCAGCCTTTGCGCAAGGTCGGCGCGGATCACTGCCCCCTCCGAAGTACAGGCGATGATGACATGTTGAGAATTAACTTCCTGAAGGGTATTAATGATGCGTAAGCCCAACTCATTTTTGATCAGTGACTGATAAACAAATTTCCCGTCGTATTTGATTCGGGTTGCACTGTCTCCCACAATCCACAGGTTCCTGCTGTAGTCTCCAAACAACTCCTCAACCCTGTCGCACTGTTTTCCGGTACAGGCTGCGAAGTGAACACCCTTTTCGGCCATTATTGCGCTGACTTCCATGAATAACGCCCTGTCATAATCTCCGTTACTATTTAGAAATGTGCCATCCAGGTCAGTAATAATAAGTTTAATCATCAGGTCAGAGCCTCTATGTGGTGGAGTGTTTGACGACGTCAGGTGATATTCGAATCGCACAAAGCATGTTGATTTGTGCGACATTACGCACACTTAATGGTGGTTTAATGTTGCTCGATGATGCTCGTTAGTGTGTTTTTGTGCAATATTTAGAGCTAAAAAATTGCTACGGTGATAGTTTGTGATAGATTTGTTTTCAGAATATACGCTGTTTGAGGTATGAGGGGCAGGATCTTGCCGGCGGTAACGAGTCTGGCCAGTAAGGGTTTTAACGAATTCTGAATCTGTTGATTACTCTGATAACTAAAGAGAAATTTCTATGAAACATGAACATGTTGGCGAAATTATAATTAGTGAATCGGCTATTGCCGAGGGTGTGACAAAAGTTGCTGCACAACTCAATCAGCATTTTAATGACGCTGTCATTATTACGGTTGTACCGGGCGGGATCCTCTTCACTGCTGACCTGACCCGGCAGTTAAATTTTGATATTAATATGGATTATATTGCCTGCCCGCATACGCCAGGCGACAGGAATAATAACTCAGCGATAGTTTTCCATCAGAATATCGATATCAGCGGTCGGGATGTCATCATCATTGATGATGCCATTGAGTCAGGCGGAACGATGAAGCGCCTTGTTCAATTTATCTTAGAAAACCACACGCCTAAATCGATCAGCGTTGCTGTTCTTTTTGTCAAACCGTGTCGAGTAGATATCCCCGTCAGACAATATTATGCATATGAGATGGAAAATGATGACTTATTAATTGGATATGGCATGCCATGGGAAAATAAGTACAGAAATCTGCCTTATGTAGCCAAATTAAAACGTTAAATTTTGACTGCTTGCCTTTAGACACTGGCCTGAATGCCAGAAAAGCGAAGGGTTCGGTAGTCTGAAAAGCGGGGATTTCCCCGCTCATTTGTTAGTTAAGGCTTTTTCTTTGGGAAATCGTCTTCGTCATCCCACTTATCGTTAAAGTCACGATGAGGAGGAAGCTCAGGTTTATTCGCCATATATTTCTTCGGATCAATACGCTTCAGATCCTTAATTACATTAAGGAAAATGCCCAGAAGCAGCACCAGTACGATGATCCACCAATAATGCGATAGCCATTCCATGCGTATAACCTCTTTCGCCTTGTTAATTGACGTTGTGGCGGCGTTTGCTGCACTCACTTACCCGAATCAATTACTCAAGTAAGCTCATCGGGATAAGCTCCATGGCTGCCGTGCCACAACACCAATTAATCTGGCTATGATTAATGTTAATTGCGACCTGTCAGGCGACAAGCTGCTCCATAATGCGTTGATACATACGGGCCAACATTTGCAGGTCAGCGGCGTTAACACACTCATTTATCTTATGAATAGTCGCGTTCACTGGCCCAAGTTCCACCACCTGCGCCCCCATGCGTGCGATAAAGCGCCCATCGGATGTGCCGCCGGTGGTCAACAGTTGCGGTCTAATCTCATTATAGTGCTCAACTGCATTCACTACCGCATCCACCAGCTTCCCGCGTGATGTAAGGAACGGTTGGCCCGAGAGCCACCAGTCGAGGGTGTAACGCAACTCATACTTATCGAGCAGGGCAATCACGCGTTGTTTAATATCTTCGTCAGTCAGCTCCGTGCTGAAGCGGAAGTTGAACTGCACGTAGAGATCGCCTGGGATAACATTGTTACTGCCGGTGCCGGCCTGAACGTTGGCAATCTGCATGCTGGTCGCCGGGAAGAACTCATTGCCTTTGTCCCATTCGATAGTGACCAGCTCATTGAGCATTGGCGCTGCGCGATGAACTGGGTTATCAGCCAGATGCGGGTAAGCAACGTGCCCCTGTACACCGTGAACGGTGAGGTTACAGGTCAGTGAGCCACGGCGGCCGTTTTTTACTACATCGCCTACAACTTCAGTGCTGGAAGGTTCACCAACCAGGCAGTAATCGAGTCTTTCATGGCGCGCCATTAATGTTTCGACGACTTTAACAGTGCCATTTTTGGCACTGGCTTCTTCATCAGACGTGATAAGAAATGCAAGGCGGCCTTTATGGCGCGGGTTCTGTGCCACAAAACGTTCTGCTGCAACCACCATCGCGGCTAGCGACCCTTTCATATCTGCAGCACCACGACCAAAGAGCATGCCATCACGGATAGTCGGTTCAAACGGTGGGTTAATCCAGCGGTCGGCATCACCTGAAGGCACGACGTCGGTATGGCCAGCAAACGCCAGCGTTTCGCCTTTTCCTCGCCATGCCCAGAAGTTTTGCGTGTCGCCAAAATCCATGTGCTCGATAGTAAAACCAATGGCACGTAGTCGCTCAATCATCAGCGCCTGGCAGCCAGCGTCGTCAGGGCTCAGAGAAGGGCGGCGGATAAGCTGTTGCGTCAGCTCAATAACCGGGCAAGACATAGCTCTATACCTCGTTGATAAACTGCTGATAGTTCGATTCATTGAAACCCAGCAGCATAGGCTGACCGGGCGCGTAGAGCAATGGGCGTTTGATGATTGCTGGCATTTCAAGCATTAGCGCTGCTGCAGTTTCGGCGTCAGTAATACTTGCGCGATGAGCTTCATCGAGCTTTCTCCAGGTCGTCCCGCGCGTATTCAACAAGGCTTCCCAGCCTAACTCGGCAATAAAACTATTCAATAATTCGGCATCTAACCCATCTACACGATAGTCATGGAATTGATATTCCACACCTTGAGTATCCAACCAGCGGCGTGCTTTCTTGATGGTGTCGCAGTTTTTAATACCGTAGAGAATTATCACGGGTTAAATCCTTATTTTTGGCAGTGATTATTTATGCAGCAATTTAGAATAAATAAAATGATAAAAAAGTTGCAAGGAAAAATATAACTCAATTGCTAATCTAAAAGTTAGGTAATAGAGATTCTTTTTCTGCTTTGATTAATTTATCGCCGTTTGGCATTGAGAGTGCTCAGAGTCTTTGAGTGCTACGAAAAGTCCGATTTTCGTGGCTTGCAGAGCTGCGGAGTAACTGAAACATTTTATTTCAAGTGTTTCGTCACATTATTAAATACCTATTGAGCTAATAATTAAGTCCATACGCAGTCGACTCTCAATATTTGATGATAGATAGCCAGTGAAGCTGCAAAGTAATGCCGCTTCACTCCATGGAAGGGATTACGTATAATTAAAGCAATTATAAGAGAGGCGGTTATGATTGAGCACGAACTAGGGAACTGGAAAGATTTCATTGAAGATATGCTTCGTAAATGATCTAACCGGGTAAAAAATACAATGGGAACATGATGTTCTTATTCTCAATATCCTTTGAGCCATACAAAAAGCGACCACTTAAGGTCGCTTTTTTGTTGGTTAGCTATCTGGATGTTCTTTGAGCGGGAATCTTCTGCGCACCAGCACAAAGAACAATGGCACGAAGAATATCGCCAGCACGGTCGCTGAAATCATCCCGCCCATCACCCCGGTACCAACCGCATGCTGGCTACCGGAACCTGCACCACTGCTGGTTGCCATTGGCAACACGCCGAAGATAAATGCCAGGGATGTCATCAGTATCGGGCGTAAACGTTGGCGGCAGGCGTCGAGTGTTGCGGCAACCAGTTCGCGGCCCTGGGCATTCATATCGTTGGCGAACTCAACAATCAGAATGGCGTTCTTGGCCGCCAATCCTATAACCGTTAACAGCCCCACCTGGAAATACACGTCGTTTTCCAGCCCGCGCATCCAGGTTGCCAGCAACGCACCAACTACCCCTAACGGAACAACCAGCATCACCGAGAATGGCACTGACCAGCTTTCATAAAGTGCCGCCAGGCACAGGAACACCACTAATAGAGAGATGGCGTAGAGCGCCGGAGCCTGCGCCCCTGATAAGCGTTCCTGATAAGACATGCCAGTCCATTGAAGACCAAAGCCAGCCGGTAATTTCTGCACCAGTTGTTCCATAATATCCATTGCCGTCCCAGTGCTCACACCTGGTGCGGCTTCCCCAACGATTTCTAACGACGAATAGCCATTATAGCGTTCAAGGCGCGGCGAACCAGACTCCCAGTGAGAAGATGCAAAGGCTGAGAATGGCACCATTCCGCCATCTTTATTGCGCACATACCACTGGTTAATATCGTCCGGCAGCATGCGGTATTTGGCATCAGCTTGTACATACACCTTCTTCACGCGGCCCCTGTCCATAAAATCGTTAACATAGCTGGAGCCCCAGGCGGTTTGTAGCGTGTTATTGATATCGCTAATCGAGACGCCCAATGCCTGTGCTTTACGCTGATCTATATCGATCTGCATTTGCGGACTGTCATCAAGGCCGTTGTGGCGCACGCGGGTTAGTGAGCTATCACTTCCCGCCATATCAAGCAGTTGGTTGCGGGCTTGCATCAGTGCCTGGTGCCCGGCACCGGCGTGATCCTGGAGTTCCATATCAAAGCCTGCGGCATTACCCAGGCCGTTAATCGCTGGTGGGCTGCTGGCAATAACCTGAGCCTCTTTGATTTTACGAAACGCTTTAGTAGCCCTTTCAATGATGGCAAAGGAACTTCCGGTATCAGAATCCCTGTCATCCCAGTTCTTCAGGCGGATAAACATACGCGCTACGTTCTGCCCGTTGCCACCAGGCCCTGCACCAATGGTGGAGAACACTGAAAGGACGTTGGCCTTCTCTTGGGTAAGGTAATATTGTTCAATTTTCTCAACGACTTTCGTCGTTTGCTGCTGTGTGGAACCACTCGGTAAAACCACCGAGGTGGTGAAAACGCCGGTGTCCTCAAGCGGTAGGAATGAGGTCGGCAGGCGCATAAACATGAACACCATGCCGGCCAGTAGCAGGACATAAATCAGCATCCAGCGCACGCTGCGGGCGAGTATTCTCCCGACCCCATGTTCATAGCGCTCGGCGTTGCGGTTAAACATGCGGTTAAACCAGCCAAAGAAACCTTTCTGGCCGTGTTGTTCACCTTTATGCAGCGGTTTGAGAAGCGTTGCGCATAGGGCTGGTGTCAGTATGAGCGCCACTAAAACAGACAGCACCATGGCGGAAACGATGGTTATCGAGAACTGGCGGTAAATTGCTCCAGTTGTGCCGCCAAAGAAGGCCATTGGCACAAACACAGCGGAAAGCACCATCGCAATCCCGACCAGTGCGCCTTGAATCTGACCCATCGATTTGCGGGTCGCTTCTTTGGGCGATAACCCTTCCTCGCTCATGATGCGTTCGACGTTTTCCACCACCACGATGGCATCATCTACCAGCAAACCGATCGCCAGAACCATGGCGAACATGGTTAGCGTGTTAATACTGTAGCCAAAGGCGTAGAGCACCGAAAACGTACCCATCAACACCACTGGTACGGCGATAGTCGGAATCAATGTCGCCCTGAAATTCTGTAAGAACAGATACATCACGAGGAATACCAGCAAGATGGCTTCCAGTAATGTTTTCACGACGTCTTTAATCGAGGCTTTGACGAATGGCGTGGTTTCATAGGCGATTTTTGCTTTCAGCCCATGGGGGAAATATTGCGCAAGTTCATCAATTTTTGCCCGCGCCAGCGCATCGGTTTCCATTTCGTTGGCACCGGATGCCAGTTTAATCCCAAGCCCTGACGCAGCCTGCCCGTTATAGCGGCTCAGGAAATCATACTTTTCTGCGCCTAACTCAACGTCTGCAACATCGCCCAGCGAGACAACTGAACCATCCTGATTCACGCGCAGCGTAATATCTTTAAACTGTTGCGGTGTTTGCAGCAGCGACTGAGCATTGATGGTGGCATTGAGCGCCTGCATGTCAACAGATGGCGTTCCACCAAGTTGCCCCACGGCAATCTGGGCGTTTTGTGAACTGATGGCATCAACCACATCCTGCGTGGTCATCTGATAGCTGGTGAGTTTGTTCGGGTTGAGCCAGATACGCATCGAATATTGCGAGCCATAAGCATCAACGCTGCCCACGCCATCGATACGGCTAAGCGGGTCTTGAATATTACTGGCAACGTAATCGGCAATATCTTGCTTATCCATGCTGCCGTCTTCAGAAACAAACGCTACCATCAAAATATTGGTATCGCCCGTTTTATTGACCGTAACACCTTGCGTTTGTACCGCCTGTGGCAATTTGCGCAGCGCGGATTGCAGCTGGTTTTGCACCTGCTGCACGGCTTCATCTGGGTCGGTTCCGGCTTTAAAGCTCAGCGTGATCGTCGCCTGGCCTGCGCTGCTACTTTGGGACGACATATACATCATGTTGTCCAGTCCGGTCATATTTTGCTCGATAACCTGAGTGACTGTGTTTTCCAACGTTTGTGCTGACGCACCAGGGTAGTTCGCAGTGATTCGCACATTTGGCGGCGCGAGGTCGGGGTATTGCTCTACGGGCAATGAAAAAATAGCCAGTGCGCCGGTGAGGCACAAAATAATAGCCAGCACCCAGGCAAAAATGGGGCGATTAATAAAGAAATTCGCCATTCAGTCAGGACCTCGTCAGTACTTCAGATTGTGATTATTGATATCAGTTGTCACTGTAGCCTTAACAGCAAGTCCAAACGTGGAGGAAATAAGGAGATAATGTAAATTATTTTCGTGCTATGTAGATGTTTTACCAGTTGAAACAGGGCTTAGAAGCCCCGGTTTTCAAGGAAAAGTACTGTTGCCGCGACGCGTGAACGCACCTGAAGTTTACGCAGCAAATTGCGTATATGCACTTTCACTGTCTCTTCTGAGATATGCAGGCCAGAGGCAATCTGCTTGTTTGACAAACCTTTAGCGACTTCTTGCAAGACATCTAGTTCACGTTCGGTTAAGACGGCAAAAGGGTCGTCACTGCGTTTGTCGGTGCTGCGGGTGCGTAAGTATTCAGCAACTTGCTCACTGTAAGCTTCGCCTTCAGTTGCACCACGATGTATATCTTCCAGCAATACATCCGGGTCGCTGTCTTTAAGCAGATAGCCATCAGCACCGGCATCTATCAGGGTGAATATATCACTGCGTGAATCAGAAACGGTCAGTACTACGATACGGGCACTGACGCCGTCACGGCGCAGGGCATTTAGCGTATCTAACCCGCTCAGGCCTTTCATATTCAGATCGAGCAAAATCAGATCAGGGGTCAGGCGATTCGCAAGGCTAATGGCTTCTGCGCCGCTGCTTGCTTCACCCACCACACTAAAGCTGTCATCCATTTCCAGCAATTGGCGGATGCCACGACGCATTAACGGATGATCATCGACGATTAATACCTGGCAGACATTTTTCTCACTCATCACAACTCCCAATATTGTTCACATTATTATCGTTATAGATTCACCGGCGTTTCGCGCGTTGCCTGGTCTGATGGCGGCGAACGAAAAGTCATCGTAATCAACGTCCCACCCTCTGCGGGGCGGGAAATAGCCAGATTGCCACCTAAACGAGCAGCGCGCTCGTGCATAATATTCAATCCGTAATGCCCTTCAGGTTCCGTCAGGCTGGCAATTCCAGAGCCATCATCAAGAATACTCACAGTATGAATCCCCTCAGGGGATGTATTACAGCTTACGGTTATTTTTTGTGCTTGCGCATGTTTAATAGCATTTAACACACCCTCACGAATAATCTGCAGCAAATGCACCTGTTGCGAGGCATCCAGCGCCTGAGTGGGTATGTCGCAATCCATGGTAATAACGGCTTCAGTCTGGTTGCGCAGGGGAGCAATCATCTCCTGCAATGCGGAAGGTAAATCGGCTTGCTGAAGTGTCAGGCGGAAGGTCGTCAATAGCTCACGTAATTGGCGGTAGGCATCGTTCAGCGCCTGGGAAAAATCACCAATAATACGTTGTGCAGGCTGGTTTTCTACCGGTACCGCACGTTTGAGTAACGTGAGTTGGATACGTAAATAAGAAAGCACTTGCGCCAGCGAGTCGTGTAATTCACGGGCAATCGTCGCGCGCTCTTCCATCAGCAATAATTGTTGATAGTGCTTTTGCGCCTGGTTGAAGTAGAGACCACGGCCCAACATATTTGCCAGACTTTGCATTAATGGTAGTGGCGGAACACCTTCCGGAGCCTGCCAGCGGAGCAAACCTAACTCTTTATTCTCAAGCACAATCGACAATGTTTGCCATGATTCCTTATCGTCTTGAACACCTTCCTGTATTTTCCAGTTTTCACCCGTCTTCATCTCCAGATAATTGACTGGTGTTTTCTGGCGCACCTGCTGCAATACTCGTGCAAAACAGTGCTGGTCTATGGTGCTGACGGTCAGTGCCTGTGAGCAGGCATATAGCACTTCCAGCGTCTGATTGGCTTCCTGCAGGTCCAGCGTTTTTTCCTGCACGCTCTCTTCAAGTGAACGATAAAGTTTATGTAACTCGCCCGACATGCGCGTGAAGGTATGTGACAACAAGCCCAGTTCATTGGGTAGCTGTGTATTTAGTGGTGGGTAATCAAACTCACCGCGTTCAATAGTCCGACTTGCTTCCATTAGTTTGTTCAGAGGTGCCACAACCTGGTGGCGAAAGCGGCGTAAGGTGAAAAAGACCAGCGTGAAAATGGCAATAAAGCCCACCACTGAAGCTATCACCACCTGCAGCATTTTGCGTTCGGCATAATGCTGAAGGGCCAGGACAAACAGGTCTATTTGTGCCACATAGCCGGTAATGTTGGCCTTGTACCACTGCAGATCGCCCTGGCGAATATGGTTTTCCATATCGGACCAGGCATGGTTAATCACTGCGAAACGGTTACGGACTTCAGCAGGAACCCAGAATTTTTCAATTTTAAGCAGGGCTGGAGAACGCAGCGACTGGTTGTACTGCTCAAGATGTTTGTCCAGATTGATGCGGTCGCCTTGCAAATCATATCCCAGGCGATAGCTCTGCATACGTAACGAACCTGCGACGTTAATCGCTTCGGCATCTCGCAAGCTGCTGGCAAGGGTTAACATCGCGATGCCTGTGGAAAGCAGCGATAGCAGAATAATGTAAAAGAAAGCTCGGGCAAGGCTCGTGGAGAGCGAGCGTTTTACTATCACTTATAATAACCCATCGAAATAGTTGAGAGCGAAACGTATCAGAAACGTAAGATTTCAGAAATTATTGTTGGCTATATTTCGGCATACCTTCCAAAACAAACTTATAGAATTAACCAGCACCTACCAGAAACACAACCGTTGCATAACAAACCGGTGCAAAACGATGTTTCATTAAACACGAAAATAAATTGATCCTTACCAGGTTATTAGCAGATTTCGCATCAAACTGGGCAAATGACCATTGCCAGTGAAGACTTTGCCAGGTCATAACATACCCCCATAAAAAATAGCCTCCTGTTTGTGATAACGGGCAAAGGGGTAAAAATGAATCGTTTTGTTCTTGCCAATGCACAGCAATGTATCGGTTGTCATGCATGCGAAATCGCCTGCGTAATGGCTCACAATGATGAAAAGCATGTTCTGACCACCCAACAATTTCAGCCACGGATCTCTGTTATTAAACATCAGGGAAGGCGCAATGCGGTAACTTGCCGTCATTGCGAAGATGCTCCGTGTGCAAGCAGTTGCCCCAACGAAGCTATTTCGCGAGTAAATGATAGTGTTCAGGTTAATCAACACAAGTGTATTGGCTGTAAATCCTGCGTGGTTGCGTGCCCATTTGGCGCGATGCAGGTCCTCACCACTCCGATGAATGACGGGCGCTCCGTTAAAGCGAATGCCCATAAATGTGATTTATGCCATGAGCGTAAAAACGGCCCGGCGTGTGTGGAAAATTGCCCCAGCAAGGCACTGAAATTAATTAATAGCGAGACGCTTGCCGCCCTGGCAAAAAACCGGCGTTTACGCTCGGCGGCTCAGGAATCTCAGCCGTGGCATACCACCGCGCAGCAAACAGCACAGCAACTCTCTCTGAGTGCTGATTTAAGTAAAGTAGAAAAAATGCGTGCCACTCCTGCGCGGCAGGACCCGGACAAAATTGACCTGGCCTTGCGTAAAACCGGCTTCGACGAAATCTATCTCACTTTTGATAAAAATCAGGCTGAAAGCCAGGCCGATCGCTGTATGAAATGTGGCGAGCACAGCATTTGCGAGTGGACATGCCCGCTGCACAACCATATTCCGCACTGGATTGAACTGGTCAAAGAAGGGCGCATTCTGGAAGCGGTTGAGCTTTCGCATCAGACAAACTGCCTGCCGGAAGTGACCGGGCGAGTGTGTCCACAAGACCGTTTATGTGAAAGTGCCTGTACCCTCAAAGATGAATATGGCGCTGTCACCATCGGCAATATCGAACGTTATATTTCCGATAAAGCCTTTGCCAGTGGCTGGACGCCGGATCTTTCTTACGTTAAATCGACAGACCGCCGCGTTGCCGTAATTGGTGCTGGGCCTGCCGGCCTTGCCTGCGCGGATATTCTGGCACGCAATGGCATTAAAGCCACTGTGTTCGACCGCCATCCCGAAATCGGTGGGCTGCTGACGTTTGGTATTCCCGCATTCAAGCTGGATAAATCGCTGTTAAGCCGCCGCCGTGAAATCTTCAGCGCAATGGGAATTGAATTCAAACTTAATACCGAGATTGGCCGCGATATTTCCCTGCAACAGGTGCTGGCTGATTTTGACGCGGTGTTTGTTGGGGTGGGGACTTATCGTTCAATGAAAGCAGGATTGGCGAACGAAGATGCGCCGGGTGTTTACGATGCGCTGCCGTTCCTGATTGCTAATACTAAACAGGTAATGGGATTACCGGAGTTGCCTGACGAGCCGTATATCAATATGGCTGGTAAGCAGGTGGTGATACTCGGTGGCGGTGATACGGCGATGGATTGTGTTCGAACTTCGCTACGCCATGGTGCACAGCAAGTCACCTGCGCCTATCGCCGTGATGAAGCCAACATGCCGGGTTCCAAAAAAGAGGTCAAAAACGCACGGGAAGAAGGGGCGTTGTTTGAGTTCAATGTGCAGCCGCTGAATATTGAGCTTGATGACAGTGGGCAAGTGATGGGCATCCGTATGCTGCGCACCCAAATGGGCGAGCCAGACGAGCAGGGCCGCCGCCGTCCGGAACCGATTGAAGGCTCTGAATTTATAATGCCAGCCGATGCGGTAATTATGGCGTTTGGTTTCCACCCTCACGGCATGCCATGGCTGGAAGAGCACGGGGTGAAGCTTGATAGCTGGGGGAGGATCCTTGCCAGCGTTGAAGATAAATTACGCTATCAGACCAGCAACCCAAAAATCTTTGCGGGTGGTGATGCGGTCCGTGGTGCTGATCTGGTGGTCACGGCGATGGCGGAAGGCCGACATGCGGCGGCAGGGATTATGGAATATCTGCAAGTTCTGCCCCAACGTCTTAATTAGTTGCTAATTTCACCCCGTCTTATCGGCGGGGTGAGTGTTTGTTTTACAAACCGAATTTCTTTTTGATCCCACACCGGCATTTACCCCTAAAGGGTGATGCCTCTACTCCCCCTTTATCACATAACGTATCACTCTATAAAAACCCGTAGAAAACTACGGAGATAACACAGATGTGTTTGCCGGTTTCAGTACTGCGAAGGCTGGCATTTGTGATGCAAGGATGTGCCTTATGGCTGATTTTTCCCGACGTGGATTATTGACCGGGAGCTTTCGACGCTCCGCAACTGCTTTCCGCCCACCCTGGAGCGGAGATGAAAACCATTTCCTTTTGGATTGCACTCGCTGCGATACCTGCTTGTCGGCCTGCGAAACTCGCGTTCTGAAACGCGGTCAAGGCGGCTACCCCGAAGTTAACTTCGACCATGGTGAATGCACTTTTTGCTACGCCTGCGCGCAAGCCTGCCCGGAACAACTCTTCCTGGCACGTGAGGTTTCCCCGTGGGAACACACGCTATCGATTGGCGATAACTGTCTGGCCAAAAATAGTATCGAATGCCGTAGCTGCCAGGATACCTGCGACACGCAGGCAATTTCATTTCGCCCCTCTTTGCAGGGGATCGCACAACCTCTGCTCAATCACACCGATTGCACCGCTTGCGGGGCATGTATATCCGGTTGTCCGGTTTCCGCCATCAAGATGAGGCACGCAAATGCAAGCTAACTGGCACGTTGCAGGCCTGGTGGTTCAGGCGCAACCACACAATATTCTCGCGGTAAGTGCCGCATTGAACGAACTTCCGGGTAGCGAAGTCGCGGCAAGTGATGTCGAGCACGGGAAATTGGTTGTGGTTATGGAAGCAGAACGTAGTGACGTGCTGCTGAATCAAATTGAGTCGGCACGCAATATTGCGGGCGTGTTGGCGGTGTCGCTGGTTTATCACCAGCAGGATGAGCAAGGTGAGGAAACACCATGAAACTCAGTCGTCGTAGTTTTATGAAAGCGAACGCTATTGCAGCCGCGGCGGCCGCCGCTGGCCTTAGCGTACCGAGCGTTGCCCGTGCGGTTGTCGGGAAACAAGATGCCATTAAATGGGATAAAGCCCCATGCCGTTTTTGTGGCACTGGCTGTGGCGTATTAGTCGGCACCCAGGACGGGCGTGTTGTGGCAAGCCAGGGCGACCCGGATGCACCGGTTAACCGTGGTCTGAACTGCATTAAAGGCTACTTCCTGCCAAAAATTATGTACGGAAAAGACCGTCTCACGCAGCCGCTGTTGCGCATGAAAGACGGGCAGTTTGATAAAGAAGGTGAGTTCACTCCCATCACCTGGGATCAGGCCTTCGACATCATGGAACAAAAATTCAAGACCAGCCTGAAAGAGAAAGGGCCGGAAGCGGTCGGCATGTTTGGCTCTGGCCAGTGGACGGTATGGGAAGGTTACGCCGCCTCTAAATTATTCAAAGCCGGTTTCCGCTCCAACAACCTCGACCCGAACGCACGCCACTGCATGGCTTCAGCTGTTGTGGGCTTCATGCGCACTTTCGGCATGGATGAGCCGATGGGCTGCTACGACGATATAGAGCAGGCCGATGCGTTCGTACTGTGGGGCTCGAACATGGCCGAGATGCACCCGGTTTTATGGTCGCGCATCACTAACCGCCGCCTGTCGAATGAAAAGGTTGAGGTCGCCGTTCTTTCTACCTTCCAGCATCGTAGTTTCGAGCTGGCAGATAACGGTATGGTGTTTACGCCGCAAACCGACCTGGCGATTCTGAACTACATCGCCAATTACATTATTCAGAACAACGCGATAAATGAATCCTTCTTTAAGCAGCATGTGAATCTGCGTAAAGGTGTGACGGATATCGGCTACGGTTTACGCCCGACACATCCTCTGGAAAAAGCGGCGAAAAACCCAGGTTCAGATGCCTCTGAGCCAATGAGTTTTGACGATTACAAAGCCTTTGTTGCCGAGTACACGCTGGAAAAAACCGCTGAAATGAGTGGTGTGCCGCAAGACCAGCTTGAAGCGCTGGCGAAGTTGTATGCTGACCCGAATAAGAAAGTGATCTCTTACTGGACGATGGGCTTTAACCAGCACTCGCGTGGCGTCTGGGCGAATAACCTCGTTTACAACATCCATTTGCTCACCGGCAAAATCTCCCAGCCGGGCTGCGGTCCGTTCTCTTTAACCGGCCAGCCTTCGGCTTGCGGTACGGCGCGTGAAGTCGGCACCTTCTCCCATCGCCTGCCAGCAGACATGGTGGTGACGAACGAGAAGCACCGCCAAATCACCGAAAACATGTGGCAGCTACCAGCAGGCACCATCCCGGCCAAAGTGGGTTTACATGCCGTGGCCCAGGACCGTGCACTGAAAGATGGCAAGCTCAACGTCTATTGGGTGATGTGTAACAACAACATGCAGGCCGGACCGAACATTACCGAAGAGCGTATGCCGGGCTGGCGCGATCCGCGCAACTTCGTGATTGTTTCCGATCCTTATCCAACGATCAGCGCATTAAGCGCGGATCTGATCCTGCCAACCGCAATGTGGGTGGAAAAAGAGGGCGCTTACGGCAATGCCGAACGCCGCACCCAGTTCTGGCGACAACAGGTTAAAGCGCCGGGCGAGGCTAAATCCGATCTCTGGCAGCTCGTTCAGTTTGCGAAGCGCTTCAAAGTTGAAGAAGTGTGGCCAGCTGAACTTGTCGATCAGAAACCAGAATACCGTGGCAAAACGCTGTTCGACGTATTGTTTGCTAACTCGAACGTCAGCAAATTCCCGGTCACTGAACTGGCTGAAGGGCAGCTCAATGACGAATCCCACGAGTTAGGTTTCTACCTGCAAAAAGGGTTGTTCGAGGAGTACGCCGCATTTGGCCGTGGCCACGGGCACG
This sequence comes from Buttiauxella sp. BIGb0552, assembly GCF_004366275.1. Lineage (NCBI taxonomy): Bacteria > Pseudomonadati > Pseudomonadota > Gammaproteobacteria > Enterobacterales > Enterobacteriaceae > Buttiauxella > Buttiauxella sp. BIGb0552. Next base: position 147,485 of record NZ_SODY01000004.1, read on the forward strand.
ATCTTGCGCCGTTTGATGATTACCACAAAGCGCGCGGCCTGCGCTGGCCGGTAGTCGACGGTAAAGAGACGCTCTGGCGCTATAGCGAAGGGCATGACCCATACGTGAAAGCGGGTGAGGGCTTCAAGTTCTATGGCAAGCCAGACGGTAAAGCGGTGATTTTCGCGCTGCCATTTGAGCCTGCGGCTGAATCTCCGGACCAGGAATATGACCTGTGGTTGTCCACCGGACGCGTGCTGGAACACTGGCATACCGGCAGCATGACGCGCCGCGTGCCGGAACTGCATCGCGCCTTCCCGGAAGCCGTTTTGTTTATCCACCCGCTTGATGCTAAGGCGCGTGATTTGCGCCGTGGCGACAAAGTGAAAGTTATCTCGCGTCGTGGCGAAGTGATTTCGATTGTCGAAACACGCGGTCGCAACAAACCGCCGCAGGGGCTGGTGTACATGCCGTTCTTCGATGCAGCGCAACTGGTGAATAACCTGACGCTCGACGCGACCGATCCACTTTCGAAAGAGACGGATTATAAGAAATGCGCTGTAAAACTGGCGAAGGTGTAAGGGGGATTAAATCATGAAAAAAACCATCCTGACTAAGACGTTCTTTCAATGGGTTGCGGCATTTACGCTGCTGGTAAGTGGTGCTTTGTGGGCGGCAAACGGCGTTGACCTGACGCAATCGCCCGAAGTTTCTGGTACGCCAGAAGGGTCAATCCATATGCCAAAACAGCAGGGGCGTATGGCGCTCAACTACGTGAATCAGCCGCCAATGATTCCCCATAGTGTTGATGGCTACCAGGTGAGTAAAAACACCAACCGTTGCCTGCAATGCCACGGCGTTGAACATTACCGTACTACAGGTGCGCCGCGCGTCAGCCCGACACACTTTATGGATAGCGACGGCAACGTGCTTTCTAATGTGGCACCGCGCCGTTACTTCTGCCTGCAATGCCATGTCCCTCAAACCGATGCGGCACCGATTGTCGAAAACACATTCACGCCGTCTAAAGGTTTTGGGAACTAGAGGTCATTATGGATAAATCAACCCGTAAGCCCGGCATCATCAAGCGTATGTGGCAGTGGTGGCGTCGCCCGAGCCGCCTGGCGCTGGGCACGTTATTGCTGATTGGTTTCGCTGGTGGGATTATTTTCTGGGGCGGTTTTAACACCGGCATGGAGATGACCAACCGCGAAGAGTTTTGTATCGGTTGCCATGAAATGCGTGCCAACGTCTACGAAGAATATATGCAGACAGTGCACTACAATAACCGCAGCGGCGTGCGGGCTACCTGCCCGGACTGCCACGTCCCCCACGAATGGGGGCCTAAAATTTTGCGTAAAATTCAGGCCAGCAAAGAGTTGTATGCCAAAGCGTTTGGCTTAATCGATACGCCGCAAAAGTTTGATGACCACCGCCTGGCGATGGCGCAAAACGAGTGGCGGCGAATGAAGAACAACAACTCGCAAGAGTGCCGAAACTGCCATAACTTTGACTATATGGATTTCACCGCCCAGAAAACGGTCGCGGCAAAGATGCATGATAAAGCGGTCAAAGATGGGCAAACCTGCGTGGATTGCCATAAAGGGATTGCGCATAAGTTGCCCGACATGAGCGGAGTGAAAAACGGTTTCTGATTACCCGTCATACTTCGAGTTGCAGGTGTGTTGGCTGCACCCGTGCGTCCCAGTCACATAGTTATCTATGCTGCTGGGGACTTACGGCCTGGCCGCCTACCTGCAACTCGGATTATTTAGGGTAATCTCGTTTCATAACCAGAAGACAAAAAGTATTTAGCGGAATATTATGATCGGCTCCCCTAACTCACTGTGGAGACGGTATGTCGATTAAAATCGAAGTCATCAAAGATAAAGTCCTCTCAGATAATTACTTCATTCTGCGTAATATCACCTACGATCTATACCGTAACGAAGCTGAAGCTATTCGCCACAAACGTGAAGTCTATGACCGGGGAAACGGCGCAACCATGCTGCTGTACAACCGCGATAAAAAAACGGTCGTTTTGACACGTCAGTTCCGCGTGGCAACGTGGGTAAACGGCAACCCTGATGGCATGTTAATTGAAGCCTGTGCGGGTCTGCTGGATGCCGATGAACCGGAAGTGTGTGCCCGCAAAGAAGCTATCGAAGAAACCGGGTACGAAGTTGGGGAAGTCGAAAAAGTCTTTGAGCTTTATATGTCGCCAGGCGGCGTGACCGAACTGATTCATTTCTACATGGCGGAATACAGCGACGCTCAGCGCGACAACGCCGGTGGCGGTATTGATGATGAAGATATCGACGTGCTGGAAATCCCCTTCCTAAAAGCGCTGGAAATGGTCGCAAGTGGTGAAATTCGTGACGGAAAAACGGTAATCCTGTTACAACAGCTGCAATTACGCGGAATCATGAATTAAAAACATTGTTATTCAATGGATTACGGATAGGTGATTTTAAGTAAATCTATCCGATAAATCCGATTGAGTACAAACGTTAACCAGACGAAGATATCGCCACTTTTTGTATATCCGTCATACTTCAAGTTGCCTCTTTGTTGGCTGCGCTCACTTACCCAGATCACTTACTTATGTAAGCTCCATGGGACTTGGTCCCTTGCCGCCGTGATGCAACTCGAATTATTTTGGGTATACGTGAAATTCTCTTCGTCTTTTCAGGATGTGTGTCGCCAATGTGCCTTCGGTTCAAATCGCTGTTTCTTTTTATATTATTTATAGCGAGCTCCGTTTTCGCGGCACCTGCACAAAAGTCTTTCTCCGACTGGCAAGTTACCTGCAACAACCAAAATTTTTGTGCGGCCCGTAACACTGGGCTGCATCAAGGATTAGTAATGACGCTGACCCGTAGTGCGGGCGCGCGTACTGATGCAACGCTGAGAATTGATCTCGGTAATATGACCATCGCAGAGCCTAAAGCGCCGCCAATTGCGCCACGCCTGTTGGTTGATGGTGAACCGTTGACGCTGGACTTAGCGAAATGGCAGGAAACACCGCACCATCTCAAAACCAGTGATGCTGATGCGATTAATGGCTTCCTCGATAAAGTGGCGAACGCCGATGCGATTACGCTGGCGAAAGGACGGGGAAGTATTTCACTTGCGGGTCTGAAAGCGTCACTGTTGTTTATTGACAGCCAACAGCAGCGAGTCGGTAGCGAAACAGCATGGATTAAGAAAGGTGACGATCCGCCGCTGAGCGTGCCGCCTGCACCCGCGCTCAAAGAAGTCACACTGACAAACCCAACTCCAACGCCTTTAACGCAGGTGGAACTGAGTGATCTGCTGGATTACGGGACCTGGCGCATGAACAACAGCCAGTGTTCGCTCGATCCTGCCCGTCGTGAAGTTCGCGTTTTCGCCCTTAGCGATGACAAAGCATTGTTGATTACCGGGTGCGAAGCAGGCGCTTACAACGTGGTCGATCTCGCCTGGGTGGTGTCACGGCAGAAACCTTTTGCTGCCCGACAAATTCGCTTAAAACTGCCGTTTACGCCGGGGAGTGGAAACACTGAACTAGAGCTGATGAACGCCGGGTATGATGAAACGAACAAAGAGCTGACGACGCTGGCAAAAGGGCGTGGCGTTGGTGATTGCGGTGTGGCGACACGCTGGCGTTTTGATGGCCAGCGTTTTCGCCTGGTGCGTTATGCCGAAGAGCCGACGTGCGATGAGTGGAATGCGAGTTCGTCGTGGCCCACGCTCTGGGTCACCAAATAATCCCCGTCATACTTCAAGCTGCAGATGCGTTAGCTGCTTTCGTTCACCCCAGTCACTTACTTGTGTAAGCTCCTGGGGATTCACAATACTTATTTTCGACTAAACACCCATAACCTTCTTCGCCTTAGCCACTACATTCTCGGTAGTAAAGCCAAAGAACGGGAATAGCTTGTCAGCAGGTGCTGATTCCCCGTAAGTCGTCATGCCGACAATCGCCCCTTTCAGACCGACATATTTGTACCAGTAATCCGCAATACCCGCTTCAACTGCCACTCGTGCAGCAATATCTGAAGGTAATACCGACTCGCGATACGCTTCGTCCTGAGCGTCAAAAATGTCGGTCGAAGGCAGTGAAACCACGCGTACTTTGTGGCCATCGGCGGCGAGCTTATCTGCTGCAAGTACCGTAATTTCCATCTCCGAACCTGTGGCAATCAGAATCACATCTGGCGTACCGCCGCTGTCCTTCAGAATATAGCCGCCGCGACTGATGGCGCTGACCTGCTCGGCAGTACGATCCATTTGTGCCAGGTTCTGACGCGAAAGAATCAGCGCTGTTGGGCCGTTATGCCGCTCGATGGCAGCTTTCCAGGCTACAGCAGCTTCAACCTGATCGCACGGGCGCCAGGTGCTGAAGTTCGGTGTCATACGCAGGCTGGCAAGTTGTTCTACCGCCTGATGTGTAGGGCCGTCTTCGCCAAGGCCGATGGAGTCATGGGTATAGACCATGATTTGTCGCGCTTTCATCAACGCCGCCATACGCGCCGCGTTTCGGGCATATTCCACAAACATCAGGAAGGTCGCGGTATAGGGCACAAATCCACCGTGATGGGCAATCCCATTCGCAATGGCGGTCATACCGAATTCGCGCACGCCGTAGTTAATGTAATTCCCGGCGAGATCCTCTTTGATGGATTTAGACTCTTTCCAGATGGTCAGGTTACTTGGCGCTAAATCAGCCGAGCCGCCGAGCAATTCAGGCAGGCTTGGGCCATAGGCATTCAACGTGTTTTGTGAGGCCTTACGGGTGGCAATTTTCTCTGGATTGGCCTGCAACTTTTCAATGTATTGCTGCGTGAGGTCTTGCCAATCCTCCGGCATTTCACCGTGCATACGGCGGTTAAATTCAGCGGCGAGATCCGGGTGAGCTTTGGAGTAAGCGGCAAACTTATCGTTCCACGCCGTTTCTGCCTGCTCGCCTTTTTCTCTGGCATCCCAGGCCTGGTAAATCTCTCTTGGGATCTCAAATGCAGGGTATTTCCAGCCCAATTGTTTACGGGCGAGTGCCACTTCCTGCTCGCCGAGTGCCGCGCCATGTGCCTCTTCTTTGCCCGCTTTGTTTGGCGAGCCAAAGCCAATGATAGTGCGGCAGATAATCAGCGACGGTTTATCTTTCACGCTTTGCGCTTCCTCAATCGCCTTCTTCACGGCTTGCGGGTCGTGGCCATCAATTTCATGCACCACATGCCAGTGATAAGCCTCAAAACGTTTGGCGGTGTCGTCGGTAAACCAGCCTTTGGTTTCGCCATCAATCGAAATGCCGTTGTGGTCATAGAAACCGATGAGTTTGCCAAGGCCGAGGGTACCTGCCAGTGAACAAACTTCGTGGGAGATGCCTTCCATCAGGCAGCCATCCCCCATAAATACGTAGGTAAAGTGATCGACAATTTCATGGTCGGGGCGGTTAAATTGCGCCCCTAACGTGCGTTCAGCAATGGCCATGCCGACCGCATTTGCCAGCCCCTGGCCAAGCGGCCCGGTGGTGGTTTCAACACCGGGTGTATAACCAATTTCCGGGTGGCCGGGGGTTTTGGAGTGAAGTTGACGGAAGTTTTTTAGCTCTTCCATCGGCAAGTCATACCCGCTCAGATGCAACAGGCTGTATAGCAGCATCGAGGCGTGGCCGTTAGAGAGAATAAAGCGGTCACGGTCAGCCCATGTGGGGTTCGTCGGGTTATGGTGCAGGAATTCGTTCCATAACACTTCGGCAATATCAGCCATCCCCATCGGTGCGCCAGGGTGGCCCGAATTCGCTTTTTGTACCGCGTCCATACTCAGGGCACGAATGGCATTAGCAAGCTCTTTACGAGATGACATGTTTCACTCCGTGGTTGTCGTTCAAAGTTTGGCGGCGAGCAAATCTTCCAGTTTTCGTTGATCGATGGCGAACAGGCGGATGCCCTCTGCCAATTTTTCTACCGCCATTGGATCCTGATTATGCTCCCAACGGAAATCTGCTTCGCTGATAGGTTCCGGGCGACGGAAGCCCTGTGACAGCGGCACCAGTTTGCGTACCACCGGCTCTTCGCTCTCCTGCAACTGTTGCAGCAAGTTAGGGGCGATAGTCAGGCGATCGCAGCCAACTAATGCAAGAATCTGTTCGGTGCGGCGGAAGCTCGCGCCCATCACGATGGTGCTGTAGTTGTGCTGCTTAAAGTAATCATAGATATTGCGTACCGATTTGACGCCTGGATCTTCTTCAACCACATACGGGTCCATCGGTTTGCGGGCCTGATACCAGTCGTAGATACGCCCGACGAACGGTGATATCAGGAACACGCCAGCTTCCGCACAGGCTCGTGCCTGAGCAAAAGAAAACAGCAGCGTCAGGTTACAATCGATACCCTCTTTTTGCAGTTCTTCGGCGGCACGAATACCTTCCCAGGTTGAAGCAAGCTTGATTAAAACTCGCGACTTATCAATGCCCAGCTCTTCATAAAGAGCAATCAAATGGCGGGCTTTCGCGATGCTTTTTTCTTTATCAAATGAGAGACGGGCGTCCACTTCTGTTGAGACGCGTCCAGGAATGCTTTTCAGAATTTCCGCACCGAAACTGACCGCAAGTTTGTCACAGGCTTGAGCGACCTGGGCCTCTCGCGTGTCGCCGCGCTGTTTACCGTAAGCAATGGCATCTTCAATGAGCGTTTGATAGTGCGCCAAACCTGCTGCCTTCAGTAATAGCGAGGGGTTGGTCGTCGCATCGATAGGCTGGTAATTGCGGATAGATTCAATGTCACCGCTGTCGGCAACAACGGTGGTGAATTTCTTGATACTATCTAACTGATTCATGAATATCTCCTTGAAATGCAAAGTCTAATTTGAGTGCTCCATGTCACTCACGATGGAAATTCATCGTTGGCATAACTAAAAAGCATAGCAGATAGGCATGGCATTGTTGTTAATGCCAGGTAACATAATGGCTCTGATTTTCTAACATTTTTGCAAGACGTTGCTGATAGTATGGCGATGTTCAAAGTTTAGAACGCGCGCAAGCGTGATACTACGTGGCCCTAAAGCGATCTTAACGTGACCTTACGACCCTTGAGAGTGATAAAAAAGGAACGAAGAAATGGACGAACAACTAAGACAAAGTGCCCTCGATTTTCATGAATTCCCAGTCCCCGGTAAAATTCAGGTTTCGCCAACCAAACCGCTGGCGACCCAGCGTGACTTAGCATTGGCCTACTCTCCGGGCGTTGCGGCACCTTGTCTCGAAATCGAAAAAGACCCACTGGCGGCTTACAAATACACCGCGCGTGGCAACCTGGTCGGCGTTATTTCCAACGGCACTGCGGTGTTAGGGCTAGGTAATATCGGCGCACTGGCGGGCAAGCCGGTGATGGAAGGTAAGGGCGTTCTGTTTAAGAAATTCGCCGGTATCGACGTGTTTGATATTGAAGTCGATGAAATGGACCCGGATAAACTGATTGAGGTGATTGCTGCACTAGAACCAACGTTTGGCGGCATTAACCTGGAGGATATCAAAGCGCCAGAGTGCTTCTACATCGAGAAAAAGCTGCGCGAGCGCATGAACATTCCTGTGTTCCATGACGATCAGCATGGTACGGCCATCATCTGTACTGCGGCGGTACTAAACGGTCTGCGTGTAGTTGAGAAGAATATCTCTGATGTGCGTTTAGTGGTTTCTGGCGCGGGCGCATCGGCTATCGCCTGTATGAACCTGCTGGTGCAATTGGGCATCCAGAAACACAACATCGTTGTGTGCGATTCGAAAGGCGTTATCTATAAGGGCCGTGAAGAAAACATGGCTGAAACCAAAGCGGCTTACGCGGTGGAAGATAACGGTAAGCGCACGCTCGACGAAGTGATTGAAGGTGCGGATATTTTCCTCGGCTGTTCTGGCCCGAAAGCCATGAGCCAGGAGATGGTCAAGAAGATGGCGCGCGCGCCATTGATTCTGGCGCTGGCAAACCCTGAGCCGGAAATTCTGCCACCGCTGGCAAAAGAAGTGCGCCCTGATGCGATTATCTGCACCGGGCGTTCTGACTTCCCGAACCAGGTTAACAACGTGTTGTGCTTCCCGTTCATCTTCCGTGGCGCGCTCGATGTTGGCGCAACGGCAATTAATGAAGAGATGAAACTGGCGGCGGTTCACGCGATTGCCGAACTGGCTCACGCAGAGCAGAGCGATGTAGTGGCTTCTGCTTACGGTGAAGAAGAGCTGACTTTCGGCCCTGATTACCTGATTCCAAAACCATTCGACCCGCGTCTTATCGTGCAAATCGCACCCGCAGTGGCGAAAGCGGCAATGGAAACCGGTGTGGCAACACGTCCGATTCAGGATTTCGACGCTTATCGCGAAAAACTGACCGAGTTCGTCTACAAAACTAACCTGTTTATGAAGCCAATCTTCTCTCAGGCCCGAAAAGATCCAAAACGAGTGGTGCTGACAGAAGGTGAAGAGGCGCGCGTGCTACATGCGACTCAGGAGCTGATTACACTTGGTTTGGCGAAACCGATTCTGATTGGTCGCCCGGCGGTTATCGAAATGCGCCTGAAGAAACTCGGCCTGCAAATGCAAGCCGGGCGCGATTTTGAGATTGTGAATAACGAATCCGATCCGCGTTTCAAAGAGTACTGGAATGAGTACTACAACATCATGAAACGCCGCGGTATTACGCAAGAGCAGGCGCAGCGAGCCGTGATCAGCAATACCACGGTTATCGGCGCAATTATGGTGCACCGTGGTGAAGCGGATGCCATGATTTGCGGTACCATCGGTGAGTATCACGAGCACTTCTCTGTGGTGGAAAAGTTGTTCGGGTATCGTGAAGGCGTGAAAGCGGCTGGGGCAATGAACGCACTGTTGCTGCCAAGCGGCAACACCTTTATTGCTGATACCTATGTGAATGACGATCCGTCGCCGGAAGAGCTGACAGAAATTACCTTGTTAGCCGCAGAAACTGTGCGTCGCTTTGGTATCGAGCCAAAAGTCGCGTTGTTGTCGCATTCCAACTATGGTTCCTCCGATTCGAAAGCGGCATGCAAGATGCGTAAAACGCTGGAGATGGTGCGTGAGCGTGCGCCAGAACTGGAAATTGACGGTGAAATGCATGGTGATGCGGCGCTGGTGGAAAGCATTCGTAACGAGCGTATGCCTGACAGCCCACTGAAAGGTTCGGCAAATATCCTGATCATGCCAAACGTCGAAGCGGCACGTATTAGCTACAACTTGTTGCGTGTTTCCAGCTCCGAAGGGGTGACAGTCGGACCAGTATTGATGGGCGTGGCAAAACCGGTGCATGTGTTAACGCCGATTGCGTCTGTTCGTCGTATTGTGAATATGGTGGCGCTGGCAGTTGTTGAGGCGCAGACCGTTCCGCTGTGATTTAAACCCAATCCTTAACCGGCAAGAAATCACGATACAAGGCAGCCTCCGGGCTGCCTTCTTCTGGCTGATAGTTATATTCAAAGCGAACCAGTGGCGGCATCGACATTAAAATCGACTCGGTACGCCCACCCGTCTGCAAACCAAACAGCGTTCCGCGATCCCACACAAGGTTAAACTCCACATAACGGCCACGGCGATAAAGCTGGAAATCGCGCTCGCGCTCGCCCCACGGCAACGCTTTACGGCGTTCTACAATCGGCAGATACGCATCCAGATAACCGTTGCCCACCGCCTGCATAAAACTAAAGCAATGGTCGAAATCCGGCGTGTTCAAATCGTCAAAGAACAGGCCGCCAATACCGCGTTGTTCATTACGATGCTTAATAAAGAAGTAATCGTCACACCACTTTTTGTAACGCGGGAACACGTCATCGCCAAACGGCTGGCACAAATCATGCGCGGTTTGGTGCCAGTGAATGGCGTCTTCTTCAAAACCGTAAAACGGTGTTAAATCAAAGCCGCCGCCAAACCACCACACCGGGTCACAGCCCGGCTTTTCGGCAATGAAAAAGCGCACGTTGGCATGGCTGGTGGGAATGTACGGGCTGAGCGGATGTACCACGAGGGAGACGCCCATTGCTTCAAAGCTGCGCCCGGCAAGTTCCGGGCGATGAGCCGTTGCTGATGCAGGCATCGCGTCGCCATGAACGTGGGAGAAGTTAACGCCCGCTTGCTCAAAGATATTCCCACCGCGTAACACCCGGCTGCGCCCGCCGCCACCGCCTTCGCGTTGCCAGCTGTCTTCTTCAAATGCAGCGCCATCAATATTGCTCAGTTGCTGGCAAATGGTGTCCTGCAATTGCAGCAGGAATTTTTTTACGGCCTGGATATCTGGCAAGTTCATAGGGTTCAACGTTTCTTACTGTGGGCTTTTTGGTTATCAAACCAATTAAAGTAGCTAATGATGCCGGAGGCAATCGCATTAGCAATTTTCTGGCGAAACGCGGGAGTGCCTAATAATTTCTCTTCACCAGGGTTGGTGATGAATGACGTTTCAACCAGTACGGAAGGAATCGACGGCGACTTCAACACCACAAATGCCGCTTGTTCCGTGTTCCGGCTGTGCAATTTATGCACTGGCTTAATCTGTTTGAGGATATGCGAGCCGAGCGTCAGGCTGTTTTTGATGGTGTCGGTTTGCACCAGGTCGAACAGTACCTGTTGTAGATACTGGTCTTTATGTTTGACCTTGCTACCTGCGACATCATCGGCGGCGTTTTCTTTATCCGAGAGGTATTTCGCCATCGCACTACTTGCGCCGCGATTGGAAAGGGCAAACACCGACGCACCGGCAGCAGACGGGTTCGTAAAACCATCAGCATGAATCGACATAAAGAGATCGGCCCCGTGTTTGTGGGCGATTTCTACACGATCGTACAGCGGGATGAATTCATCGCTGGTGCGTGTGAGTTTGGCCTCTATCCCATTGCTTTTAAGGATGTTTCGTACATTTTTAGCAATGGCCAGTACGACATGTTTCTCTTTAGAACCATTATGGCCAATCGCGCCGGTATCAATACCGCCGTGGCCTGGGTCAAGCATCACTACCCGACGTCCACCCGATTTTTTGCTCGGTTTGCTGTGGTTAGTGGTGGTTTTAAGAGGTTTAGTCTCGGAGCTGGCTAAAGCCTTATTTACGCCCGTTAACGTTAAAGCAGCCAACCCAGTAAGCAGTAACTGGCGGCGGGTAGTCAGATGCGTCAGTGATTTAATTTTGCTCATGCGGCTAATATTTTTATCTTTAAAATTGCAGATAGGCATTTATAGCGTATCGGCAAAGGGTAAACGACAAGCATTTGTGGGATTTTCATTACCAAAAATGAATGAGTGGCTAGTATGTCATTTTTTGCCTCGTTTTGCGGCAGATATTGGCTAAACAGAAACTTAACGCCATAATCACTGTTTTAGACTTTCAGGTGGCTAATACCATGGAAATACGTGTTTTTCGCCAGGATGATTTCGAAGAAGTCATTACGCTTTGGGAACGTTGCGACTTACTGCGTCCATGGAACGATCCTGAGATGGACATTGAACGCAAACTCAATCATGACGCGGATCTGTTCTTAGTGGCAGAAGTGGGCGGCGAAGTTGTTGGCTCGCTGATGGGCGGATATGACGGCCACCGAGGATCAGCTTATTACCTTGGCGTGCACCCGGAATATCGTGGTCGCGGCATCGCCAATGCGTTGCTGAGCCGACTTGAAAAGAAGTTAATCGCACGCGGTTGCCCAAAAATTCAAATCATGGTGCGTGAAGAAAACGAGCTGGTGATTGGCATGTATGAGCGGCTCGAGTATGAGCAGCAAGATGTAATGCTACTCGGCAAGCGATTGATTGAAGACCAGGAATATTAATGCCTGCGCTGTATCCACCTTCGGATTACGATACCCACGGTAATCTTAAAACACCTTTTTTGTTCTGGTGTACCCTTCTTTTGCAGGCGCGAACCTGGTTTGTTCTGGTGCTGGCGGCAGCGTCCCGTCAACAGGGCGATGCCATCCTTGGTGTCTTCTATCCTGACCGCGACAATTTCTGGTTCGGGCTATTGCCTGGCGTTCCTGCTGCATTGGCCTTTATGATCAGTGGTCGCCGCCATTTGTACCCCCGAGTTTGGGCAGCGTTGCGCTGGGTGTTAATTGCAGCACAACTGGTGCTACTGACCTGGCAGTTGCTGCTGCTGTGGCAAGGTGAGGAGTTGACAGAAGTAACCTTGTTCCTGCTGCTTGCCGATTTATTTGCCTTGTGGTGGTTAGTCACCAGCCGTCGTTTACGGGATTACTTCACTATCAATCGTGAATAACCGGGCACTTTTGGGAAAGTTTGCACTCCAAAGCGCGTATCCATGCTTAATAAGGAATTTCTGATGAAAAAACTGCGCCTGATGTTATTAGGGCTGCCGCTGGTGTTAGCAGGCTGTTCGACGCTGTCATCCGTCAACTGGTCTGCGGCAAATCCGTGGAACTGGTTTGGTTCGTCAATTGAAGTCAGCGAGAAGGGGGTCGGGGAGCTAAATGCCAGCACACCGATGGATGAAAAAGCAGTCAGCAGCGCATTGAATGATAACTACCGTTTACGCAGCGGCATGAAAACCGATAACGGTGAGATTGTTCGCTTCTATGAAGCGATGGATGACAAAACCGTGATGGTTGTCGTCAACGGCGAAAAAGGCACTGTAAGCCGCGTTGATGTTATGGATAGCGACATCGAAACCGATAGCGGCGTGAAGATTGGTACCACCTTTAGCGACCTGTACGACAAAGCATTTGGCGCGTGTGTCAAAGGGACTGGAGATGATAGTGACGGTGTCGAGTGTAAGGCCAAAGACAGCCAGCACATCAGCTACATTTTCAGCGGCGAATGGCATGGCGGGCAGGAGTTGATGCCGTCTGACGATACGCTCAAAACCTGGAAGATCAGTAAAATTATCTGGCGTCGATAAAAATAACCGCTGGCTTGCGCCTTCTCAATAAGGTGTTGCTGGAATTGGGTATCATAAGGGAATAAACGCCACGTAGAGTGGCGTGTGTTTTTTAGGAGGATTCATGTCTCGTGTTCAATCTGGCATTCTGCCAGAACATTGTCGCGCCGCCGTTTGGCTGGAAGCGAGTATTCAGGGCGATTTCGATGCTATTCGCCAGGGTTGTAAAACCTTTAATCAATCACTGACTGCGTTTCAGGATAAATTCCCTGATGCGAATTTAGGTGCTGTGGTGGCGTTTGGTCACGATCTATGGCGCGATCTCAGCGGCGGTGTGGGTGCGGCCGAGTTGAAAAACTTTGCTCCATTGGGCAAAGGTCTTGCGCCAGCAACGCAACATGACGTGATGATCCATATTCTTTCTCTGCGCCATGACGTGAATTTCTCTGTGGCACAGGCAGCGCTTGCAGCATTTGGCGACGCGCTGAAAATTGAAGAAGAAATCCATGGTTTCCGCTGGGTTGAAGAGCGCGATTTAAGTGGTTTTGTTGATGGCACCGAAAATCCGCAGGGCGAAGAAACGCGCCGTGAAGTCGCGGTGATTAACGACGGTGTGGATGCAGGCGGCAGCTATGTGTTTGTCCAGCGTTGGGAGCATAATCTCAAGCAGCTTAACCGCATGAGCACCCAAGATCAGGAAATGATCATTGGCCGTACTAAAGAGGCCAACGAAGAGATTGACGGTGATGAGCGCCCGGAAACATCTCACCTGACGCGTGTCGATTTGAAAGAAAATGGTAAAGGCCTGAAAATTGTGCGCCAGAGCCTGCCATACGGCACGGCGAGCGGTACCCACGGCCTGTACTTCATCGCTTATTGCGCCCGTTTGCATAACATTGAGCAGCAACTGCTGAGCATGTTTGGCGAAACCGACGGTAAGCGCGATGGCATGCTGCGTTTCACCAAACCGGTAACCGGCGGGTATTATTTCGCGCCGTCTTTAGACAAGCTTCTAAACCTGTAAGGGCTACCTTACTCGCCATTCTGGCACCGGGCAGTGCTCAAAATCCTCACGTACTTCATGTACGCTCCGGTTTTTGCGCGCTGGCCGTCGTCAGACTGCCTTCGCCGCTAACGCCCTACCTTTGATACCTGAAATAATTAGACCCAACACCACCGCAACTTAAAGTATGACGGGTATATATCCCTTTCTTATTGCAAATCACCAAACGATATATAAAACCGTTACAGCTTTGACACTCGTTATAAATACACTGGTAACCATAAAGCTCGATCGTTATCACATTTATAAGGGTGCCCAATGGCAATGACATCGGTTAAAAAAGTCTGGAGTGCTTTGGTTGTTTCTGCGTTGCTGGCAGGTTCAGCTCATGCCACGGAACTGCTGAACAGCTCTTATGATGTGTCTCGCGAGCTTTTTGCCGCGCTCAATCCTGCCTTCCAGAAACAGTGGGCTGAGGAAAATAACGGCGACAAGCTGGTGATTAAACAATCTCATGCCGGGTCATCAAAACAAGCGCTGGCGATTTTGCAGGGCTTAAAAGCAGACGTTGTAACTTATAACCAGGTTTCGGATGTGCAGATCCTGCATGACAAAGGCAACCTGATTCCAGCCGACTGGCAGGCGCGTTTGCCAAACAACAGTTCGCCGTTCTATTCCACCATGGCGTTCCTGGTGCGCAAGGGCAACCCTAAAAATATTCACGACTGGAGCGACCTGGTTCGCCCGGACGTAAAGCTGATTTTCCCTAACCCAAAAACTTCAGGTAATGCCCGTTACACCTACTTAGGTGCATGGGGTGCAGCCAACAAAGCTGACGGCGGCGATAAAGCCAAAACAGAACAGTTCATGACCCAGTTCCTGAAAAACGTTGAAGTGTTTGACACCGGCGGCCGTGGTGCAACCACCACGTTTGTTGAGCGTAACCTGGGTGATGTGTTGATTAGCTTTGAGTCCGAAGTTAACAACATTAGCAAACAGTACGAGAAAGATGGCTACGAAGTGGTTGTGCCAAAGGTCAACATTCTGGCGGAGTTCCCGGTGGCCTGGGTCGATAAAAACGTCAAAGCCAACGGCACTGAAAAAGCAGCAAAAGAGTATCTGAACTTCCTGTATAGCCCGGCGGCACAAACCATCATCACTGACTATTACTACCGTGTGAATAACCCGGAAGTGATGGCAAAACTGAAAGATAAATTCCCTCAGACCGAATTGTTCCGTGTGGAAGATGAGTTCGGTGGCTGGCCAGAAGCGATGAAAACCCACTTTGCCAGCGGCGGTGAGTTTGACCAGTTGCTCGGCAAGGGGCGTGAGTAATGTTTTCTGTTGCCTCCAAGCGGGTGCTGCCGGGCTTTACCTTAAGCCTCGGCACCAGTTTGCTGTTTGTTTGCCTGATTTTACTGCTGCCGTTAAGTGCGCTGGTGATGCAACTCTCTGAGATGACGCTGGCGCAGTATTGGGAAGTGATCACCAACCCGCAGGTGGTGGCGGCATATAAAGTCACGCTGCTGTCTGCGGGTGTGGCGTCTATCTTCAACGGTTTCTTTGGCATGTTGATGGCGTGGATCCTGACGCGCTACCAATTTCCGGGCCGTAGCCTGCTTGATGCATTAATGGATTTACCCTTTGCTCTGCCCACTGCCGTAGCGGGTTTAACGCTTGCCGGGCTGTTTTCAGTTAACGGCTGGTACGGCGAATGGCTGGCGCAGTTTGGCATTAAAGTGACGTACACCTGGCTGGGTATTGCCGTGGCAATGGCATTTACCAGTATCCCGTTTGTAGTGCGAACCATTCAACCCGTGCTGGAAGAGTTAGGCCCGGAATATGAAGAAGCTGCGGAAACGCTGGGTGCGACGCGTTGGCAGAGTTTTCGCCGCGTGATTTTACCGGAGCTTTCTCCGGCGCTGATGGCGGGTGTAGCACTTTCATTCACCCGTAGCCTGGGTGAATTCGGCGCAGTAATTTTCATTGCCGGCAACATCGCCTGGAAGACCGAAGTCACCTCACTGATGATTTTCGTGCGTTTGCAGGAGTTTGATTACCCGGCAGCAAGTGCGATTGCCTCGGTGATCCTTGCCGCTTCACTGCTGCTGCTGTTTACCATTAACACGTTGCAAAGTCGCTTTGGTCGGCGCGTGGTAGGTCACTGATGACGGACGTAACTGAATTGAAAAGCTATCGCCGTACTGGATTTAACTGGGGCAAATGGACGCTGATAGGCCTCGGCGTACTGATTTCTTTTTTGCTGCTGGTGGTGCCAGTGGCATCGATTTTCGCTCAGGCCTTCTCGAAAGGGCTGATGCCTGCGCTGCGCAATATTGTTGACCCGGATATGCTGCACGCCATCTGGCTCACCGTAATGATTGCGCTGATTACCGTGCCGGTGAACCTGGTGTTCGGTATTTTGCTGGCATGGCTGGTGACACGCTTTGATTTCCCTGGCCGCCAGTTGTTACTGACGCTGCTGGATATTCCATTCGCGGTTTCACCCGTAGTCGCAGGACTGGTTTATCTGCTGTTCTACGGTTCGAATGGCCCGCTGGCAGGCTTCATGGATGCGCATAACATCCAGATTATGTTCGCCTGGCCGGGCATGGTGTTGGTGACTATCTTCGTGACTTGTCCGTTTGTGGTGCGCGAACTGGTGCCAGTGATGTTGAGCCAGGGCAGCCAGGAAGACGAAGCAGCGATTTTGCTCGGCGCTTCGGGCTGGCAGATGTTCAGACGCGTTACATTACCCAATATCCGCTGGGCGCTGCTGTACGGCGTGGTGTTAACCAATGCTCGCGCCATTGGTGAGTTTGGTGCCGTGTCGGTGGTTTCCGGTTCTATCCGCGGTGAGACATTCTCACTGCCGTTACAGATTGAATTGCTACAGCAGGACTACAACACCGTTGGCTCGTTTACCGCTGCGGCGTTATTAACCCTGATGGCAATCGTTACGTTGTTCTTAAAGAGTGCGGTGCAGTGGCGTTTGAATAGCCAGGAAAAACGCCTGCAACAGGAGGGGAATCATGAGCATTGATATTACCAATATTAAGAAATCTTTTGGTCGCACCCAGGTGTTGAATGATATCTCGCTGGATATCCCTTCTGGCCAAATGGTGGCATTGCTTGGGCCGTCAGGTTCCGGTAAAACCACGCTGCTGCGTATTATCGCGGGCCTTGAGCACCAGAACAGCGGGCGCATTAGTTTCCACGGCACCGATGTGAGCCGCATTCACGCGCGTGACCGCAAAGTGGGCTTTGTGTTCCAGCATTACGCACTGTTTCGCCATATGACGGTGTTCGACAACATCGCTTTTGGCCTGACGGTTCTGCCGCGCCGCGAACGTCCTTCTTCCGCCGCGATTAAACAGAAAGTCACTCGTTTGCTGGAGATGGTGCAGTTATCCCATCTGGCAGATCGTTTCCCGGCACAGCTTTCCGGTGGGCAGAAGCAACGTGTGGCGTTGGCACGTGCGCTGGCGGTTGAACCGCAAATCTTGCTGCTTGATGAGCCATTCGGTGCGCTGGATGCACAGGTACGTAAAGAGTTGCGCCGCTGGTTGCGCCAGTTGCATGAAGAGCTGAAATTCACCAGCGTATTCGTGACCCACGACCAGGAAGAAGCGATGGAAGTCGCGGACCGCGTGGTGGTCATGAGCCAGGGGAATATTGAACAAGTTGATACGCCGGAAGCGGTATGGCGCGAACCCGCGACTCGTTTCGTGTTGGAGTTCCTTGGTGAAGTGAACCGTATGAAAGGCGTTGTGCGCGGCAGCCAGTTCCATGTTGGCGCACACCGTTGGCCGCTTGGCTTTACACCTGCGCACCAGGGGCCTGTCGATTTGTTCTTACGCCCGTGGGAAGTGGACGTCAGCCGCCGTACTAATCTGGATTCGCCACTGCCAGTTCAGGTGCTGGAAATCAGCCCACGTGGGCATTACATGCAGCTGGTTGTGCAGCCGTTGGGCTGGTATGACGAACCGTTAACGGTTGTGCTGCGCGAAGACTATGTTCCTGTGCGTGGTGAACGTCTGTTTGTCGGCCTGCAACATGCGCGCTTGTATGATGGGAAGAACAGAATTCACAGTACTTATAATGGCCAGGTAGACCTCGCGCAATCCGCCTGATAAGTTTACTGAACAACACGACACGCAAAGGCGGCCCACGTGGCCGCTTTTCTTATTTTCTGGACAGGCAAGTGAACACCTTAGAAAGCACGATTGGCAATACACCTCTGGTTAAATTGCAGCGCACCGGCCTTGATAACGGCAGTGAAATTTGGGTAAAGCTTGAGGGGAACAACCCCGCAGGCTCGGTTAAAGACAGAGCTGCACTTTCGATGATTGTACGCGCAGAAGCTCGCGGTGAAATCTCCCCAGGAGATACGCTCATTGAAGCGACCAGCGGCAATACCGGGATTGCACTGGCGATGATTGCAGCGCTTAAAGGCTACCGAATGAAGCTTTTAATGCCTGACAACATGAGTATGGAACGCAAAGCGGCGATGCAGGCTTATGGCGCAGAATTGATTCTTGTGACCAAAGAGCAGGGCATGGAAGGCGCACGCGAAATGGCACGTTTGATGGATGAACGCGGTGAGGGGAAAGTCCTCGACCAGTTCAACAACCCGGATAACCCCTATGCGCATTACAGCACAACCGGGCCGGAGATCTGGCAGCAGACACAGGGAAGAATCACGCACTTTGTCTCGAGCATGGGTACTACCGGTACCGTAACTGGCGTTAGTCAGTTTATGCGCGAGCAGGAAAAAACCGTCACCATTGTTGGTTTACAACCCGAAGATGGCAGCAGCATTCCGGGAATTCGCCGCTGGCCAGAAGAGTGGCTACCAAAAATTTTCAACCCTGCTTTGGTTGATGAAGTGATTGATATGTCGCAGGTCGAAGCCGAGAGAATGATGCGCAAACTTGCCCGTGAAGAGGGGATTTTCTGCGGCGTGAGTTCCGGTGGTGCAGTCGCAGGCGCATTACGTGTTGCACAGGCAAATCCGGGGGCGGTGGTAGTGGCGATTATCTGCGACCGCGGCGATCGATATTTATCGACGGGAGTGTTTGGCGAAGAGAGTTATTCGCAAGGCTCAGGAATATAATTTCAGAATATTAATCGTGTAGGGTGATAAGCCACGCCCTACAAAATCGTTACCTCGCCATCCCCCCTCTAATCTGACTTATTAAGAAAAAATGATAGTAACGTCACGGTGACTTACGCCGCAGTGCCATCTTGCCATAATGACTTGTCATTAATATTAAGTTCTAATATCTCTATCACCACGATGTAATAAATAACTGGCAGGTGAATAGATGGAAATTAAACAACCACAAGATTTTTTTCTTTCAGAGGCACACGCCTTCTGTTTATTTATGTTGGATAACCAGGAAATGGCAGATGCCCACGGCCATGATTTTGATGAGCTGGTTATTGTGCGTAGCGGCAGCGGTTTTCATATTATTAACGATCAGGTGGAGTTGGTTTATACAGGTGACTTCTTTTTTGTTTCGGCGAATGACACTCATTATTACGAGTCGACTAATAATCTTTCCCTTATTAATCTCTTATTTCATAAAGACCGGCATTTTGGTTTCATACATAATATTGATACATTGTTGGATGTTGTCCGAGAGACGACTCAACCTTCAGTGAGAGAACTGCTCACTTTAAACGAAAGTGAACTGCAGAAAATCGTCGGGTTAACGGAAGAAGTCACAGCCAGGCGAGATGATAATTTTGATGCAGTTTACTTTTCTGCTACAGAAGCAGCCATTCTGGAAATTGTCTCTTTGCTGTGTCGCTGCATTGCTCGCCGGGGAGAAAGAAATCGTAACAGTGAAAGTAGCGGGCAAAAAATACTGAATTATGTTCGCCAAAACTATTGCCGACATATTAATTGGGACGCTTTGTGCGAAGAGTGTGGGATGGCGAAACGCACGATGTTTCGTTTCTTTAAAGAGATGACCGGTACCACACCCGAGAAATTTCAGCAAATTTGTTGCTTGTTAAAGGCACAGGAACTTTTACGGACTACCGATCGGCCGATTAAAGATGTGGCGTTATTTTGCGGCTTTATTAACGCCTCACGTTTAACCGATGTGTATAAAAAGAGATTTTCTCGTACACCCTCGCAGGAAAGACATCTAAGTTATTCAATCACAGAATTATAGCCATATTTTTCATATTCATCAGTTTTTATGGGAATAAGTAATACATGACGTAAACAATAGTTTAATGGAGTCAATGTTATGGATAAAACAAAAATCATTAACCCTTGGTATGTGGGGGTTGTTTCGGGAATGGCATCTTATATCGACTCGGCCGCCATTGTTTCCAATGGCACAGCGTTAGTTATTTATCAGAAAGCGATTGGCATTACTTCGGCTGATATTGGTGTACTTTCCGGCGTATTAACTCTGTGCATTGCAATTGGCGCATTTTTAGGTGGCAGGTTGGGCGACCGCCTCGGCAGGAGAAAAGTGTTTATTGCCACTATGGCAATGATTGTTTTGGGATCGCTGATGCTGGCGTTTGGCAAGGTCTTTGTCGTTTTGCTGGCCGGTACGATGTTTGTTGGCCTGGCGACAGGAGCTGATTTGCCGGTTTCTTTGGCAACGATTGCTGAAGCGGCCTGTGATAAAAACCGTGGCAAGATTATCGGATTATCTAACCTGTTGTGGCTGGTAGGTATCAGCACCACCATGGGAATTTCAGCCGTCGTCGGGGGTTGGGGGCAATTGGGTGCACAAATTATGTACCTTCATGTGGGCATTGTCGCCGCCGTGTTGCTGCTATTACGTTGGACGATTCCTGAATCGCCAATGTGGTTACTTGCTCGTGACGAGAATCGCCGCGGGGCGACAACGGTTCGCGCACAGAAATCGTCGTTTAAAGATTTACTGCATGGGAAATATTTATGGCCGTTTGTAGCGTTATGCTTTTTTTATACGCTGGTGAATCTGGCGGCAAATACCGGCGGCCAATTCGGGACTTATGTTGCCGTGAATGTAGTCGGCATTACGGTTGAGGAAAATTCTCTGTGGAATTTATTGTTGATGCCCGTAGGAGTATTATCTGGTTTGCTCTTTATGAAGATGGTAGACACCTCAAAAAGAATGCTGGTTTTTATTATTGGCGCATTCTTCTTTGCTGGCGGTTTCTTTATGCCCGTATTACTTAATTTCTCGCCATTATCGTGGTTCTGCTTCCTTTTATTTACTGCTACCGGCAGTGGTATGGCTTTTGAAGGTATTATGAAAGTGTGGTCGCAGGAATCATTTCCGACCATGCTTCGTTCAACTGCTCAGGGGGCGATTGTGGGTGTGGCACGTTTATCATGTGCATTATTAGCCTTTGTCACTCCCGTTTTACTCGATGCTGGACCGGTAGCACTTTACTCCATCCTTTCTGCAATTGTTGCTCTAGGTATGTTTATTGGCTGGCTGTGTTTTCATCGCCAACAAAGAAATGAATTTTCAAGTGAAGGCGAAATGGTAGTGGAAATATATCCCAGAGTCCCTTTATTACCTACCGAAGCGATGCGGACAAAATAAATATCGGATCTACAAAATATTGAGTTATCAAAGGAGTCTGTCATTATGTTGTCAGTTAAAAAGGTCACGCTTGACTATGAGTTATCTTTATCGGGTATCGATGCTTTTCCAGTCATCGGTTGGGAGATTGAAAGTAACCAAAGGAATGTGAAGCAAGTTTGTTATCAGTTACAGGTGAGTGATGATAAATACTTCGATGTTGTTTTATTTGATAGCGGAGTAATCAGTAGTGACGCTTCGGTGAATGTGAATATTAATAAAATTTTACTGCATCCCTCAACACGTTATTTTGTCCGTGTAAAAATTAAAGATAACCAGGGTGAGGAAAGCCTGTGGAGTACCGCCGCAGAATTTATTACTGGGCTGCTGGATACCCCCTGGTCAGGGGATTTTATATCTGCTGAAACTCTTGCAGATAAAGATAATTCAAAAGTCACACTATTAAGAAAAACCTTTTCACTCAACAATGACAGCACGGTGGCTTCCGCTTATTTGCATGTATCAGCTTTAGGGGTTTATCAGTTTTATCTTAATGGAGGCAAAGCCGGTAATGATGAGCTAACGCCCGGCTGGACGAGCTACCACAACCATTTGCTTTATCAAACTTACGATTTGAGCGAGCAACTCAAGCCGGGTGAGAACGCTATTGGCGCTGAGCTGGGGGCTGGCTGGTATAAAGGTGATATGGGCTTTACCCGCGACAGGAATTATTACGGCGAACAGACCGCACTTATCTGCCAACTGGTGATTCATTATGAGGATGGAACCCGGCAGATTGTGGTCAGCGATAATTCCTGGCGTGGCGAAGATTCACCGATTATGTTCTCTGAGATTTACGACGGTGAAATTTGCGATGCAAGCTTTGAGCAAGAAGGCTGGAATAAAACGGGTTTTGATGACGCTCACTGGCGGCCTGTCAGCCTGGTTTCTTATGATAAAAAAGTGCTCACCGCGCAGGGCGCCTGCAAAGTAAAAAAAATAGCCACGCTGGAACCCACTTCGATTATCACGACGCCGCAGGGCGATACGGTTATCGACTTCGGGCAAAACCTGAGTGGCTGGGTTGAATTCAAAGTAAATGGCAATCGGGGTGACAAAGTTATTCTGCGCCATTTCGAGACGCTGAATGCTCAGGGAAATGTTTATCTGGATAATTTGCGTTCAGCGAAACAACGCGTGGAGTATGTTTTAAAAGGCGGGGCGACGGAGGTTTATCACCCTCGCTTTACCTGGCAGGGTTTTCGCTACGTAAAAGTCGAAAGCTACCCTGGAAATGTCAGCCCTGAGAATTTCAAAGCTGTGGTGCTGCATTCTGATATGGCTCAAACCGGTCATTTCAATTGTTCAAATGAAGATTTAAACCAGCTTCATCACAACATTCTGTGGGGGTTAAAAGGGAATTTCATTGATGTCCCGACCGACTGCCCCCAGCGCGATGAAAGACTGGGCTGGACAGGGGACGCACAGATATTTTGCCGCACGGCCAGTTACCTGATGCATACGCGTAATTTCTTTGCGAAATGGCTCCGGGATCTGCAACACGACCAGACGCCAGAAGGCGGTGTGCCGCACGTCATTCCTGATATTCTCACCGGGCATTGCGCGAATGATATCAACCTGGCCGAGGGAGGAACGCACTCAGCAGCGGCGTGGGCAGATGCCGCGGTTATCAATCCGTGGACGATGTACCTGATGTATGGCGACACTCGCGTTCTGGAAAACCAGTATCAGAGCATGAAAGGTTGGGTGGATTTTATGCTCACGCATTCCGAGAACCTGATCTGGCGTTATAAATTGCAGTTTGGCGATTGGGTTGCGTTGGATGCGAAAGAGGGGAGTTATTTTGGTGCGACACCAACGGATCTTGTCTGCACGGCTTATTTTGCTTACTCCACACAACTATTCAGCCAGGCCGCCAAAGCACTCAATCGAACAGAAGATTTTGAGCGCTACAGCACTTTGCATCAGCAAATCGTTCAGCGTTTTCAGGATGAGTTCTTCACTCCCTCAGGCAGGCTTGCGGCCAGAACGCAGACTGCACATATTCTGGCGCTCTATTTTAACCTGGTGCCAGAATCGTTCCGGGAACGTACCGTGAATACGCTTGTAGAACTCCTGCGCGAGCATGATGGCCATTTGGTGACCGGTTTTGTGGGTACCCCTTATTTTTGCCATGCACTGAGCCAGAATGGGCGGGAACAAGAGGCGTGGGAACTGCTGCTTAAGGATGATTTTCCCTCCTGGTTGTATCAAGTAAAAGCAGGTGCAACGACCATCTGGGAGCACTGGGATGGTATGAAGCCTGATGGCTCGATGTGGAGCGCCGATATGAACTCGTTTAACCATTATGCATATGGCGCGGTGGGGGAGTGGCTGTATCGCTCCGTTGCGGGTATTGAGGCAGACGCTGATGAACCAGGCTTTAAGCATGTGATTATCGCACCGACGATTGGCGGCAACGTTTCCTGGGTCGATGCGGCTTATGACTCCGTTTACGGTGAAATTAAGGTTCGCTGGCAAGTGAGACAAAGCAGAGTGGGGGATATTGTGACGTTGGACGTTAAGGTTCCACATAACACACATGCGACCCTAAAACTTTCGGGCATCGGAGAGCTGCTGTCAGCTCCGGATATGGTCTTTAAGCTGCAAGAGAATAGCGGATTTGCAGAGGTAGGATCGGGAGATTATAAGGTCGAATATCTGCGCGCATAAAATTCAGTGCCAGACATTGACGAAAAAAAACCGGAAATAGACATTTCCGGTTTTTTTATTCATTGCAGGGAGATGACCTGCCGCGTGAATCTTACTTCTTGATGCGGATTACCGGGGTCTCGCCCACAGTCACGCTACCAGTCAGTTTGATCAGCTCTTTGATTTCGTCCATGTTGGAGATAACAACCGGAGTCAGGGTAGACTTCGCTTTCTCTTCCAGCAGGGCCAAATCGAACTCGATAACTACGTCGCCTTTCTTAACGCGCTGGCCTTCTTCTGCGATGCGTTTGAAGCCTTCGCCTTTCAGTTCAACAGTGTCGATACCGAAGTGGACGAACAACTCAATGCCGCTATCGGATTCGATAGAGAAAGCATGGTTAGTTTCGAAGATTTTACCGATGGTGCCGTCAACCGGAGCAACCATTTTGTTGCCAGTCGGTTTAATTGCAATACCATCACCAACAATCTTCTCGGCGAAAACCACATCTGGAACATCTTCAATGTTAACGATTTCGCCAGAAAGTGGGGCAACAATCTCAATGGTTCCGGTGTCTTTTTTATCATCAGAAACCAGAGATTTCAGTTTATCAAACAAACCCATGATCTTCTCCTAAGCAGTAAATTGGGCCGCATCCGGTGGATTAGCAGATTGTTTTTTCTTCAATGAACTTGTTAACCAGCATCATTAACTCGTCCGTTGTCGGTTGAGCAAGTGCTTGCTCTGCTAACACCTTCGCATCTTCGAAGTTCGTGTTACGAATAATCTTCTTAATGCGCGGGATAGAAATGGAACTCATACTAAATTCGTCCAGACCCATTCCCAGCAACAGAAGTGTAGCACGTTCGTCGCCTGCAAGCTCACCACACATACCGGTCCATTTACCTTCTGCATGAGAAGCATCAATAACTTGCTTAATCAGAGTCAGTACAGACGGTGACATTGGCTGGTAAAGATGTGAAATCATATCATTACCACGGTCAACTGCCAGGGTGTACTGCGTCAGGTCATTGGTACCGATACTGAAGAAGTCGACTTCTTTAGCCAAATGGCGAGCAATCGTGGCCGCAGCCGGAGTCTCAACCATCACGCCAACTTCAATAGTTTCGTCAAACGCTTTGCCTTCTTCACGCAACTGCGCCTTCATGATTTCGATCTCAGCTTTCAGTGCACGCACTTCTTCAACAGAGATGATCATTGGGAACATAATA
Source organism: Buttiauxella sp. BIGb0552 (assembly GCF_004366275.1). Taxonomy (NCBI): domain Bacteria; kingdom Pseudomonadati; phylum Pseudomonadota; class Gammaproteobacteria; order Enterobacterales; family Enterobacteriaceae; genus Buttiauxella; species Buttiauxella sp. BIGb0552. The sequence continues at coordinate 172,816 of NZ_SODY01000004.1, forward strand.
CGTAATTTACCGAATACAGAAGCACGCAGGATAGCGCGAACCTGAGCGTACAGGATCTCTTTACGATCCATGGCGATACGTACTGCACGCCAGCCCAGGAACGGGTTCTCTTCTTTCGGGAAGTTCATGTACGGCAGCTCTTTGTCGCCACCGATATCCATGGTACGCACGATAACTGCTTGTGAGCCACAGGCTTCAGCAACAGCTTTGTACGCCGCGAACTGCTCATCTTCAGTTGGCAGTGAATCACGGTCCATGAACAGGAATTCTGTACGATACAGACCTACACCTTCTGCACCATTACGCTCAGCACCGTCGACATCACGAACAGTACCAATGTTTGCGCATACTTCTACCTGATGACCATCGAGAGTGATTGCTGGCAGGTCTTTCAGTTTTGCCAGTTCAGCTTTCTCAGAAGCTTCTTGCTGCTGTACAGCACGCAGAGCTTCGATCTCTTCGTTGGTTGGGTTAACGTAAACTTTATTGTTAACAGCATCGAGGATCAGGTAATCGCCGTTCTTCACCTGGCTGGTCACGCTACCGGTACCAACAATCGCAGGCAGTTCAAGAGAACGTGCCATGATGGAGGTATGGGAGGTACGGCCACCGATATCGGTGATGAAACCCAGAACCTTTTGCAGGTTAAGCTGTGCGGTTTCTGACGGAGTCAAATCTTTAGCGACCAGGATAACTTCATCTTGGATGGAGCTAAGGTCAATAATTGCCAGACCAAGGATATTGCGCAGCAGACGTTTACCGATATCACGTACGTCAGCCGCACGTTCTTTCAGGTATTCATCGTCTAATTCTTCCAGCGCGATCGCCTGGCCTTCGATAATTTCGTGAGCAGCTGCATCAGCAGTCACTAACTTATCGGTGATAAGGGCTATGATTTCCTGCTCAAGCTCTTCGTCTTCCAGCAACATAATGTGGCCTTCGAAGATAGCTTCCTTTTCTTCACCGAAGGTCTCGCCAGCTTTAATTTTGATCGCTTCTAACTGTGCCGACGCTTTAGCGCGCCCGCTTAAGAAACGTTCAACTTCCTGCGCAACTTTGTCGGCAGAAATTTTCTTCCGGTCGATGACAATTTCATCTTCCTTCAGCAAAAGTGCCTTGCCGAAAGCGATACCCGGGGATGCTAAAATGCCTGAAATCATAACCCTACCTTACTTGTGACTGATATTTACGAAGAACCCAGAACTTACTCGAGTTCAGCCATCAGTTTTACCAGATGCTCAACTGCTTTCTGATCATCTTCGCCTTCAGCGGAGATGGTCACAACAGTACCTTGGGTCAGACCCAGAGTTTGCAGTTTGAACAGGCTTTTCGCGCTTGCGCTTTTGCCGTTGGAGGTCACAGTGATCTCAGAAGTGAAGCCTTTAGCTTCTTTAACAAACTGAGCAGCAGGGCGGGTATGCAGACCGTTTGGAGCGGTAATGGTAACTTCTTGCTGGAACATTGTATTTCCCCAACTTATAGGTTTAGTGTTGTGGAACTAAAGTCTAGCCTGGTGGCAAAACTTTAGCCTGTATAGTTAGCGCCGTGTTAATTGTAACTCTACGCGACACAGGATGCTTTCTGGAACCACGAAATGTGCTTTGGTATCGACCATGCGCTTCGCGGCTCGCTCGTCATTAATCATTATGCCGTGAAATGTGATTTTGCACCAAATCGTTAAATCGATTCAGCAGATATACATCACATTTTTCGATTAATTTCGCGCATCAAAATAATTTGCTGGATAGATACCAGACCTGGCGGAGTGACGCAATGGCAGGGTGCCTAAAAGTTTGACGTATGCCACAAAAAAGCACCCATTCGGGTGCTTTTTTACACTGATTTACCTGATTGGCTTCACTGTTGGAGTTCTTTTTCAGTGAAAAGATCGGCAAACAGGGCGGTACTCAGGTAACGCTCCCCGGAAGAAGGCAGTATAACCACAATATTTTTATTGGTAAATGCTTCATCTTCCTGAAGTTTTAACGCTGCAGCTACTGCTGCACCCGATGAAATCCCCGCAAGAATACCTTCTTCTTCCATCAAACGACGTGCAGTAGAAATTGCTTCGTCGTTAGTGATAGCGATAACTCTGTCGATAAGCTTCAGATCGAGGTTTCCAGGGATAAAACCAGCACCGATACCTTGAATTTTATGTGGGCCAGGTTTGAGTTCTTCGCCCGCTAAAGCCTGAGCAATAACCGGGGAGTCAGTCGGCTCAACGGCCACACTGATAAGGTCTGTTTTGCCCTTGGTGTTTTTAATATAGCGACTAACACCAGTCAACGTACCACCGGTGCCAACACCAGCGATGAATACGTCCACTTCACCATCGGTATCTTCCCAAATTTCTGGGCCAGTAGTTTTTTCATGGATTTCAGGGTTTGCTGGATTGCTAAACTGTTGCAGTAACAGGAATTTCTCAGGATTACTGGCAACAATTTCTTCTGCTTTCTGAATCGCGCCTTTCATGCCTTTCGCGCCTTCAGTCAATACCAGGTTAGCACCCAGGGCTTTGAGCAGCTTACGGCGTTCAATACTCATGGTTTCAGGCATGGTTAGCGTCAGCTTATAACCACGTGCTGCGGCGACATATGCCAGTGCAATGCCGGTGTTACCACTGGTTGGCTCAACTAACTCTATACCAGGCTTCAGCACACCGCGTTTTTCGGCATCCCAAATCATATTGGCCCCGATACGGCATTTTACGCTAAAGCTCGGGTTACGGGACTCTACCTTGGCCAGGATGCGTCCATTACCGATGCGGTTAAGTCGAACCAGCGGCGTATGACCGATAGTCAGAGAGTTGTCTTCATAGATCTTGCTCATAACCCGTCCTTAACTGTATGAAATTTGGGAAACCTCTCCAGCATACCTGCTTAGAAGTTATGCGGAAGTAAAGAAATCGCATATCTATATGTAGAAGGGAAATAAGCAGAAGCCAGAAGGAATAAGGAGCGGCATAAGCCGCTCCTGCAAATTTACTTCCACATGGCGTGTTTAGGGCGATAGCAGTCGACCCACATGGCGGTAGCACCACATACAGCGACTGGCATGATAACCAGATTCAGGAATGGGATAAGCGTAAACAGACTGACTAGTGAGCCAAACTGCATGTTAATGATTTTCTTCTCACGCAGTGAGATGCGCATTTCTTTAAATGGCACTTTATGGTTATCAAATGGGTAGTCGCAATACTGGATAGCCAGCATCCAGGCGCTAAATAAGAACCATAAAACTGGCGCGACGGTTTGGCCGATGCCAGGGATAAAGTAGAGAACCAGCAATACAAGCGCTCGCGGTAGGTACCAGGAGAGCTTTTGCCATTCGCGTTTCATAATACGTGGAACATCTTTCATGATATCTAACACGCCGGTATCCGGCGGTGTTGCGCCAGTCAGACGAGCTTCGAGTTGTTCTGCCAGTAATCCGTTGAAGGGGGCAGCAATCCAGTTGGCTATGGTTGAGAAGAAGTAGCCAAACACCAGCAAGATAGACACGACTGCCAGTGGCCAAATGAGATAGCTCAACCACTGTAACCAATCTGGAACGTAAGAAAGAAGTGTGGGAACCCAAACATCCAGGCGAGTAAACAACCACCAAAATGCTCCACCCATTAATAAAATATTGACCAACAATGGCAAGAGCACGAAGCGCCTGATCCCTGGCTGATGTACCAGCTTCCAGCCTTGCGAAAAGTAATAAACGCCACTACGTGGCCCGGCTCCTGAAGTTGAAACCATATCTGAACGAACTCCTTTTTGGTCATTACAATGACGTGCAGAGTTATCATAACTGAGTGCCAGGAGAAAAACTTATTAAGAAATGGTCGAAAAAACAGCGAAAAATCGATTTTGGTACATCTTTATGCTGAGAAAACAGTGTGCGGACTTGCACTTGAGCAGATGGGCAAATACTCTTAGTGAGTAAATGTTTGCCGCGGTGGCAAGGTGTTAGAACAACAGAGAATATAATGATGCAGGATTTGCGTCTGATATTAATCATTGTTGGCGCGATCGCCATAATAGCCTTACTGGTTCACGGCCTGTGGACAAGTCGTAAGGAGCGTTCTTCCATTTTTCGTGATCGTCCAATGAAGCGCCTGAAGTCTAAGCGTGACGAATACGAATCGGATGACGACGAGGCTGACGATGAACAAGATGATGGAGTAGGTGAGGTGCGTGTGCGTCGGGTTAATCCTGCGCCAGAAACAACGACTCGCGAGCCAGAAATGCCTCGTCAGCCGCAAGCTCCTCAACATCAGTATGAGCCACCTTACGCCTCTGCGGAGCCGCGTCAGAGTGCGCCAGTGCGTCAGCCTGAACCGGTTATTCCACGTCAGGAAGTTCCTGTTGCGCCGGCACATCAGCCAGCGCCACAGCAACCTGCTGTCCATCAACCGGTACAACAGCCTGTTCAACCGCCTCAGCCAGTGGCACCGCAAGCGCCGGTCCAACCGGTGCAGCATTCTGAACCTGCGCCTGAGCCAGTTGCGGTACAACCTGCTCCGACACCGGAACCTCCGGCACGTCGTAAAGAGACGGTGATTGTGCTGAACGTTTCTGCTCATGCTGGCAGCATGATTAACGGTGATGTGCTGTTAAACAGTATTCAGCAAGCGGGCTTTATCTTTGGCGAAATGAACATTTTCCATCGTCATCTCAGTCCTGATGGCAGTGGTCCGGTTCTCTTTAGTCTTGCTAATATGGTTAAGCCAGGTTCTTTTGACCCAGAAAGCATGACGAATTTTGCAACGCCTGGCGTGACAATTTTCATGCAAGTACCGTCATACGGCGACCCAACGCAAAACTTTAAATTGATGCTGCAGTCCGCTCAGCACATTGCCGATGAAGTCGGTGGTGTTGTGCTTGATGACCAACGTCGTATGATGACGCCGCAAAAAATGCGTGAGTACCAGGACCGTATCCGCGAAGTGGTTGAAGCTAACATCAGCCATTGATACGCGCTCTGAACATGTTTTTCTTTGAACCCTCGGATTCCGGGGGTTTTTTATATTGATGGTGCGATATGGACACAATCGAACAAAAAATTACTCAACTGCGAACCACGCTTCGCCATCATGAATACCTTTACCATGTGCTTGATACTCCAGAAATCCCGGATGCGGAGTATGACCGCCTGATGGCTGAATTGCGTTCTCTGGAAGACACGCATCCTGAACTCATCACCCCTGATTCACCGACACAGCGCGTAGGTGCTGCACCTTTAAGCGAATTTACCCAGGTTCGCCATGAAGTACCGATGCTGTCGCTTGATAACGCCTTTGATGAAGCTAGCTACCTGGCCTTTAACAAGCGAGTTCAGGACCGCTTAAAAAGCCCAGAAGCCATTACTTTTTGCTGCGAGCTGAAACTCGATGGCCTCGCGGTGAGCCTGCTGTACGAAGATGGAGTACTGATTCGCGCCGCAACTCGTGGCGATGGTACGACGGGCGAAAATATCACTGCTAACGTGCGCACCATCCGCTCTATCCCTCTAAAACTGCGTGGTGAGAACATCCCCCGCCGCCTGGAAGTTCGTGGCGAGGTATTCCTGCCTCAGGCGGGCTTTGAAAAGATTAACGAAGAAGCGCGCCGCACAGGCGGGAAAATCTTTGCTAACCCGCGTAACGCTGCAGCCGGATCTCTGCGTCAGCTCGATCCTCGCATTACGGCAAAGCGCCCATTAACCTTTTTCTGCTACGGCGTGGGTTTGCTTGAAGGCGGCGAATTGCCTGCCAGCCATCATGGGCGTTTGCAGCAGTTTAAAGAGTGGGGGTTGCCGGTGAGCGACCGCATTCGTCTGTGTAATACACCTGAAGAAGTGCTGGCGTTTTATCACCAGGTTGAAGCCGATCGCCCGAAATTAGGTTTTGATATCGACGGTGTTGTTATCAAAGTTGACTCGCTCGCGCTGCAAGAAACTCTGGGCTTTGTTGCCCGTGCACCGCGTTGGGCGGTGGCGTTCAAGTTCCCGGCTCAGGAACAAATGACCTTTGTTCGTGACGTTGAGTTCCAGGTTGGTCGCACGGGTGCAATTACCCCTGTTGCTCGTCTGGAGCCGGTTCAGGTTGCAGGTGTGCTGGTTAGTAATGCCACATTGCATAATGCTGATGAAATTGAGCGCCTGGGTTTAAGAATTGGCGATCGCGTGGTTATCCGCCGCGCGGGCGATGTTATCCCGCAGGTTGTTGGTGTTGTGGAGTCTGAACGCCCGGAAAATACCACCGAGATTGTCTTCCCGACGCATTGCCCGGTTTGTGGTTCTGACGTTGAACGTGTTGAAGGCGAAGCGGTTGCACGTTGTACCGGCGGCCTGATTTGTGGCGCACAACGTAAAGAAGCGCTTAAGCATTTTGTCTCTCGTCGCGCGCTAGATGTTGATGGCATGGGCGATAAGATAATCGACCAATTGGTTGAGAAAGAATACGTTCATACGCCTGCGGATCTTTTCCGTCTGACTGCCGGTAAACTTACCGGGCTTGACCGTATGGGGCCAAAGTCGGCACAAAACGTGGTCGATGCACTGGAAAAAGCAAAAGAAACCACGTTTGCACGCTTCCTCTATGCACTTGGCATTCGCGAAGTCGGCGAAGCGACAGCCGCCGGTTTAGCGGCGCACTTTGTTACGCTGGATGCGCTGATTGCGGCAAGCATCGAAGATCTGCAAAAAGTACCTGACGTGGGAATTGTGGTCGCTACTCATACGTTCAACTTCTTCGCTGAAGAGAGCAACCGTGAAGTGATTCGCCAGTTGACTGAAGAAGCGGGCGTTCACTGGCCTGCTCCGGTGATTATCAAAGCGGAAGAGATCGACAGCCCATTTGCCGGCAAAACGGTGGTACTCACAGGTTCACTGACCATTATGTCTCGTGACGATGCCAAAGCACGCCTGGTCGCATTAGGCGCGAAAGTTGCGGGCAGCGTATCGAAGAAAACTGACCTGGTGATTGCGGGTGAGGCGGCTGGTTCTAAGCTCGTCAAAGCACAGGAATTGGGTATCGACGTGATTGATGAAGCTGAAATGATTCGCTTGTTAGGTGAATGAGATGGATAAAGAGCAGCTTATTGAGATAGCTAATACAGTAATGCCGTTCGGCAAATATAAAGGTCGCGTATTGATTGATGTACCGGAAGAGTACTTGCTGTGGTTTGCGCGTAAAGATGAATTTCCTCAAGGGCATCTGGGTGAGCTAATGAGGCTTACTTTGCTGATTAAGACCGAAGGGTTGGAGGGGCTGGTGAAGCCCCTCAAAAGGCATTAACTAAGTGTTATCGGTGGCGGCTTTGGCTGCCACCTGCGTCTCTTTCTGATAACGGCGGGCTAGCACCGCGCATATCATCAACTGCAGCTGGTGGAAGATCATAAGCGGCAGCACCATCATCCCGACTGTTGCGACCGGGAATAAGATATTTGCCATTGGAATACCATTCGCCAAACTCTTCTTCGAACCGCAAAACACAATGGTAATTTCATCAGCTTTACTAAAGCCCAGACGCCTTGCCACAAACATGTTGATGGTGATGACAATAGCCAGCAATACCAGACTTACCACCACGATAAACAGCAGTGAACCCAGGCCGACTTTGTGCCAAATTCCGTGCCTTACCGCTTCGCTAAATGCCGTGTAAATGACGAGCAGAATGGAAGTCTGATCCGTTTTACCAATCCATTTTTTATGTTTTGCGACCCAATTACCAATCCACGGGCGAGAAAGATGACCCGCCACAAACGGCACCAGTAGCTGCATCATAATGCTGCCGACCTGCTGCAAGCTGCCACTCGCGCCATGAACATGCATCACCATGCCCACTAAAAGTGGCGACAGGAATATACCAAGCAGACTTGAGGCCGATGCGGCGCACACGGCTGCTGCAACGTTGCCACCTGCAAGCGAAGTGAACGCAATAGCGGACTGCACCGTGGCAGGCAAAATACACAGGTACAAGAATCCTGTATAAATCTCAGGGCTGACATTGACTGGAGCCCACCAGGCGAACAACACGCCTAACACCGGGAATAGCACGAACGTGCTGCACATTACCCACAGGTGTAAACGCCAGTGGCTGCTGCCAGCAATAATCGCTTCGCGCGAAAGCTTTGCGCCGTGCATAAAGAATAACAGTGCAATTGCGGCGGTCGTTAGCCCTTCAAAAAAGCCAACAAAGCTGCCTTGAGCGGGGAAGAAAGACGCCAGTAATACGGTCACAATTAGCGTCAACGTGAAGGGGTCGAGTACGCGAAAGAGTTTCATCATCATTCCTCAAACTGTTGTAGGGCTATTGTGCTTTCATTAGTTTTAGAAATAAAATTGATTTATTGAATGCATTAATGAATTTAATAGATGAATTATTCACTGCGTCAGTTAAAAGTGTTTGTCGCCATAGCTCATGCCAGGAGTTTTAGCCGGGCAGGGGAGCAAATTGGTTTGAGCCAATCGGCGGTTAGCCATAGCGTAAAAGAGTTAGAGAGTGAGCTAGGCGTAAAGCTGCTGGACCGCACAACACGAGAAGTCGTGCTGACGGATGCGGGCCAACAACTGGCGTCCAGGCTTGAGCGGCTGCTCGAAGAGTTGACCAGCACACTTTTGGATACACGTAGCGTTGGCCATCAGCTAAGCGGAATTGTGCGGGTCGCCGCGAGCCAGACTATCTCCGCCCACTTAATGCCGCAATCTATCGCTGCGGCGGCGCTTGAGTTTCCCGCGATCCGCTTTGTGCTCCACGACCGCCCGCAACAGTGGGTGCTGCAAAGCATTCGTCAGGGGGAAGTCGATTTTGGCATGGTTATCGACCCTATTCAGGCAAATGATCTGGATTGTGAAGTCGTGCTTTCCGAGCCGTTTTTATTGCTTTGCCGTAATGACCATCAGTTTGCCGCTCAGTCGTGTGTTTCGTGGCAGGCATTACAAGGTCAAAACCTGGTGCTACAGGATTACGCATCAGGCAGCCGCCCGTTGATCGATGATGCGTTAATGCGTCAGGGTATTGAGGCCAATATTGTTCAGCAGATTGGCCACCCGGCAACACTGTTTCCAATGGTTGAGGCCGGAATTGGCATTAGCGTTCTTCCAGCACTTGCATTGCCGTTACCTAAAGAGCGCCCTCTGGTTGTCAGGCCGCTAGTTCCGGTTGTCGATCGGCAATTAATGTTGGTGCGGCGGAAAAATCGCTCACTTTCTCGTGCTGCTGAAGCTATCTGGCAGGTTGTTCGTCAACAGGCGCAGCAGTTAACTACTGCTCGCCTGAGCGACCCACTGTTTAATAAAGATTAGACGTAGATATCGATCTGATGATCTTCGGATGGTTTATTCACACCTTCCACTCGGGATTGTTGCTGTTCCTGTTTTTTCTCTGCAGCTTCTACTTGCTGGCGCTGTAGTTGTGCAAGTTGCGCCTGCAGCATTTTAATCTGCGCCTGAATCAGTTCCTGCTGTTTTTGCTTTTCTTCTGTTGTGCCGCTGCCATTGGCAATATCTTTCGCTTGCTGAGTTAGTTTAGTGATTTGCTGGGTGATACGGCTGATTTGTGAAGCCAGGTTGTTACCAGAACTTGCTGAAGAACTGCCTGTGCTGGCTTGCGGTGAAGGTGTAGAGGTGTTGATAGTGTTGCTCATAATAGTTCCTCGAGGGATTAGATGAAGCAGTTATCGGCTAAACGCGGGATAATCTTGAGAGAAGAAGGTGGTATTCATTAATTTTGGCAGGGCGCCAGGTGCTGTATTAGAAACGCGCATAGCAAAAAGGCGCCTTTATACATTGGTGGGGCGTGCAGGATATCACTCGTCTCATCCTGAGACTCGCCCTGAGGGTCACCGCAAGCGGTGATGTAAAATCGTTCCCGACGATTTTGTCAAACCTGCAGCAGGTTCGAACCCAGCATGAAAAAGATCGAGCCTTAGAAACAACAAAAGCGCCCCGAAGGCGCTTTTGTCTAAATTTGGTGGGGCGTGCAGGATTCGAACCTGCGACCAATTGATTAAAAGTCAACTGCTCTACCAACTGAGCTAACGCCCCGAATGGTGGGTGATGACGGGCTCGAACCGCCGACCCCCTCCGTGTAAAGGAGGTGCTCTACCAACTGAGCTAATCACCCAAACTTCGGTACTTCTATTGCAAGAGTAGATAATGGTGGGTGATGACGGGCTCGAACCGCCGACCCCCTCCGTGTAAAGGAGGTGCTCTACCAACTGAGCTAATCACCCAAATCTTATCTCTTGCTACACTGCGGAATCACTCACTAATGAATGGTGGGTGATGACGGGCTCGAACCGCCGACCCCCTCCGTGTAAAGGAGGTGCTCTACCAACTGAGCTAATCACCCCCGCTGTGTGGAGTCGCATTATAGGGAGAGTTGAAAATGAGTCAACGCCTTTTCTAAAGATTTTGTTCGTTCGTCGTAAAAATAAACAATGCGATCGCGAATTACGCATTGGTGATTGATTTGTCATCAAAATATGTGGATTGAAGACAAGAAAGGGTATCGACATTGAGGAATCAGTACACAGTGGTAGAATGTTGCCCACTCTATATTCCCTGGCATTTGCCGGTTCCCCGGTACTTTTGCGTAATTAAGGCCGTTTAATGAAAATCAAAACTCGCTTCGCGCCAAGCCCAACAGGCTATTTGCACGTTGGTGGTGCTCGTACTGCTCTCTATTCATGGCTTTTTGCTCGTAACCACGACGGTGAGTTCGTGCTTCGTATAGAAGACACAGACCTTGAGCGTTCAACACCAGAAGCTATCGAAGCTATTATGGATGGCATGAACTGGCTGAGCCTTGAGTGGGATGAAGGCCCGTACTATCAGACCAAGCGTTTTGATCGCTATAACGCGGTTATCGACGAGATGCTGGAAGCTGGTACAGCGTACAAATGCTACTGCTCTAAAGAACGCCTTGAAGCTTTGCGTGAAGAACAAATGGCGAACGGCGACAAGCCGCGTTATGACGGGCGCTGCCGTCATGGCCATGAGCATCATACTGCTGATGAACCATGTGTTGTGCGTTTTGCCAACCCGCAAGAAGGTTCTGTTATTTTCGATGACCAGATCCGTGGCCCAATCGAATTTAGCAACCAGGAGTTGGATGATCTGATCATTCGCCGTACCGATGGATCCCCAACCTACAACTTCTGTGTTGTAGTGGATGACTGGGATATGGAAATCACCCACGTTGTTCGTGGCGAAGACCATATCAACAACACTCCGCGTCAGATCAACATCCTGAAAGCATTGAATGCGCCAGTTCCGGTTTATGCGCATGTTTCCATGATTAATGGTGACGACGGTAAAAAACTGTCCAAACGTCATGGTGCAGTTAGTGTCATGCAGTATCGTGACGATGGCTATCTACCAGAAGCTCTGTTGAACTACCTGGTGCGTTTGGGCTGGTCTCATGGCGATCAGGAAATCTTCACTCGTGAAGAGATGATCAAATTGTTCACACTGGACTCCGTTAGCAAATCGGCCAGTGCATTCAACACTGAAAAATTGCAGTGGCTTAACCACCACTACATTAACCACCTTGCTCCTGAATATGTTGCGACCCATCTGCAATGGCATATCGAGCAGCAAAATATTGATACCCGCAACGGCCCACAACTGGCTGAGTTGGTTAAATTGTTGGGCGACCGCTGTAAAACGCTGAAAGAGATGGCTGAAACTTGCCGCTACTTCTATGAAGATTTCAGTGAGTTTGACGCGGATGCTGCGAAGAAACACCTTCGTCCGGTTGCTCGTCAGCCGCTGGAAGTTGTGCGCGATAAACTGGCAGCATTGACCGACTGGACTGCAGAGAATGTGCATAATGCAATTCAGGCAACCGCTGATGAGTTGGAAGTAGGTATGGGTAAAGTTGGTATGCCGTTGCGTGTCGCTGTTACAGGGGCAGGGCAGTCACCTGGTCTTGATGTCACTGTTCACGCGATTGGTAAGCAACGTTCGATTGCTCGTATTAATCAGGCTCTGGAATTCATTGCTGCGCGCGAAGCACAACAATAACGCCCCGCGTTATAAAGTGTTGTGACTAAAAAGCCGGCTTATGCCGGCTTTTTGATACTCGTTTTACTCATCACGAATACCTAAACGCTTTAACACCCCAGCAATGCCTTCTCGCAGAATCAATGCAGACATCTTTTCTTGTTCCGAGATAGACATCTGTTTCATCGAATTGAGCAAAAGCCCTTCCAGTGAAGTGTCATTAACGTGGTAGCTGCTGAGTTTCTCCGAAACGCGTTTTGCACTATTAATAAAATCGCGAACACGTTCATCCACATGAATCAGGCGAGCTTTACCTCCCTGAACACCGGGTTTTTGAGTTGTGAGCCAGCTTTCTTTGCGTACCCATTTGTTGATTGTTTGGCGACTATAACCAGTAATCATCGCCAGCTCTTCCGGGGTCATACGTTCCTTGAGCACAGTTTTTTCCTTAAATCCAAAGGGGTTATTAGTGGTTCATTTTAGAGGATCATTTTACTGGAAACTGTGACAGGATTAACTACAGGAAGACGAGATGCATCTGCTTTTACTTGTATTGTTTGCTTTTTCGGCGATTAATCGCAGAAGCTGAATTTGACGTTGACACTATTGAATGGGTTTCATATGATGCCGCCCGTCGATACGACACGGTTTCACGGTACGGGGCTATAGCTCAGCTGGGAGAGCGCTTGCATGGCATGCAAGAGGTCAGCGGTTCGATCCCGCTTAGCTCCACCAAATCTTTACCAGCAAGATTTGAATCGTTTAAACCAAACCCATTCGTGGGGCTATAGCTCAGCTGGGAGAGCGCTTGCATGGCATGCAAGAGGTCAGCGGTTCGATCCCGCTTAGCTCCACCAAAATATGAAACCCTCGCCTAATGGCGGGGGTTTTTTCGTTTCTGCGCCAGAATAACTTCACAAAATAGTGATCTGAGCACGATTTTCATCAATTTAGTGAATATATAAATACGATGTATTCTCAATATGAATATATCAAACTATTTCTCTTTGTTGGGTTGTATAAAAAACCAATAAATTTAACTACATGCAATAATTCGCAAACTTGATTTGCGCAACAAATAAACGTATTATTTATCACCGAATAATGCTGCAAAGCCATTACAGAATACTCAGACCAGGGCTTATGATTTTTCAAAAATCTATCAAGAAATTCGTCACAGCACTGGTTTTATCTCTCTTGCTTGTCCCTTTTTCTCGCTACATTTCACCGTTAACGACAATTGATGGTGTTCAGGTTTATCTCGCTTATCTCCCAATGGGTTTGTTGATAGCCATGGTGTTTATCTATGGCCGGACTGCGATTATTCCTCTAATAATTTCATCAGCAGTGACATTCTCATGCGTACTACATCTGTCATTTGTGGCGTTAGTATCATTTGTTTTTTGCCTGATATTTCCAATAATAGTTTGTAGCATAATTGCCCGTCATTATCTTGGGGCGAGGTGGCGCTATGCTCTGACCGATAAAGGAATGGGGACTCGGATATTCTGGCTAGGGTTTGTCGCGCCTTTTAGCACTAAATTATTGATGTATCTGGCGGGACGATATATTCAATTTCCAGAAGCAGTGGCTGCGTACTTTGGTGACAATTCACTCATGTTTATGGTAGTGGATTTTCAAAATTTAATTGCCGCCTCGCTGATATTTACTTTCCTGTTTTACTATCCACTCAGAATGATCCTGAATCCAAATTACGTCCGAGCCTTTTGGCGTCGTTGCGTGATGCGCGATTTCATTGGTCCACGCCGTTTTTATTCTTTGACCTGGATGTTATGCCTGATAACTCTGCTGGTTGTGCTGTGCTCGTCGTGGGGCATGTTGCAGGTTTCAGGTTACCTCGTCCCCGCTATTTTTGTGCTATTTACGCTGGGTATCCGCCATTTTGGCCCGCGTTTAATGGGGCTGTTATGGGCTATATCCGTATGGCTACTATTGACATATAACGATGGTTTCCTTTACGGGGTTAATACAGAATTTGCCCTGTCATTCATTCTTTCTGTTTTCATCTCTTTTTCCGTCTGTATGTTGTACATGACGATGATGTTTAAGAAAAACGAATGGATGAAACGCATTTATCATTCGCAGTCACTAACCGATCCGTTAACACAATTACCAAATTTACGTGCGCTGGAACATCATGTGCAATGTTATCCGGAAGGGACGCTTTGCTGCCTACGGATGTCGAACCTGGAATTTTTAAGCCGCCATTACGGCATGATGATGCGAATTCATTGTAAGCGCATGGTTACCAGCCAGATAACGCCTTTCCTGCATGAAGGCGAACAAGTATTTCAGTTACCCGGCAGTGAATTATTAATTTTCCTCCGCGGACAACATACCGATGCGCGACTCGAGCATATTGTTGATTTACTCAATAGCAAAAAAACAACATGGCATAACACCATGCTGGAAATTGAGTACGGCGCATCCTATAGCGTTATCGACAATAGCCTTGAAGAATTACACCACACTTTAGGGCAATTAAGTTTTCTTTCCGAACAGGCGAGTGAATCGTTACGAGTACTCAGCTTGAATACCAGGGTTGAATATGTCTCTGACAAAACGACAGAGCGTGTTTTGTTACTGCAAAAAATCAAACGTGCCTTAAATGAAGAAGAACCTGTCACTCTCTATGCACAACCTATTGTGAATAAGATGGGACATGGATATCACGAAATACTGAGCCGCATCACTTTTGATGATGAATTAATTACCCCGGATAAGTTTATTCCTGTTATTGCCGAGTTTAACCTCAGCACGCGCTTCGATATGTTAGTGGTGAAGAAGCTGGTGAATTATTTGTATCTTCACCCAGAGAAGGGCGAGCAGTCACGTTTCTCGGTAAACCTTATGCCGTTGACGTTGATGCAAAAGGATATTGCGCAGAATATTATTTCATTGTTTACGCAATTCCAGGTGCCAGCCAGCAGCGTGATTATTGAAGTCACCGAGGAACAGGCTTTTTCAGACTCAGAAACTTCAATGCAGAACATTACATTACTGCGTGATTATGGGTTTAAAATTGCCATCGACGACTTTGGTACCGGTTATGCGAACTACGAGCGGTTGAAAAGGTTGCATGCGGACATTATTAAGATTGATGGTTGCTTCATTAAAGACATCACCACCGACTCGCTTGACCCACTGATTGTTAAATCTATATGTGATATGGCTCGAGCGAAGCAATTGATTGTTGTGGCTGAGTTTGTTGAAACGGAAGAGCAGCGCAGGCTGTTATGCGAACTCGGCGTACATTTTTTACAAGGGTATCTGATAGGCAAGCCAGAGCCTCTGGCCTTAGTCCATACATTAAGGTAGCAGTATGTTGCGAGCATATAATCAAGGGGCTGATTTGTGAGCACTTCTTTAGCGAATAGATTTCGCCTGCCAATGGCAAAAACACTCCGGGTTATCCATCTGGTTTTCATTTTTGTTTTTGCGCTAACCACTTTTTTATTCTGGCAGCAAGGACAGCTATTTAGCCATGGCTACCGTACAAGCCAGCTTAGTCACCTTGAAAGTGTGATTGCCAGAATCGAAAGTAAAGCACAGTACAAAGTTGATAACCTTCGCTACCTAAAACGAATTTTTATTGAAGCGATGGACGATCCTTTGTTCCCTGGTGTGGCAACTGTTCCTTCGGAAATTACAGGTGATGTTGGTGATTCACCATTGTGGATCCGCGAGTTACCTTTGCCCGATACGCTTACCGAAGACAGCGCATTTCACGGCGAGGACGCGCTACAAGTCCGCCAGCAGCTCTATGCATTGCGGAAGATTCAGGGTCTTTTCCCGTTAGCGACAGGGGCCAATGAACTGACTGCAGATTTGTACTACATCTCACGCGATGGCGAATTTATTGTCTCGCTATCCCAGGAGATGAACTCGCTATTAGTGAGCAGTTACAACCCGCAAGTAGAGCAGGGTAGTTTCGTGCTGGCTTCGCCATTGCTCAATCCACAGCGAGAACCTTTCTGGACACGGCAGAATATCGCTAAAACGGATGACACTCTGGTTAATGTCGCCATTCCTGTCGATTTTCGTGGTGAATGGATAGGTCTTCTGGGGATTGCGTTTGAAAATGATGCGGTGCAAAAATTCCTTGCGGCGTCATTACCGGAAGATACGCAGAGTGCTTACCAACTGTTTGATGAACGGCTAATCCCACTCACCGGTACCGTTGGGTCGAGCAATCAATTTCAACTCACTGCTAAGCATCTACAAACTATTCGCCAGATGCTTGAAGTCTCATCGCGCGGCACGATGCGCGATGGGTCGGTATTTATCACTTTTGGCAGAGTTGTTGGCACGCGCTCGGTACTGATCAGTACCCAAACCCTCAGCCAGGGTTTACATGAAGATTTTGGCCGTTTCAGTATCCTGTTGATCGCGATGTGGGGGATATTCGTGCTTTTCCTTTGTGGATCGCACCGAGTTATTTGCCGCCTGGTGCGCAATATGGGGAACTTGCAGCGTGAAATGCAGCACCATGCGCTTCACGATGACTTGACCGGCGCACTTAACCGCCGTGGCTTCTTTGAGAAGACATCACAAATTAGCCCTGATTATGTAGATTACACACTTGTGCAATTAGATCTCGACCACTTCAAGAAAGTGAACGATGTTTATGGGCATCAGGTCGGTGACAATGTGCTGGTGCATGCGACTCAGCGCATTCAGCGTGCGATTCGCAGCCAGGATATTCTGGGGCGTATTGGTGGTGAAGAGTTCTGCATTTTCCTGCCAAATTCCGACCTCAAAGCGGGGATTATGGTCGCGACAAGAATTAAGTGGGAGCTTGAATCATCGCCTCTGCTCCTCGACGACGGTACGCAGCTACAAATCACTGCCTCGTTAGGGGTTGCGGCCTACAGTGAGCTGCCAGAGTGCTCGCTTGAGCAAATCCAGTCGCTTGCAGATATGCGGATGTATACCGCTAAACAACGAGGCAGAAACCAGGTCTGCTGGCAGGATGATGGTGTTAGCCAGGCATAGAAATTTGGGCATAAAAAAGCCGGGGCAAATTGCCCCGGCTTTTTATTGTGAGAATTACAAGAACAGACCAGCGATAGATGCTGACAGAATACTCACCAGAGTTGCGCCGTAAACCAGTTTCAGGCCGAAGCGAGAAACCACGTTACCTTGCTCTTCGTTCAGGCCTTTAATCGCACCAGCGATGATCCCGATAGAAGAGAAGTTGGCAAACGACACCAGGAACACTGACAGGATACCTTCCGCACGTGGGGAAAGCGTACCGGCCAGTTTTTGCAGATCCAACATCGCAACGAATTCGTTGGAAACCAGTTTGGTGGCCATGATGCTACCAACCTGCAACGCTTCATGAGATGGAACACCCATCACCCAGGCTACCGGGTAGAAGATGTAACCCAGGATGCCCTGGAAGGAGATGCCGAAGATTGCTGCAAACAGTGCGTTCAGTGCGGCAATCAAGGCAATGAAGCCAATCAGCATCGCTGCAACAATAATCGCAACTTTAAAACCTGCCAGAATGTATTCACCGAGCATTTCGAAGAAGCTTTGGCCTTCGTGCAGGTTAGACATCTGGATATTTTCTTCGCTCTCATCAACGCGGTAAGGGTTAATCAGCGACAGTACGATAAAGGTACTGAACATGTTCAACACCAGCGCGGCGACCACATATTTTGGCTCGAGCATCGTCATGTAAGCACCGACAATCGACATGGACACGGTAGACATGGCCGTAGCGGACATGGTGTACATGCGGTTGCGCGACATCTTGCCGAGAATATCCTTATAGGCGATAAAGTTTTCTGATTGTCCCAGAATCAGCGAGCTTACGGCGTTAAAGGATTCCAGTTTACCCATACCATTCACTTTAGACAGAACGGTACCGATAAAGCGGATAACAATCGGCAGAACCCGGATGTGCTGCAATATCCCGATCAGCGCGGATATAAAGACGATTGGGCAGAGTACTTTCAGGAAGAAGAAGGCGAGTCCTTCGTCATTCATCTTACCGAATACAAAGTTTGTCCCTTCGTTAGCGAACGACAGCAGTTTCTCAAACATTTCTGAGAAACCTCTCACAAAGCCCAGACCGATTTCTGAGTTCAGGAAGAACCAGGCGAGAATGAGTTCAATCACTAACAGTTGAACGATAAAGCGAATACGAATTTGCTTACGGTTGCTACTTAGCAATAAAGCAAGTAGCGCTACCACGGCAAGCGCTAAGACAAAGTGAAGAACGCGGGACATATTTGCTCCAAACATGAGGCAGGTTTAATTTCGTTGCACATTCTATGAAACAAGCAATAAGAAAACGAGACTAATCGCACACTATAGTGATGTCCTGTGACCAAACTCAAAATTAGTGATCAACCATACATTTCTGCTATGTTAAGTAAAGAAGGTAAAAGTTGCGTCAACGCACATATCTCTAACATAGTGCTTGCCGCAGTTCATGAAAGTTAACTGGCATATAAAATTGTCACTGCAAATTCCTCATTGTTTCCGTCTATCAAAATAATCGGTTTAAGCATTTTAAATGAATTTGATAATCATTCTCATTTTTGATAGCTTGAAACATAGCAAAGGCTATATCTCAGAGGCAGATGATGACAAACAGTCGCGTTGACAACAGTGGTACCCGCACAGCGCGCAGATTACGGCTGGCGTTGATGGGGCCGGCTTTTATCGCTGCTATCGGGTATATCGATCCCGGCAACTTTGCGACCAACATCCAGGCCGGGGCAAGTTTTGGCTACAAATTGCTATGGGTAGTGGTGTGGGCAAACCTGATGGCGATGCTTATCCAAATTCTCTCGGCAAAACTGGGGATTGCCACCGGCAAGAACCTCGCGGAGCAGATCCGTGACCACTATCCGCGCCCGGTGGTGTGGTTGTACTGGATACAAGCCGAAATCATTGCCATGGCGACCGATCTGGCGGAGTTTATTGGTGCTGCGATTGGTTTTAAATTGATCCTGGGCGTTTCGTTACTCCAGGGCGCAGTGCTGACCGGGATTGCAACGTTCCTTATACTGATGCTGCAACGGCGCGGCCAGAAACCGCTGGAAAAAGTCATCGGTGGTTTGCTGCTGTTTGTGGCTGCGGCTTACATTGTTGAACTGATTTTCTCGCAGCCCAAACTGGCTGAACTTGGTAAAGGCATGCTGATCCCAAGCTTGCCGACCAGCGAAGCGGTGTTCCTGGCCGCCGGGGTTCTGGGGGCGACAATTATGCCGCATGTGATCTATCTTCATTCATCGCTGACCCAACATATGCACGAAGGCAACCGCGCCGAACGTTACAGCGCGACCAAATGGGATGTGGGTATCGCAATGACGATTGCCGGGTTTGTAAATCTGGCGATGATGGCAACCGCCGCCGCGGCGTTTCACTTCACAGGTCATACCGGCGTTGCCGATCTCGATGAGGCGTACCTCACGCTGGAACCTCTTTTGAGTCATTCAGCGGCGACTATCTTCGGTTTGAGTCTGGTCGCGGCGGGTCTGTCGTCAACCGTTGTCGGTACTCTGGCAGGGCAGGTTGTGATGCAGGGGTTTGTTCGCTTCTACATCCCGCTGTGGGTGCGCCGCTCAGTCACTATGGCACCGTCATTTATTGTCATCCTGATGGGGCTTGACCCAACCCGCGTCCTTGTAATGAGCCAGGTACTACTCAGTTTTGGTATCGCACTGGCGTTGGTGCCGCTACTGATTTTCACCAGCAATGAAAAATTGATGGGCGATCTCGTCAATACCCGGCTGGTAAAACATGTGGGGTGGGTGATTGTGGCTATAGTGGTGGCGCTTAACCTGTGGCTGCTAGTTGGTACGGCTTTGGGACTGTAGATTTATAGTGCTCTGCGGCCACACACTTGTGGTCGCGGGTTACATCTTTATAAGTTCATTCATGTAGTTGCGTTTATTTATATCGCTTCCCCTGATGAGTTAAAAGAATATGTTCCTGTTAACTCGAAACATAAACATTCCCTGAATCGCAAATGCGATTGCCAATACACCGACAATCATAAAGTTGTGATGCCCTAGTGCAATAGCACCTAAGAAAATGTCAATAATCGTATTGAGCACTAATATTCCAAAAAGCGGAATGCTCAGTAGTTTTCTATTCGCTATCGTGGTCCACATTATTTATAACCCCCCCTGTATATTGATCCCCGAGCACAGGTAATCATACCTATTAAGACTCTGTTGATTAGTTACTACTTTCAGAACAAATAGGTGTGATTTGTTGAACAATCAGCACTGTCCATCCCGCATTATGTTATGTATGATTTATGCTGACGTTTAGAAACATCAGGGTTTTGTCATGTTCAAGCACTTTAATCATATGGCTCTTTTTGCCGCGCTGGTAAAAAACGGCAATTTTACAAGAACCGCTGAAGAATTGAATATGACGAAATCTCGCGTCAGCCAGCAAATAAGTGAACTCGAAGAATATCTTGGTTTACGTTTGCTCAATCGAACAACGCGAAAGATCTCGTTGACATATGCAGGTGAAAGTTATTTGCGATACTGTCAGGAAGTGATAGATGTTGCATTTAGAGCTGATGAACTCATTCAGCTATTACGTGAAAGCCCAAATGGCAAATTAAGAATAATAGCGCCTCCGGGGTTCATGTACAGTGCCTTACCTGCTCCTCACCATGAGTTTTTGAAAGCAAATCCGCAGGTTGAACTTGAACTGGTCACTGCGGACTCATTCTTTGGTTCGGTTAACGATACTTTTGATGTCGCTTACAGAATAGGTAAGCCCTCAGATGACTCTTTCATTGGACGCTTCCTGGGAACCTTCAACCGATTTATTGTTGCGACGCCGGAGTATGCAGAAAAGCATAATGTCAGTTCACCTGATGAATTGCTTACATGTGATTTAATTACTCATAAAACATGGAAAAGCGTCACTCTTTCTCAAGAAACTAGCAGTTATAAATTGGTAATGACCTCTCGGCATACCAGCGATAATCTGACTTATATATTGCAACAAGCTTTACAAGGTACAGGGATGGCAATTTTGCCTGAGTACATTGTGGAGCCTTATCTAAAAAATGGTCAGCTTAAAATTGCTCTTCCCGACTGGAGTGTGCAGAAAATTGAATTGTGGATGATTTATCCCAGTAATAAAAATAACACTTTAACGCTGCGTAATTACATTGACTTTATTCTTCATAATGATGTCATCAAAGCACTAAGCAAAACAGGAAATACTGACTAGTTAATTCATTATTCATTACCTTTATTAGCCATATTTAATCTCAATTTTAAGTGGGAGAGCTTTTTGTATGCCGCAATATCTATCTTTAAAAGAGTACGCTTCTGATATTCATAGTAAAAAAACAAGTATGGATAGTTTATGGAATAACTATACATTGGTTTTGCTAAAGAATATTACATTAACTGAGCGTTTATACCATCACCAGGTGGCAATTTGCCAAAGTAATAATTTGTCTATAAAGCTTTTTGGTACAATGCAACTAAATATTATCCGCACCGGTTTTTTAGGTCCTGTTATGATTAGCTATCATCCTCTTATACAAGGGGAGAGCATTATAGATATACCCTCTTCATATATTAATCAACAAGGCCTCCTTGACGGAGTGATACCACTTTCTGATAAAAAACAGGTTTTTGAGCATTATTTACAAAAATTGCTTCCCGTTTATGAACATATGGCAAATTTGTGTGTAAAGGATAAAGAATGATAGTCAGGCCTGAGCAACACTGGTTTAGAAGATTGTTCTCATGGAGAGGGTCTATTATGAGGAAGATTTCTCGCCAGTTGCTCTTTTTCGCTATGTTGAATATGGCTTATCTATTTCTACTCCCGCTCTTGCATATGCATGGTATTGAAGCAAAAGAAAATCCAATTGGTTTTATTGGGATATCTATTTCGATTTTTCTTGGCTTCCGTAACAATGCAGCATGGCTCCGCTATTCTGAAGCCAGAAAGCTTTGGGGAGACTTGTTGATTACCACTCGATCTTTAATGCGAGAAATAAAAAGCACAACAGAAGCTAGCCAGGATGAGATGAGAATCGTGCTCAATTTTATCGTATGTTATTGCAACATATTAAAATCGATGCTGCGGCATGAAAAAATGCCTGTGGAGGTTACATCGCAAGCCCCATTTATGCTTGAGAGGCTAAATGTTGCCACTCCATGTAATGCTTTGCTTCAGGAGATTGGCAAATGGCTTTTTCGCTATAAGCGAAACTCCCTGGATTACCAGAACTTTAATCATTACCTCAATAATATCAGCACTATTCAGGGGGGGTGTGAACGTATCAGTAATACGCCAATTCCATTTGCATACTCTTTAATTTTACATCGCACTATTTATATCTATTGTGCGATTTATCCATTGCTGATCATCGACAGCTTTGGGTTTCTTTCACTGCTTTTTTCATTATTTACCACTTATGCACTCCTTGCGCTCGATGCGATTGCAACTGAGCTTGAGGACCCCTTTGGCCGGGAAGATAATGATTTACCCTTGAATGCTATCTGCAACACCATTGAAATTGATTTACGGGAAATGATCCATGATGGGAGGCTTCCTGGAAAAATAACCCCGGATAAAAACTATCGATTGCTGTAATAAAAATGGGAGCCTTAGCTCCCATTTTTAAATCATTAGCCTCAATGGCGATGGCCACCACCGTGCCCACGTCCATGATCGCCACGGCCTCGGCCACGATGATCGTCACGATCATTCCAGCCCGCGCGATAGCCTTTCTCAAAGCTGTTACGGCCGCGGTCTTTATACCAGCCACGATGGTAGCCGTTATCATGGCGATGCCAGCCACGGTCACGCCATTCATAATTACGATGCCAGTAATCACGGTCGCGCCAGCCGCCGCCATCCCAGTAATTACCGCGATAATCCTGATCGCCAATTTGAAGCTTAACTGACGGCAGCAGGGTGATTTCGCCCGCATTCGCCATCATTGGTGCAGATGCCAGTAATGCTATCGCAAGAATCAGTGACCTGAACATACTCTCTCCCCTTACACGGTAACCGCCAGAGCGGCTTGTTAGCGGTATAGTAAGTTGTGGTAACTAAGTGTTTCATCACCACAACTCCTAATTCGCTGAGGAGAGCACTTTTTGCTAATTTAGTTCGTAATTAAATCAGATAGTGATAACGGTTACACTAAGATGGCTTCAATTTCAGCCAGTTCTTCTGCCGTAAAGTGACGATTGGCTAACATGCCGACTGCGTCATCAATCTGGCTGGTTTTACTGGCGCCAATCAGCACTGATGTAACTTTGTCACCACGCAGCACCCATGCGAGCGCCATTTGGGAAAGTTTCTGCCCGCGACGTTGCGCGATATCATTCAATTTACGAACTTTCTCCAGTTTTTCATCTGTGAGCTGGTCAGCATTAAGGAACTTGCTGCCGCTTGCGGCACGGGAATCAGCAGGAATACCATCAAGATAGCGATCGGTCAGTTGGCCGCCAGCTAGGGGAGAAAAGGCAATGCTACCCACGCCTTTTTCTTGCAGAACGTCCAGTAAACCGCCTTCAACCCAACGCTCAAACATCGAGTAACGTGGCTGGTGGATAAGACATGGAGTACCGAGGTCGTTCAAAATATCAATGGCTTGAGCGGCGAGTTCGGCTGGGTAATTTGAGACGCCAACGTAGAGTGCTTTACCTTGACGCACCACGGTATCCAGTGCGCGCATGGTTTCTTCAAGTGGTGTTTCTGGATCCGGGCGATGGTGGTAGAAGATGTCAACATACTCCAGCCCCATACGCTTCAGGCTTTGATCAAGGCTTGAAATTAGATACTTACGCGAGCCCCAATCTCCATACGGCCCATCCCACATGGTGTAGCCCGCTTTGGAGGAAATAATCAGTTCATCACGATATGGAAGGAAATCTTCACGCAGGATACGGCCAAAGTTTTCTTCAGCAGAACCCGGAGGCGGCCCATAGTTATTGGCCAGATCCAGATGGGTAATCCCGGAATCAAATGCGCGGTGCAACAACTGGCGGCTGTTGTCCAGTAGCGTGCTGTCGCCAAAATTGTGCCATAAACCTAGAGAAATGGCGGGTAGTTTGAGTCCGCTGCGCCCACAACGACGATATTCCATTGATTCATAACGCGCAGGATTTGCCTGATAGACCATATTAGTTTCCCGGTAAGTGAATAATGCCAACTTAGTGTATACGTTTTCACAACATTACGGGCTTCAGACTACACCGCAGTTACGTGTAAATCCCTCTTTCCACACTCTTATTCTCATTGATCCTCGACAGCGATCACATATGCCCAATACTCACAGTAAGCCCTCTGAGAAGGAATGAGTTATGTCTTACACTGTCGCAGACTATCTTCTGGACCGATTCACCGAAGCTGGAATTACCCATCTGTTTGGTGTTCCCGGTGACTACAACTTACAGTTTCTGGACAATGTGATTAATAACCCGACCCTTGCCTGGGTGGGGTGTGCTAATGAACTAAATGCTGCATATGCTGCTGATGGTTATGCTCGCTGTAATGGCGCGGCTGCTGTGCTCACTACCTTTGGGGTAGGAGAGCTAAGTGCTATTAATGGCATCGCTGGAAGTTACGCTGAATATTTACCGGTTATCCATGTCGTCGGCGCGCCATGCCTTGGGGCGCAACAGCGCGGTGAGTTAATGCACCACACATTAGGCGACGGTGATTTCCGGCACTTTGCGCGTATGTCGCAGGAAGTGACAGTGGCCCAGGCTTCCCTCACTGTAGAAAATGCTTGCTATGAAATCGACCGCGTTTTGCAGCAAGCTTTGACCCAACGCCGTCCAGGTTATTTGTTATTACCTGGCGATGTCTCTCAGGCCCCCGCTACTCGCCCAACAAAACCGTTACTTGCCTCACAACACTCTACCGATCCCGCATTACTGACGGAATTCCGTGTCTGTGTACAAGAACGCCTGGCTGAAAGCCGCAGTGTGGCCTTATTAGCGGATTTTCTGGCGCTACGTTTTGGACAGCAAAAAGCGTTGCAACAGTGGATGGATGACACTCCGATGCCTCATGCAACGTTGCTAATGGGCAAAGGGTTATTTGATGAAGGTCAGCAGGGGTTTGTAGGCACTTACAGCGCCGCTGCCAGCGATACAACGGTGATTCAGGCGATTGAAACGGCCGAGCTGGTTATCTGTGTGGGCGTTAAGTTTACCGATACGCTTACCGCTGGGTTCACTCAGCATCTTACCCTTCAGCAGACTATCGACATTCAACCAAATGCCGCCCGAATTGGTGAACGCTGGTTCAGCGGCATTGCGATGGCGCAAGCCGTGTCGGTCTTGCATCAGTTGTGCAAACACCAGGTTTCCGGTTGGCCCGGGTCAGAGCAAAAGCCGCCAGCACTGCCCGAAGCGACTAGCGGAAAACTAGACCAGCATGCGTTCTGGCAATCAATTCAAAAATTCCTGCGGGCGGGAGATATCATTCTTGCAGACCAGGGAACCGCCGCTTTTGGCGCGGCGACGCTGACCTTACCCGCCGGGGTGACTTTTATCAGCCAGCCGTTGTGGGGTTCGATAGGCTTTACCCTCCCGGCTGCGTTTGGGGCGCAAACCGCCTGCCCCAATCGTCGCGTAGTATTGCTGGTGGGGGATGGATCGGCGCAGCTTACGATTCAGGAAATTGGCTCGATGATGCGCGATGGGCAACGCCCGGTGATCTTCTTGCTCAATAACGACGGATATACCGTTGAGCGGGCCATTCATGGTGCCGAGCAGCGCTATAACGACATCGCGTCCTGGAACTGGACGCAAATTCCGCAGGCGATGAATATTCACAACCCTGCGCAATGCTGGCGAGTGACTGAGCAAGTGCAGCTTGAAGAAGTAATGCAGAAAGCGGGACTGGCAGAACGACTTACGCTTGTGGAAGTCGTTCTGCCGAAACAAGATATTCCCGAACTATTGCAGGCCGTTACGGCAGCGCTTGCTAAGCGCAATGCCGCTAAGGATTAAACCTTAGGCTTCTCCGCCATCATTACCGGTTTACCTGCAAGCATCAGCCAGGCTGGCAACATCACGATGCACAGCAGCGGGAGTAGTTTGATGTCGGGCACCACGGCCATTGCCATAAACAGGCTGAGCCAACCATCGCGCGTAACGACTAACACCAGGCCAAGGATGGCGCAAGATAGCGTAATGGCAGCCGGAACCGCTTCAACATGCTGGTGGAGCATCATCCCAAGTGCGACCGCAACGAATACCACTGGGAATATGCGTCCGCCACGGAATCCACATGCAGAAGCAATCACCAATGCAGCCAGTTTTACCACCGCAAACATCAGCAATGTTGCTACAGAGTAATGCTGCCCAGCGGCGAGCTGGCGCATTTCATCCAACCCCTTGAATAGCGTGACTTCACCACCAATTAGCCCTAATACGCCTAACAGGAAGCCACCTACACCAAGGATTAACACCGGGTGTTTGAGCTGGTGCATTAAACGATGCATACGTGGCAGGCACCAGACGGCAACCATACCCAATGCAATAGCGATAGCTGCCACCACGGCGCCACTGAAAATATCCACCAGGCGCAGTTCCGTGTATTGCAAAGAAGGCAAAGAGAAATCAGGGTGGAAGAACAAGTCTGTGGTCATTGCTCCGGCTGCTGCTGCCATAAGTGGTGCAAAAAGTCGGTCCCACAAAGGAACATCATTGCTGCCGTTGAGCGTTTGGGAAAATACCAACGCCGCTGCCACCGGCGTGCCGAACAATGCGCCAATGGTTCCGGCTGCGGCAAGAATCGTCCAGTCGAGCGCCCCGACTTTTGGCAACAAGCGTGCGCCAATAGCCGCCGCCAGCGCGATATTTACCGCCATAATAGGATGTTCAGGCCCGAGGCTTACACCACCCGCAAGCCCTAGCAATAGCGCAATAATCAAACCCGGCAACGCGATTACGCTAACTGGCGCACCAATCAACGGTTCAGTGGCAGGGTCAGGGCCTGCATGTCCAGGCATATAGCGAATCACCAACCCAACTGCAATCCCGGTGAAGGTCAGCATCAATAAAATCCACATCGGTGAATTCATATCGAGATCGAAACGGGCGGGCAGTGACACCCATAAATATTTTTGTAAGACAGCGGCAACTTTCATCACCACAATTAATACCAGGCTGGAACAGATCCCAATGACCAGTGCCGGAATGGAAAGCACCAGCATGGTTCTGGCTCGCGGATGGAGCATGATTTTTCCTTAACTAAAATTTTTTTAACGCAAAATCGCCACGACATACAGTCTGCCAGATAACACATCTTGCCTTTCAGCAATACGGGCTGAAACGCTCAAGCTAATCTGTGACGAAGATCTATAATCCCAAGGCACTTCTCATCTGGTCGTTGTTGTTTAGGCTAGCTAATTTTACAGTGTTGTCAGGACTTATTTTGACTTTAGCGGAGCAGTGGAAGAATGACAAAATATGCTTTGGTAGGAGATGTAGGCGGTACCAATGCACGTCTGGCACTGTGCAACGTAGAAAATGGCGACATCACTCAGGCAAAAACCTATTCGGGCCTCGATTTTCCAAGCCTGGAAGCGGTCGTGGTGCATTATCTCAAAGAGCACAATGTCAGTGTAACCGATGGTTGTATCGCCATTGCTTGCCCGATTACCGGTGACTGGGTGGCGATGACCAACCATAGCTGGGCATTCTCCACGGCGGAGATGAAAAAGAATCTCGGCTTTGAACATCTGGAAATTATCAACGACTTTACCGCCGTTTCCATGGCTATTCCGGCGCTCAAAAAAGAGCACCTGATCAAGTTTGGCGGTGATGAACCGGTCGAAGGCAAACCTATCGCGGTTTACGGTGCAGGCACCGGTCTTGGGGTCGCACATCTGGTTCACGTCGATAAACGCTGGGTGAGCTTGCCTGGCGAAGGCGGACACGTTGACTTCGCGCCAAACAGTGAAGAAGAGGGGATTATTCTCGAAGAACTGCGCACCGAAATCGGCCACGTTTCTGCGGAGCGTGTGCTTTCAGGCCCAGGGCTTGTGAATCTGTACCGCGCTATTGTCAAGTCTGACCAACGCGAGCCGGAAAATTACAAGCCGAAAGACATCACTGAAAAAGCGCTGGAAGATAGCTGCACCGATTGTCGCCGTGCGCTGTCGCTGTTCTGCGTGATCATGGGGCGCTTTGGGGGCAACCTCGCTCTGACGCTGGGAACCTTCGGCGGCGTATATATCGCCGGCGGCATCGTGCCGCGTTTCCTGGAATTCTTTAAAGCATCCGGTTTCCGTGGTGGTTTTGAGGACAAAGGACGTTTTAAAGAGTACGTGCAAAAAATCCCGGTGTACCTGATTGTTCACGATCAACCGGGGCTGCTCGGCGCTGGCGCTCATTTGCGTCAGACGTTGGGACAGGTTCTGTAGCAGTTTTCGTAGGTCGGATTAGCGCAAGCGACATCCGACATTATGGTCTACAAGCGCATCAACGCACGAAATTCTTTTACCTTGCTGCGACTCACCGGCACCTGAAAATCCAAATCCCGCAGGCGCAAAATGTAAGTATTGTTAAACCACGGCTCTATCTCGCGGATTTTGCTTAAGTTAACGCAATATGAACGGTGGCAGCGGAAGAAGTGGCTTTCGGGCAACCTGTGGCAAAACTCGCTGATATTCATCGACATCACATAGGCTTCACGTCGCGTATAAACAAACGTCATTTTCTCGTGCGCTTCGGCGTAATAAATATCGTTGATGTCGGTGACGATAATTCGCTCATCTTTCACCAGGTTAATGGTTAGCGCTTCACGGCTTGGGCTGTTGGCAGAGGCAGGGGCATTCTGTTGCTGGTAAGCAGCTTCCAGTTTTTGCAACATGCCGATAATGCGCGATTCCTGGTATGGCTTCAGAATGTAGTCGAACGCTTCGAGTTCAAAGGCCTCCACTGCGTGCTCTTTCCACGCGGTGATAAACACGATAAACGGCTTATGGGCAAATTTACTGATGTTTTGCGCCAATAACACGCCATCTAAAGAAGGGATGTTTATATCTAAAAAAATAGCGTCAACTTCGTGATGTTGCAGGTATTTCAGTACATCCATACCATCGTCAAAGATACCAGCCACTTCCATCTGGCTATGTTCTTTTATCAACCAGTTAAGCTCCTGCTGCGCCAGCACTTCATCTTCTACGATGAGAACTTTCATGCATTTCCTCCTTGCTGCGACAATAACGGCGGAACGACAGTAGCGGCGTGAGGAATGTAAAACGCAATTTCCGTCCCCGGATCAAGGCGGCGGATAACCAACCCCTCTCCATAGAGTAATTTTACGCGATGATGCACATTTAACAGACCAATTTTATTGCCTGGCATCTCGTTGGCCTCTACGCGTTCAATAACTTGCGGATCGATACCATGCCCGGTGTCGCGCACCGCAATACGCACACGATTCCCGCTCTCTTCCACGCTGATGGTGACGACACCTTTGCCTTTGCATTGCTGCACGCCATGCACGATCGCGTTCTCAACCAGCGGCTGAATCAGCAGGCTTGGAATCAGGCAGTTAACCTCTTCGTCTATGTTATAAATCACCGTCAACTTGTCGCCAAAACGCGCCTGCTCAATAGCGATATAGTCTTTAATTTGATACAGCTCTTTTTTAATGTCGATCTGCTCATCGTCTTTTAATTCAATGTTGTAACGCAGGTAGCGCGACAAGTTATAGATAAGCTGGCGCGCTGTATCTGGATTCATACGAATAGAGGATGAAATCGCATTTAGCGCGTTGAACAGGAAATGAGGGTTAATTTTGCTTTGTAGAGCGCGTAACTCAGCTTTATTTGCCATTTCGCGTAACTGCTCGGCGCGAGAAACTTCCAGTTGAGTGGAGATAATCTGCGAAAGCCCGACCGCCATTTCTTGTAATGTGGAAGTGATCTGGTGCGCGTGGCGGTAATAGATTTTAAGCGTGCCGGTGACGACACCTTTTTCCCATAACGGAATAATTATCAGCGAGTGAATTTCCGGGGTGCGATAAGCCTCATCATCATTGCGGATAATGATTTTGCCTTCTCGAATCGCGAGTTGCGTTCTTGGGCTGATACCATCGTCGTTCTGTTTATAGTTATTCTCTCCAAACCCGACGTAGGCCAGTACTTTGTCGATATCGGTAATCGCCACCGCGTCGGCATTAATATCTTCGCGAATGATATTGCAGACCTGGCGCAATGACTCGCTGTTAACGTTGCGGAACAGTGGCAGTGTTTTGTTGGCAATATCTAGTGCAAGTTTGGCCTGGCGTGCGGCACTGGCCTCTTTTTCACCCTCAACACTTTGCACCAGCACCACTATCAGGCCAATAGAGACCGTTCCGAGGATCATCGGAATACCAATTTTCGAAACGATATCTATTCCAAGCCCGACAGATGGCGCCCATAGCACCACCAGAATCATGGTCATAGTTTCACACAGCATCCCGGCGATTATGCCGACACTCCAGTGTTTCTCTTTGGGTATTTTACGGTTTATCCACCCAGAAATAATGCCCGCAACGATGCTGGTAATCAGGCAGGGAACAGCAGTTATGCCACCAATATCAATTAGATAACGGTGTGTCCCGGCAATAATACCGGTGATGATACCTACCCAAGGGCCAAATAAGATCCCGCCGGCCATGACGGCAATAATACGCACGTTCACCAGCGAGCCTTCAACGTGTACACCAGACCAGGTGCTGAACAAAGCAAACATGGAGAAAATAGCGGTGACTGCTAATAACTCTTTGGGCGTGTGGGCATTTTTATGCAGAAGCTCGCGGAAAAGGCGGATGCGAATTAGAAAGAACAGGCAAATAAGCATCAACGCCGCCCGGTCAAATACCGCCAGCAGCATGTTAAAAATTTCGTGCACGGGTGACTCGCGTGACAAAGAATGGAAAGGCAATGATAAGGAAATTACCCAGCGGTTACCAGAAAGGTATCTTTTGGTGAAAAGAGAGGGGATGTCGCTTGCGCTAATCCACCCCCCACAACGGTCTTACAGCTTTTTGTCGGTCAGATTAAGCTAGTGACATCCGACAACTGAATCGATTACTTCCCGCCCAATTGCTCCCGCCCTGCGTCAGTTAAATCCGCAGGCGTGGCTCGCCCCGTGAAATCCACTTCGAAATCATCGGCCGCGAAGTCTGGTGGTGATTTTCCTTCAACAAATGCTGGCCACTGGCGCTCGAGATAGGCGGCATTTTTCTCACACCACGGAGCTGCAGCGATATACATCACGTTACTGTCGAATTCTCCAAGGTGTTCATTTTCAACGGCATGGATCACATCGCAGTGCCAGAACACGGTATCACCTGCTTCCATATCTGGAATTGAGGAAATCCCTGTTAATAAAAGGGGATGCCATTGCTCGTTAATGGATAGTGCTCGCCCTGGCTTTGCTTCACATAAGGATTCTTCCGGCACATCGTCTTGAAGTGCGCGCAGTAAGATATAGGCCATTGCGTTTGCGATCGGCAGTAATGTTAGCGTGCCGCCATGTTTGCGTTGTGGGCTAAGTGCCGTCCAACCCTGGAAAGTACGGAACATGGAACACACTGCTGGGGATGGGAACTCACGTACTTCGGTACGGCCTTCCGCAGCAAATGGGTTGTAATTTTGCCAGTCACCGGTAAACACATGGCGGTAAACATGGCGGAAATTCTCATCCAGCCAGCGCTCAACTGAACCGCCATCGACATGTGGCGACAGGCCCAAAGAGTTAGAGCGCGGCGGGCGGCGGCGAGTACGGTCAGCGTAACTCACAACACGATTCGGATCGAAATGTTGCTTACCGTTGCTTTCGGTTTCCCATAAATTATTCAGGAAAACCTGTACCGCTTTCATACGGGCATGCTGGCGAGCTTCAACTTGTGGTTTAGACCAGTAAATACCGTAAATTTGCGGCTTACTGGCAGCAAGATTGCCGAAGTAGTTATCTTCTGCAGCGTTCTTTAGTTTTTCGACAAAGTTATTCCGCTCCAGATAATTTCCCACTTCTTCATTCCAGGCTTGAGCCTGGGATTGTGGGAATACACCTTTTACAGTGCAGCAACCGCGCTGGCGAATCAGGGCTTTTTGTTGCTCACTTACACGATTGTTGACGATATCGTCGGCGTTGATTTGTGGTACCGGGTTTTCACCATGGGCCATCTCATCACGGATTGCGTCGATCTGGTGCTGCATATCGCCTTCGAGTTGTTCAAACACAGCTTTGTAGTCCGGCAATTCGTGGCGAAGCTTTTGTTTTATCTCACGGATTGCACGCGGTAAGTCATCAATGTGTAGGGTCATGGCGAAACTCCACGTCTATTAGAAAGAGGTTATATGAATGTTGCGACATGGTTAATGTAGTCGATGACTATCAAATAAAACAGGGATTGGCTTCAAATGAAGCATCCTCTTTTTGTGCATCATAAAAATATTTCGTTTTTCCTCTCGACAGATGTTTTTTATTCAGGCTATTTTCTAAGCAGGCCACATCGCGTGGCAGCGTCGCTCGGACGGTCCGGGCGCTAACGTTAATCTGAGGAATTTATGGCTGACTCCAGTCCAAAGCGTCGTTTTTCGCGTATCGATCGTCTCCCTCCGTATGTATTCAACATCACCGCTGAGCTGAAAATGGCGGCGCGTCGTCGCGGCGAAGATATTATCGATTTCAGTATGGGCAACCCTGACGGCCCAACCCCACCGCACATCGTTGAGAAACTCTGCACTGTCGCACAGCGTGAAGACACCCACGGTTACTCGACTTCCCGAGGCATACCGCGCTTGCGCCGCGCGATTTCGCGCTGGTACAAAGACCGCTATGACGTCGAAATCGACCCTGAAAGCGAAGCTATTGTCACTATCGGCTCGAAAGAAGGACTGGCACACCTGATGCTGGCAACGCTCGATCATGGCGACATGGTACTGGTGCCAAACCCAAGTTACCCCATTCATATTTACGGTGCGGTCATCGCCGGTGCGCAAGTTCGTTCGGTGCCGCTGGTGGAAGGCGTCGACTTCTTTGCCGAGCTTGAACGAGCTATTCGCGAAAGCTATCCAAAACCGAAAATGATGATCCTCGGCTTCCCGTCGAACCCAACAGCACAGTGTGTTGAACTGGAGTTTTTCGAAAAGGTTGTCGCTTTAGCAAAACGCTACGACGTGCTAGTGGTGCATGACCTGGCCTATGCCGATATCGTCTATGACGGCTGGAAAGCCCCGTCAATAATGGAAGTCCCAGGTGCACGGGATGTGGCCGTTGAATTCTTCACGCTGTCGAAAAGCTACAATATGGCGGGATGGCGCATTGGTTTTATGGTGGGCAATAAAGAGTTAGTCAACGCGCTTGCAAGGATCAAAAGCTACCATGACTACGGCACATTCACCCCGCTACAGGTCGCGGCAATTGCTGCGCTCGAAGGTGATCAGCAATGTGTACGTGATATCGCCGAGCAGTACAAACGCCGCCGTGATGTCTTAGTTAAGGGCTTGCATGAAGCTGGCTGGATGGTTGAGTGCCCAAAAGCGTCAATGTATGTGTGGGCGAAAATCCCTGAGCAGTACGCGCAGATGGGGTCACTGGAGTTCGCTAAAAAGCTGCTTCAGGATGCGAAAGTGTGCGTTTCGCCAGGTGTTGGGTTTGGTGATTACGGCGACACGCATGTTCGCTTTGCTCTGATTGAAAACCGCGACCGCATTCGCCAGGCAGTACGAGGCATTAAAGCCATGTTCCGTGCGGACGGTTTATTACCAACCACGCAGAAATCTTCTTCAGATTTAGCCGAATAAAAACGAAAACAGGAGCCTTATGGCTCCTGTCTCTCATTGTTTGATAGTTTGATATTCAGGTTATTCAACCATCATCACAAACGTACCCACCCACACTAACAAAATGAACGATAAGCCCATCATGAAATATTTCACGTTACATTGCTCCGCGCGTGTTTCCGCGCAATCGTGCTAAAAATTCAGTATAGAAAGATGAAACCGCAGTTCGGGTGTTTTGGGATTTACTTCACTCGATAAAGCCGTTTCATATTGCATTTTGATAACGATTCATCGATTCGCCGGCGCTAATGTACTCCCCATATCAGGCTAAATACAAGCGTCAACAAACGGCTAAGACATTCATTTTTTAAACTTTACATTTCACATAAATAAGTGGTTATAAAGTCAACTAAATTCAATTGGTTATGTGGGGTGCTGTCTGGCGGGGATGAGATGAAGAACAGGCTCTTTTGAGCCTGTATTAACGATGGTTATCAGACTTATTTTACTGCGTCGTGGGCATTTTCCATTGCCTGTTTCATCGCTGCGTTATTAACTGAGTTTTGTCGGTTCTGCTCAGAAAGATAACAGGTATCTTTACTGATTCCCTGTGCCTGGCAATCTGCCATGCGCTGAGCAGGAGAACTACAACCAGCCAGTGCTGCGGCCATAACCAACATCAACATTACTTTTTTCATTGCTGTTTAACCCAAAATTGAGAAGAAGCCGCCGAAGCGAAACGCCATAATCTGGCGCGAGCATAATCCATCATTTTTAATACGGGTAAACTAAGAAAAAGCCTAATCATTGATATGAGTTATGAATGGTGCCGGAAATATTTGATTTTTAATCCAGGTGCTGATTACCCACCCCAGATTTCAGCAGTGCAGCAATATGGCGTGAAAGCCTTTCAGCACTCAGGCGGGAATCGCCATTACGAATTTCCTGTTGCAAGCGGGCAACAGGCATTAGCGTTAAACCGAACAGCGAAATAAAGAGAAACTCCGGGTCGAGATCTGGGTTTAAGCGGCCTTCATCCTGCCATTTGTGAATCCAGTTCACCGCCGACTGTTTCTCTTTTGTGCCGAAACGGGCATCAATTCGTTGCTTCAATAACCCGGTTTCACTCAATACTTCTCTTATCCAAAGCGGAGCAAACCACGGGTAAAGCAACGAGACATCAATGAATTTCTGCGTCAACGCGGTCAGCGCACCCACCGGGTCGTTTGGGTGTAGCTCAAAAGCGCCACCCATTGATGCCCGCGCCGGCATATAACGCTCATCAATTAATACATCCAGCAATTGTTCGCGGGTCTTGAAATAGTAATGCAGCATGGCTGGTGTCACGCCTGCAGCCGCGGCAATGGCGCTCAGAGGGGTTTGTGCAATCCCCTGATTTGAAAATAGCTTCAGCGCGATATCAATCAAGTGCTCACGCTTATCGGTGTTGTTACTGGTGCCTGCTGGGCGGCCAGGGCGGCGACGTTTTTGGCCATTATCAATATTATTTTCGGATTTATCAGGGCCGTTTACAGGTGACATTTTGTGCGCACTCCATTGACCGTATGAAACTATTCCATCTATATTAATTACCCAGTTAATTAATTACAACCGGCAGATAAAATGACAGTCACCGAAACGCCCCAGACAGAAACGCAACAGCAAACGACATCGATTCGTTTGCTGTTTTCCGCGCTGATGCTGGTCATGCTGCTTGCGGCACTCGACCAGACCATCGTGTCTACCGCCTTGCCGACGATCGTCAGCGAGTTGGGTGGGCTGGAAAAACTCTCCTGGGTGGTGACGGCTTATTTGCTCTCTTCAACAATTGTGGTGCCGCTATACGGTAAATTTGGCGACTTGCTTGGGCGGAAAATCGTCCTGCAAGTCGCTATTGTGCTGTTCTTACTTGGCTCGGCATTGTGCGGCCTGGCGCAGAATATGACGCAACTGATTCTAATGCGTGCGTTGCAGGGGCTGGGCGGCGGTGGCCTGATGGTCGTGACAATGGCGGCAGTGGGTGATGTCATCCCTCCGGCTGAACGAGGGAAATATCAGGGCTTGTTTGGCGGGGTGTTTGGACTCGCTACGGTCATTGGTCCGCTGATTGGCGGTTTTCTGGTGGAGCATTTTTCCTGGCGGTGGATTTTTTACATCAACTTGCCGTTGGGTATTTTCGCGCTTCTGGTTATCGGTGCAGTGCTGAAGCCGCAAACTGCACGTATTCGCCACCAAATTGACTTCCTCGGTGCGGGTTATCTTGCGGCGTCGCTGACCTGTTTGATTCTGTTTACCAGCCAGGGCGGCACGGTAATGGCATGGTCCGATCCCCAATTGTGGTGCATATTTGCTTTCTTCGTGGTGACGCTTGGTGGCTTTATCTATGAAGAACAGCGGGCTTTTGAGCCAATCATTCCGCTCGGCCTGTTTCGCGACCGTACCTTCCTATTAAGTTGCCTGATTGGTTTTATCATCGGCATGTCGCTGTTTGGTTCGATGACTTTCCTGCCGCTCTATTTGCAGGTGGTGAAGTCTTCCACGCCGACGGAAGCGGGGATTCAGTTGTTACCGCTGATGGGCGGACTCATGCTGACTTCGATTATTAGCGGGCGCATCATCAGCAAAATTGGGCGTTATCGTATCTTCCCCATTCTTGGCACGTTGGTGACGTTCATTGCCATGGCATTGCTCGGTACGCTTAAAATAGATACGTCGATTCATATTCTTTATATGTATATCGCACTGCTGGGATTTGGCCTCGGGATGGTGATGCAGGTGCTGATACTGGCGGTACAAAATAGCGTTGAGCAGAAACTGATTGGGGTTGCGACCTCCAGTACTACGCTGTTCCGCCAGATTGGTGGCTCGATAGGTGTCGCGGCTTTCGGTGCGATTTTTACTAACGTGCTGCAAAACAAACTTATTGAGCTGATCCCACCGGATGTCCAACTGCCACACCAACTGGGTGCGAAAGCGGTACATGAACTTCCGGCAGCGCTGCAGAATGATTATTTGCAGGCATTTGGTTCGGCCTTGCACTCGGTGTACATGATTTCGGCGTGTGTAGTAGTGCTCGCATTTGTGCTCTCATTGCTGATGAAAGATGTCCCGCTACGCAAATAATGTATGCTAATTATCAATAGATAAGTGATTGGGCGAAGAGGGCAGCGATGGTCACAGCGATAGATTTAAATAGCGATTTAGGAGAGAGTTTTGGCGCGTGGACGATGGGTGATGACGCCGCGATTCTGAAACTTGTTAGCAGTGCCAACGTTGCCTGCGGCTTCCATGCTGGTTCACCGGCTGCGCTGTTATTAACACTGCGAGAGGCAGCCCAACAAGGCGTGGCAATTGGTGCGCACGTCTCCTATCCTGATTTGGTGGGGTTTGGTCGTCGTAATATGGACGTTGCCCGAGATGAATTAATCGCTGATGTGATTTACCAGATTGGCGCACTGCAAGGCCTGGCGAAAGCGGCGGGCACCGAAGTGCGTTATGTAAAACCACATGGTGCGCTCTATAACACTATTGCCCAGGACGAGCGGCAGGCTTTAGCGGTCATCGACGCTATCCTTGCCATTGACCCTCGTTTACCGCTGGTGGGCCTTGCGGGTTCCCGTGTGCTGGATTTGGCACAGGAAAAAGGGCTACGAACTATTGCTGAAGCCTTTGCCGATCGGGCCTATCACGCTAATGGTACGCTGGTTTCTCGCCGTGAGGCCGCCTCCGTACTGCATGATGCGAAGCTCATAGCACAACGTATGCTGCAACTAATTACCCAGGGTGGCGTGACATCCATCGAAGGCCAGTTTACCCCTATCAAAGCCGACTCCATCTGTGTACATGGCGACAGCCCAGGCGCTATCGAGATGGCTCGTCAGATTCGTAACCTGCTGGAAGAGAAGGGCATTGCTATTCGAGCTTTCGCTGCCAGTTAATCAAAGCGCGACGGTGGCGCGCCTTCAATGCGTTGACTAGACTTCAAAAAGTCGCAGTGAGCTTATTCTCGCGGCAGCCCCTTTCCTGCCGGATGAAAATAATGAAAATAACACCCGCCGATAAATCTTCACCCGTTGTCGAAAAACCGTTCTGGCTGAACTTTGACTTTCAGGTGCGGCGCTATGGTTTTGTCCTGCTGTTGCTGATTGTTGTTGCCGCCTTGTGCGGGATATTTTCAAAGGGTTATCTGAGTGATTCTCACCTTTCCAATACCAATGGGACGCTTTCTCTTCATTATGAAAAATTCAATCGGCTGATGAGTGATGCTGACATGAAAATTGTTTCAGTCTCATCCCCTGGTGATGGCAACCGTATTATTTTTGGCGGTGATTTTATGGAGAGTTTTCGCGTTGATTCTCTGCAACCGCAGCCGGATAAAATGTACAGCCTTAATGGAGAAATGATCATTGAATATGACAAACCTACAGCAGGTGCGCAGCAAACACTGTGGCTAAGTCTTACCCCGATGAAAGCAGGCCTGATTAAAAGCACGATAGCGGTTGATGGCGGACCGGATATTACGTTCCGGCAAATTATCTATCCCTGAGGTGGCCAGACAATGGATATGGTATTAAGGGCTCTTGCCATTTACTTGATATTGATGGTGGTTTTTAAGATTGCGGGCCGGCGTGCCCTGCTGCAAATGACCTCTTTTGACCTGATATTACTGCTGATTATTAGTGAGGCCACCCAACAGGCACTGCTGGGAAATGATTTTTCAGTGACCGGCGCGATGATTACGATCGTCACTTTAATTGTGGTGGATATTCTGTTTGGCATGATTAAAAAATATCTGCCGGGAGCGGATGATCTACTTGATGGAACGCCGGTTATTCTGGTGGAAAATGGCTACCTTTTTCAGGACAAAATGAAAAAAGCCGATATTTCCTGCGACGATATTTTGTTAATGGCGAGAGTTGACCACGGCATTACCCGGCTTGATGAAATTAAGTTTGCGATCCTGGAAACCAACGGTCATATCTCCATCGTCCCAGAATCCAAATAAAGCGCCAGAACGGAGAAAGGCATCCCCGTTCTGTGGCCGCACTTTACAGCGTCCCGGTACCACCATCTGAACACCACACCTGGCCTGACGTAAAGCTCGACTCAGGCGAGGCAAGCGTCACATACATCCCGGCAATTTCTGCAGGCTGCCCTGGTCTGCCAAGCGGCGCGGACTCACCGAATTTTTCAATTTTCTCTTGTGGCTGACCGCCGGAACACTGCAAAACAGTCCAGTATGGGCCGGGCGCTACAGCATTTACCCTGATACCTTCTGGCCCAAGCTGTTTTGCCAGCGACTTAGTGAATGCCACGATGGCCGCTTTGGTCTGGGCATAATCGAGCAGAATTTCGCTGGGGAGATATGCCTGAACCGACGAGGTATTAATAATAGATGCACCGCGCGGCAGATAATCTAACGCGGCTTTAGTTATCCAGAACATGGCGTAAACATTGGTCTTGAACGTCGCATCAAAGGCTTCTGTAGTGAGATCTTTAATCGACTCGCAATACTGCTGACGACCCGCATTGTTCACCAGCAGATCCAATCCCTCAAGCTCTTGCGCAGCCTGTTTCACCAGCTGTTGGCAGAATGACTCTTCGCGAATATCTCCGGGAATGGCAACCGCTTTACGCCCAGCCTCGCGAATCAATTCGATAACCTCTTTAGCATCTTCCTCTTCTTCAGGCAGATAGTTGATTGCAACATCCGCACCTTCGCGCGCAAAGGCGATAGCTACCGCCCGGCCAATCCCGGAATCACCACCGGTTATCAGTGCCTTTTTCCCCGCCAGACGGCCACTGCCTTTATAGGATGTTTCGCCGTGATCGGGGCGCGGCGTCATTTTCCCGGCAAGCCCAGGGAAAGGCTGTTTTTGATGGGGAAAGGGTGGGGTAGGGAATTGATCGGCGTGTGTTTCGTTACGGGTTGCGGGTATGTTTTTGTTATCACTCATACTTTTCTCCTGTTGGCATTTCAAACGCAGACAGTAAGCTTAGGACAAACTCGGCAGGCTGGAGAGCAACCAGGATTTCCCCTGGCGTTAAATACATTCATGAGCACGATTCATAATGGCTATCCGATTATCCTGGATTATCTTTTTGCGCGCAGTCGTTACTATAAGCGCCTGACTTATTTGGGTACGAAATTCTATGATTGACTCTCAGGCGCGCGTGCAGGCCGCAGCCAGTAAAACGGCCGGCCTCTCTTTCGTGATTATTCTTAGCGCGTTAATGGCGTTCACTTCTTTATCGACTGATATTTATTTGCCAGCCATGCCGTTAATGGCCCAGGACCTGCACGGCAATGCAGAACTGACGATAACCGGGTTCTTAATGGGCTTTTGTGTCGCCCAGTTGATTTGGGGGCCGTTAAGCGATCACTTTGGCCGCCGCCTGCCCTTATTTATTGGTATGGCGCTGTTTATGATTGGCTCAGTAGGCTGCGCACTTTCCACCGACATTTCGCAGATTGTTTTCTGGCGCGTGTTCCAGGCTCTGGGTGCCTGCACCGGGCCGATGCTGGCGCGAGCGATGATCCGCGATTTGTTTAGCCGGACGCGTGCCGCGCAAATGCTATCAACATTAATGATCATTATGGCGATTGCACCCATTGCCGGGCCACTGCTCGGTGGGCAGATGATTAAAATCACCTCCTGGCACGCAATTTTTTGGTTGCTGGCAGTGATTGGCGGGATGATGTTTATTTCACTGTTCTGGTTGCCTGAAACATTGCCGCAAGAAAAGCGGGTAAAAGCCTCGTTACCCAGCGCATTTCGTAACTACTACGCGCTACTAACGAACACTACTTTCATGCGTTTTACCCTGTGCCTGACCTTCTATTACGTCGCGGCCTACGCGTTTATTACCGGCTCGCCGTTTGTCTACATCACTTATTTTGGCGTGGAGCCGCAGCACTACGGTTGGCTATTTGCGTTGAACATTGTTGGGCTGATGGGCATGAGCGTGATAAACCGCCGTCTGGTGCAGCGTTATCCGTTGGAAGTGTTGCTTAAATTCGCCGTCGTTACTGCCGCCGTTGCCGCTCTGGTTCTGGCCGCTGCTGCGAAGCTAGAAATTGGTGGGCTGATTTTGATTGTGGCGGCCGTTTTTGTCTTCTTCTCGATGAACGGCATTATTGCCGCAACCTCTACCGCCGCCGCGCTGGATTCAGTACCAAACGTTGCTGGTTCCGCATCCGCCTTTATGGGGTCATTGCAGTACGGCAGCGGGATTATCTCTTCGTTGCTGTTGGCACTGCTCAGTGATGGAACGCCGTGGACAATGGCCTGGATTATTGGCTTATTCACCGTAGCCAGTGCGGTAATGGCATTGAGCACACGAAGCACCCAGTAAATATCAATACCTTGTGCTGGCCTCTGCGTTGAATAAATCACGCCGCAAACTCAATGGGTAATGCCATTTATTTGAGAGGCTAAAGTTTATAAAATATTATCATCAACCGGAGATAATAAATTGCACGGTTGCTGAGATATAAGCAAATACTATTGCTGAGTCAGTTTATTTATTAGAACCTGACTCAGCATATTTATCTCTACCAGATATAGCCGACGGCAAGGAGCCCATACAGCTCTCCGTTATGCTGAACGATCGGACTGTCTGCGATATCTTTGTCATAAAATTCATAGTTGGCAGCAAACATTCCTAGCCATTTGGAATTGAAGCGATAGCTGGTAATGACTGCAGCCATTGGGGAGAAGGTGGTGCCGGTATCCCATTCCGAGCGTTCAGGTGTTGCTTCGCTTTTCGAGACACCGCCGAAGTAATAGTTCGCCATCTTATCGCTGCGAATCATCATCCCCATGCCGGGCATAACCAACAAATTTCCCTTAATGATTGGAAAATCAGCCCACAGCAATAATTCCTGACCATTACTACGGCCTGTTACATCTGAACTAATTCGCGCACTAAGCAGGGCGTAAGGGGTAATGAGAGTTCCACCGACACCAGCTTCTAACTCTGATTTTCGCTTGTTCATCCCGTCGAATGCATCTTCATCATCGGGATCAAGGTTACCAAACCGGAACCTGCCATATGCATAAGCAGCTACTTTATCGTCCAGGTGAAAGTAGTAGCGCGCACGGTCGCCCAGATACATAAATTGTTCGCCAAAATAGACAGCGCCGGGGATGATATAAGTATCATTTTTCTGCGCCTCGTAACGTGGCGTGCCACTAATGACAGCCCCGCCCAGGACCAGGCCTTTAGGGATGGGGCTGGTGACATTGTCCTTGGCGAATAAGTCTAAGGAGCCAAGATCAACTTCGGCTTTCGCGTATGTACTTAGTAACAGCAGGGAGCAGAGTGCAGCAAACTGTCGGTCTGGTCTCATCTAGTTTCCCAAAAGTGGTGAGCGCGTGGGTATTCTCATTCTTGCCAAAATGTCTGTCCCGTTCAAATCTTTACAGATAATTTCATTATGTAAATGATGGGGCTGCTGTTGTACGGGCTTCTTGCAAAGTTTAGTTCACCGGCAAGAGAGAGAATGAAATTATTTATACTGTAATCAAGGTTATGCGACAGGTGTTGAAATAACCATCAATATTGGCAGTGAACGAAGCACTTTTAAATTAGATAATTACAGAGTGAATATCTTATTAGTTATATCTTTGTAGGTTTTAAAACTGCTGTTTAATTTATTGCCTACGATAAGTCTGAGTGAGTTTGATTTGGAATGTAGAATAATGGACATTATTTGTTTAGTGATAACATCTTAACACCATGGATACAAATATATAATATCACTGTGTGTTATTTATGCACTTAGAGCGATTTTGCATAATAAACGCTATGATTATTCAAAAGTGGATGTTTTGTTTTTTATTTTAATAGAGCTGCATATGAATCAGCCTGATTTCTTTCTGGGAAATGAATTTTTTATTATTTGAGATGTTCCTCACTATATTTTTTAGTGTAAGTTATTATGTAGCTGGTAGCAGCACGTA
This sequence comes from Buttiauxella sp. BIGb0552, assembly GCF_004366275.1. NCBI lineage: Bacteria > Pseudomonadati > Pseudomonadota > Gammaproteobacteria > Enterobacterales > Enterobacteriaceae > Buttiauxella > Buttiauxella sp. BIGb0552. The sequence goes on from NZ_SODY01000004.1 coordinate 215,546, forward strand.
TTTTATACAGAATTCATTGTAAATAAAAAGTTAATACTAATGTTTTAATTAAAGAAAGATGTTCATTTTTAGACAAAGTGACACGTCGAAATTCTTATTTTGTTGCATCTATACCCAAAATAATTCGAGTTGTAGGAAGGCGGCGACGCAGTGACAAATTCGTCGGGAACGAATTTGACCAGCCAAAGGCTGGCCTCCGGTGAGAGACAGGAGTCTCTCATTAATCCCCGGGAGCTTAATCAAGTAAGTGACTGGGGGGAGCGAGTATTGCCAACGCACATGCAACTTGAAGTATGACGGGTATATGTAATATCAATATTCAGGGGCAAGTGGTTTGCACAACATTCTCGGTATCGTCAAAGTAGTCATTGGACAGGTTTTTGCTATTGCTGTTGATGGAACTCAGCGTGAACTGCATGAAGGGGATCGAATCTTCGCTGGAGAAGAAATCGTAACCAGTGCTAACGGCGCATTAACGGTGAACTTATCCGATGGTCATACAATGGATATGGGGCGTAATAGCCACTGGAGTGATCAAAGCGGCGTAACTGCTGCAGCTAATACTGAGCACGCGACTGATGATGTCGCAGCACTACAGCAGGCAATTACAGATGGTGTTGACCCGACTAAAGCCCTGGATGCAACTGCTGCGGGTAATGAAGCGCCAATCGAAGCTGGAACTGGTGGCGGCGGGCATTTTATTGAACGAGTGGAGCTGACTGGCGAAGTAGTTGATGCTACTTCAGGTTTTCCTACCAGCGGATTAAATTCTCCGGTACTGGTTCACAACGAATTTGATACGTACTCTGCGCCAACTCATTCCTCCCTGGGTGGAAATACTGACTTCATCAAAGCTGATGCGGTTGTTTCGATAGTTACCACACCAGAAGGGCCGCACACCGACACGCCACCCGTTGACGTAACTCCACCGATAGACATGACCCCGCCGGTAGACGTAGTCCCACCGGTCGAAGTGACCCCACCAGTAGATGTGACTCCGCCAGTAGATGTGACCCCAGCAGTAGAAGTGACGCCACCAGTAGATGTAATCCCGCCGGTAGATGTGACGCCACCAGTAGATGTAATCCCACCGGTAGATGTGACCCCGCCGGTAGATGTGACCCCGCCGGTAGATGTGACCCCGCCGGTAGATGTGACCCCGCCGGTAGATGTGACCCCACCGGTAGATGTGACCCCACCGGTTGATGTGATCCCACCGGTAGAAGTGACGCCACCGGTAGATGTAATCCCACTGGTAGAAGTGACGCCACCGGTAGATGTAATCCCGCCGGTAGAAGTGACTCCACCGGTAGATGTGACGCCACCGGTAGATGTAATCCCGCCGGTAGAAGTGACTCCACCGGTAGATGTGACGCCACCGGTAGAAGTGACGCCACCGGTAGATGTGATCCCACCGGTAGATGTGACGCCACCAGTCGATGTGACCCCACCGGTTGATGTGATCCCACCGGTAGATGTAATCCCACCGGTAGAAGTGACGCCACCAGTCGATGTGACTCCGCCGGTTGATGTGACCCCGCCGGTCGATGTGACGCCACCGGTAGATGTGATCCCACCGGTCGATGTGACTCCGCCGGTAGATGTGACGCCACCGGTAGATGTAATCCCGCCGGTAGATGTGACGCCACCGGTAGATGTAATCCCGCCGGTAGACGTGACCCCACCGGTTGATGTGACCCCGCCGGTAGACGTGACTCCGCCGGTAGACGTGACCCCACCGGTTGATGTAATCCCACCGGTAGAAGTGACTCCACCAGTCGATGTGACCCCGCCGGTAGACGTGACTCCGCCGGTAGACGTGACTCCGCCGGTTGATGTGACCCCACCGGTTGATGTGACCCCACCGGTTGATGTGACGCCACCGGTAGATGTAATCCCACCGGTTGATGTGACGCCACCGAACCAGAAAGGTGAAGTTAAGATCACCATCGATTCTGTTGAGACTGAATCTGTGCCGCCAACGGGTGTACCGCACGACACGATCACCCGTATTAATGGTGGCAGTGGATCACCAGATGGTTTTGATGTTCAGGATGGGAAAATTGTCAGCATTGGTTCAAATGTGCGTATCTATTTGAGCGAGGGGGATGTCGAACCGAAGTGTGCCGATCCTGTACACCAGATCCAGCATTACAACGACGGTAACCAGAACGGAGATGGGCATTATTCCGATATCTTTGTCGTGCATCCAGGCAGCCAATATAAGCAGGGAGATGGCACATTCCACGCACTGAACGCCATAAACGGTAATACGCAGGCTGAGCAGGGCGGGCATAAAGATTACGTCTTCGTGCAGGATGGCAAAGATACTGATTACCACGTCGAAAACGGTACCAATAACAATTCGCAAACCAATGTAAATACACAGGAAAGTGTTTCGATTATCGGCTCGGACGGTCAGGGTCACACTCTGGATCTTCATGGGATAAACCATATCGAAGGGGTGATTCTCGGCGATGGTACTATCCACACGCAAAATGTGGGGAGTACCACTGTTGAGACCGATACACCAACACAACAACCTGGTGAGCAGCATTCCGTAATCACCGGTACCGTAACGGGTGACGTCGTACTGGGCGATATCGTGAAACTGACCGTTAACGGCCACCACTATAAAGGTGAAGTGGTTGATCTGGGTAACGGGAAGCTTGGCTACCATATTGGAGTTGAGAGTGGTGATCTGAAAGAGGGGCTGCCTGTACATGTCAGCATTACTGTCAAAGGTGATGATGGGCATGCAACGCATGCAACAGCCGATCAAACAGTCAGCCATGATCAGGTCCCACCCGCACCTTCAACTGATCATGTTAGCTCTGCACATCTGGCGAGCTCTGAGCAAGATGCAAGCGCTACCATCACTGACTACATCGCTCACAACGACAGCACGGATTCGACTCCTGAAGCCCACCCGAGCCCGATTACCCAGGTAAATGGCGGCAGTGGCGCAGCTGAAGGCTTTGATATTCAGGATGGGAAGATAATCGCCATTGGTTCGAATGTGCGTGTCTGGTTGAGTGACGGCGATACAGCACCGCACAGTGCAGACAGTGCTAACCAGATCACCCATTACCATGACGGCAACGTAAATAGTGACGGGAAATATGCCGATATTTATGTGGTGCATGATGGCAGTGGCTACACGAATGGTAATGCTCACCAGGGCCTGAATGCCATTAACGGCATGACGCAGTCAGTCGACAGCGGGCACAAAGGCTACATTTTCTTGCAGGATGGTTCAGAGGCTGATTATAAATGCTCACCAGGTCCTAATAACAATGCCAATTCTAACGTAAATACGCTGGAAAATGTTTCGATCACGGGGACACATAGTGATGCGGACCAGGGGCTGCATTTACAGGGTGTGAACCACATTGAAGGCGTCATCTTTGGTGATGGAACGCTGGCTTTTACGGCGAATGATAGCCGTACAACAGTGGTTCACCACGATGCTCCGGTACCCGCAGATATCCCTTCCGCAGCGCCACCTGTGCCTGTCGATGACGTTTCGGTCCACGCTCATGTTGACGCCGCAACGGTTGTTGAGCACCACACTCAACAGGCACATCCGCTCAATAACTTGCTGGAAAGCAGCGATGATCTGTTCCTTCCGGCAGCAACTGCGCCAGCGGATAGCGCCACACATCTGTCCGATAATTCTGGTCTGGTGACCGGTAAAGGTGAGCATGCGCAAGAGCGCATAAACCTGAGTGATTTAGCTCATGAACTTGAGCATGGCACTGATATCACAAGCCTGATTAAAGGTGGTGAGCAACCGCATACCGATGCGACGGTTATCGATCCTAAAGCGCATGCGGCTCCAGTAATGGTGTCTGAGTCTGCGGGAATGGATAGTTTGCAGCATTCATCATTTGATCATTTATTGCATAAACCAGAACACCATTACTAACGCTTAACACCGGTAATGAATAAGAGCCTGCCCGCGGAAGTGAGCAGGCTCTTTTTTTGCAGCCCGCTATGTCATGTTTAAGAAAATGCCATTAAATTAGAATAAAAATCAGCAGGATAACTTAGTTTTTCTTATGAATTTTGGGTTCGCTACGACCCCCCTTTAACCTTGCTAAGGAGTCAGCATGCCACTGCATTTACGCCGTTTAGCTTTAATCCCTCTGTTTGTTCTTACCGCCTGTAATAGCCACAACACCACCGTTCCCCCAACCAGCACGCTTTCTGCCGCCGGATACCACCATCAGCAACGGGTGGTTGATAACACGACGCTTGAAATCTCGCGCAGTGCGCTGGAATACAACGTACAAAAAGTACAAAAACTGCTCGGTAATAAATCCACCATGTGCGCCATTCTGAAAGGGGATGCCTACGGGCACGACCTGTCGCTGGTCACGCCGGTGATGCTGGCAAACAACGTGCAATGCATCGGCGTTGCCAGCAATGAAGAACTGAAAACCGTGCGCGATCTGGGCTTTAAAGGCCGTTTGATGCGCGTGAGAAATGCGACCGAAGAAGAGATGCGCCAGGCGACGGACTATGACACTGAAGAGTTAATCGGCAACCTGGATATGGCAAAACGCCTCGATGCGATTGCTCAACAACAGGGGAAAACGCTGCGTATTCATCTGGCGCTGAACTCCGGTGGCATGTCGCGTAACGGGCTGGAAGTCAGCAATCAGGAAGGGCTGAACGATGCGAAAGCCATCTCCGAACTGAGCCACTTGAAAATCGTCGGCATCATGTCGCATTACCCGGAAGAAGATGCGGCGGCGGTGCGCAAAGATCTGGCGCGCTTTAAAGTGCAGTCACAACAGGTTCTGGAGATTACCGGTCTGAAGCGAGAAGACGTGACCCTGCATGTTGCCAATAGCTTTGCGACGCTGACGGTGCCTGAATCCTGGCTCGATATGGTGCGTGTTGGCGGTGTGTTTTACGGCGATACCATTGCCAGTAACGACTACAAACGCGTGATGACATTGAAATCCTCTATTGCCTCGGTGAACCGCTACCCGAAAGGCAATACCGTCGGGTATGACCGCACATACACGCTCAAGCGTAACTCCGTGCTGGCTAATATTCCGGTGGGTTATGCCGATGGCTATCGCCGCGTGTTCAGCAATGCGGGGCACGTATTGATTCGTGGCCAGCGTGTGCCTGTTCTGGGCAAAACCTCGATGAATACCGTGGTAGTTGATGTGACTGATTTGAAAGGTGTTGCACCAGGGGATGAAGTTGTTCTGTTTGGTAAGCAGGGGAATGCGGAGGTAACCGCGACTGAAGTAGAAGATATCAGTGGTGCATTGTTTACCGAAATGTCGATTCTCTGGGGTGCTACGAACAAGCGCGTACTGGTTGATTGATATTCTTAGCCCAGCTTTTAGCTGGGTTTTTTCTATTAGCATCTCTTACTTTTATGGCCGTGAACTTAGAGGGTTGCAGTAAATCATTGGATGATCTCATCAAGAGGTATCATTCAGTCGGCATTTTGCTGGATCTAATGCCATATGCTTTGGTGGTATGCTCGTCATGGTTTTTCTAAGAACTCACGTTCTCCATATCAAAGTGAATCTATGGCGACAATGAAAGAGGTTGCCCTGTTGGCCGGAGTGTCGACAGCAACTGTATCTCGGGTAATAAATCAAACTTCATATGTTGAACCTGTTACGCAGGAACGTGTGGAGAAAGCTATGCGTGAGCTGAACTATCGGCGTAATGCAGCAGCTCTGGCACTCGCAAAACGCAGTGGCAATATGCTGGGGTTGTTAACCGGCAATCTGGCCGATCCGTTTTTTGCCCGATTAGCCCGAGGTGTAGAAGAAGTTGCACGCCAGCAGGGGTTTCGTCTGATGGTCTGTAGTGGTGGTCATCAGGCTGAGTTGGAAAAATCAGGCTTAGATTTTTTGATTAACCAGGGCTGCGAAGCTATTGTCGTGCATGCGACACGCCTGCCCGACCAGGATTTAATTCGCTATAGCACCCATACCCCCGCCATGGTCCTTGTGAACCGTTACATTCCATCAATATCACCTCGCTGTGTATGGCTGGATAACCAAAGTGCAGCACGCCAGGCTACACGGCATCTATTAGAGAATGGTCATCGCTGTATTGCCTGTATCACATCAGACTTGCCCATTGATGACAGACAGCAGCGGCTGGAAGGCTACCGATTAGCGATGGCTGAATTTGGGATTACCCCGGAGAAAAGCTGGATAATTAGCGTGCCGTTTAATGAAGAAGGTGGGGAAACGGCTGCCAAAAAACTTCTCGATAGCCACATTCCTTTTACTGCGGCATTTACCTTTAACGATGTTATGGCCGCCGGTATGATGCGCGCCCTTCATCAACAAGGCGTTGCGCTACCTGAACAGTTATCGCTGGTGGGTTTTGATGATGTAGTACTCGCGCGTTATCTGTTCCCAGCCTTAACGACCATGCATTACCCGATAGAGCGCATGGCCCGGCATGCAGCTCTGCTCGCCATTGGGTTGCATCAACATGAAACGCCACTGCCGCGCTCATTGTGCTTTGCCGCTGAACTGATCGAACGAGATTCGGTGATGCGAAATAATAAATTGAAGGCATGTCGTCAACAGCGCTTTTTGTGACAAATGTCGCAACTGTACTCTTCATGTATGCGGTTACATGGCAGCATCCTTTCCATCACATTTGCATTGTTCTGTTCCCTTTACTCTGCACCCATCAAAATAAATCGGAACACAATTATGAAAGCGAATGAATCACACAACGACAAAAAAACGCTCTCTTTTGGGCTGGCTTTACTCCCCATAATCGCGATGCTGGCATTTCTCATCGTCGGATATGGTGTGATGGGATTGCGTATTGAGCCGTTGCTTTTGTGCTCTGCGGCTATTGCCGCAGGTCTGGCATATTGGCAGGGATATAACTGGGACGATGTGATGAACTCCATCGTTGCTAAACTCGCTAAAGCGATGCCGGTTATTATGATTTTGATTTGCGTCGGCGGGCTTATCGGCACCTGGATGTTTAGTGGCACCATTCCTTATATGGTGTACTGGGGATTGAAACTGATTAGCCCTCAATACATTCTTATCGCCGCATTTTTCCTGACCAGTGTAGTGTCAGTTTGTACCGGAACGTCATGGGGTTCGGCGGGCACGGTGGGCGTGGCGTTGATGGGTGTTGCTGCCGGGTTGGATGTTCCACTAGCGGCTGCAGCAGGGGCGGTGGTTTCTGGTGCCTACTTTGGCGACAAAATCTCTCCGCTGTCGGATTCAACCAACTTTGCCGCTATTGTTGCTGATACCACGTTGTTTGAGCATATCCAGCATTTGATGTACACCACCATTCCGAGCTTCATTCTGGCAGCCATTGTTTATCTGGTTGCAGGCCACAGCAGCATGATGGGCGAAGTTGCCACCCCGCAGCGTGTGACAGACATTATTAACGCGCTCGATAGTCTCTATCACTTCCATATCGTACTGATATTGCCGCCGATTATTGTGCTGTGGGGAGCCATCAGCAAAAAACCGGTCATTCCGTTGATGCTGATTGCCTGCTTGCTGGCCATTATTCTTGGCGTCTGGCTTCAGGGATTGAGTGTTAAGCAGGGGCTGGATGCATTCATGGATGGTTTTAACATCAACATGTTCCCGCAGGGTTCTGATGGGATGATTGCCGATGTGCCTCGCCTGCTTAATCGCGGCGGCCTGTTCTCCATGATGAGTACAATCTTGCTGGTGTTCTGTGCTTTCTCTTTTGCTGGCGCACTGACACTAACAGGTGCACTGACTATCATTATCAACCGTTTGCTCACCGTTATTCATAGCGTAGGTCAACTGATTGCAGCCACTATTGGCACGACTATTCTGGTTACGGCTGCTACCAGCGACGGCAAACTGGCGCTGCTGGTTCCGGCCGAGCTTTATCAGGATGCGTATCGCCGCATGGGTTTAGATACTAAAAATCTTTCCCGCACCATTGAAGATGCGGGAACTGTGATTGAGCCTCTTATTCCGTGGACCGCTGCGGGCGTCTATATGGCGACAACGCTTGGCGTAAGCACTCTGGATTTCTTACCCTGGGCCGTACAGTGTTACTCCGCTATTTTCTTTGCTTTGATTTATGGTTTTACCGGGTTTGGTATCGCTAAAGCACCGATTAAAGTCACTACGCCAATGGAGAATTCAAAGCAGGAGGCTACATCATGAAAAACAATTTTGACCAGGTGATTAATCGCCATGCTACGGGTTCAGTGAAATGGGATTTCATCGATCGTTATCAGAATATGCAAACTGACAATTTACTCCCAATGTGGGTTTCTGATTATGATTTTGCCTGCCCGCCAAATGTATTGGAGGCGCTTCATCGGCGTGTTGAACATGGTGTATTTGGCTATAGCGAGCGTGATGAAAATTACTACACGGCGCTGACTAACTGGTTTGAGCGTCGCCATCAACTCCTGATTCACCCTGAATGGGTTTGCAGTATTGAAGGGGTAGTGCCGGGTCTTTCACTGCTGGTACAAATGCTAAGCCAGGTGGGTGATAGCGTTGTGGTTCAGGGGCCGTACTACGGATCATTTGCCAAGATTATTACGCTTAACCAGCGCAACCTTGTTGAGAATCCGCTGCAAGAAGATCCCGATGTGGGATATGTGATGGATCTTGAGCAGTTAGAGGAATTATTTAGCAAATATCGCCCGCCACTGTTCATTCTGTGTAACCCGCATAACCCTACCGGGCGTTGCTGGAGCAAAGATGAGTTAACCAAACTTTTGACGCTATGTGAAAAATACGATGTGACGGTGCTTTCAGACGAAATCTGGGCTGATCTACTGCTGCCAGGATCAACGTTTACCTCTGTTTTGCATCTTGAGTCTCGCTGGCATTCAAGGGTAATTGCTGCCACATCAGCAAGTAAAACCTTTGGACTTTCATCCCTGCGGATCTCTAACTTCCTTATTCCTGATGCTGGGTTAAAGGCGCGATTTATCGAGCGTTTAAATGCGCACGGTCTGGACGTATTCAATGCGCTTTCGATGGAAGCTGCTACTGCGGCATATAATGGTTCCGAAAAGTGGCTGGACGAATTGCTTGATTATCTCGCGGCAAATCGTGATTGGTTTGTGTCGCAGATAGAGAACTATTTGCCGTGGTTACGTGTTGTTCCGGCACAAGGTACCTATTTGATATGGATAGATTGCCGAGCATTGGGCTTGAACGATAATGAGTTAAAGAGCGTGATGACTGAGATAGCCGGTATTGCTCCTTCTATGGGAAGTGGTTTTGGCCCAGCAGGCTCTGGCTTTATACGACTGAACCTCGGTTGCCCGCGCAGTTATCTTGAGCAAGCCATCAAAGGGCTACAGCGTATTGGCGCGCAGTAACTTCAAACACAATAATACGCCCCTCAGCCAGCCTTGGCTGAGGGGCGTATTTCAAAGGGGCTCTGGAAACTTTCCCTACCACATCAAATCATCAGGCACGACAAAGTCAGCATACGGGTCTTCTTCGTCTTGAGCTTCCTGGCTCAGCGTACTGTTTAATACGATATAGCTCGCATCACGCTGCGCAATTTTATCGGCAACACTTGCTGGGATAATCGCGTATTCACCTTCAGGATTTTTATCTGTCATCAAACGAGCAATAGCGAGACGGCCATTGGTTAATTGAGTCTGAGTAACCTTATCAACATAGATTTTTTTAATTAAATTGTTATCTGTGAAGTTATAGCCAATATCGCCTTTTGAAATAACAATTCTATTCATTTCAATAAGCTGTTTAATTTGGGCCTTATATTCTTTTGATAAAGCAGCCTGCTTTTGTTGTTCAACCAGCTCTTTATCACGCTCAATTTGCGCCTTTTTATTCTCTTCCACTGCCTCGCGCGCCTCACGAGCCTGAACTCGTGATTTTTTGGCCGTTCTCTGAACTTTGGCCATTTTTTTGCTGCTAACTAAGCCAGCTTTAAGCATCTGCTCTTGTAATGTGAGTTTTGTCATGTTCATGGTCTAAAAAAATCAAATCGTGGGCAAGATTATACCTTTCATACCAGAGGTAGTGTTGTTGTTTTTTTGCAGGCAACGCTCTATGGCTTAGCAGATTCAAAGATAAGTACAAAACCGGGATGGGTTATAGGGAGACAAGAACTGGAATTATCTCAATGGACTATGGCGTCCACCTCAGCGAACTTGGAATGACGTTTGTTCTTAGCGATAAAAAATGATCGAGTGACATCACTTACTGCATAAGATTCCATATTCCCGATAACTCAGATCTGCAATTGATAAACATAAAATCTGAGTTTCTGGGAATGATTTCGCGAAAATGGAGATAAAACGGAGGTTTTTTTCGGTTAAGCTGTAACCATGTTTTGATATGACATCTCGGTCAGATTCATGGTCCAGGAACTCAACCTATAATGGAAAACAGTACTCCGCGACTGCCGCATGATCCCCATATGTGCCGCAGTTATGAAAAAAAGACTCGTAGCCCACTTGCACTCTATTCAGAGTATCAGCGTATGGATGTCGAGCTGCGGGCGCCATTGGCAATGAGCTACAGCCACTGGCATGGTCAGGTTGAAGTTAATGTGCCATTTGACGGGGATGTGGAATATCTGATTAATGATGAATTGGTGCGAGTCAAGCAAGGTTATATCACCCTGTTTTGGGCTTGTACCCCACATCAGCTTACAAATCCAGGCCATTGCAAACAAATGGCAATATTCAACTTACCAATGCATTTATTTTTATCCTGGCCGCTGGATCGCGAATTGATTAATCACGTGACTCATGGAATGGTGATTAAATCCTTATCAGCACAGCAACTCAGCATTTTTGAAGTTCAGCGTTGGCAACATGAACTGAATAGTACTAATGAGCAGGTTCGCCAGTTAGCAATCGATGAAATTGCCTTAATGCTAAAGCGCTTTAGTCTATCTGGCTGGCAGCCTGTGCTGGTTAATAAAACGTCACGCACTCAGAAAAATAGTCTTTCGCGGCACTCACAGTTTTATGTTAGCCAAATGCTTGAGTTTATTGCCACACACTGTGACAAAATTTTGACAGTTAACGCTATCGCGGAATATGTGAAACTGAACCCAAACTATGCCATGGGTATTTTCCAGAGAGTTATGCAACTGACTATGAAGCAATATATTACTGCAATGCGTATTAACCATGTGAGAGCACTACTAAGCGACACCGATAAGACTATTCTAGATATAGCTATTATTGCAGGGTTTCGTTCTAGTAGCCGTTTTTATAGTACATTTAATAAATACGTCGGTATGCCACCGCAGCAGTATCGTAAATTGAGTCAACAACGAATAAATCACCAACTCTACGTGGAGGGATAATTATTAAGAAAGCCCGTAGTAGTATTGTGTTGAAATAAATTTCATTATATTGGTATTGAAAGCATGTGATTTCCATGAAAATAATTGGGTTGGCCATTTTAATGTAAGGTTAAATATCATAGGCGTTTTTCTTATCTGTTCAAATACAAACCACTAACTATTGGATGGGATTATGCAATTGAATAGCTATACTTCAAAAAGTAGAAGGGAATTATCTTTTTTTTGGTCTGTTTTGCCTATGGTCGTAATGCTAGGCGGAATTAGTATTGGGTATTTTGTTTTTAACATCCGTGCGGAGCCCATGATTTTGATGGGCACAGCTACTGCTTCATTTATAGCTATAGCTCATGGTTTTACGTGGGATGACATTCTAAAATCCATTTGCGAAAAAATATCTGAGGCTTTACCCGTAATACTGATTGTAGCGAGTATTGGTTTCTTAATTGGAGCATGGATGGTCTCAGGTACAATACCGATGATGATTTACTATGGTTTAAAGTTAATTAATCCTCAGTATTTCTATATTTCCGCATTTCTTCTTGGAGCATTAATTTCTGTTTGTACCGGTACCTCTTGGGGCTCTATCGGTACAGTTGGTATTGCGATGATTGGTGTTGCCATTGGATTGAATGTATCACTTCCAATTGCTGCCGGGGCTATTGTTTCAGGTTGTTGGTTCGGTGATAAACTTTCTCCAGTCTCTGATTCAACAAACATGGCCGCGCTGGCTGCTGGTGTAAATCTATACTCGCATATAGGCCATCTTTTGTGGACAACTGGCCCCGGGTTTATTTTATGTAGCATTGTATATAGTTATATGGGTATGGGTATTGAGGCCTCTATTAGTACACCAGAGAATATTATAAAATTGATGGCGTCAATTGGTAGTGTTTATCATTTTAATATTTTCCTATTATTACCACCGATTATTGTATTGTATGGTTCTCTTTCAAAGAAACCGCCAATTCCTATGTTATTCCTGTCTACATTAATATCCATGATTCTCGCATTAGTTTTTCAGGGTTTCTCTGCGTCATCGGTAGGAGAATCGGTTGTGAGTGGCTTTAAGCTCTCTATGATCGAGGGTAGTAATGTATCTGCGCTTTCTTCTGATGTATCTCGCTTGCTGGAGCGGGGTGGTGCAATATCTATGTTTAGTAGCTTTGTTACTGTTTTCAGTGCATTCAGCTTTGCTGGCGCGATGAGCGCAACGGGCTCGCTGCATACGGTTATTCATGCTCTCACGAAAGGTGTCAAATCAACATTTCGTTTGGTCCTCACAACGATTATTACAACTTTTACCATCTGTGCATGTACAGCAAACGGTACTTTGCCATTATTGCTATGCGGTGATGCTTTTAAAGATGAATACAAAAGAAGAGGTCTTGCGGCAAAAAATCTTTCCAGGACAACTGAGGACGCAGGGACGGTAGTCGAACCTATTATTCCCTGGTCTGCGTCAGGTGTTTATTGCGCCACTATGCTGGGCGTATCAACACTAGACTATTTACCGTGGGCAATTTTGTGCTACAGCGGAGTTATATTTGCATTACTTTGGGCTGCAACGGGTATCGGTATCGCTAAATGTGAACCGAGTGACGCCACTGAGAATATCGTTGAGCATCAACTATAATGTTAGAGTGAATTGAGTTTCATATTTACTCGAAAAATACGAATTAATTTATCTACGTTACGCATGCTGTAGCAGAAATATTCTACGGATGAAATTTTTATGCGTGTTATTCAGTTTGTATTTTAAATCACCTTAGCTTTTCAGGTGATGATCCAGGAGTGTGTAATGTCTCTGTTTGATTGTGTAGTAGCAAGAGATGCTAGTTGTCGTAAATATGGGCAGTTACAAGAAATGTTTGGTACTGAAGATGTATTGCCTCTTTGGATTGCTGATATGGATTTCAGAACACCAGAGCCTATTATCAATACGCTACGTTCTGTCGTAACTCAACCGGTGCAAGGATATAATCTAGAACACCCACAGTGGAAGAAGTCGGTTACCGAATGGTATAAGAAACGGTATGGTTTCGATGTCCAGGAAGGTTGGTTGCATTTTGTCCCTGGTGTAATAAGAACAATAGTATTGTCTTTAATGTCCTTAACAAAACCTGGCGATAATATATTAACATGCACCCCAATATATGATCCTTATCCAAATTTTATAAAGACAAGTGGCAGGCAGTTGATACAAACAGGATTAATCGAGAAAAGTGGATGTTATTATTTTGATTGGAGTGACTTCAAAGAAAAGCTAAAAACTTGCAAGATGTTCCTTTTTTCCTCACCTCATAATCCTGGCGGGATGGTATGGGACCGTGAAACAATTGAGAAGGTAAATAGATACTGCCATCGTGCAGGGGTCATTGTTGTATCAGATGAGGTTCATTGCGATTTAACATTGCCGGGCAAGCAACATATACCATTTTTTACGGTAAATGAGATGCTGGATAGCCAATCGATAGTGCTTACCTCTATCAGCAAGACATTTAATACCCCGGCTATACAAGGTGGGATGGTTATTATTAAAAATAACGACTTGCGCAACAAGTTCTATGGTTTTTTGGATAACTGTTACCTGGCTGAAACAAACTCGCTACAACAGGCAGCAATTTATTCTGCATATACCAACTGTGATGAATGGCATCAAAGGTTGCTGACTTATTTATCTGATAATGTAGAGTATGTAAAAAAAGAGATAGAAACAAACTGCCCGTTAATATCAGTTGTTTATGGCGGCGCATCCTATTTGCTTTTCCTTAATGCAGAAAAAATGAAACTCAGTGATGAGAATCTAAATTCATTTTTTGTACATGAAGCTAAGCTCGGTCTTTCGCCTGGTATTCAATATGGTCCTGGCGGAGAGGGACATATGAGATTAAACGTTGGATGCCCGCGCTCAGTACTCGTGGAATCAATGAGGAGATTAAAAGAGGCGTATAAGAACAGAAATAATGTCTAATGCGACAAAAAAAACGATTCATGTATTTAGTGTGATTACCCATGCAGTAAACTCTGCCCTACTTGATGGATACGCTGCCCGATGTGTCGGGTAGCGCCATTCTGCTTGCCCGTCGACAGCGTTTCCCCTACAGCGTAAGAATCGCAGTATCTGCAAACTCTCGATTAGTTTTGACGCTGTAAGTGTTTTTGATAGGGTGATACGAAGATGAAACTAGGGATTTAGTCTTACATGCTGCTGATTTCATTGGGGGAATGAATAGAAATGGGTGTTAATGGTGTCCCCTGCAGGAATCGAACCTGCAACTAGCCCTTAGGAGGGGCTTGTTATATCCATTTAACTAAGAGGACTTAATGCCCTTCATACTTCAAATTGTGGGGGTGTTGGCTGCATTCACAAATTCCAGTCACTTACTCAAGTAAGCTCCTGGAGATTTGTTCTTTTGCCGCCTACCCACAATTCGAACTATTTAGGGCATTGCGCGGCACAGTATACCCGCTTTTAGGTCTGAGTTAAGGGGCACGCCTGCTGATTGCCTGAATCGTAACCAGTTTCACGTTCTTCGCATCTGCTTTTCGCCCTTGCCGGCGTCTTCGCCGTTCTCAACTTCCTGTTCGCGCTTTGCTTTAGCCTTCGCCTCTGCTTTTTTCTTGTTGCTCATATCGTTACGGATTTGTGCGTGGCTAATCAGTGCGAAGATAAATGTGCCGCCGCAGATGTTGCCTGCGAGTGTTGGCAAGGCAAACGGCCAGAAGAATTCACTCCAGTGGATGGTACCGTTAAATACCAGGTAGAGAATTTCCACGGAGCCGACCACGATGTGGGTTAAATCCCCTAGCGCGACCAGCCAGGTCATGATGATGATAACAAATATTTTTGCCGAACCCGCAGAAGGGAACATCCACACCATGGTGGCGATTATCCAGCCGGAAATAATGGCGTTGGCAAACATTTCCCCCGGCGTGTTGTGCATCACGTCCATACCTATCGAGACAAAAGCATCTCGCGTTTGTTCGTCAAATATTGGCATATATTCAAACGCGTAAGCGGCAAGTCCGGTGCCAATCATATTACCCAGCAGCACCATGCCCCATAGCCGTAGTAATAGAAGAAAATTTGAGCCGGTAGGTTTTTGCATCACCGGCAGCACGGCGGTGACGGTGTTCTCAGTAAACAACTGTTGGCGCGCCATAATGACGATGATAAAGCCGAAGGTATAGCCAAGGTTTTCCAGCAAAAAACTGCCGGGGACTCCCTCAAGATTGACGTGAAATACCCCTTTGGCCAGTAGCGATGCGCCCATTGATAAGCCCGCCGCAATCGCTGACCACAGCAATGCCATCGCGTCACGTTCCAGCTCTTTCTCCCCGTCCTGACGGATATGTTCGTGAATAGCCATTGCCCGTGACGGCAGCTGTTCTTCGTCGACTTCTATCTTTTCACCATGGTCTTTTTCGTCACTTTCGACTTCGATCTCATCGGTGGATTTGTCGATTTTGTCTTCTTTTAATTCATCCATTTTTCAGGCCACTCACGCGTTAACTGTTCTTTTAAGCGTAGCGGCTTTTGGCTTTATTCCCTGTAACAGCGGTGAATTTGACTTAATTTTGATCTTAGGTGTGATGATTACCTCTTTTGGAGTACCGCTGATGGGGCCGCCCATCTGGAGCAAAGCCTATGATGTGTTATGATTTTGTTTCCCGAGACAAGGAGTGTTCCTCAAATGCTTGATGCCATTAACCTGACCTGCGTACGTGACGACCGCGTGTTATTTAGCGAGTTGTCTTTCACCGTACAACCAGGTGAAATGGTGCAAATCGCCGGGAAAAATGGCGCAGGGAAAACGTCGCTTTTACGGATTCTGGCGGGCCTTGCACAGCCTGAGAATGGCGAAGTGAGGTGGCAAGGGGAAGGGCTGTCTCGTGCGCGCTATCAATATCATCAGGATTTGTTGTGGCTCGGGCATCAGCCGGGAATCAAAACAGTTCTTACCGCCTTTGAAAATCTCAGCTTCTACCACGCAAACAGTGCGGAAAGCCTACGTTGGCAAGCACTTACTGAGGTTGGTTTACTTGGATTTGAAGATGTTCCTGTTAATCAACTTTCTGCAGGGCAACAACGCCGGGTGGCGCTGGCCCGATTATGGCTGAGCTCGCAAAAGCTCTGGATTCTTGATGAGCCTTTTACCGCCATTGATGTTACGGGTGTGGAAAAACTTACCAGGCAGTTGAAGCTGCATACCGAACAAGGCGGCATCGTTATTCTCACCACGCATCAGCCACTGGCAGTCAGCAATGTGCGCCAGATCCATTTGCAGGAGAAAAGGGCATGATGCGCCGAATTTTTCTGCATGAGCTGCGTGTGGTGTTCCGCAAAGGTGCGGAAATAGCCAACCCGCTGTGGTTCTTTCTGATTGTTATTACCTTGTTTCCGCTTGGAATTGGCCCTGAGCCACAACTCCTGGCGCGCATTGCGCCGGGCGTGATTTGGGTTGCAGCGCTGTTGGCATCGTTGCTGGCGATGGACCGGCTGTTTCGCGATGACTTTCAGGATGGTTCGCTTGAGCAACTGATGCTGTTGCCAATCCCTTTGCCGATGGTGGTGTTAGCGAAAGTGACCGCTCACTGGGTGGTGACGGGTTTGCCCCTGCTAATTCTTTCGCCGCTCGCTGCTTTGCTGTTAGGGTTAGATTTTTACGCCTGGAAAGTCATGGCTTTGACGTTGCTGCTTGGAACTCCGACGCTGAGTTTTCTTGGTGCGCCAGGCGTGGGTTTAACTGTAGGTTTGCGACGTAGTGGCGTGTTGTTGAGTCTGCTGGTGTTACCACTGACTATCCCATTGTTAATTTTCGCCACCGCCGCAATGGACGCAGCTTCCATGCATCTTCCGGTTGACGGTTACATGGCCATCCTTGGTGCGCTTCTGGCATCAAGCGCTACGCTAAGCCCGTTTGCCACGGCAGCGGCACTGCGCATTAGCGTGCAATAACAGTTTTGTTGGATGAAATATAAAAGCAAAAGATGATGTATCAATATTTTGTAGGGTGGATAAGCGAAGCGTCATCCACCAAAGCAACTTTTTTGTGAGCAACGATTATGTGGAAATGGTTACATCAACTCGCTAAACCCGAGCGGCTTTTTCAGCTTTGCGGGCGCATGGTGCCGTGGTTTGCGCTTATCAGCACGGTGTTGTTAGTGGTCGGTTGTGTCTGGGGTTTTGGTTTCGCTCCTGCGGATTATCAACAAGGCCAGAGCTATCGCATTATGTATCTTCACGTGCCTGCGGCAATTTGGTCGATGGGTATCTATGGCTCGATGGCAGTGGCTGCGTTTATCGGCCTGGTGTGGCAGATGAAAATGTCTGACCTCGCTGTGGCGGCGATGGCACCAGTGGGCGCGGTATTTACTTTTATTGCGCTGGTTACCGGTTCCGCTTGGGGCAAACCAATGTGGGGAACCTGGTGGGTGTGGGATGCACGTCTGACTTCCGAATTGGTGTTGCTGTTTCTCTATATCGGCGTGATTGCGCTGTATAACGCCTTTGACGACCGCCGTCTGGCCGGGCGTGCGGCTGGTATTTTGGTGTTGGTCGGTGTGGTGAATTTACCGATTATCCATTTTTCGGTGGAGTGGTGGAACACGCTGCACCAGGGCTCGACCAATATGCAGCAAAGTATTGACCCATCAATGCGCACTCCGTTACGCCTGACTATCTTCGGTTTTCTGATGCTGTTTGCCACGCTGACATTAATGCGCCTGCGCAACCTAATTTTGCTTCAGGAACAGCGTCGCCCGTGGGTAATGGAACTGGCGAATAAAAGGAGAAGCGTATGACCAGCGCATTTTTAAACTGGACAGATTTTTTTGCCATGGGGGGCTATGCGTTTTATGTCTGGCTTGCTGTCGCGCTAACCTTCATCCCATTGCTGGTATTGTTGGTGCATACCCGTTTGCAGCACCGCACCATTTTAAATTCAGTCACGCGCCAACAGGCACGAGAAAGACGGATCCAGGCCGCACGTCACGCAGAGGGAATTGAATGAATACGCGTCGCAAAAATCGATTATATCTGGCGCTTTCTGTGCTGGTGGGGTTGGGGTTAACGATCACGCTGGTGTTGTACGCATTACGCAGCAATATCGATCTCTTCTATACGCCGAGCGAAATCCTGTATGGCAAAGGTGAAAGCCACCAGTTGCCAGAAGTGGGGCAGCGTTTGCGCGTTGGCGGTATGGTTCAACCTGGCAGCGTGAAGCGTGATAACCAAACGCTGAAAGTGACATTCAAACTCTACGATGCCAGCGGGGTGGTGGATGTCAGCTATGTTGGCATTTTGCCGGACCTGTTCCGCGAAGGGCAAGGCGTGGTCGCACAAGGTGTGTTTGAAGCCGGTAACAGGGTTGAAGCGAAAGAAGTGCTGGCGAAGCATGACGAAAATTACACCCCGCCGGAAGTAAAAGAAGCGATGGAAAAAAATCACCAACGCGCTCCACAGGCCTACAAGGATAACGCCTCATGATGCCAGAAATTGGCAGTTTTTTGCTTTGCCTGGCACTCGGCTGGTCATTGTTACTCAGTGTTTACCCGCTGTGGGGCGTGACGCGAAATGATTCACGGTTGATGGCTTCTGCACGCCCTTTAGCGTGGGCGCTGTTTATCACACTGTGTGCTTGCTTCCTGGTGTTGGTGAATGCGTTTGTGGTGAACGATTTTACCGTGCTGTATGTGGCGAATAACTCCAACAGCGAGCTACCGGTCTGGTATCGCGTTGCTGCCACCTGGGGCGCGCATGAAGGCTCATTGCTGCTTTGGGTATTGTTGCTAAGTGCATGGACATTTGCCGTCGCGCTGTTTAGCCGTAGCATGCCGCAAGATGCCGTTGCCCGCGTGCTGGCGGTAATGGGGATGATTAATTTCGGCTTCTTACTGTTTATCATTTTCACCTCAAACCCGTTTACCCGCACGCTGCCTGACTTCCCTGTCGAAGGGCGCGACCTGAACCCGCTGTTGCAGGATATCGGGCTGATCTTCCACCCTCCGTTGTTGTACATGGGGTATGTCGGTTTCTCCGTGGCTTTTGCGTTTTCTATTGCTGCATTGATGGCCGGGAAACTCGATTCTGCCTGGGCGCGTTGGACTCGCCCATGGACGCTGGCTGCCTGGTCATTTTTAACCATCGGCATTGTTTTAGGTTCGGCCTGGGCTTACTACGAGCTGGGCTGGGGAGGCTGGTGGTTCTGGGACCCGGTAGAAAATGCTTCGTTTATGCCGTGGCTCGCAGGTACGGCGTTAATCCATTCGCTTTCGGTAACCGAAAAGCGCGGCAGTTTTAAAGCGTGGACGGTGCTGCTCGCGATTACCGCATTCTCGCTGTGTTTGCTCGGCACCTTCCTGGTGCGTTCGGGCGTGCTGGTTTCGGTGCACTCATTTGCCTCTGACCCGGCGCGCGGCATGTTTATCCTCGCGTTCCTGGTGATTGTGATTGGCGGTTCGCTGCTGTTGTATGCGGTAAAAGGCAGCAAAGTCCGTTCGCGCGTCGGCAACAGTTTGTGGTCGCGGGAGTCATTTTTGCTCGGCAATAACGTGTTGCTGATTGCCGCGATGCTGGTGGTGTTGCTGGGAACGCTGTTGCCTTTAGTGCACAAGCAACTGGGGCTGGGCAGCATTTCTATTGGCGAGCCATTCTTCAACACCATGTTTACCGCGCTAATGGCGCCGTTCGCGCTGATGCTCGGGATTGGCCCACTGGTACGCTGGCGTCGTGATGAACCGCAAAAGCTGGTTAAACGCCTGGTGGTTGCCGTGGTGGTGACCGTCGCGCTGGCTTTGATTTTGCCATGGCTGATGCAAGACCGCGTTGAAGCCATGACGGTGGTTGGTTTACTGATGGCGGTGTGGGTGTTTGTGCTGGCCTTAACCGAAGTTTATGACCGTGCCACACACCGTTACGGCTTGCTGAAAGGGCTATGGAAATTACCACGCAGCCACTGGGGCATGGTGTTCGGGCATCTGGGGCTGGCGGTCACGGTGGTCGGTATCGCCTTTAGCCAGAATTACAGTATTGAGCGTGATGTGCGCATGAAAGCAGGCGACAGCATCGACATTCACCAGTACCACTTTGTGTTCCGCGATGTGCATGAGCTCACTGGCCCGAACTATCGGGGTGGCGTGGGGATTATCGACGTGACGCGCAATGGCAAACCTGAAGCCACGCTGCATGCCGAGAAGCGTTTCTACAACAGCAACCGTGCCATGATGACCGAAGCGGCCATTGACGGCGGCGTGACGCGCGACCTGTACGCTGCTCTCGGTGAACAGTTAGACGACGGCAGTTGGGCGGTGCGCCTCTATTACAAACCTTTTGTGCGCTGGATTTGGATGGGCGGAATATTAATGACGATCGGTGGGCTGTTCTGTTTATTTGACCCGCGTTACCGCCAGCGTAAAAACATGCCGGAGGCCGCATGAACCGCAAAATATTATTTATCCCGCTCGTTTTGTTTTTGTTATTGGCGGCAATGCTACTGTGGCAACTGGCACGCAATGCGCAGGGCGATGATCCGACGAATCTTGAATCGGCGCTGGTAGGGAAATCTGTTCCGGTATTTCGCCTGGAGTCGCTGGAAAACCCCGGCAAAACTTATGACCAGGCAGTGCTGACAGACGGCAAACCCTTGTTGCTAAATGTCTGGGCGACCTGGTGCCCAACTTGCCGTGCAGAGCATCAATATCTCAACGGCCTGAAAGCGCAGGGCGTTCGTGTGGTGGGTATGAATTATAAAGATGACCGCCGCAAAGCGATTACCTGGCTGAATGAATTAGGCAACCCGTACGCGCTAAGCCTGTTTGATGGCAACGGCATGCTGGGGTTAGATCTGGGCGTTTATGGTGCACCAGAAACGTTTTTGATCGACGGAAAAGGGATCATTCGTTATCGCCATGCGGGCGATCTTAACGATCGCGTCTGGCTGCAGGAATTAAAACCGCTGTGGGATAAATACAACAAGGAGGCAGGCGCATGAAGCGTGGATGGCTAATTATCATCGCATTCCTGTTCTCGTTTAATGTGTTTGCGGCAATAGACACTTTCCAGTTCAAAGACGAAGCGCAAGAACAGCAGTTCCGCCAGCTTACCGAGCAATTGCGTTGCCCGAAATGCCAGAACAACAGCATTGCGGATTCCAATGCCATGATTGCCTCTGACATGCGTCTGAAAGTTTATGAGTTGATGCAGCAGGGCAAAACGAAGCAGCAGATTATTGATTACATGGTTGAGCGCTACGGCAATTTCGTGACATACGAACCGCCGTTGACGCCTGCCACTATCGTCTTATGGGTGCTGCCATTGCTGTTTATTCTTGGTGGCGCGGGTGTGATTGTGATGCGCAGCCGCAAACGGCGGGTCCATTTTAGTGATGAACCTGAAAGTGCGCAGCTGCAAACCGCAGCCAGGAAAGCCCACTTCTGGTTTTTCGCACCCGGTGCTGTGGTGTTAATTGTAGTGAGTGTTGGCGTTTATCTGAAAACGTCTGACTGGAAGCAGGTGCGAGCCTGGCAGAATGTCACAAATCAGACACCGCAATTGTTACAGCGCGCATTAGACCCAGAAGCCGAGCCGCTGAACATGGCTGAAATGGCCGATCTCGGTCTTGGGTTACGCACCCGGTTGCAGCACGAACCTGACAATATTGAGGGGTGGATGATGCTGGGGCGAATTGGTATGGTTCTGAATAACGCAAGTACCGCTACACAAGCTTTTGCACATGCGTATAAACTGTCGCCCACTAACAGTAATGTAAAGCTGGGCTATGCTGAAGTATTGACCCGTAGTGGCTCGCTGCAAGATAACCAACTGGGTGGGAATCTGCTGCGAGAGCTCATTAAAACGGACCATACAAATGTTCGCGTGCTCAGCCTGCTGGCATTTAGCGCTTTCGAACAACAAAATTACCGCGAGGCAATTGGTGCATGGCAAGTCATGCTTAATGTATTACCGGCAAATGACCAGCGTCGGGCTGTGGTGCAAAGAAGCATCGAGCAGGCGCAGGTTGCACAAGCTGGTATGGACAGCACCAAACCTGAGAGCGCAGATAAATAATAACAGGGAGACACATATGAATTTCCGCCTGACCGGACTGGCGCTGGCCACGACACTTTTAGTCGGGTGCGCCAGCTCTGCCGATCAAGAGCCACAGGGGCGCTCGGACCCATTTGAAGGGTTCAACCGTTCAATGTACAACTTCAACTTTAATGTGTTGGATCCGTATGTTGTCCGCCCGGTGGCTGTGGTGTGGCGTGATTATGTGCCGCAACCCGCGCGTAATGGGATTAGCAATTTCACCAGCAACCTGGAAGAGCCCGCCGTAATGGTGAACTACTTCATTCAGGGTAATCCGTATCAGGGGATGGTGCACTTCACGCGCTTCTTCCTGAACTCATTGCTGGGTATGGGTGGTTTCATTGACGTTGCTGGCATGGCGAACCCGAAACTGCAGCGTGAAGAGCCGCACCGCTTTGGTTCTACGCTAGGTCATTATGGCGTCGGTTACGGCCCGTACGTGCAGTTGCCGTTCTATGGCAGTTTCACGCTACGTGAAGATGGCGGCGATTATGTCGATACACTCTATCCGCTGCTGTCCTGGCTGACCTGGCCGATGTCTATCGGCAAATGGACGATTGAAGGCATCGAAACACGTGCTCAATTGCTGGATTCTGACGGTTTGCTCAAGCAGTCATCCGATCCGTACATTTTGGTTCGTGAAGCTTACTTCCAGAGCCACGACTTTATTGCTAACGGTGGCAAGCTTTCACCAGCAGCAAATCCGAATGCTGCTGCGATTGAAGATGACTTGAAAGATATCGACTCGCAGTAAGCATTGAGTGGGTAATAAATATAAAAAAGGCGAAACCGAGGTTTCGCCTTTTTTATCACTGTTAACTATTAGAATGCGTAGTTAAAGTTCATACCGTACAGCCAGGCTTTGCCTTCAGACTGGAAGGTATATGGGCCTTCTTTGATCTCAACGTGCTGACCGTGCATGTAGGAAACGCCCAGGTCTACAGAAGCATCGTCGTTAAATGCGTAGGTAGTACCAGCACTGAGCCAGAAGCGATCCTGGTCCGGAATAGAGATTGAACGTTTGTCTGCCGGAACTGGGCTGTCATCGAACGCGATACCGGTACGGAAGGTCCAGTTTTTATCCATAAAGTAGGTGGTACCTAAAGCGATACGGTACGCATCTTTGAAGCTTTCATCTTTATAGAACAGAGTCTGTCCGTTGGTGCCAGTGGCTTTCAGTTCCTGGAACTGGCTCCAACTGGTGTAAGCCACGCTATAGTGGATAGCCCACTGCGGCGCTACTTTGTTATAACCGGACAACTCCCACATTTCAGGTAAGTTCAGGGTCAGAGAACCTGGAACAGTTTGGCCGCTGGTACCCCATGGGAAAGCTGTACCTGCGCCAGGGAAAGCATTCGCTTGGGCTGGAATATTACTTTTGTAATCACCATCGAAGTCAACTTTGACTTCGGAACGGTAGGTGAAGCCGTAGCGGTTATCTTTATCGATTTCATAAAGAATACCTGCGTTCCAGCCATAACCCCACTCGTCACCTTTCATGTGTGAGATTTGGGTTCCGGGAGTGGCAAGGCCAGCACCCGCGGTTTGTTCACCTGCGTAACGCTCAATTTTTGCTTTAGCGTAAACAGCATCAAAGCCAAGACCAAAGCTCCAGTTGTCATTTAAACGATAAGCACCGCTAAGATTCAGGTTTAGGGTGGTCAGATCGGTTTTGCCACCATATTCACCAGCGATATAATTATTGTTAAATTCTGTAGCAAGACCGTAGTTTGAGGTAACTGAAGCCCCCCAACCAAACTGCTCATTGATTGGCGCAACAAAGTGCAGGTTCGGTACCCACGCAGTTGGCGCGATGTTATCGGCACCGGTGCTACGTCCGGTATACGGCGAGCTACCAGAAATATTCACGTCAGGATCAATAAACACTGCACCGCCGGAGAAGGAAGGGCGGTCAAACATCATGATAGTTGCAGGGTTACGGCTTGCAGAACCCGCATTATCCGCAACTGCACCTTCCCCTGAATAAGCTCGGCCTAGGCCTGAGGAAGAGAACTCGTTTAATTGAAAGCCGGCTGAGTAGGCCTGCGATGAGACAATTGCCACTGCAACCGCTAGGGCTGACTTTGTAAACAGGTTTTTCTGGCTCATGACCAAAACCTCATAATGGATTTATTTTTATACAAACAATGTTACATACCGTAACAGGAGCGCGAATAGTAGGGTCTGTTCTGTTACATAGAAAGCAGACCAGTGGCGAGAGTATAGGTCTGACCAGATAGGATGTTGCAAGTTTGTATCTAAGAATTTTCAAATTTGATCGTCGAAACGAGATCTGCCTGGCAAAATCGGGTTCTTCGTCACTTAGCAAAATGGGTGAATCTTGTTTTAGATCATTTTTAAGTGTGATTTGGGTCACTTACGGATTTTGACAAGATTAACGACTGGAGTCGCTTCAACAGGGAGCGTAAAATAGACAAGATTCGTTGAAAACATTTTGCCTTTTAAATACAGAGGAAATCATAAAATGAGTAAGAACACTGCTGATGAAACCCCGGTTTGCTGCTGTATTGATGTCGGCTCTATCATCGACAACACCGACTGCACAGCAACATACAGCCGCGTGTTCGCGACCCGCGCTGAAGCTGACGAAACTCTGGCTGCGCTGACCGAGAAAGCACGTGCCGCAGAATCAGAACCTTGCCAGATTGTTCCGCGTTACACCGAAGAAGCTGACGGCGTTCGTCTGGATATCGATTTCACTTTCAGCTGCCAGGCTGAAACCATGATCTTCCAGCTCGGCCTGCGTTAATATTTCCTGGCGCTCTCGTTCCCGAGAGCGTCATTTTCCTCTCTTAAAGCGTGTTCCCCCTCCCAATTTTTTAGTCCCCCGGTTGGCTGATTGTAACTTTTTAGTTAAAACTGTGATCAGGTCAGACCACTATTGGTCGTTTACAATTTTATTCCCAGAAATATGCAGTTACAGCAACATCGCTGTAGATTCATAGACGCCGGGAAGAACAGGGGAGTTTTATGAGTCAGGCACTTCCGCTGGTAACCCGTCAGGGCGACCGTATTGCTATTATCAGTGGGTTACGCACCCCATTTGCCCGCCAGGCTACCGCGTTTCACGGCATACCTGCTGTCGATCTCGGCAATATGGTGGTCAGCGAACTGCTGGCACGCAGCGAAATTCCCCCGGAAATGATTGAACAGCTGGTTTTCGGCCAGGTTGTCCAGATGCCAGAAGCGCCAAACATCGCCCGCGAGATTGTCCTCGGCACCGGAATGAGTGTGCATACCGATGCCTACAGCGTTAGCCGTGCCTGTGCGACCAGCTTCCAGGCAGTGGCAAATGTCGCTGAGAGTTTAATGGCGGGCACTATTCGTGCAGGTATTGCCGGCGGTGCTGATTCTTCGTCGGTGCTGCCGATTGGCGTCAGCAAAAAGTTAGGCCGCACATTGGTGGATGTGAACAAGGCGCGTACTTTGGGCCAGCGCCTGAAATTATTCTCTCGTTTACGCCCGCGTGATTTGTTGCCGGTGCCGCCTGCGGTTGCAGAATATTCAACGGGCTTACGCATGGGTGACACCGCCGAGCAAATGGCGAAAACTCACGGGATTACGCGTGAGCAACAAGATGCGCTGGCGCATCGCTCCCACACTAAAGCCGCTATTGCCTGGAAGGAAGGGAAACTGGCGGATGAAGTGATGACCGCCTTCATTCCGCCATATCGCCAGCCTTTCAACGAAGATAACAACGTTCGCCAAAACTCCTCAATTGCTGATTACGCGAAGCTACGTCCGGCTTTTGACCGTAAACACGGCACAGTTACCGCGGCAAACAGCACGCCATTAACCGATGGTGCGGCTGCTATTATCTTGATGACGGAATCGCGCGCCAAAGAGTTGGGCCTGAAGCCATTGGGCTATTTACGCAGCTATGCGTTCACCGCCGTGGATGTCTGGAAAGATATGCTGCTTGGGCCGGCGTGGGCCACTCCGCTGGCGCTTGAGCGCGCGGGCATCACGCTCAATGACCTGACGCTTTTCGATATGCACGAAGCCTTTGCCGCGCAAACGCTGGCAAACTTACAAATGCTCGCCAGCGAACGTTTTGCTCGCGATGTATTAGGCCGCGCTCACGCTACTGGCGAAGTCGACGACTCTAAATTTAACGTACTCGGTGGCTCGATTGCTTACGGCCATCCGTTTGCTGCAACGGGCGCGCGTATGATCACTCAAACCTTGCATGAATTGCGCCGCCGTGGTGGTGGATTTGGCCTGGTCACCGCCTGCGCGGCAGGTGGTTTGGGTGCGGCAATGGTTCTGGAGGCCGAATAATGGAACAGGTTTCTGCTTTCAACTTACATATCCGCCTCGACAATATCGCGGTGGTGACAATTGACGTGCTGGACGAAAAGATGAACACGCTAAAAGCGTCGTTCGGCCCGCAAGTGCACAACATCATCAAACAGGTTCGCGATAACACTGCATTGCAGGGGCTGATATTTATCTCTGGCAAGCCGGATAACTTTATTGCGGGTGCTGACATAAACATGATTGCAAGCTGCAAGAGTGCACAAGAAGCGCAGGCACTGGCACACCAGGGACAGCAAATCATGGCGGAAATTGCCGCGTTGCCGATCCCGGTCATCGCTGCGATTCACGGTGCGTGTCTCGGCGGTGGGCTGGAGCTGGCGCTGGCATGTCATTCGCGAATTTGTACCGATGATGAGAAAACAAAACTGGGGCTTCCGGAAGTGCAGCTCGGTCTACTGCCGGGTTCTGGCGGTACGCAGCGCCTGCCGCGTTTGATTGGCGTCAGTCACGCCCTCGATATGATTCTGACCGGCAAACAATTACGCCCGCGTCAGGCACTGAAACTGGGGCTGGTGGATGAAGTTGTGCCGCAG
Organism: Buttiauxella sp. BIGb0552; assembly: GCF_004366275.1. NCBI lineage: Bacteria > Pseudomonadati > Pseudomonadota > Gammaproteobacteria > Enterobacterales > Enterobacteriaceae > Buttiauxella > Buttiauxella sp. BIGb0552. The sequence goes on from NZ_SODY01000004.1 coordinate 242,837, forward strand.
TCAATTCTGCTCACGGCAGCAGTTGAGCTGGTGGGCAAAGGCCGTCAGGCATCGCGCACATTGCCGGTTCGTGAACGTATTTTAGCCGGTCCGCTTGGGCGTTCTTTATTGTTCAGCATGGTGAGTAAGAAAACTGAGCAAAAAACTCGCGGTAATTACCCTGCTACGCAGCGCATTATTGATGTCATTAAAATCGGTCTGGGGCAGGGGAGTTTCAGCGGTTACGAATCAGAGGCGAAAGCGTTTGGCGAGCTGGCGATGAGTCCGCAATCTGCGGCATTACGCGGGTTATTTTTTGCTAGCACGGAGCTTAAAAAAGAGCACGGCGCTGATGCACCACCGCGTCCGATTAAAGCTGTGGGTGTGCTCGGTGGTGGTTTGATGGGCGGTGGGATTGCTTTTGTCACCGCGACTAAAGGCAAATTGCCCGTACGTATCAAAGACATTAATAACGATGGTATTAACCATGCGTTGAAATATAGCTGGGACTTGCTGGATAAAAAGGTACGCCGTCGACATATGAAAGCGGCTGAGCGCCAGCGTGAAATGGCGCGTATCTCCGGTGGTACCGATTATCACGGTTTCCACAATCGAGACATCGTTGTGGAAGCGGTTTTTGAAGATCTCGCTCTCAAGCAAAAGATGGTCGCGGAAATTGAACAGAACGCTGCGCCGCATACCATTTTCGCGTCCAACACTTCTTCGCTGCCGATTGCTGATATTGCGGCCAATGCCGCACGTCCGGAGCAAGTGATTGGTCTGCACTATTTCAGCCCGGTCGATAAAATGCCGCTGGTCGAAGTGATCCCGCATGCCCGAACCAGTGCGGAAACCATTTCCACAACTGTTCAGCTTGCCAAAAAACAGGGCAAAACACCGATTGTCGTTGGCGACAGCGCCGGGTTTTACGTCAACCGTATTCTGGCACCGTATGTTAACGAAGCGATGCGTTGCCTCGTGGAAGGGGAGCCTGTCGATAAGATTGATAATGCGCTGGTGGCGTTTGGTTTTCCTGTTGGCCCAATCCAACTTTTGGATGAGGTGGGAATTGATGTGGGGACTAAAATTAGTCCTATACTTCAGCAAGCTTACGGAGATCGTTTTGCCGCACCGGCAGAAATTGCAGCAATATTGAATGACGATCGCAAAGGTAGAAAAAACGGGCGTGGTTTCTATCTTTATTCAGGGAAAGGGAGTAGAAGCAAAAAGCAGGTTGACCCTGCAATCTATACCCTGCTTGGTGTTTCACCTAAAGGGCAACTGGCAGAAAAAGAAATCGCACAACGCTGCGTGATGATGATGCTTAATGAGGCGGCTCGTTGCGTAGATGAAGGTGTTGTTCGCAGTGCCCGCGATGGTGACATCGGTGGCGTGTTTGGTATTGGTTTTCCACCGTTCCTCGGTGGCCCGTTCCGCTATATGGACACCCTGGGAGCGGGTGAAGTCGTCGCACAACTGCAACGCCTGGCCAGTCAGTACGGGGAGCGTTTTACTCCCTGTGAAAGACTTTTACAAATGGTGGAAGAGCAACGAAATTTCTGGGGAAAAGTGAACCCTGGTGAAGGAAATGTAGTCAAAGAATCATGATTATATGGTTCGGTGAATGGATGCTGGTCGCTCACTTAACGAACAGTGATTGACTATACTTGCACCATTGAGGTAAAAAACAGCGTTTCATTCGATGTACGGATAAGGCACAATGCCCGGCTGCTGAATTTCACCTTCGAAGTTTTAGGGGAATTCAAGCATTCCTGGTTAACAAAAGCGGTGCAATATGCAAGTTTTTATCATGCGTCACGGCGACGCAGCTCTCGATGCCGCCAGTGACTCGGTACGTCCACTCACCCAGTGTGGTTGTGATGAATCCCGAGTAATGGCGACCTGGTTGAAAGGTCAGGTTGTGGATATCGAACGTGTTCTGGTGAGCCCTTATCTGCGAGCCGAACAAACCCTGGATGTTGTGCGGGAAGCACTGACTCTTCCAGGTAAAGAAGACATTCTGCCGGAATTGACGCCGTGCGGCGATGTAGGTCTGGTGAGCTGCTATTTGCAAGCCCTGGCCAATGAAGGGGTTGAGTCGGCGCTGGTGATTTCTCACCTACCGCTAGTCGGTTATTTGGTGTCTGAGCTGTGCCCAGAGGAAACACCACCGATGTTCAGTACTTCGGCTATTGCCAATGTCACACTTGATCCTGAAACCGGGAAAGGCGTGTTCAACTGGCAGATGAGTCCGTGTAATTTGAAGGTAGCTAAAGCTATCTGATTGCCGTAAGCATGAAAAAAGAGCCGCTATATATAGCGGCTCTTTGTATTTCTGAGGCCCGGGATGCGGACTCAGGATTATGGCAACTCCGGCGGCAGCCACTCTTCGATTTCAATCAACACCAACAACGCTGCGTCACCACCGTACTCTTTCGGTGCCTGGTGGAATGCCATAATGTGCGGGTGCTGTGCCAGCCACAGCGGCGTTTGCTGCTTCAACACGTGCTTACCATGCCCGTGCATAACGCAGGCGCAAAATACGTGCTCACGCCGACATGCCGCAATCAACGCGCCTAATTCCTGTTTTGCCTGCATCTGTGTCAGGCCATGCAAATCGAGGAATAATTCTGGCGAATAATCACCCCGGCGAATTTTTTTCAGCTCGAAATGACTGACATCTTCGCGCACGTAACGCGTGGGACCTTCTGTTGCCAGGCGCGGCTGGAATTCATCAGAAAAATAATGGCTGGCATCAGCCTGTTCCTGCAATAGCCGTTTCACCGGCACTTCCTGCACTTTCTTACGCATCGGACGGTGAACAATCGTGTCCTGAGCCAATTTTTTTGTGCCGCTCATCAAATCACGGAAAAGGTTCTGATCATCAACGCTGAGCGGAGTTTTCTTTTTCATCTATTTCTCGTCTCGACTTTATCGTCTCGCACCTGTTTTGCGGTCAGTTTACCTGGTTTGCCGTCCATCACTAAATAAAACGCAATTTTAGCCGCTGTGACAGCTATTGAAATGCTGATTTGTCGTGGTCTTCATGGCAAACTAGCCGATTATTGAACTAGCGCGAACGGCCTGCGGAGGGCAACGTGGATAAAATTTTCGTCGATGAGGCAGTTAATGAGCTGCACACCATTCAGGATATGCTGCGCTGGGCAGTCAGTCGTTTTAGCGCCGCCAACGTCTGGTATGGCCACGGCACGGATAACCCGTGGGACGAAGCCGTTCAGTTAGTGCTGCCAAGTCTCTATCTGCCGCTGGATATTCCTGAAGATATGCGTACCGCACGCCTGACACCAAGCGAGCGTCATCGCATCGTTGAGCGTGTGATTCGCCGCGTTAACGAGCGTATCCCGGTGGCTTACCTGACCAATAAAGCCTGGTTCTGTGGCCATGAGTTTTATGTTGATGAGCGTGTGCTGGTGCCACGTTCCCCAATTGGTGAACTGATCACCAATCGTTTCGCGGGTCTTTTCAACGACGAACCTCTCCACATTCTGGATATGTGTACCGGCAGCGGCTGTATCGCTATCGCCTGTGCTTACGAATTCCACAATGCGGAAGTGGATGCGGTCGATATTTCTCTTGATGCGCTGGCAGTGGCTGAGCAAAACATCGCCGAGCACGGCCTGGAAAACCAGGTTACGCCAATTCGCTCCGACCTGTTCCGTGACCTGCCAAAAGTGCAGTACGACATTATCGTGACTAATCCACCGTATGTGGATGCAGAAGATATGTCTGACCTGCCGGGTGAGTTCCACTTCGAACCTGAATTAGGTTTAGCTGCCGGTACAGATGGCCTGAAACTGGCACGTCGTATTCTGGCTTGTGCACCGGACTACCTCGCCGATGGCGGTATCCTGATTTGTGAAGTCGGGAACAGCATGGTACATCTGATGGACCAGTACCCTGATGTGCCGTTCACCTGGCTTGAGTTCGATAACGGCGGTGACGGTGTGTTTATGCTGACCAAATCGCAGCTTATTGATGCGCGTGAACACTTCAGCATTTACAAAGATTAATCTGCGCAGACGGGCCTTATGGCCCGTCTTCTTTTGCTGACAACACAACGAAAATAACAACGGTAAGGAGCCGTGAAAAATGGCAGGAAATTCTATCGGACAAGTATTTCGCGTAACGACATTTGGTGAATCCCACGGTGTCGCACTGGGTTGTATCGTTGATGGTGTGCCGCCAGGCATCCCGCTGACCGAAGCCGATTTACAACACGATCTCGACCGCCGCCGCCCGGGGACTTCACGCTACACCACGCAACGCCGCGAACCCGATCAGGTTAAGATCCTTTCCGGTGTATTTGAAGGTGTCACTACCGGCACCAGCATCGGTCTGTTGATTGAAAATACCGATCAGCGCTCGCAAGATTACAGCGCTATCAAAGACGTGTTCCGTCCGGGGCATGCAGATTACACCTACGAACAAAAATATGGCCTGCGCGATTATCGTGGCGGTGGCCGTTCTTCAGCTCGTGAAACCGCGATGCGTGTTGCGGCTGGGGCGATTGCTAAAAAATACCTGGCGCATAAATACGGCATTATTATTCGTGGTTGCCTGACGCAAATGGGCGACGTGCCGTTAGAAATCAAAGATTGGGATCAAGTCGAGCAGAACCCGTTCTTCTGCCCTGATCCAGACAAGATTGAAACGCTTGATGAGCTGATGCGTGCGCTGAAAAAAGAAGGCGACTCCATTGGTGCGAAAGTTACCGTGGTCGCGGATAACGTGCCGCCAGGCCTTGGCGAACCTGTATTTGACCGCTTAGATGCTGATATCGCCCATGCGCTGATGAGCATTAACGCTGTGAAAGGTGTGGAAATTGGCGAAGGCTTTGGCGTGGTAAATCTGCGAGGTAGCCAGAACCGCGACGAAATCACCAAAGAAGGTTTCCAGAGCAACCATGCTGGCGGCATTCTGGGTGGCATCAGCAGCGGCCAGCAGATTGTGGCTAACATGGCGCTGAAACCGACTTCCAGCATTATGGTCCCAGGCCGCACCATCAACCGCGAAGGCGAAGAAGTTGAGATGGTCACGCGTGGTCGCCATGATCCTTGTGTGGGTATTCGTGCGGTTCCGATTGCCGAAGCCATGGTAGCGATTGTATTGATGGATCATATGCTGCGTCAGCGTGCTCAAAACGGTGACGTGACTTTCCCTTTGCCGCGCTGGTAATGCGATGAAAAAAACACTCGTGGGGCTGCTGGCATTACTTGCCAGTACCGCTACTTTCGCCGCGACGCCGTGGCAGAAAATTAGTCATCCCATTGCGGGAAGCCCGCAATCTATTGGTGCATTCTCTAACGGCTGCATTGTGGGTGCCCACGAGTTGCCGCTCAACGATCCTCGCTATCAGGTGATGAGACAGGACCAACGTCGCTATTTCGGCCATCCTGATTTAGTGATGTTTATTCAGCGCCTCAGCAACCAGTCAACACAACTGGGCCTTGGCACGTTGCTGATAGGTGATATGGGAATGGCAGCGGGTGGGCGTTTTAGCTCGGGCCATGCCAGCCACCAAAGCGGCCTGGATGTTGATATTTTTTTGCAACTCCCCAAAGCTCGCTGGACCTCGGCTCAGCTTCTTAAACCGCAAGCGCTGGACTTAGTCGCCAGTGATAATCAGCATGTGGTGCCGCGTTTGTGGCAGCCAGAAATCAGCAGCCTGATTAAACTTGCAGCTAAAGATAACGACGTCACGCGGATCTTTGTCAATCCGGCTATCAAGCAACAATTGTGTCTGGATGCGGGTGCCGATCGCGACTGGCTGCGTAAAGTGCGCCCGTGGTTTGCGCATCGTGCGCATATGCATGTTCGCCTGCGTTGCCCGGCAGATAGCCTCGAGTGTGAAGATCAGCCATTACCGCCGCCAGGCGACGGCTGTGGTGCTGAGCTGCAAAGCTGGTTTGTGCCACCACCTCCAGGCAGCAGTGTGCCGAAAAAGAAAACTCCGCCCCCTTTACCGGCCTCTTGTCAGGCTTTGCTGGATGAGCACGTTCTCTAACGGATAAGTTCATGGAATGGTTTATGGTTTCCCCCCTGACGCTGGTGGTGCTGTTTTTTGTCGCCATGCTTGCAGGGTTTATTGATTCACTGGCGGGCGGCGGCGGTTTGATTACTGTCCCTGCATTATTGGCGACGGGAATGTCACCCGCACATGTACTGGCAACGAATAAGCTTCAGGCGTGCGGTGGTTCAGTTTCATCCTCAATTTATTTTATTCGCCGCAAAGTGGTGAGCCTGAAAGATCAGAAACTTAATATTCTGATGACCTTTATCGGCTCAACAACCGGGGCATTGCTGGTTCAATACGTCAAATCAGACGTGCTGCGCCAAATCTTGCCGCTGCTGGTGATCTGCATTGGTCTGTACTTTTTACTGATGCCAAAACTCGGTGAAGAAGACAGGCAGCGCCGTTTATACGGCCTGCCATTTGCGCTGGTTGCAGGGGGATGCGTCGGTTTCTACGATGGTTTCTTTGGCCCTGGTGCGGGCTCTTTTTATGCGTTGGCGTTCGTCACGCTGTGCGGCTTTAACCTCGCAAAATCTACGGCTCACGCCAAAGTATTAAACGCTACATCAAACCTCGGCGGCCTGCTTTTGTTTATCATTGGCGGGAAAGTGATTTGGGGAACCGGTTTTGTAATGATGGCCGGGCAGTTCTTAGGGGCGCGAATGGGATCACGCCTCGTGTTGAGTAAAGGGCAAAAACTGATCCGTCCGATGATAGTTATCGTGTCGGCGGTGATGAGCGCCAAACTCTTATTTGATAGCCACGGACCGGAGATCCTCCATTGGTTGGGGGTAGCTTAAGATGACGACAGCAAATATGACAATAACGACAGAACACCATTATCAGGAACTTATCGATATTTTCGATAACTGTTTTAAAGACGAATTTAATACACGTCTGATTAAAGGCGACGACGAACCGATCTATCTTCCAGCAGATGAAGAAATTCCTTATCACCGCGTGGTGTTTGCTCACGGCTATTACGCCAGCGGAATGCATGAGATTTCTCACTGGCTTATTGCGGGCAAAGCGCGCCGTGAACTGGTGGATTTCGGTTATTGGTATTGCCCGGATGGGCGTGATGCCGAAACACAAAGTAAATTCGAAGACGTGGAAGTGAAGCCGCAAGCCCAAGAATGGTTACTGTGCGTGGCAGCAAATTTCCCGTTCAATGTGAGCTGCGATAACCTGAGCGGCGATGTTGACCCGGACAGAATCGCGTTCCAGCGCCGTGTGCATGCGCAGGTGATGATTTACCTGCAAGAAGGTATCCCGGCTCGTACGGCAAAACTGATTGAAGCGCTGCGGGAATATTACAAAACTCCAGCGCTGGCCGCTGAGCATTTTCCGTGGCCGGAAGACCTTTAGACATCCCCTAAATAATTCTAGTTGCAGGAAGGCGACAAATCCATTCTTCACAGGAGCATAGCTAACTATGTGACTGGGGAGAATGGATGCAGTCAACGCGTCTGCGGCTTGAAGTATGACGGGGATAAAAACCTGAAAATGATGAGGAAGTACGATGATCGCTGAATTTGAGACACGCATTCTGGCGCTAATTGATGAAATGGTTGAGACGGCCAGTGATGACGAGCTGTTTGCCAGCGGTTATCTGCGTGGCCATCTGACTCTGGCGGTAGCTGATCTGGAGCATGGTGAAGACCATAGCCCTGAAGCACTTAATACTGCGGTATCAGGTAGTCTGGAAAAAGCGATTCAGGCAGGTGAGCTTTCACCGCGTGATCAGTCTTTAGTATTGAGCATGTGGGACAATTTGTATCAGAAGGCTAAGTTCTAAGTCTTTTGCCCTCTCCTTTATTGGGAGAGGGCAAAATCTCAAATCTATTTAACTTCTCTTCCTTTCAGTAACCTGCGCACCCAGAATCGATTTGGATTGAGCGCAGCAAGCGTTTCAGCATCCATCGGAACCGGTTCATCGCTCATTTGAGCTGCCAGAATTTCTGCCGCCAATGGCGCGCTGCATAATCCCCTTGAACCCAGAGCCGCCAACATAAAAAGATTGTCATAAACCGGAGCGGTTTCGGCGTTGTCATGGTTTTCAACAAGTGTTGCGTAGGTTTCGAGCGTGTCATCGTAGCGAGGGACACTTCCTACAAGCGGCATATGGTCGCGCGTGGCACAACGCACGCCACAGCGTGCTTCAGTGGCGCTAACATCCACTTCCTGTGGCCACTCCATATCCGGCAGGCAGTTAAGCAAACGCTGACGGTTATGCAGCTGATCTTCCTCGTTATAATGCATCTCTTCCACGCCACGATGGTAACTTGCGCCGATGCAATGCTGCTGATTATTCGGGTTTTGCGGCGTCAGATAGCCGTCGTAGCACAACACCTGGCGTAATTTTGAAAGTGACGGGCTGGTGGGAATATGGCTGACCTGACCACCCACGGCCGAGAATGGCAATTTTTCGGTTTGTGAGAATTTGCTCACTTTAAAACCGTTGGCTAATACCACTGCCGCATGCCGTTTTGTTTCCTGCTCGGCAATTGATAAATCCCATCCGTCAGGCGTTTGGGTGAGTCCTTCAACGCGATGCTGGTAATGCGTTTTTAGACCCAAATTTTCGGCCATCGCCAGTGCACCGGATGTAAGTTGTGCCGGGCACAGCCAACCACCAAGAGGGTAGGTTGCTCCACCATGGCCGGTTTCTAAACCGCAAAGTTTTGTCGCCGTTTCTGCGTCGACGGCATGAACGAGAGCATCGGGAAATTCCAGGCTCAGCATCTGGTCGATTTTATGCTGACTCTTTTCGTCCCAGCCAAGTTGCGTAACGCCACACCAGTCATGATCAAAATCGACGGGCAATGAGTCATACATGCGGCGGGCAAAGGTAAATGCGGCACTGAAAAAGTTTGTCAGAGTTGCGCTGTGTGTATTGAGCAATGGGTAAAGCGCACCCTGGCGGTTGCCGGAGGCACCGAGCGCCGGAGCAGCATCTTCGCAGTAGAGCGTGACCTGCCAGCCGCGACGCAGCAAAGCGAGAGACAGCAGGGCGCTGGCAACGCCACCGCCAATAATGGCAACCTCTTGTGCTTGTGACGAAGGGCGCGCGTACCAGGGCGTGCGTGCTGGCGTTTCGATCGCACCTTCCATTACCCCAACCAGCATTTCGCGTTTGCGGCCAAAACCCTTGGTTTTGGTCATCGCGAAACCGGCATCAATTAAGCCACGGCGTACAAACCCGGCGCAGGTAAATGTCGCCAGCGTGCTGCCCGTGCGCGCCAATTTCGCCATCGCGTTGAACAACTGTGGCGTCCACATATCCGGATTTTTTGACGGAGCGAAACCATCAAGGAACCAGGCGTCTACCTGATTATTTAAAGTGTCATCTAATTGCGGTATCAGTTCATCGATATCACCGAACCAAAGGTCGAGAGTAACGCGGCCTTCCGCCAGCAAAATGCGGTGGCAGCCTGCGATTGGCAGTGGCCACTGTTGCTGTAATTGCTGCGCAAAATCGGCAAGTTCAGGCCAATGGGCATGAGCTGCACGTAAATCTTTTACGGTCAGAGGGAATTTTTCAAAGCTAATAAAGTGCAGGCGTTTGAGGGTGGCTTGAGGCTGATTTTTGCAAAAATCTTCAAAAGCTTGCCATAAAGTCAAAAAGTTAAGACCGGTGCCGAAACCACTTTCACCGACTACAAACAGCGAACGCTCATGGGTAGCAAAACGCTCATTTAGACGGTTTCCTCCCAGAAATACATAACGAGTTTCCTCCAGTCCATTATCATTAGAGAAGTACACGTCGTCGAACTCTCGGGATACAGGTGTACCCTCTTCATTAAAGTCCAGGTTTGCAGATTGTATTGGGGACTGTTTCACGTAAGTTACTCGTCTGGCAGGCAGTGTAACGATCATAACGATGTGTGCGAAGCGGTGCAAATTTCAGACTGATTTGGCTGATCGGACTTGTTCGGCGTACAAGTGTACGCTATTGTGCCTGTCGAAATCCTAATAGTGCAGTAGAAGAGGTATTGAATGAAACGTGCAGTGATTACTGGTCTGGGCATTGTTTCCAGCATCGGTAACAACCAGCAGGAAGTCCTGGCATCTCTGCGTGAAGGTCGCCCGGGGATCACTTTCTCTCAAGAATTCAAAGATTCTGGAATGCGCAGCCACGTGTGGGGTAACGTTAAACTGGACACCACCGGCCTGATTGACCGTAAAGTCGTCCGTTTCATGAACGATGCCTCTGTCTATGCTTACCTTTCAATGCAGCAAGCTATTGAAGATGCTGGTTTGAAAGAAGAAGTTTATCAAAGCAACCCTCGTGTGGGCCTGATTGCAGGTTCCGGTGGTTCTTCTAAATCTCAGGTGTTCGGCGCAGACGCAATGCGTAGCCCGCGCGGCCTGAAAGCGGTTGGTCCTTATGTTGTGACCAAAGCGATGGGTTCTGCGGTTTCCGCATGTCTCGCTACTCCGTTCAAAATTCACGGTGTGAACTACTCAATCAGCTCCGCATGTGCGACTTCTGCGCACTGTATCGGTAATGCTGTTGAGCAAATTCAGCTGGGCAAACAGGACATCGTATTTGCTGGCGGCGGCGAAGAGCTGTGCTGGGAAATGGCCTGTGAGTTCGATGCAATGGGCGCACTGTCTACCAAATATAACGAAACGCCGGACAAAGCGTCCCGAACCTATGATGCGAGCCGTGACGGTTTCGTTATCGCAGGCGGCGGCGGTATGGTTGTGGTTGAAGAACTGGAGCACGCTCTGGCTCGTGGCGCACACATCTACGCTGAAATCGTTGGTTACGGCGCAACGTCTGATGGCGCAGATATGGTTGCTCCATCTGGTGAAGGTGCTGTGCGTTGCATGAAGATGGCAATGCACGGTGTTGATACCCCGATTGACTACCTGAACACCCACGGGACTTCTACGCCGGTTGGCGATGTGAAAGAACTGGGCGCAATCAAAGAAGTCTTCGGTAACAACTCACCAGCAATGTCTGCGACCAAAGCGATGACCGGTCACTCTCTGGGTGCCGCAGGCGTTCAGGAAGCTATCTACTCTCTGCTGATGCTGGAGCACGGTTTCATCGCGCCAAGCATTAACATTGAACAGCTGGATGAGCAGGCTGCTGGCCTGAACATCGTGACTGAAACTACCGAGCGTCAACTGAATACTGTTATGTCTAACAGCTTCGGTTTCGGTGGGACTAACGCAACACTTGTGATGCGTAAAGTTAAAGCTTAATTCATCACTAACAGTGAGAATGACGAACGGGGTGCCTATGGCGCCCCGTTTTTTTTTGCTGTTCACAATTATTGACAGCATCAATGGCTGAAGGCACTATTCGCGCAATAACATTATCGTTCTGATAATGCGTAAGCGTTCAACGTCAACCAACGCACCCTTAATCTGAACGTTCAGAGGGAAAGGGCGTGGGTGGTTACCTCGCCTTACTCTGCGATAAATGGAGTAAGCAGCATGTCTGCATTGATTGATTCTCAGCTTAAAAATAGCAAATCCGAAAATAAGTCCTTATTCAGCATTACCTTCGCGGTGTTTCTCACCTATATGACGGTTGGCTTGCCGTTGCCTGTTATTCCGCTTTTTGTTCACCATGAGCTTGGGTTTGGTAACACCATGGTAGGGATTGCCGTAGGCATTCAGTTCCTGGCAACAGTGTTAACCCGCGGTTATGCCGGGCGTCTGGCCGACCAGCAAGGAGCGAAGCGTTCGACGTTACAGGGGATGTGCGCATGCGCATTTGCTGGCGTCGCTTATCTGCTGGCGGCGCTATTGCCCGTTGAGCCGATGGCGAAATTCGGCCTGTTGATTGTTGGCCGTTTGATTCTCGGTTTCGGTGAAAGCCAGTTGCTTACCGGCAACCTTACCTGGGGACTGGGCCTGGTTGGCCCGGCACGTTCCGGCAAAGTAATGTCCTGGAATGGGATGGCGATTTATGGCGCACTGGCAGCGGGTGCACCGCTTGGGTTGCTGCTCAATAGCCACTGGGGGTTTGTCGCGTTGGGTGTATCGACGATAGCACTGCCGCTGGTTGCCTGGGCGTTTAATGGCCGCGTTCGTGCGGTGCCTGCGCATAAAGGCGAGCGCCCATCGCTGTTTACTGTGATTGGCCTTATCTGGAAACCGGGGATGGGTCTTGCACTACAAGGCGTGGGTTTTGCCGTGATCGGCACTTTTGTCTCACTTTACTTTGCATCGAACGGCTGGGCTTGGGCAGGCTTTACGCTGACCGCTTTTGGTGGCGCTTTTGTGCTGATGCGTGTGCTGTTTGGTTGGATGCCCGACAGATTTGGTGGTGTAAGAGTGGCACTGGTCTCGTTGGCGATTGAAACTGCCGGTTTGGTTTTACTCTGGCAGGCACCGGGAGCAGGCGTTGCGCTAATCGGTGCTGCGTTGACGGGTTGTGGCTGCTCGTTAATCTTCCCTGCACTGGGTGTTGAAGTAGTGAAACGTGTACCAGCTCAGGTACGCGGTACGGCGCTTGGTGGCTATGCGGCGTTTCAGGATATCTCGTACGGTGTCGCAGGGCCGTTGACCGGATTGTTGGCAACCTCGATGGGTTATCCGTCGGTATTTTTGGCTGGAGCAATTTCCGCGGCGGTCGGGATTGTGGTTACACTCATCGCCTTTCGCAAGTAACCATAGCCACCCGAGGCTGGGTGGCTAATGATTAAATCACTATCCAGAACAAAACCATCACCACAATCAGTGCGATAAGTGCCAGGCCTGGGCGGGCACTTATTACCTTCATCGGTTCAATAAATGGCGCCCAAATTGGGCTGGCGATGGGCTGAATATTTTGCACTTCAGGCGAGGCCGGTTGCCGTTCTGCTCGCTTCAAAAAGATCTGGTTCAAAATATCCTGCACTTGCGCAGTAGTCAGTAACGACTGCGGTGAGGCCTGAAAACGTTGCTGAGAATAATCGGTAATCTCTTTCCATTCTGCTGGTTCCAGAGGCTGCTTTAGCGCGGCCTGGATGGTATGCAGCGTAGGCGTTTGCTGTTGGCTCAGGGTTTGCCTTGCCTGTAACCAGGTGCTCAGCAGCGTGAAATGTTTTGCAGGAATCAACTCACCTGTTTTCACCCCCGAAAGCTCAAGCATTGATTGCCAGATAAGTTTTCCTGACTCACCCGTTGCAGCTGTGAGTTTGGCGACTTGTTTATTTAAAGTGTTATGTTCTGCAGGCAACAACGGTCGATCTGTCGCCTGGCGCTGCTGTGGCTGCGGGATAGCCAACTGGTTATTTTGCAATAACGTCAGTACGCTTTTTAATTGTTCTGGCGTGAGCTGGCTAAGGGCCGTTTGCCCAAACTGTTGGCGAATGTAATCACTCACAGCCTGTCGATTATTGCCCTGTGATAGCAACTCGCTGAGCTGTTGCACAACCTGACGCGTGGCATGGGTTGTTTGAGCATTATTGAGACGCTGATTCAGATTTTGTTCAGCCGCGGGGAAGTGACGCGATAACAATGGCGTTTCACCTTTTAGCCCGAGGTCATGTTTTAATCCCGCCCACACTTCGGCACTTTGTTGCTGGTTAAGCGCAACAAGACGTGTAATCAAACGTTCCAGAACGGTACGTTGCTGTGTAGAAAGCGGAAACTCACCTGCCGCTGAAGTTGGGGAGGGTGGTTCCCCCGGAGGACGTGCTGTCGCCCCCTGAATGGGTTGCATAGGCTTAAATCCTTTGTCGATCCCTGGCTCAAGTATGCCAGGACGCCAGATTATGGCACACTATCGGGCTTATTCTCGACGATTAACCGAACAGGTAGCTAACGTGAAAATCCTCGTTGACGAAAACATGCCCTATGCACGTGAATTGTTCAGTCGCCTTGGCGACGTAACCGCTGTTCCTGGCCGCCCAATTCCCGTATCCGAACTGGCTGATGCCGATGCGTTAATGGTGCGTTCAGTCACCAAAGTGAATGCTGATTTACTCGATGACAAAGGGATAAAGTTTGTCGGTACGGCAACGGCTGGCACTGACCACGTTGACGAAAACTACCTTGAGCGCGCGGGTATCGCATTTTCGGCCGCTCCCGGTTGTAACGCCATTGCCGTAGTTGAGTATGTCTTCTCCTCACTGTTAATGCTTGCTGAACGCGACGGTTTCAAGCTTACCGACCGCACCGTAGGTATTGTTGGTGTCGGTAATGTAGGCTCGCGTTTGCAGGCGCGTCTCGAAGCTTTTGGCGTTCGTACGCTGCTTTGTGACCCACCTCGTGCCGACCGCGGTGATAAAGGTGATTTTGTTTCACTGGAACAATTGGTGCGCGAAGCGGATGTTCTGACGTTCCATACGCCATTGTTTAAAGACGGTGCGTACAAATCGCTGCATCTTGCTGACGAGAAACTGATTTCAAGCCTCAAACCTGGCTCCATTTTGATCAACGCCTGCCGTGGCCCAGTTGTGGATAACGTGGCGTTGCTTAAATGTCTGGAGAATGGTCAGCATCTGAGTGTGGTACTTGATGTCTGGGAGCCGGAGCCTGCACTAAATGTAGCCCTGCTCGAGAAAGTTGATATCGGTACCGCTCATATCGCGGGCTATACGCTGGAAGGTAAAGCGCGTGGCACCACGCAAGTGTTTGAAGCATTTAGCGAGTTTATTGGTCAGAAACAACAGGTGGCTTTAGACACTCTGCTTCCTGCCCCAGAATTTGGCCGTATTACCCTTCATGGCCCGCTTGATCAGGCAACACTCAAAAGACTGGTTCATCTGGTGTATGATGTGCGCCGCGATGATGCCCCGCTGCGTAAAGTGGCAGGAATTCCTGGTGAGTTTGACAAGTTGCGCAAAAATTATCAGGAACGCCGTGAATGGTCATCGCTGTATATCCAGTGTGATGATGAAGCGGCAGCGACAATGCTGCAAAAGCTAGGCTTTAGCGCCACCTATCACACTGCGCGTTAAAAAATCCTTCTCATCTCCCCGGCGTTACACCGGGGAGATACTGCTATTTAAGTCTGGAGTAAACCAACATGTCTGAAGGCTGGAATATTGCCGTTTTAGGTGCCACGGGTGCCGTAGGCGCAGCTGTGATTGAACTGCTTGCCGAACGCCAGTTCCCGGTTGGTGAATTGTATGCCCTGGCGCGCAATGAAAGCGCCGGTGAAAATATTCGTTATGAAGGCAAAAACGTGATGGTTCAGGATTCTGAATCATTTGACTGGACTCAGGTTCAGTTGGCGTTCTTCGTTGCGGGTGTTGAAGCTTCTGCGCGTTATGTTGAAGAAGCCACGAATGCCGGTTGCCTGGTTATCGACTCCAGTGGCCTGTTCGCCATGGAACACGATGTCCCGCTGGTAGTACCTGACGTGAATCCTTTTGTGTTGGGTGAATACCGTAATCGCAACCTGGTTGCTGTTGCTGATAGCCTGACCAGCCAACTCCTGACAGCCCTGAAGCCGCTTATCGAACAAGGTGGTTTATCACGCATTCAGGTCACCAATTTACTGGCAGCCTCTGGCCGTGGCAAAAGTGCGGTAGACGCGCTGGCCGGTCAAAGTGCACGTTTGCTTAATGGTTTGCCAATTGAAGACGCGGATCTGTTTGGTCGCCAATTAGCATTCAACATGCTGCCACTGGTGCCTGATGCTGAAGGTAGCGTTATTGCAGAGCGTCGCCTGGTGAACGAAGTGCGTAAAGTGTTGCAGGATGAAGGTGTGATGATCTCTGCCAGCATGGTTCAGGCTCCGGTGTTTTACGGGCATGCGCAAATGGTCAATTTTGAAGCAATGCGACCGCTGGCTGCTGAAGAAGCGCGTGATGCGTTTGGCCAATTTGAAGATATCGCGCTTTCCGAAGAAGGGGATTTCCCAACTCAGGTTGCTGACGCCTCTGGCAGTGCGCATCTTTCCATCGGTTGTATCCATAACGATTACGGTATGCCTGAGCAGATTCAATTCTGGTCAGTTGCCGATAACGTTCGTTTCGGTGGTGCATTGATGGCGGTGAAAACGGCTGAGAAATTAGTGCAGGAGTATATGTACTAATGTCCGACGAGTTGCACCAAACACCACTCAACAAGATTGCACTCGGCATTGAATACGACGGCAGCAAATATTACGGCTGGCAGCGCCAGAATGAAGTACGCAGCGTGCAAGAGAAGCTTGAAAAAGCGCTCTCTAAAGTGGCTGATGAGCCAATAAATGTATTCTGCGCCGGGCGTACCGATGCAGGCGTACACGCCACCGGCCAGGTTGTGCACTTTGAAACGCGCGCGCAGCGTAAAGATGCAGCATGGACGCTTGGTGCAAATGCGAATTTACCTGGTGACATTGCGGTGCGTTGGGTTAAAGCTGTGCCCGATGATTT
This sequence comes from Buttiauxella sp. BIGb0552, assembly GCF_004366275.1. Classification (NCBI taxonomy): domain Bacteria; kingdom Pseudomonadati; phylum Pseudomonadota; class Gammaproteobacteria; order Enterobacterales; family Enterobacteriaceae; genus Buttiauxella; species Buttiauxella sp. BIGb0552. The sequence continues at coordinate 259,163 of NZ_SODY01000004.1, forward strand.
TCACGCACGCTTCAGTGCCACGGCGCGTCGTTATCGTTATGTCATCTATAACGAGCGGCTGCGTCCTGCGGTGATGGGGCAGGGGGTGACGCATTTTTATCACCCGCTTGATGCTGAACGCATGCACCGTGCAGCGCAATGTTTGCTGGGTGAGAACGATTTTACGTCGTTCCGTGCTGTGCAATGCCAGTCGCGCACCCCGTGGCGCAATCTGATGCACATCAACGTCACGCGTTATGGCTCTTACGTGGTGGTGGATATCAAAGCCAATGCGTTTGTGCATCACATGGTGCGAAACATTGTCGGCAGCCTGATGGAAATCGGTTGTGGCAATCAAGAAGAGAACTGGATGGCCCAATTGCTGGCTGCGAAAGATCGCAAGCTTGCAGCGGCGACCGGAAAAGCAGAAGGCTTGTACTTAGTTTCTGTTGATTACCCTGAACATTTTGCGTTGCCTAAACCCCCGATGGGGCCTCTTTTTTTGGCAGACTGACACCAGTCGAGAAAGGTAGATAACTATGGAATTTATCCGCTTTATTATTGATTTTATTTTGCACATTGATGTGCACTTAGCGGAGTTGGTCGCGCAGTATGGTGTTTGGGTTTATGCCATTCTGTTTTTGATTCTGTTTTGCGAGACAGGGTTGGTGGTGACGCCGTTCCTGCCGGGTGATTCACTGCTGTTTGTTGCCGGTGCGCTGGCGGCATTGCCGACTAACGATCTGAACGTTCATACCATGGTGATTTTAATGATCATCGCGGCTATTGTTGGGGATGCGGTGAACTACACTATTGGGCGGCTGTTTGGTGAAAAGCTGTTCAGTAACCCGAATTCAAAAATCTTCCGCCGTAGTTATCTTGATAAAACACACGCTTTTTACGAGCGTCATGGTGGAAAAACGATTATCCTCGCGCGCTTCGTACCGATTGTGCGAACTTTCGCACCGTTTGTCGCCGGGATGGGGCATATGTCCTATCGCCATTTTGCGATGTATAACGTTGCCGGTGCGTTGCTGTGGGTATTGTTATTTACCTACGCAGGCTACCTGTTCGGCGATTTGCCAATTGTGCAGGAAAACCTGAAATTACTGATTGTGGCGATAATCGTGTTGTCGGTCTTGCCTGGTGTGGTTGAAATTATTCGCCACAAACGCGCGGCCAAACGCCTGCAAAAGTAACCCCATCGCGCGGTTCGACCACTTTTTTATCCAAAGTCGCGGGCCGTTATGTTTTAATGAGCACCATTTATGGTCTGGGGCAGCTAGTTCTGCCACAGAAAAACTGGCATCGACCAGGTTCAAGCAGAAAGGTCATCAATGAGCTGGATTGAACGAATTCTCAATAAGAGCAATATCACCCCTACCCGTAAGGCGAGTATCCCTGAAGGGGTGTGGACGAAGTGCGATAGCTGTGGCCAGGTTCTGTACCGTGCCGAACTGGAACGCAACCTCGAAGTCTGCCCAAAATGCGATCACCACATGCGTATGTCCGCGCGCGATCGCTTGCACAGCCTGTTAGATGAAGGCTCGATGTTTGAATTGGGTAGTGAGCTTGAGCCAAAAGATATCCTCAAGTTTAAAGACTCTAAAAAATACAAAGACCGTCTGGCATCTGCCCAGAAAGAAACCGGCGAGAAAGACGCGCTGGTGGTCATGAAAGGTACGCTCTATAACATGCCAGTTGTCGCTGTGGCGTTTGAGTTTGCCTTTATGGGCGGTTCTATGGGCTCTGTTGTCGGTGCACGTTTTGTTCGTGCCGTAGAACAAGCTCTGGAAGATAACTGCCCGATGATCTGTTTCTCCGCTTCCGGTGGCGCACGTATGCAAGAAGCGCTGATGTCGCTGATGCAGATGGCGAAAACCAGTGCGGCGCTGGCAAAAATGCAGGAACGCGGTCTGCCGTATATCTCGGTTCTGACTGACCCGACTATGGGCGGCGTGTCTGCAAGCTTCGCAATGTTAGGTGATCTCAACATCGCTGAGCCAAAAGCATTGATCGGCTTTGCGGGCCCTCGTGTTATCGAGCAAACCGTTCGCGAAAAACTGCCGCCGGGCTTCCAGCGTAGTGAGTTCCTGATCGAAAAAGGGGCGATCGACATGATCGTCCGTCGTCCAGAAATGCGCCTCAAACTGGCAAGCGTTCTGGCAAAGCTGACAAATCAGCCCGCGCCGAATCCTGAAGCGCCGCGTGAACCGATTGTGGTTCCGGCAGCACCGGAAGAAGGTCACGAGGCCTGATAGTCAATAAAGGCAGGGCCGCTCGCGGAACTGCCTTTTTTCTTGAACCGATCCTCTCGGTAAGTAGAACGGGCATCATGGAAAAAATTCAAACTCCTCAAGCCACGTCGCCTCTGGCCACGTGGCTTTGTTATCTGGAAAATCTCCACTCAAAAACTATCGAGCTTGGTCTTGACCGCGTAAAAAAAGTTGCAGCGACGCTTGATGTCTTAAAACCTGCACCGACGGTGTTTACCGTGGCTGGAACCAATGGCAAAGGCACTACTTGTCGCACCCTGGAAAAGGTGTTGATGGCGGCGGGATATAGCGTTGGTGTCTACAGTTCACCGCATCTGGTGCGTTACACCGAGCGCGTGCGCGTACAAAGTGAAGAGCTGGACGAGGCATACCACACGGCGGCATTTGCACAAATTGAAGCCGCGCGTGGCGAAACATCGTTGACCTATTTTGAATACAGCACCTTGTCAGCGCTATTGTTGTTTAAGCAACTGGCTGTGGACGTGGTGATTCTTGAAGTCGGCCTGGGTGGTCGCCTGGATGCGACCAATATTGTCGATGCCGATGTAGCCGTTGTCACCAGTATCGCCCTTGATCACACAGACTGGCTGGGGCCAGACCGTGAAAGTATCGGACGTGAAAAAGCTGGGGTCTTCCGTGGTGGTAAACCTGCTGTGGTGGGCGAGCCAGATATGCCACACACTATTGCTGATGTAGCGGCTGAAAAGGGTGCTCATCTGCTGCGCCGTGATGTCGACTGGTCTTATCAAGTGGGTGAGAACAGCTGGAGTTTTAAAGACGCACAGGGTGAACTCAACGAGCTGCCTATGCCGTTAGTCCCACAGCCAAATGCGGCGACCGCATTGGCCGCGTTGCGTGCAAGCCAGCTAAATGTCAGTGTTGAAGCTATTATTCAAGGGATTAAAGAGGCGGCACTACCGGGCCGTTTCCAGATTATTTCGCAGGCCCCTTTGGTTATTCTCGATGTGGCGCATAATCCCCATGCGGCGGCCTATCTTGCCGGGCGCCTTGCGCAGCTACCCAAGCGTGGGCGAGTGTTGGCGGTAATTGGCATGCTCCATGACAAAGACATCGCCGGTACGCTGGCAAATTTGTCTCATCAAGTTGATAGCTGGTATTGTGCTCCTCTGGAAGGGCCACGCGGTGCGACGGCCGAGCAACTGATTGAGCATCTGGGCCAGGGTGAAGTCTACGGCACAGTGGCGCAAGCCTGGAATGCTGCGATGAGTGCAGCAACAGAGGATGATACCGTGCTGGTGTGTGGTTCATTTCATACAGTAGCCCACGTAATGGAAGCGCTGGACGCGGAGAAAACAGGTGGCGAGTAAGTTTCAAAATCGATTAGTAGGGACCATCATTTTGGTCGCACTGGGGGTCATTATCCTGCCAGGGCTGCTCGATGGTCAGAAAAAGCATTATCAGGATGAATTCGCAGCCATTCCTCTGGTTCCAAAACCAGGGGATACCGCTGAGCCGGATATGTTGCCTGTCGCAACTCAGGCACTCCCTTCTCAGCCACCTGAAGGTGCCGCAGAAGAGGTGAGAGCGGGTACGGCAGCAGCACCAGGATTAGATATCGCCTCACTGCCAAGTGATGGTGGTGCGGGTATTGATGAAGTTCCGGTCGCCCGTGCTCAACCAAAACCGCAACCTGTCGTTGAAAAGCCGAAACCTAAGCAGGTCGAAAAACCGCAGAGTAAGGCTGAGATTGATCAAACGGCAGAACGTCTGGCGATGATGAACGAAGAACCGCCAGCACCTGAGAAACCTGCGAAGCAAGAAACGACCGAACAAGCGCCAACCGGCAAAGCTTACGTCGTGCAACTAGGTGCATTAAAGAATGCCGACAAAGTGAATGAAATTGTTGGTAAACTACGCGGCGCTGGGTTCCGTGCTTACACGTCACCGTCGACACCAGTGCAGGGGAAAGTTACCCGTATTTTGGTGGGACCGGACGCTTCGAAAGACAAACTTAAGTCGTCTTTGGGCGAGCTGAATTCGCTTTCCGGGCTGAACGGTGTGGTCATGACTTACACGGCCAGATAAACCCGCAGAGCGGCGGGATTTAGGGCAAGTTTTTAATGGCGTTGAGCATTTTTTCAACGCCATTATTTATTTACGCGAGGGAAGGAAATCCCTACGCAAACGTTTTCTTTTTCTGTTAGAATGCGCCCCGAACTGGACGTCAGGGCGATTTGTCGTGAGATTTGTTCATGGTCTGGATAGATTACGCCATTATTGCAGTCATCGGTTTTTCGGCTCTGATTAGTGTTATTCGTGGGTTTGTGCGTGAAGCGTTATCGCTGGTGACCTGGGGTTGTGCTTTCTTTGTCGCCAGTCATTACTACACTTACCTGTCAGTCTGGTTCACAGGCTTTGAAGACGAACTGGTACGTAATGGAATAGCTATCGCGATACTCTTTATCGCGACACTCATTGTCGGTGCGATAGTCAATTATGTGATTAGCGCATTGGTTGAGAAAACCGGCCTGTCGGGTACAGACAGGGTGTTGGGGATCTGTTTCGGTGCTTTACGTGGAGCATTGATCGTCGCCGCCATTCTGTTCTTTCTTGATACGTTTACTGGTTTTTCGAAGAGTGACGACTGGCAAAAGTCGCAGCTTATCCCGCAATTCAGTTTCATCATCAGATGGTTCTTTGACTATCTGCAAAGCTCGTCAAGTTTCTTGCCTCGGCCTTAGGGCGGGGGTTATGGCTTAGAGTCTGATTTTTCTGGCTATTTTATTTTCAATTAACGCCAGAAAAACAGACTCACGATGAGGAAAAGACAACATGTGCGGTATTGTCGGTATCGCCGGTTTCATGCCGGTAAACCAGTCTATCTATGATGCGTTAACGGTGCTTCAGCATCGTGGACAAGATGCCGCAGGCATCGTCACCATTGATGCTTTAAACTGTTTTCGTCTACGCAAAGCTAATGGACTGGTGAGTGATGTATTTGGTGCCATTCACATGCAACGCTTACAAGGAAACATGGGCATTGGTCATGTGCGATACCCTACAGCGGGTAGTTCCAGCGCTTCTGAAGCCCAGCCTTTCTATGTTAACTCTCCGTACGGCATTACCCTTGCACACAACGGTAACCTGACTAACGCCCACGAACTGCGCCAGAAGCTGTTCGAAGAAAAGCGTCGTCACATTAACACCACTTCCGATTCTGAAATCCTGCTGAATATTTTCGCCAGTGAGCTGGATAACTTCCGCAACTATCCTCTGGAAGCAGACAACATTTTTGCCGCCATTGCCGCGACTAACCGCCAGATTCGTGGTGCTTATGCCTGTGTTGCGATGATTATCGGCCACGGTATGGTTGCCTTCCGCGATCCAAACGGCATCCGCCCACTCGTAATGGGCAAGCGTGATTTGAACGACGGTCGCACTGAATATATGGTGGCTTCCGAAAGCGTTGCGCTTGATACCCTGGGCTTCGAATTCCTGCGTGATATCGCACCGGGTGAAGCGGTATACATCACTGAGAAAGGGCAGTTGTTCACCCGCCAGTGTGCTGATAACCCAACCAGCAACCCTTGCCTATTCGAATACGTCTACTTCGCGCGTCCGGACTCCTTTATCGACAAGATTTCCGTTTACAGCGCACGCGTTGAGATGGGCAAAAAACTCGGTGAGAAAATTGCCCGCGAGTGGGAAGATCTGGATATCGATGTGGTTATCCCGATTCCAGAAACATCCTGCGATATCGCGCTCGAAATCGCGCGTATTCTCGACAAGCCATATCGCCAAGGCTTCGTGAAGAACCGCTACGTTGGCCGTACTTTTATCATGCCGGGCCAGCAGCTGCGTCGTAAATCTGTACGTCGTAAACTCAACGCTAACCGTGCTGAGTTCCGCGATAAGAACGTTCTGCTGGTGGATGACTCCATCGTGCGTGGTACCACTTCTGAGCAAATTATCGAAATGGCACGTGAAGCCGGTGCGAAGAAAGTTTACCTCGCGTCAGCGGCACCGGAAATTCGTTTCCCGAACGTATACGGCATCGACATGCCAAGTGCTAACGAACTGATTGCTCACGGCCGTGAAGTTGACGAGATCCGTCAGTTGATTGGCGCCGATGGTCTTATTTTCCAGGATCTGAACGATCTGATTGAGGCTGTACGCGTTGAGAATCCGGATATCACGCAGTTTGAATGCTCGGTGTTCAACGGTATCTATGTGACCAAAGATGTGGATCACGAATACCTTGAATATCTTGAGTCACTGCGTAATGACGATTCACAAGCGATTGCCCGTCAGAATGAAGTGGAAAACTTAGAGATGCACAACGAGGGTTAAAGCCATCCTCACCTTAACCCTCTCCCGGAAGGAGAGGGTTACCATTTCTTGCATCCCTGCCCATCTTGCGGCAAAGTCAGCCCAGATAAACTCCTCGGGCGAACTAAAATATGAAACGGTTAATTGTTGGAATTTCAGGTGCCAGTGGTGCAATCTACGGTGTGCGACTACTTCAGGTACTGCAACAATTACCCGATATCGAAACTCATCTCATTCTGAGTAACGCTGCTCGCCAGACCCTTGCCTTAGAAACCAATATTTCCCTGCGTGAAGTTCAGGCTCTGGCTGATGTGGTTCATGACGCCCGTGATATCGCCGCCAGCCTCTCTTCAGGCTCTTTTAAGACGCACGGCATGGTGATATTACCTTGTTCGATTAAAACCCTTTCTGGCATTGTCCATAGCTATACCGATGGCCTACTGACGCGTGCGGCAGATGTGGTGCTGAAAGAGCGCCGCCCGCTGGTGCTTTGCGTGCGCGAAACGCCGCTGCATCTTGGTCATTTGCGTTTAATGACTCAGGCCGCCGAATTAGGTGCTGTGATTATGCCGCCAATGCCGGCGTTTTATCATCGCCCGCAAAGCGTGCAGGACATCATCGACCAGACGGTCAATCGGGTACTCGACCAGTTTGATATTGAGCTACCACAGGACTTGTTCACCCGCTGGAACGGCGCATAAATATTGCGCCAGTGTGGTGCATCACAAAACCCTTCGCCTCAAAATGGGGCGATTTTGTAACCCCGATCACTTCCAGAACATTTATCCGCTATTTTCCACCGTTAATGCTTTTCCCTCATACCAGACCTGCTATCTTTCATTCTCGTGACAGAGTTGTAACTTTTATTTAACACAAAGCCGCGCACTTTCTTCCACGCAAGAAAAAGTGGCATGGGAACTGCAACTCTGGTCTGCAACACAAAGCAAACACAACACGACGTTACACATAATAAGATCAGCCACCTGAGGGTTATGTATGAAAAAGCAAGTTCTCGCTCTGTCATTACTGCTTGGCCTGAGTGCCACCGCAAGTGTCTTCGCAGCCATTCCGCAGAGCATTCGTCTTGGTACGGACACCACATATGCACCGTTCTCATCTAAAGACGCGAAAGGGGATTTTGTTGGTTTCGATATCGATCTCGGCAATGAGTTGTGTAAACGCATCAATACTAAATGTACGTGGGTAGGAAGCGATTTTGATGCACTGATCCCATCGCTTAAAGCGAAGAAAATCGACGGTATCATCTCCTCGCTTTCCATTACTGAAAAGCGCCAGAAAGAGATTGCCTTCTCAGACAAACTTTACGCTGCTGATTCACGCCTGATTGCCGTTAAAGGCTCTCCGGTTCAGCCAACTCTTGAGTCACTCAAAGGCAAGCACATTGGTGTGTTGCAAGGCTCTACCCAAGAAGCATATGCCAACGCTGAATGGCGTAGCAAAGGTATTGATGTGGTGCCTTACGCTAACCAGGATCTGATCTATTCCGACCTGGCTGCTGGCCGCCTTGATGCGGCATTCCAGGATGAAACTGCTGCGAGCGAAGGCTTCCTGAAACTGCCTGCGGGTAAAGGCTATCAGTTTGCTGGCCCATCTGTGAAAAACAAACAGTACTTTGGTGACGGTACTGGTATTGGTTTGCGTAAAGATGACGTAGAGCTGAAAGCGGCCTTCGATAAAGCGCTGGCAGAAATGCGTAAAGACGGTACTTACGACAAATTTGCTAAGAAGTACTTCGATTTTAATGTTTACGGTGAATAACCTTATCCCGTAGTCTGTAGCCCGGTTATGGCTTTCATAGTCGGGCTGAATAGAATTGCAATCTAACCTGAAGCTGCTTGCACTCCGTTAGTGCAAATTATTGCTGATGCACCAAAATGGTGTTTTACTTGCATCCTATTGGTGCGGCATGCTTTTCAAGTGAAAGTGCTCCTGAAACAGGGCGCGCCATCCGCTTGAAAAAACACTATATTGGTATGCATAAATTGGCATGAAACATGCAATTTTATCCGGTTAAAAAGCAATCGCGCAAAATATACGGTCTACTCGAGGATAATTATGAACAAGCAGATCATCGCTCTTTCTTTGGTACTGGCATTTTCCAGTGTTTCCACAGCTTTCGCCGCAATTCCTAAAAATGTACGTATTGGTACTGACCCAACTTACGCACCGTTTGAGTCGAAAAACGCTCAAGGGGAATTAGTCGGTTTTGATATCGATTTGGCAAAAGAGCTCTGCAAACGCATCGAAACTAATTGTACCTTTGTGGAAAACCCACTGGATGCGTTGATCCCCTCGTTGAAAGCGAAAAAAATCGACGCGATTATGTCGTCGCTTTCTATTACTGAAAAACGCCAGCAAGAAATTGCCTTCACCGACAAACTGTACGCTGCAGACTCGCGTTTAGTGGTCGCGAAAGGTTCGCCGATTCAACCCACTCTTCAGTCTCTGAAAGGTAAGCGTGTCGGTGTGCTGCAAGGCACTACGCAAGAAACCTACGGTAATGAGCACTGGGCACCGAAAGGCATCGAAATTGTCTCTTACCAAGGCCAGGACTCTATTTACGCTGACCTGACGGCAGGCCGAATTGACGCTGCATTCCAGGATGAAGTGGCTGCGAGCGAAGGCTTCCTGAAACAACCGGTAGGCGCTAATTACCAGTTCGGTGGTCCATCAGTTAAAGACGACAAACTGTTTGGTGTTGGCACCGGTATGGGTTTGCGTAAAGACGATACCGAGCTGCGTGAAGCACTGAACAAAGCATTTGCTGAAATGCGCAAAGACGGAACTTACGAGAAGTTAGCGAAGAAATACTTCGACTTCGATGTTTACGGTGGTTAACAGTCACCAGTGGTTAAACCTGCCCGACACGGGCAGGTTAAGTTTGTGCAGACACTGACGACAGGATACGCACCATGCTGTACGGTTTTTCAGAAGTCATTTTTAAAGGGGCTGTCGTCACGCTGGAACTGGCGCTAAGCTCCGTTATCCTCGCCGTTATTATTGGCCTGGCGGGAGCTGGTGCCAAGTTGTCCAAAAATCGCCCGTTAGCCATGCTGTTTGAAGGCTACACCACGCTGATTCGCGGTGTGCCCGATCTGGTGTTGATGCTGCTGATTTTCTATGGCCTGCAAATGGCACTCAATGTGTTAACCGACTCGCTTGGCGTTGCTCAGTTTGATATTGACCCCATGGTCGCCGGTATCATTACCCTTGGTTTTATCTACGGTGCCTATTTTACCGAAACGTTCCGTGGCGCTTTTATGGCTGTTCCGAGAGGGCACATTGAAGCGGCAACTGCCTTTGGTTTTACCGGTTCGCAAACTTTCCGCCGCATTCTCTTCCCGGCCATGATGCGCTACGCGCTACCGGGCATTGGTAACAACTGGCAGGTTATTTTAAAAGCTACCGCGCTGGTCTCTTTGTTAGGGCTGGAAGATGTGGTGAAAGCCACGCAGCTTGCCGGGAAAAGCACCTGGCAGCCGTTCTACTTTGCGATTGTTGCCGGGATCATTTACCTGTTCTTTACCACGGTATCGAATGGTGTGTTGCTCTGGCTTGAACGCCGTTACTCGGTTGGCGTGAAGAGGGCTGAGCTATGATGGATATTTTCCACGAATATTGGAAGGCGCTGCTGTGGACTGATGGCTATCGGTTTACAGGGGTTGCCATTACGCTGTGGTTGTTGATTTCCTCGGTGGTGATGGGCGGGATTATGGCGCTGTTTCTGGCCATTGGCCGCGTCTCAAGCAACAAATTTATCGCCTTCCCAATCTGGCTGTTCACCTACATTTTCCGTGGCACACCGCTGTATGTGCAGTTGCTGGTGTTCTACTCCGGCATGTACACACTGGAAGTGGTGAAAGGCACTGTGCTGCTCAATGAGTTTTTCCGCAGCGGCCTGAACTGTACGGTGCTGGCGCTGACGCTGAATACTTGTGCGTACACCACCGAAATCTTTGCCGGGGCTATCCGTGCTGTACCGCATGGTGAAATTGAAGCCGGGCGCGCATATGGCTTCTCGCCATTCAAAATGTACCGCTGCATTATTTTGCCTTCTGCGCTGCGTATCGCGCTGCCTGCATACAGCAACGAAGTGATTTTGATGCTGCACTCCACAGCACTGGCGTTTACCGCCACGGTGCCGGATTTGCTGAAAATCGCCCGCGATATCAACTCCGCAACCTACCAGCCGTTTACCGCTTTTGGGATTGCAGCAGTGCTGTATCTGTGTATTTCTTATGTGCTGATTAGATTGTTCCGTAAGGCTGAGCAACGCTGGTTGCAGCATATTAAACCAAGCTCAACACATTGAGTGTTCAACGATGACTGATAAAAAATTAAGCGTTACCGATCTGCACAAGCGCTATGGCCAACATGAAGTGCTCAAAGGCGTTTCTTTACAGGCTAATGCTGGTGATGTGATAAGCATCATTGGTTCATCGGGCTCAGGCAAAAGTACCTTTTTGCGTTGCATTAACTTCCTCGAAAAACCGAGCGAAGGGACGATTGTTGTCAATAACCAGAATATTAACCTGGTGCGCGATACCGATGGGCAGCTGAAAGTTGCCGATAAAAATCAACTCCGTTTGCTACGTACACGCCTGACGATGGTGTTCCAACATTTCAACTTGTGGAGCCACATGACGGTGCTGGAAAACGTCATGGAAGCGCCGATTCAGGTGCTGGGTCTGAGCAAGCAAGAAGCGAAAGAGCGTGCGATTAAATATCTGGCGAAAGTGGGTATCGACGAGCGCCAGCAGATTAAATACCCGGTGCATCTTTCCGGCGGCCAGCAGCAGCGTGTTTCTATCGCCCGCGCACTGGCGATGGAACCTGAAGTGTTGTTGTTCGATGAACCGACTTCTGCGCTTGATCCTGAACTGGTAGGCGAAGTGCTGCGTATTATGCAGAAACTGGCCGAAGAGGGGAAAACGATGGTAGTGGTCACGCACGAGATGGATTTTGCGCGCCACGTTTCCAACCATGTAATTTTCTTGCATCAGGGCTTAATCGAGGAAGAGGGGACGCCGGAGGAGTTATTCGGGAACCCGAAAAGCGCCCGTTTGCAGCAGTTTTTGTCGGGCTCGTTGAAATAATACTGAAAGTCCCGCCGTTGCGGCGGGACTTGAATATTAACGCACTACATCCCCCAGTGCCTCTTCCAGATCATACCAACGGAAGCCAAACCCGGATTCTTCGAGCCGCTTTGGCAACGCGCGTTGCCCGCCTAATACCAACACCGACGATTCACCCATCATCATTCTGACGGCTGTTGCAGGTGCGCGTATAAATGCCGGGCGATTCAGTACATGGCCGAGAGCATGAGAGAACTGTTCGTTACGAACCGGATAGGGCGAAACCAAGTTAAACGGCCCGCGCAGGTCGTTATCCAACAGCCACAAAATGCCGTTCACCATATCGTCGATATGAATCCACGCCAGATATTGCCGCCCATCACCCATTGGCCCACCCAAACCTAAACGAAATATCGGCAGCAGTTTTGCCAGAATCCCGCCTTTGGGGGCTAACACTACGCCGGTACGCAGCAGGCAGACTCGCGTGTGCTCGCTCTGCGCACCACAGGCAATTTGCTCCCAACGGGCACACAGCTTATGGGTAAATTCGTTGTGTGGCGGTTCATCTTCGTTAACCACCACTTCACCGAGATCGCCGTAATACCCTGCGGCAGAACCGGAAATAAACACCGATGGCGGCGTCTGACTTGCTTTAAACATCTCAACCAGGCGTTCGGTGATTTGCCAGCGGCTTTGGCACAAGCGCTGTTTTTGCGACTCGGTCCAGCGTTTATCGGCAATCGGTTCGCCTGCAAGATTGATCACCGCATCGAATCCATCAAGATTCTGATGGTCGTTCAACCCTTTCCAGAATGTGACTTTGGGGTCAAAAAGCGTTCGCGCTTTGTCGGGATTTCTGGTGACGACCGTGACATCATGCCCTACTTCCAGCAAGCGTGGTACCAGATGGCTGCCAATCAAACCGGTTCCGCCGGTAATCAGTATCTGCATGCTCGTCTCCAGTTGATTGCGCTTACTTGCACCAACTCATGGTCATTGATACCGAGTCGGCATACCGCAGCGCGTGAAGTTTATCGATTTCTACTTCAGCATAAGATACCCACGGATGGTCGCATGCGATGTCGAGCACATCCTGAGTTAATTTTTCCAATAATGAGAAGCGATGGTTCTCGACTAACTGGATGATTTGTTTAGTGATAGTGCGGTAATTCAGCGCGTCGTTGATATCTTCACTGGCGCGGGCTTTGTCCGCTGGGTAATGAATGGCGACGTTAATGACAATATCCTGGCGATTGGCAATTTCTTCTTCTTTGATCCCAATGAAAGTGCGCAGGCGTAAATTTTTGATTCGAATAATCGCGTCTGGTTGTGGGGACATTGCAGGTGTGCTCCATGTAGTTATTTTCCATCGCAGACTATACCCAAATTAGATGAGGAAAAAAATTGCGCGCCATATCGGGCGCGCAGGGTTTAGTTTTGCTGCGCTTTCTCATAGGCGCGTTCGGTTGCCGGGCGCGAGCGGATACGCTCAAACCAATTTTGAACGGCAGGGAAGTGCGCCAGATTGATGCGTTGGCGTTCATGGGAAACCGTCCATGGATAAGTCGCAATATCAGCAATGCTGTATTCGTTACCGCCCAGCCATGGAGTTTTCTCAAGCTGCTTATTCAGAACGCCGTACAAGCGTTGGGTTTCAACCTGGTAACGCTCAATGGCGTAGGGTACGGGCTGTGGGGCGAAGTGATTAAAGTGATGATTCTGACCAAGCATTGGGCCAAAGCCACCCACTTGCCAGAATAGCCATTGCAGGGTGTGGACACGTTCGCGCAGGTCTTTGCTTAATAGCTCGTTGGTCTTTTCCGCTAAATACAGCAGGATTTCACCGGATTCAAACAAGCTTAGTGGGCCGCCGCCATCCAAAGGGTGGTTGTCGATAATCGCCGGAATTTTATTGTTCGGAGAAATTGCTAAAAAGGCAGACTGAAACTGATCTCCTTTGCCAATATCAATACGATGAATGGCGTAGTCCAGGCCCGTCTCTTCCAGAAATAGCGTGATTTTATGGCCGTTTGGTGTCGGTGCGTAGTAGAGGTCAATCATGTCATTCCCATCCTGATATCAGTATTTTTCTTAAACCTATGGAGTATAGACTTTTTGGAAAAAGTGCTTCGTAGATGAGGTTTGCTCAGGTGACAGTTGCCATTTTCCGCTATATGTTCAATAGCCTGGGAAACGAAATTATGGGGATATTATGAGCCAGCCGACAATAACACTTTGGTCCGATGCGAATTTTTTTAGCCCGTACGTAATGTCTGTCTACGTTGCACTCAAAGAGAAAGGCCTGAACTTTAACCTGCAAACGATTGATCTGAATAGCGGGCAAAACCTGCAACCTGGCTGGAAAGGCTATGATTTGACGCGCCGCGTTCCCACTTTAGAAGTCGATGATTTTCTAATAAGTGAATCCTCGGCCATTACTGAATATCTTGAAGAGCGTTTTGCTCCGCCAACCTGGGAACGGATTTATCCGCATGACCTGGAAAAACGTGCCCGTGCCCGGCAAATCCAGGCCTGGATCCGCAGCGATTTAATGCCAATTCGTGAAGAGCGTTCAACCGACGTGGTTTTCGCAGGCGTGAAGAAACCACCGCTGACGGAGAAAGGACAGATTGCGACTCAAAAGCTTATAACGACGGTTGAAAATTTGTTGCCTGTCGGCCAACAAAATATTTTTGGCGAGTGGTCGATTGCAGATACCGACCTGGCACTGATGCTTAATCGTTTGATTCTCAATGGCGATGAAGTCCCTGAGCGGCTGGAAGAGTATGCAGCCTTCCAGTGGCAACGGGCTTCTGTGCAGCGTTTCTTGGCACTTTCCGCAAAGCATTCTGGCTGATTAGCCCCATAATTCGCTATGATAATTCCGCTTACCATTAATAGGAATAGGGCTTTATGAAGCTGATGTTTGCCTCGGATATTCACGGATCGTTACCCGCAACAGAGCAGGTGCTGACGCATTTCGAACGCAGTGGTGCTAAATGGTTAATATTGCTGGGTGATGTACTGAATCATGGGCCGCGAAATGCGCTACCGGTGGGCTACAATCCGGGCGCTGTTGCTGAGCGCTTCAACAGCATTGCAGACAGAATTATCGCGGTTCGTGGTAACTGTGACAGTGAAGTTGACCAGATGCTGCTTCATTTTCCGATTACTGCACCCTGGCAACAAATATTGATGGAGGACCAGCGTTTATTTGTGACGCACGGTCACCTGTATAACCCGGATAAATTGCCACCACTGGCAGAAAACGATGTTTTGGTTTTTGGTCATACTCATCTTCCACTGGCTGAGAAGCAAGACACTGTCTATCTCTTTAATCCGGGCTCGGTGAGTATCCCTAAAGGCGGCTTTGAAGCGAGTTATGGCATGCTAAACGATGGTGTTCTGAGCGTTCACGCACTGAATAACGCTGGGGTTATTGCACAGGTCGAGATTACCCCGTAACTTACCGTGAGTTGAACATCTAACGCGCCAAAGAGCGCCCTGAATAAGGTTTCCCCAATGGCGGAACAGAGTCATTTTGTTGGCATGGAATGGGTAGATATTGTCAATGAAGACAATGAAGTAATCGCGCAAGCAAGCCGCGAGCAAATGCGCGCGCAGCGTTTGCGCCATCGCGCGACTTATATCGTTGTGCATGACGGCATGGGTAAGATTTTGGTGCAACGTCGTACCGAGACTAAAGATTTTATGCCGGGCATGCTGGATGCTACCGCTGGTGGCGTAGTCCAGGCTGATGAGCAACTGCTGGACTCAGCACGTCGTGAAGCTGAAGAGGAGTTGGGTATTGCCGGTGTGCCATTTGCCGAGCATGGTCAGTTCTACTTTGAGGACACCAACTGCCGTGTATGGGGAAGCCTGTTTAGCTGTGTTTCTCATGGCCCGTTTGCGTTGCAGGAAGAAGAAGTCAGCGAAGTATGCTGGATGTCGCCGGAAGAGATTACAGCCCGCTGTGACGACTTTACGCCGGACTCTCTTAAAGCACTGGCGTTGTGGATGACCCGCAATGCGAAGAATGAATCTCAGCACGCTGCTGCGACTGAGTAATTCATCTCGCGTCAGCCCGCCCCGGAGAATGTTTATCCGGGGCGGGTATCTGTACTAAATCAGCACTCAATCAGTTATCCCGAATCGCCTTAGCGGTCTGCTGCAAAAGTTTATAACTTTCATAGCGGGCGTGGTGTGTCTGGCGATACGCCTCTTGCGGTTCAAATTGCCTGTCTAATTGCGTCATGGAGGCCATGGCCTCTTGTACGGTTGACGCCACTTTTCCGGCAACGGCTCCCAGAATGGCTGACCCCAGCAGTACCGGCTCGCTGCATTTTGTGGTGATGATCGGCAAATCGCAGGCATCTGCCAGCAACTGACGCACCAGCGGGTGCTGGCCTGCGCCACCGCTAATCACAATTTTATCGGTCTTTACGCCTTGCTGACGCTGCGCATCAACAATTTGGCGCAGGCCATAGCCAATCCCGCACAGCCCGGCGACATACAGGGCAATCAGGTTATCCAGGTCACGCTCCATACCTAACCCGGCAATAACAGCTTTAGCTTGCGGATCGGCAAACGGCGCGCGGTTGCCTAAAAACTCTGGCACCACATGCAGGCCGCGAGCCATTTCTATCGCGCGGGAAGGATCGGTGATTTTAGCCAGCGCCAAATCCGCAAGGTAAACCGGGAGCGGCACATCAAGCGCTTGCGCCTGTTTTTTGGCTTCCGCCGCCGCAGGATGGAAAGTGACAAGCTGATCGATTGCCGCACCCGCAGCACTTTGGCCGCCTTCGCTTAGCCACATTCCCGGAACCATTGCACTGTAGTACGGCCCCCAGACGCCTGGAATGTAAACGGGATCTTGCGTGGAAGTCATCGTGCAGGCGGAAGTACCAAACACCCACGCCAGATTATGCAAAGCGCCTTTGTCGACACCCGCAGTTCCGATGCCCCCGGCGTGGGCGTCAATCATGCCGATAGCAACAGGTGTCCCAACCAGTAAACCCATCTCGTCCGCTGCTGCGGCACTTAGGCCTTGGCCGCATGGCGTGCCCGGTTCTTTGATCTCCTGGCCGATTCGTAAAAAATCTTCCTGTGCCAGTTCATCAAGCCCAATGGTGCGGAAATAATCTGGATCCCAACGTTTTTCATGGGACAGATAGGTCCATTTGCAGGTCACGGTGCAGGTCGATCGTGCCAGATCGCCCGTGGAACGCCAGGTAAGAAAATCCGCCAGATCAAAGAATTGCCAGGCGTTGTCGTAAATCTCCCGACGATTCTCTTTCAGCCAGAGGATTTTTGGCGTTTCCATTTCCGGTGAAATTTTGCCGCCGACGTACTGTAAAACTGGATGCTGCGTCTGGTTAATGCGTTCGGCCTGTTCGGTGGCGCGGTGATCCATCCAGACAATAATATTGCGTTCGGCTTCGTTCGCATCATTTACGGGCAGCGGCGCGCCATCTTTCCCCAACACCACTAACGAACAGGTCGCATCAAAGCCAATGCCGCTGACGCTCGTAGGCAATACACCCGCAGCGCTTACTACTTCACGAATGGTCTGACACACGGCCCGCCAGATTTCATTGCTCGACTGCTCAACTTTTTTACCGGAGCTTCGAAACGTGGTGATCGGTTGCGTCGCATGGGCAAGTAAATGGCCTGAAAGATCGAAAATCCCGGCGCGCACGCTTCCGGATCCGACATCCACGCCGATAATGGTATTTTTCTCTACAGTTTCATTTCTCATCTTTGTCACCCGTTCCCCTGGGATTACAAATCCACGCTGTTTGGCAGAATGACCAAATCACGGACGGTCACATTTTTATTGCGGGTGACCATAAACAGCACGGACTCAGCGACTTCAATCGGCTGCATCAGGCTACCGTTTGCCAGCGCTTCTTCCATTTTTTCTTTCGGCCAGTCATCGAGCAGAGCGGTAACCACCGGGCCTGGCAACACTGCGCCCACACGCACACCATATTGCGCAACCTGGCGACGCGTTGAGTGAACAAATGCCTGCACGGCAAATTTTGAGGCGGTATAAATCGGCTCCCAAATCACAGGCACCACGCCTGCAATCGAACTGGTGAAGATGATATCACCCGATTTCTGTGCGATAAGATGAGGCAGAACTGCGCGAACACTGCGGAATGCGGCATTAATATTGAGATTGAGGACGCGATCCCAGACATCCGGATCGCCCTCAGCTATTGGGCCGCCAATATATGCCCCGGCGTTGGCATGGAAGATATCCAGGCGCCCGGCGAGTTTCAAAATGCCGTCGAGAATATTGTCGACCTGCTGTGGTTGCATTAAATCGACCACCAGCGGAAAGGCATTTTCACCCATTTCAGCGGTCAGTTTTTGCAGCTTTTCGCCGTCGCGGTCAATCAGCACAACTTTCGCGCCAGCAGCCAGTAAAGTTCTGGCACACTCAAGACCAATACCAGAAGCGGCACCGGTAATCGCAGCAACTTTTCCGTCAAGAGAGCTATTCATAGAGGGTACGGCGTTTTTCATTTTATAATCCTTTTCAGTGGGTCAGAATTTTGGGATGTAATCATTTTTGCTCAATCGATAGAGCAGATTTAGCACCAGATGAAATTTGCAGCAAGCATGATTAAAAACGGAGAGAAAAATTTGTGATACGCGCCAGGAAAACGAAGAAAATTACCATTTACGATTTGGCGGAACTGACAGGCGTTTCAGCGAGTGCGGTAAGCGCAATTCTGAACGGCAACTGGAAGAAGCGCCGGATCAGCGCAAAACTGGCGGAAAAGGTCACTCAAGTCGCGCAGGAGCAGGGCTACGCCGTGAACCGGCAGGCCAGTTTGCTGCGCAAAGAAAAATCGCGGGTTATTGGCATGATTGTGCCGAAATACGACAACCGTTATTTCGGTTCAATCGTTGAAAAATTTGAAGAGATGGCCCGTGAACGCGGTCTTTTCCCGATCATTACCTGCACCCGTCGTAACCCAGAACTGGAAATTGACGCCGTGCGCACCATGCTTTCGTGGCAGGTGGAATGGGTGATTGCCACCGGGGCGACCCGGCCTGATGAAATCTCCGAGCTATGCTCTCAGGCAGGCGTCCATACCTTAAACCTCGACTTACCTGGCACGCTGGCTCCGTCGGTTATTTCTGATAACTATGGCGGCGCAAAGCTACTTACCGAGCGTATTTTGCTCAATGCGGAAAAACGCCTTGGGCAAAAAATTTCGCTGACGTTTGTTGGTGGGCGGCGCAACGATCACAACACACGTGAACGCCTGCGTGGGTTTAGAGATGCCCATCAGGAAGCGGGGCTGGTGGTGTCAGCGAAGAACATTTATATCGATGGTTATTCGCCAAAACATGTTCAGGAGACGCTTGCGGAATTTACGCCGCCAGAAGATGGCCTCTACGGTTTGTTCGTTAACTCCACCATTTCACTGGAAGGTGTCGTCCAGTGGCTGTCTGCGCGAGGACAAACAGGCGAGAGACAGCCGCCGATGGGATGTTTTGACTGGGACCCGTTTGTGCCGCTGCTTGGGCATGATATTGATATGATCAGGCAGGATGTTCCGGCCATGCTGGAAGCGGCTTTTTCAATCATTGATTCGGGCGACACGAAGATTCAATGTATCGAAATTCCGCCCACGCTTAGTTGCGGAACACCATTGTAACCGCCTAATTAGCGGGTCAGCAGCCAGCGGGCAGTGTGTTCATCGGTGACCAGGCCGTTAATCCATTTGCCCTTGAGCGCTGAAAAAATCGCCGGGCGCTTATCTTCACCACAGGCCGCTGCAATGCGCGGGCAATCGCTGCGACGAATATCATAGCTGGTGATGAGATTGTTTATATCGCTCTCGACAACATCGCCGTTCTCATCAATAAAACGCCCCAAAACTTCGCCGATAGCACCTTGCCGCGTCAGCATTTCGAGCTGCTCAAAAGTAATAAACCCATCTTTGAAAATCGGGCTTTCCTGGTTGAGCGCGCCGATGCCGACAAAAATAACGTCCGCTTGCAGGGCGACATTTGAAACATTATTAAATAGGCGATTCGAACACCACATCTGGTGCTCAAGGGACGTTTGTGCGTAGCGTGGCGCGGGCCATTGGTAATAATTGGCCTGGATTTTACTTGCCAATAGCAAAGGCACATCGTCGTAATAGTTACATTTCCCGTCTGCATCCATGGCGCTGATTAACGCCACGCAGCGCGTGTTCGGGCTGTCGAAATCAATCCGCTTGATGGTCTTTTTCAACGTAAGCCCTGAGCCGATGCCGATAACTTTTTCGTTATCGCTGCGCAGGTATTTCTCCATCAGCTGATAACAGCCGAAGGAAACGCTGTCGAGCGTCATATCGCTGGTAAAGGCGGGTACCACATTGCATTCAATCAGGCCGTATTTTTCTTTCAGCATCTGGGCGTAATTCAGGCAACTGGCGACAGGGTGATTCAACCCAATAGAAACGATGCCTTCTTCTTTTGCAGCCGCTAGCAGGCGCTGAACGACCGGGCGTGAAGTACCAAGTTGGGTGGCTATCTCGCTCTGGTTTTGCCCGGCAATGTAGTACATCCACGCGGCGCGAACTTTCTGATCCAACCGTATATCTTCTTCAGTTATCAATTTATTCAGCACCTTAAGTTTTTACGGAGATGTTTAATACCCCCAGCGAATCCCTGCATTTTGGCGTGTGCAGGCGATGCAGGCAACTCTATTTTATTTGTTTGTGGTCATTTGTAATTTTTACGGTCATTTGCTCTTTTGTGACGTAAAGCTCTTAATTTGGTTAATTGTTCCATTACATTCTTCACCACAAACTGAAATGGAGAGCAACGTTATGGCTACGCAAAATACATGGTTACACATTGGTCTGGGATCTTTTCACCGCGCTCATCAGGCCTGGTACTTACACCGCTTGATTGCGCAGGGTGATGCTCGCTGGCATATCGCCGCAGGTAACATCCGTAATGATGCAGAACATGTGGTTGCCGCACTCACCGCGCAAAAGGGCCGCTACGTGTTAGAAACCGTCAGCCCAGAAGGTGAGCGTGTATACGAAGAAATAACATCTATTCAGAAGTTGTTGCCATGGCAGGCTGATTTACAACCGCTGATTACAGAGGGCGCGAAGCCTGAAACGAAAGTGATCGCCTTTACCGTCACGGAAGGGGGTTACTACCTGAATACCACTCATCAATTAGAAGTGAATAACGCAGATTTAGCCTGTGATTTGCAGGGTGGTAATAAAACGATTTACGGCGTGATTACCCGCATTCTTGAGCAACGCATGGCCAACAATGCCGGACCGTTAACGCTGCTCAACTGCGATAACGTGCGTCACAACGGCGAACGCTTCCATGATGGTCTTGTTGAGTTCCTGACTCTGACCGGAAAGCAGGCGGTAATTGAATGGCTGAAGGCCAATGCTACTTGCCCGAATACCATGGTGGACCGTATCACTCCACGCCCGGCGGCAGATTTGCCGGCGCGTATTAAAGAGAAAACCGGTACTGACGACAAAGCTCCGGTGATGGGTGAAACCTTTATTCAGTGGGTCGTCGAAGACAATTTCCGCGATGTGCGCCCCGATCTGGAAGCGGTCGGCGTGGAGATGGTCGAATCGGTTATTCCTTACGAAGAGGCAAAAATCCGCATTCTTAACGCCTCCCACAGCTGCATTGCCTGGGCCGGAACACTGATGGGTAAACAGTTTATCCATGAAAGCACCCTGACCGACGCTATCTACGCTATTGCTGACCGCTATGTCACCGAAGATGTGATCCCAAGCCTTGGGAATAACGGCATCGATTTACCGACATACCGTGACGTGGTGCTCAAGCGCTTCACCAACCCGTATATCGAAGATACCAACCAGCGCGTCGCCGCCGATGGTTTCTCCAAAATCCCGGCGATGATTACCCCAACGATGCTTGAATGCTACCAGCGCGGTGCCGTCCCGCATGCCACGGCAATGTTGCCTGCGCTGTTCTTTGTCTATATGGAACAGTGGCACAAAGGCCAACTGCCTTATGAATACCAGGACGGCATTCTGGATGCCGACGCGGTTCATGCCATGTTTAACGCCGAAGACCCGATTGCGCTTTTTGCCAGCGACAAAGCCCTGTTTGGGGAATTAGCGACTCGTGATGATTTCGCCGCGCTGCTGCGTGAAAAAATTCAGGCTGTTTACACACTGATTCGCTAAGAGGTGAACCATGTATTTAGGCATCGATCTTGGAACTTCTGAAGTTAAGGCGCTGGTTATCAATGAAGATGGCGAGATAGTCACTAGCCACAGCGTGCCGCTGACCATTCAGCGGCCTCATCCACACTGGTCAGAACAAAGCCCTCAGGCATGGTGGGATGCCACCGATTATTTGATGACCACGCTTAAAGACAAATGTGAAAAGCATTGGTCTGCGATCAAAGCGGTCGGTCTTTCTGGGCAAATGCACGGCGCAGTGTTGCTCGACGCTGCGGGCGTGGTCATCCGTCCGGCGATTTTATGGAACGACACCCGCAGCGCACTTGAATGTGCTGAGCTGGAAGAGATCGCTCCAGAACTACATTCGATCGCCGGGAACCTCGCCATGCCTGGTTTCACCGCACCGAAACTGTTGTGGGTTCGCCGCCATGAACCTGAGAATTTCAAACGTATCGACACGGTTCTACTGCCGAAAGATTACCTGCGCTTTCGCATGACAGATAAAAAAATCTCTGACATGTCTGACTCCGCAGGCACGCTCTGGCTTGATGTGGCGAAACGCGACTGGTCCGACGCCCTGCTGGAAAAATGCGGGCTTTCAAGACGCAACATGCCTGCGCTGGTTGAAGGCTGCGAAGTATCCGCAACGCTTGCTCCAGAAATAGCGAAACGCTGGGGATTAAACCCGTCGGTAGTCGTAGCCGGTGGTGGGGGTGATAACGCAGTCAGTGCTATTGGCGTAGGGGCTGTAAGCCCAGGTGATGCGTTTATTTCTCTCGGTACTTCCGGGGTTTTATTTGTGGTGAATGAGGCTTATCGCCCGGCACCAGCTTCTGCCGTACACGCATTTTGCCACGTTTTGCCTGAACGCTGGCACCAGATGAGCGTGATGCTCAGTGCTGCAAGTTGCCTGCAATGGTTCTGCCGACTGGTGGGCGTAACTGAATTGGCATTACTGGAAGAAGTGGCGCAATTAAGCGACAGCGAAAAAGCTAACGCGCCGATGTTTTTACCTTATCTGTCTGGCGAACGAACGCCCCATAACGACCCGAATGCAAGAGGAATGTTCCACGGTCTGACCCATGCCAGCAATCGCGCCACTATGGGCTATGCCGTGCTGGAAGGTGTCAGTTTTGGTCTCGCCGATGGTCTGCGTGTGTTGCAGGAAAGTGGCACCCATATCGACCAATGTTCTTTAGTAGGTGGCGGTGCGCGTAGCCCGCTTTGGGCACAGTTACTGGCGGATGTCCTCAATATGCCCGTCGTGACACATAAGGGAGGGGAAACGGGTGGTGCACTCGGTGCTGCCCGGCTGGCATGCCTGGCTACAGGTAAAGATTTGGAAACGGTTTGCAAGAAACCAGAAATCTACCAGACATGGATTGCTCGCCCTGAGCAACACACGAGTTTGATGAAAAGATACACACAATTTAAGTCTCTATATCTGAACGATCTGCATTTTAGAACTCACTGATTTTTATAATAAAAAAACACCCCGGCGAAGGCCGGGGGATACCCTGTACACAAAAATGAGGTCACTATGTCTATTACTAATAAACAGTGGTTTGGGTTACCGCTACACCTGCTGTGGGGTTACATCGCTATTGCTGTGTTTATGACCGGAGACGGTTTTGAGCTGGCATTCTTATCCCACTACATCAAAGAGTTGGGATTCTCTCCCGCTCAAGCCTCTTTTGCCTTTACGCTTTATGGCCTTGCCGCAGCACTGTCTGCGTGGGTATCTGGCGTAGTTGCTGAAATTATTACACCGCAGAAAACCATGTTTATCGGTTTTGTGCTGTGGTGCGTATTCCATGTCCTTTTCCTGGTTTTTGGTCTGGGGCACGCAAACTATCCGCTGATCCTGCTGTTTTACGGAATCCGTGGGTTTGCTTACCCACTGTTCCTTTACTCTTTCATTGTGGTGATTATTCATAACGTTAAGAGTGAAAATGCCAGTTCAGCACTTGGCTGGTACTGGGCAGTATATTCCATCGGCATCGGTGTAGCGGGTAGCTATATTCCAAGTTTTACTATTCCACTTGTTGGGGAGTTAGGGACGTTATGGATGGCGCTGTTCTTCTGCCTGGCTGGCGGGTTGATAGCGATGATTTCGCTGCGTAAGGTACAGACCCCAACGCACATGCATAACCTGACCACCAAAGAGAAGTTCAATGAGCTAGGTCGTGCAATCACTTTGCTCTATACCAACCGCAGCATTATGTATTCGAGCATGGTTCGTATCATCAACACTCTTTCTTTATTCGGTTTTGCCGTGATTATGCCGCTGATGTTTGTGGACGAGCTGGGCTTTACGACATCTGAATGGTTACAGATATGGGCGGCGTTTTTCTTTACCACCATTTTCTCCAATATTTTCTGGGGTATCGTCGCGGAAAAGCTAGGTTGGATGCGCGTGGTGCGTTGGTTTGGATGTCTGGGTATGGCGGCATCAAGCCTGGCGTTTTACTACGTACCGCAATACTTTGGCCATAACTTCGGTATGGCGCTGATCCCGGCAATTGCTTTAGGTATTTTTGTGGCCGCATTTGTGCCAATGGCTGCGGTATTCCCGGCGCTGGAGCCTCGCCACAAAGGGGCAGCGATTTCGGTCTACAACCTCTCTGCTGGCTTGTCTAACTTCCTGGCTCCGGCCATCGCGGTGGTGCTTCTGCCTTACTTCAGCACTATCGGTGTCGTTATTGCCTATACCACGCTTTATATTATCGCCTTCTTCCTTTGCCACTTTATCCGTGTCGAACAGCCAGGCTTTGAAAGCGCTGTTCGCGTCGCTGATGACGTAACGGTAAGGGCATCTTAATACATTACGGCTGGCGTGCTGCGCCAGCCTAATCCAAATGGAACGGCAATGAGCTTGCAAGCGATTATTTTTGATATGGATGGCGTCATTATTGATTCCGAAGGTTTTTGGCAGGATGCGCAAATCGAAATGCTGGCAGCCCAGGGCGTTGCTATAACCGCCGCAGAATGCGAAGAACTCACCAAAGGAAAGCGCATTGATGAAATTGCGCGCATCTGGTGTGAAAAGCATTTTCTGACGGTTGAACCACAATGGCTTGAGAAACAAATCATTGCGCGAGTCTGTAATGCTATTCGGGAAAAAGGGATGGCAATGAATGGGTTATATCAGGCGTTAGAATGTTTCCATCACAAGGGTTATCGCCTTGCGCTGGCAACGTCATCCAGCCCGGAAGTTATCGAGGCTGTATTTGATAAATTAGATCTCTGGCAATGGTTTGGCGTGATTTGTAGCGCGGATGAAGAGAGCTTTGGTAAACCGCATCCCGACGTTTACCTGACCGTAATGCGAAAACTGGGCTTGCAAGCCGCTCAATGTCGGGTCATTGAAGACAGCCTTAATGGCTTTACCGCCGCCCGGCGGGCTGAGATTAAAACCTTTGTTGTTGCCCCTGATTGCCATGAACCAAAATTTGCTTCGGCAGCCGGGCATTACTCAACGCTAACTGAACTTAGTCATGCTCTAAATCTTCACAGCGAACCGGCGCTAAGAGCCAGTTGCTGACTAATACGGAAGCGCAGAAATCATCCAGGGGAGTGAACGGTCTGACATCCTGGTTTCTGCGCTTCCTTTCACTTTCTTAATCTAACGTCTGTCAGGCGCGCCCATGGGTTACGCGTGAACGTCTGGCCACGGAGTCGACGATGACGGCAATCGCAAGTACGCCGCCTGTAATCATATATCGCAGCGACGAAGGCAAATTAAGTAGCGTCAGCCCGTTAGAAATACACTGAATAACAATAATACCCAGCAGGGCGGAATAGGCGCTTCCTCGGCCGCCAAACAGACTCGTACCGCCAATAACCGCCGCCGCAATGGCGTTTAAATTGACATCTCCGGTACCGGCTTGTTGGCTGGCGGACGCCAGGCGTGATGCGGCAAGAATGCCGCCGGTGGTTGCCAGCACAGAGCAAATCATAAATGCACTAATATAAATACCGCGCACGTTAATACCTGAACGGCGAGCGGCTTCACGGTTGCCACCCACGGCAAACATCGACCGGCCCCATTTTGTTCTTTTGAGCGCGTAGTTAAGCACGACGACCACGAGGATAAACAAGCCGAAAACCCATGGCACACCGCGACCGATGTTGAGATAAAACACCATAAATTCAAAAACAGCGGTCATAAACAGACTGCGAGCCCACAAAGAGCTGAGCGGTTCGCAAGACAAATTTGCTGCGGCACGGCGTGTGCGGGTGCGAAAACCCTGGGCGAGCATCACGATACCGGGTAACAGCGCAAAAATATGCGCCATCCAGCCGGGCATAACTAAGACCTGGCCGAAACGCACCAGCGGCGAAACATAGGGGAGGTTGATACTGCCTGATGGCCCGAGAATATAAAGTTGCATCCCGAGCAGCGCCAGAAGCCCGGCCAACGTCGCCACAAAACTCGGCATCCCTAAACGGCTGTAAAGCTCGGCATAAATCAGGCCAACCACTGCGCCAACCGCGAGTGCAACGGCGATAGCGCCAACTACGGACCAACCCTGATTCACCCACAGCACGCCAATAATTGCCGACGCCAGGCCGCTCATCGAACCGACCGAGAGATCGATCTCACCTAACAGCAATACACAAACAATCCCCAGCGAAATAAACCCGACGGTCGCACAGTCAAATAACATATTAACGAGATTATTCGGGGCCATATAAATCGGGTTGAGAAGGGTGAAAACAATCGAAATTATAATCAGCCCTAGCACCACGGGAATCATCCCTAAATCGCCCGTTTTAATCCGGGTAATATAAGCGCGCAGCAAGCCAAAGATATTATCCTGATGGTCGACGCGCTCATCGCTGCGATCTAACCGGGTTTCGGGAAGCAGTGGTTTATTGGTCGTCATCGCTTAATTCGCCCCCAACGTATGTTCGGTTGTTTTTCTTTCCACCCGACGTGAGACGGAATTTTCTGTCGCTCCGGTAATGGCCGCCACTAATTCCTGATTGGTAGATTCGGGTGTGAAAATGCCTTTATTGCGGCCCAGACGTAATACGACAATTCTGTCTGCGACGGCCCGCACATCTTCCATATTATGACTGATGATAATGACCCCCAGACCGCGCTCGCGAACGCGTTCAATCAGGTTAAGTACTTCGGCTGTTTGCGCCACGCCAAGTGCCGCAGTTGGTTCATCCAGCATGATGATTTTCGGGTTAAGCAGAAGCGAACGGGCAATCGCCACAGTTTGGCGCTGGCCGCCGGACAACGAAGCGACCGGCTCGCGTACCGAAGGAATGCGCGCAGCCAGCTCTTTTAAAAGCGTCCAGGCGCGGACTTCCATCGTCACTTCATCAAGCTGCCAGGCCGATAATTCGTGCCCGAGAAACAAATTCGCCACCACATCTAAATTTTCACATAACGCCAAATCCTGAAAGACGGTTGAAATACCATATTCCAGCGCCTTTCCTGGCGTATCGAGAGAGATTAATTCCCCCTCGAATTCAACCGTGCCGGAAGTGGGTTGATGAACCCCCGCTAATATTTTTACTAGCGTTGATTTTCCCGCGCCGTTATCACCCACCAGGGCGACGACTTCCCCGGCGTAAACATCAAGATCAATATCGGTTAGCGCAGAAACTGCACCAAAGTTTTTAGAGATTTTACTTAATTTAAGCAGCGGCTTATCAGTGCGAGGCGCGAGGTCATTTTCAATTAACATAGCCAGAACCTTAATATCGTCAGTGCGTCCGTAAGAAGATTTACGGACGCATGAGTCGTGACTTAGTGAGTAATACCTAATTTCTTACAGGCCTCTTGATATTCACCCGTACAAACCTGTTCCGGGGTCTGGATTTTCTTATCAAAAATTTCTGCTTTGATATTTTTGGACGTAATAACTGCCGGGACAAATAGCTGCGAAGGCGTGTTATAGAGAGTCGAAGTCGCTTTCGGTGTCTGCCCGTTAATTAATTGCACGGCAACATTGGCGGCAGCCGCGGCGACAATTTCCGATGGTTTAGAAATAGTGTTGTATTGATCGCCTGCGATAATTAACTGTAGTGCGGCAATGGTCGCATCATTACCGGTAACCGGTGGAATCGGCTGCACGCCACCCGCTTTGAATGCGGCAATGGCACCGCCGCCAGTGCCGTCGTTTGCCGCCACAACGCCTTTAATCTGGTCACTAAAACGCGTGATTTGGCCTGCGGTCCACTCCTGCGCTTTTGGCGGAGCCCACTCTGGCGTGTCAAATTCTGCCAGTGTTTTATAGCCCGAGTCTTTAAGCCCACGATGAATACCATCGCGAATCAGACCCGCCGCGGCATCCGTCGGCGAACCGTTGATTTCAAGCACGCCTGCGCCTGCGGGAACGCCGGATGTTTTCATGTGCTCAACCAGCGATTTGGAAATGGCATATCCGATTCCTTCGTTATCAAACGAAATATAAAAATCGGCAGGTTTTGCGGGGATAGGGCGATCGTAGGCAATCACTTTGACGCCTTGGGAGTGCGCAATTTCTACCAGGCCCGCGGCGGCGGATGAATCAACAGGATCAAGCACAATGACTTTCGCGCCCTGGGCAATCGCTGAGTTGAATTGCTGTTGTTGCAACGAGGCATTGGCGTTGGCGTTTTGGTAGATAACTTTGCACTGCTGGCAAATCTTATTTAGCTCGGTTTTAAAGCCGGGGAAATCATGTTGTTCGTAACGGGTCGAGGCCTGGTCAGGCATTAAAAAGGCGACGGTTGCCGCTTGCTGAGCGTGAACTGCACCAGTAAAACCTAATATGGCCATAAGTGTTGCTTTGAACATTGTACGATATTGCATCTTTCTGCTCCTCGCTGATCCGAACACGATAATCGCCTCTGTACGGCATCGCTGAGGCGAAGGGTATGTTTTAACTTATTGCAATATAAGGTAAATTTCCTTTATCACTGTTTCACTCAAGAATTATGCTGAACATCCCCATCTTGCTACCGTGAAACCAGAAATTAAACTTTTATTTATCATCTGATTTACATTTGCTCAATCGGTGAAGCAGAATTGCCACTACTCATTTAGGTTGTCAAGATAACTCAGAAAAGCGATGTGATTTTTGTGATTAACAGCAGAATAGAAGAGTGGGGAGGGTACGACGATAAGCTGGATCGGGAGGGGTGAAAGATAATAAAAAAGGCCGCATATAAATGCGGCCTTGTTGCTTCTCAGAAGAACTTAGTCTTGTTGAGAAGACTGAATCGCAGTCAGAGCGATGGTGTAAACGATATCGTCTACCAGTGCGCCACGAGACAGGTCGTTGACTGGTTTACGCATACCTTGCAGCATTGGCCCGATGGAGATCAGGTCTGCTGAGCGCTGTACCGCTTTATAGGTGGTGTTACCGGTGTTCAGGTCTGGGAAGATGAACACGGTAGCGCGACCCGCAACCGGTGAGTTTGGCGCTTTGGATTTAGCAACGTCAGCCATAACTGCGGCGTCGTACTGCAACGGACCATCGATGACCAGGTCAGGACGTTTTTCTTGAGCAATACGTGTAGCTTCACGTACTTTCTCAACGTCGCTACCTGCACCAGAAGTGCCGGTGGAGTAGGACAGCATTGCAACGCGTGGATCGATACCGAATGCAGCAGCGGAATCCGCAGACTGAATAGCGATTTCTGCCAGTTGCTCAGCAGTTGGGTCCGGGTTGATCGCGCAGTCGCCGTAAACGTAAACCTGTTCTGGCAGCAGCATGAAGAACACAGAAGAAACCAAAGAGCTGCCTGGTGCAGTTTTGATCAGCTGCAACGGTGGACGAATGGTGTTCGCTGTAGTGTGAACAGCACCGGAAACCAGACCGTCAACTTCGTCTTGCTCGAGCATCAAAGTACCCAGCACAACGTTGTCTTCCAGTTGCTCACGCGCAACGGCTTCGGTCATGCCTTTGCTCTTACGCAGCTCAACCAGACGTGCAACGTAGCTCTCGCGAACCACTTCCGGATCCACGATTTCGATACCAGCACTCAGTTCAACACCTTGTGCAGCAGCAACACGGGTGATTTCATCCGGGTTACCCAACAGTACGCAAGTTGCGATACCACGTTCAGCACAGATAGATGCCGCTTTCACGGTACGTGGCTCTTCGCCTTCTGGCAGAACAACACGTTTGCCGGCTTTACGCGCCAGCTCAGTCAGCTGGTAACGGAACGCTGGAGGAGACAGACGACGGCTACGCTCAGAAGTTGCCGTCAGGGATTCGATCCAGTTTGCATCAATGTGGCTTGCCACATATTCCTGCACTTTCTCGATACGCTGATGGTCGTCAGTTGGGACTTCCAGGTTGAAGCTTTGCAGGCTCAGGGAAGTCTGCCAGGTGTTAGTGTCAACCATGAACAGCGGCAGGCCAGTTGCGAATGCACGCTCACACAGTTTGGTCACTCGTGGGTCCATTTCGTAACCGCCGGTCAGCAGAACTGCACCGATGTCCACACCGTTCATTGCAGCCAGGCACGCTGCAACCAGCACGTCTGGACGGTCTGCTGAAGTCACCAGCAAAGAACCTGGACGGAAGTGTTCCAGCATGTGCGGAATGCTACGCGCACAGAAGGTCACAGACTTCACGCGACGAGTTTTGATGTCGCCTTCGTTGATGATGGTTGCGTTCAGGTGACGCGCCATATCAATTGCACGAGTAGCAATCAGATCAAAGCTCCATGGCACACAGCCCAGAACTGGCAGCGGGCTGTCGGCAAACAGAGCTTTAGGATCGATATTCGCGATGCTCGCTTTAGTGGAGTCATCAAAAATTTCGGACAGATCAGGACGGGTACGACCCTGTTCATCAACTGGGGCATTCAATTTGTTAATGATAACGCCAGTGATGTTGGTATTTTTGCTGCCGCCGAAGCTGCTACGTGCCAGCTCGATACGCTCTTTCATCTGCTCTGGGGAGTTGTTGCCCAGCGACATAACGAAGACGATTTCAGCGTTCAGCGTTTTTGCGATTTCGTAGTTCAGAGACTGCGCAAACTGATGTTTACGAGTAGGAACCAGACCTTCAACCAGAACCACTTCAGCGTCTTTGCTGCTGGCGTGGAAGTTGGCAATGATCTCTTCCATCAGCACGTCTTGTTGGTTGCTCGACAGCAGCGACTCAACGTGATTCATGTGCAGCGGCTCAGCCGTTGGGATGTTGGAGTTAGCACGCACAATGCTGGTGGTTTGATCTGGAGTATCGTCACCGGTACGCGGTTGGGCGATAGGTTTGAAAACGCTAAGGCGAACGCCTTTTTGTTCCATAGCACGGATAACACCAAGGCTGACGCTGGTCAGGCCGACGCTAGTTCCGGTAGGGATCAACATAATAGTACGGGACACGGTATAACCTCTTTGTATATACCCGGCATAGTTCGGGTCGCAGAGGATTGCAGCAACTCGAATTATTTTGGGTATAGCCCTTTTCAGGGCTCAGAAAACAACACCGCCAGCGAAGGCTGGCGGTAAGGAGAATCAAGCGGTCAGGCGAGATGCATCCTGAGCGATAACCAGTTCTTCGTTGGTCGGAATGACCATCGCAGGAACGGTACCCTCTTTGTTGATGTAGCCTGATTTGCCGAAACGAGCAGCCAGGTTGCGTTCGTGGTCAACTTCAAAGCCCAGAACACCCAGTTTGCCCAGAGACAGTTCACGTACCATGGCAGCGTTTTCACCGATACCACCAGTGAACACAACGCCGTCCAGACGACCTTCCATCAGTGCAGTGTAAGAACCGATGTATTTCGCCAGACGATGGCAGAACACGTCCATTGCACGTTTAGCATCTTCTTTAGTGGTGTAGTTGTCTTCAACATAACGGCAGTCGCTGGTGACTTCAGTCAGACCCAACAGGCCAGACTCTTTAGTCAGCATTTTGTTGATATCATCAACGCTCATGCCCAGGGAGTCGTGCAGGTGGAAGATGATAGCTGGATCGATGTCACCAGAACGGGTGCCCATTACCAGACCTTCCAGTGGGGTCAGACCCATAGAGGTGTCAACACACTTGCCGTTACGGATAGCAGAAACAGAACCGCCGTTGCCCAGGTGGCAAGTGATCAGGTTCACTTCTTCCACTGGCTTGTTCAGCATTTTAGCGGCTTCTTGAGTCACATAGAAGTGGCTAGTGCCGTGTGCGCCGTAACGACGAACGCCATGCTCTCTGTACAGGTTGTACGGCAGAGCATAGAGGTAAGATTCTTCTGGCATGGTCTGATGGAACGCGGTGTCAAACACAGCAACGTTTTTATCAGCCAGTTTAGGGAAAGATTTCAGTGCTTCAGCAATACCGATCAGGTGTGCCGGGTTATGCAGTGGTGCAAAAGAAGCAGTATCTTTGATACCCTGAATCACGGTCTCGTCGATAACGACGGAGCTGGTGTACTTCTCGCCGCCGTGAACAACACGGTGGCCGATAGCAGTCAGCTGCTCGGACAATTCAGGTTTTTGTGCCAGAATGGTATTAACCATAAAGTTAAGAGCTTCGCTGTGAGCGGCGCCTGCACCCAAAGCCGCTTCTTGTTTACCGCCATCCATTTTCCACTTGATACGTGCTTCAGGAAGATGGAAACATTCGGCTAAACCAGAAAGGTACTCGTCACCGTTTACTGCATCAATGATTGCAAATTTCAGTGAAGAGCTACCGCAGTTCAGAACCAGTACTAACTTACTCGACATGGAAGTACCTACTATTAATATGTGGCTAAAAAAACGTCAGTTAGTCTCTCAGCGTAGCGCATGATGAGCCTGACATTTATGATTAACGTCATGCCAGAAGCGTTTTTTTGGCATGACGAATAAATACTCTAGAGTTTACGCCATGTTGCGCGATTTTTCGGCAACGGCTGACTGAGCAAAAAATTGACAACCTGCGGTTTCCCTTCTACGGCCATCAAGGCCGGCACAGGATACCCGATTGCAGCAGCTAAAGACAAAAGATTTTGAACCATGTAATTTAGAGTTGTTGTTTTGCACAAAAATTTTATTTTTTATATGTGAAGTTGAGGTAAAGCCATGTCGACACCCCTAAAAAGCCACGCCAGCTGGTTTAGCATGTTCAGCCGTGGGCAACACTATTCTAAGACCTGGCCTGTCGATAAACGGCTCGCGCCAGTCTTTGTAGAAAATCGTGTTATCCGCGCCACACGTTTTGCCATCCGCTTTATGCCCCCACTTGCTGTGTTTACGCTTACCTGGCAGATTGCCCTTGGCGGCCAACTTGGCCCCGCAGTCGCAACCGCGTTATTCGCCTGTAGCTTACCAATGCAGGGTTTATGGTGGCTAGGTAAGCGCTCAGTTACGCCACTGCCGCCGACCATTTTGAGCTGGTTCTACGAAGTGCGCGGCAAATTACAGGAAGCAGGGCAGGCGCTAACACCGATTGAAGGCAAGCCAGATTACCAGGCGCTCGCTGAAGTACTGAAACGTGCGTTTAAGCAGTTGGATAAAACTTTTCTTGATGATTTGTAAAATCCCTGCCGTTACGCATATATAGAAGGATATTTTTTCGCAGGAGTGATTCTGCGCAACAGGAGCTAAGAAATGGAAATGACTAACGCCCAGCGTCTGATTTTATCTAATCAGTACAAAATGATGACCATGCTCGACCCAGACAACGCCGAGCGTTATCGTCGCCTGCAAACGATCATTGAGCGCGGTTACGGCCTGCAAATGCGCGAGCTGGATCGTGAGTTTGGTGAGTTGACGGAAGAAACTTGCCGCACTGTCATCGACATTATGGAGATGTACCACGCGCTGCACGTCTCCTGGACGAACCTGAAGGATAACCAGGAAATTGACGAACGCCGTGTCACATTCCTCGGCTTCGATGCGGCAACTGAAGCTCGGTTCCTGGGATATGTTCGATTTATGGTCAATATTGAAGGCCGTTACGCGCATTTTGACGCGGGTACTCATGGCTTTAACGCGCAGACTCCAATGTGGGAAAAATATCAGCGTATGTTGAAAGTGTGGCAGTCCTGCCCACGTCAGTATCATTTAAGTGTGAATGAGATCGCGCAGATTATTAATGCCTGAGGGGAGACGCGTCGTGAAGTGCAAAGGTTTCTTGTTTGATTTGGATGGGACTCTGGTTGACTCCCTGCCAGCGGTTGAGCGTGCATGGATTAACTGGGCTAAGCGTTTCGATATTTCGCCGCAAGAAGTATTAGGCTTCATTCATGGTAAGCAGGCGATAACTTCGCTGCGTCATTTTATGGCGGGAGCATCTGAAGAAGAGATCCAGCAGGAGTTTTTCCGTCTTGAGAAAATCGAGTCTGAAGATACCGACGGTATTGTGGCATTGCCAGGGGCTGTTGAGCTGTTGACTCATCTGAACGAAGCGGGCATTCCATGGGCTATCGTGACCTCTGGTTCATTACCTGTGGCTTCAGCTCGTCGTGCTGCAGGCGGATTGCCAGAGCCTGAAGTGCTTGTTACGGCTGAACGTGTCGCCCGAGGCAAACCTGAACCGGATGCCTACTTACTCGGTGCGCAATTATTAGGTTTAGAGCCTGAAGAATGCGCTGTCGTAGAAGATGCGCCAGCTGGTGTACTTTCTGGTCTGGCTGCAGGTTGCCATGTTATCGCAGTCAATGCACCGGCCGATACACCACGGCTTGAGCATGTCGACTATGCTCTGCATTCGTTGACTGAGCTTCTGGTTCAGAAGCTGCCAGATG
Source organism: Buttiauxella sp. BIGb0552 (assembly GCF_004366275.1). Taxonomy (NCBI): domain Bacteria; kingdom Pseudomonadati; phylum Pseudomonadota; class Gammaproteobacteria; order Enterobacterales; family Enterobacteriaceae; genus Buttiauxella; species Buttiauxella sp. BIGb0552. Next base: position 293,693 of record NZ_SODY01000004.1, read on the forward strand.
GCACAGTCGAAGTGCTTAGAAAACACTAAACACATGATTTAGCCCCGCGATTGCGGGGCTTTTTTATGGCAAAATTTTTCCCCCTGAGACAACCACAAAGGATTTGTTTTGAACTCAGAATTGATTTGGGTCTTATCACTATTAGCAATTGCGGTGGTGTTATTCGCCATTGGAAAAGTGCGTATGGATGCGATCGCTTTACTTGTCATTATTGCGTTTGTCCTCAGTGGCACACTTACTCTCAACGAAGCCTTCTCAGGTTTTAGCGATCCCAACGTTATTCTTATTGCCGCACTCTTTATTATTGGCGATGGCCTTGTACGCACGGGTGTAGCCACAAAAATGGGTTCGTGGCTGGTGGATGTTGCGGGTAGCAGCGAAACAAAAATGCTGGTTTTGCTGATGCTCACCGTTGCGGGGCTTGGCGCATTTATGAGTTCAACGGGTGTGGTCGCAATATTTATCCCCGTGGTACTTAGTGTTTCAATGCGCATGAAAACCTCGCCATCGCGTTTAATGATGCCTCTCAGTTTTGCCGGGTTAATTAGCGGCATGATGACGCTAGTCGCAACACCACCCAATCTGGTCGTAAATAGCGAATTGCTGCGTGAAGGGTTGCAGGGCTTCCATTTCTTTAGCGTTACGCCTATTGGCCTGGTCATCTTATTGCTGGGTATCGGCTATATGCTGATTGCGCGTTTTGCACTAAAAGGGCAGAACAAAGACGATGGCAAGCAAGACTGGCGCCGCCGTACGTTTCGCGATCTAATTAAAGATTACCGGCTGACTGGCCGTGCGCGTCGTCTCGCAATTCGCCCAGGTTCACCGATGGTTGGGCGCCGTCTTGATGATTTAAAACTGCGAGAGCGTTATGGCGCAAACGTCATTGGACTTGAGCGCTGGCGCAAATTCCGCCGGGTTATCGTCAATGTCACTGGCGTCACTGAATTTCGCGCTCGTGACGTGCTGTTGATTGATATGTCAGCTTCTGAAGTTGATTTACGCGAGTTTTGTAGCGAGCAGATGCTTGAGCCGATGGTTTTGCGCGGTGAGTATTTTTCAGACCAGGCGCTGGATGTGGGGATGGCCGAAGTCTCGCTGATCCCTGAGTCTGAGCTAATCGGACAAACGCTGCGCGAAATCGGCTTCCGTACGCGCTACGGCCTGAATGTCGTCGGGTTACGCCGTAATGGCGAAGCGATGGAAGGCTTGCTGGTGGATGAAGCCTTGCAACTTGGCGATATCTTGCTGGTGGTGGGGGACTGGAAACTGATCAGCCAGTTGCAACTCAAAGGCCGCGATTTCCTGGTGCTTAACTTACCCGTGGAAGAGGGCGAAGCCTCGCCTGCGCATAGCCAGGCTCCGCACGCTATTTTCTGCCTGGCGTTGATGGTTGCACTGATGCTGACCGATGAAATTCCTAACACCATCGCGGCTATTATTGCCTGTTTGCTGATGGGCAAGTTCCGCTGTATTGATATGGAAAGTGCGTATAAAGCAGTGCACTGGCCGAGTATTATTTTGATTGTCGGCATGATGCCTTTCGCCCTTGCACTGCAAAAAACGGGCGGGGTGGATTTGATTGTTAATGGGTTAATGAGCCTGGGTGGCGGCTACGGTCCGCACATGATGCTGATTTGCCTGTTTGTGATGTGCGCCGCGATTGGCTTGTTTATTTCAAATACGGCGACTGCGGTGTTAATGGCGCCTATTGCGTTAGCCGCGGCAAAATCGATGGGTGTTTCCCCTTATCCATTTGCGATGATCGTTGCACTAGCCGCATCCGCTGCATTCATGACACCAGTATCATCGCCGGTTAATACGCTTGTTCTGGGGCCGGGAAATTATAAGTTCAGCGATTTTGTGAAGATGGGCGTGCCATTTACCGTGATTGTGATGGTGGTGAGTGTGGTGATGGTGCCGATGTTATTCCCGTTTTAATACCCTTCATACTTGAAGCCGCATCTTTGTTGGCAGCGTTTACAAACCCCAGTCACTTACTTTGATAAGTGACTGGGGTTTTGCTCTCTTGCCGCCTCAAAGCAGCTCCAATTATTTTGTGTATAGGTTAAAGCGGTGAATCCTGGCTAATCTCATCGAGTGAAAGCTGGAAGCTTGGCACAAAGACATTCATAAAATAGTCCATCTCTTCGCTGTGACGGTCAGCCAGCGTTTTCTCGAGCCTGCTTTTAGCCAGTAAAAATTCATTGTTACCGGCAGAGAGCTCTTCCAGACATTTTAGATAGGCGCATAACGCATCGGCTTGCTTGACGATGGCGCGCTCCTCGTCGCTGCTCTGATGCTCATCAATCAGTGGTGCCCAGATGTCACGTAACTCTTCAGGCACCATATCGATCAATTTCTGTTGGGCTATTTTCTCGATAGCTTTGTATTCATGAGCAATTTGCGTGTTGAAGTACTTCACCGGCGTTGGTAAATCCCCCGTAAGAACCTCACTGACATCGTGATACATCGCAAGCAGGGCGACATGTTCGGCGTTAATTTGGCCGTTGAATTTACGATTCTTAATCACGGCTAATGCATGAGCGACCATTGCAACTTGCAGGCTATGCTCCGAAACATTTTCGGTACGCACATTACGCATCAGCGGCCAACGATTGATTAATTTCAGGCGTGAAAGGTGGGCAAAGAAATGGCTTTGGCTCATAGATACACTCGGTACGTAAGCAAAGAAAACCATTGTGCGGGGAGTCGGGGGAAGATGCAAACATCTCCCCCGTGAGAATTATTGGTGGTAATGGCCGAGGAAACGACCAAATTTATTGATGGCCATTTCCAGCTCATCAACACGCGGTAAAGTCACGATACGTACGTGATCAGGCCACGGCCAGTTAAATGCTGTTCCTTGAACCAAAAGCACTTTTTCTTGCAATAAGAAATCCAGCACCATTTTTTGGTCATCGTGGATGTTAAAACGTTTAGCATCAATTTTCGGGAACATATAGAGCGCGCCCTGAGGTTTCACACATGAAACACCGGGAATATCGTTAATCAGCTCCCACGCACGGTTACGCTGTTCGTACAGACGCCCGCCGGGTGCGATAAATTCGCTGATACTCTGATAACCGCCTAAAGCAGTCTGAATTGCATGCTGAGCAGGCACGTTCGCGCACAGACGCATCGACGCGAGCATCTCCAGCCCTTCGATATAACCCTTGGCGTGCTTCTTCGGCCCATTCAGAACCATCCAGCCCTGGCGGAACCCGGCAACACGATAAGTTTTGGACAGCCCATTAAAGGTCACTGTTAGCAGGTCTGGAGCCAGTGCTGCAATTGAATGGTGTTGTGCCGCGTCGTACAGAATCTTGTCGTAGATTTCATCAGCAAAAATAATCAAATTATGCTGACGCGCAATTTCTACAACTTCCAGCAACAACTCTTTAGAGTAAACGGCACCGGTTGGGTTGTTCGGGTTAATAATCACGATGCCGCGAGTGCGTGGTGTGATTTTAGCGCGAATATCGTCAAGGTCTGGGAACCAGCCTGCCGACTCATCACATAAATAGTGAACGGCTTTACCACTAGAAAGCGAAACTGCCGCGGTCCACAAAGGGTAATCAGGTGCTGGTACCAGCATCTCATCACCGCTGTTCAGCAATGCTTGCATCGATTGAACAATCAGCTCAGAAACACCGTTGCCGATGTAAATATCTTCAACTGTCACGTCCCGCATTTCACGAGCTTGATAATGCTGCATGATGGCTTTACGTGCGGTATAGAGTCCTTTCGAGTCGCAGTAACCCTGAGCAGTAGGCAGATTACGAATCACATCGACAAGAATTTCATCCGGGGCATCAAAGCCAAATGGCGCGGGGTTGCCAATATTCAGCTTGAGGACTTTATTCCCTTCTTCTTCAAGACGCTTAGCCTCCTTGAGTACTGGGCCACGGATGTCATAACAGACGTTATCAAGTTTGCTGGATTTTTCGATAGGGGACATGAACCTGACCTTTAATGTTAACGCCACTTCCTGCCGTGGAAGCGACCAGGCAACAAATGTACTCCTGCCACGCCCAGATTTGAAGGCAGTCCGAGCGCCAGACTGCAATTTATCTTTCAATTTAGGCACAAGCAGAAAAACCAATTGAATAGCTAATGATTGGAGTAAAGTATTGATAATTTGATTTATGTTAGATGAAAATATAAATAAATAACAATTTTGCAATCCAATTAACTGGTGTAGTGCTGGTGTTGTAGTGGGTAATGCTGAGTGAATTGAGAATTAAATTGAGTGATAGTTAAGGAAAATTGAATGTTTATGCTTGAGGTTAAAAGAAGTTCACTAATGTGAGTTAATAATATGTATATAAAAATAACTCTGAGTGTCATTAATATAACCTAAGAATAGAGTTAAGTTACTTCTCTTTTGCCTCGTATAGCTTCAGGGATTTTTATGAATAACCTATTGAAGAGTGAAATGAAAAAGGAGAATGAGATCAGATAATTCGCAACAAAACTTATGGAATGGCATGATTTGCGGTAAGATATGGTACTGAAAATGACGAGTGTCTATTTTTGGACATAATGAAACTCTATGTTTTACTGTGGGTTAGTATATAAGCATTGTACTTTGGTAATTGTCCGTGCAGCAAAAATGACATAGAGAAAACTTTCATCCTCCTTACCCTCGTAGCCGCAAAAAGTTGAATAAATAAAACTCAGTACTGAAGTAGGCTTACAATAAATACTCAGTTTTAATTTAAGTGACTAGAACAATAAGACGAATGTTTGTATGTTGGTTATGGCGGTATAATATTTCCTGGAATATGTGAGCTACATTATTGGCCTGCATGCACCGGGATGCATGAAAAATAAAAAGTCAGAACGACTGTCAGGATGACGGTATGGCCCCTCGGGAGACGTTCTGTAAAAGGGAATTGCTTTATCTTTTTGATAAATCACAGCAATAAAACTAAGGCAGACTCGTAAGAGCAACCTACTAGTGAAAAAATTATGATTAACGCAAATCGTCCGATACTAAATCTCGACCTCGATCTGCTAAGGACTTTTGTTGCCGTAGCGGATTTGAATACTTTTGCTGCGGCGGCAGTTGCGGTTTGCCGTACGCAATCGGCTGTAAGCCAGCAGATGCAGCGTCTTGAACAGTTAGTAGGAAAAGAGCTCTTTGCCCGTCATGGTCGTAATAAGCTGCTGACCGAGCATGGAATTCAGCTTCTGGGTTATGCGCGAAAAATTCTACGCTTTAATGATGAAGCATGTACGTCACTGATGTTTAGTAATTTGCAAGGTGTGCTCACGATTGGTGCATCTGATGAAACCGCGGATACCATTCTGCCTTTCTTGCTTAACCGAATAAGCTCGGTTTACCCAAAGCTGGCGTTGGATGTCCGAGTTAAACGTAATCCATTTATGGTTGAAATGCTTAATCAGCAGGAAGTTGATTTGGTTGTCACCACATCAAAACCCGCGCATTTTGAATCCATCGTGTTACGTACCTCGCCAACTTTATGGTATTGCGCATCGGACTACGTCTTCCAGAAAGGTGAAACCGTACCTTTAGTCATGCTCGACGATCCGAGTCCTTACCGGGATATGATGCTTGAGCATTTGAATGCAGAGCGTATTCCCTGGCGTATTGCGTATGTTGCTTCCACTCTTTCGGCAGTGCGTGCTGCTGTGAAAGCCGGACTGGGTGTGACTGCTCGGCCTGTTGAAATGATGAGCCCTGAATTGCGTGTGCTGGGTAATGCTGATGGCTTACCGGTTATGCCAGATACTCAATACTTGTTGTGCCGTAATGTGCAGACCAGTAATGATTTGGCTCAGGCTATCTTTAGTGCTCTGGAATCAAACCCTAATCCATACCGTTACATGACTTCGTCAGATGAAGATGGTGATACCGTGCTAATGGAGCGTGATTTCGAGTAATGCCTTCGGTTTGTTAGTAACAAAATATGAAATTCGAAAACAGGTCGTTGAGGTCAATTTTTGACTCAATGGCCTGTTTTTTAATCACTGCAAGTTGTGTTTATTACTAAATTGTAAAAACATGTTTTAAAACAATCTGCTTCATAGCGCCCTAGATACCTACCTTCTACGTACATCCTTCGAGTCATTACTCGTTTAAATGTTAAAAAATACGCCGCAATGTTGTTAGTTTCCGAGATGGATTAACAGAAGCGTGTCTCAGATCAAGAAAATACTCCCTCTTAGGGGGATGAATAGTTGAGATTTCCTGCCAAAATAGAACGGTAGATATTTTTTTCCTCGTTAACGGACACGATTCACCTTCATTAAAGTAGGGTTAATAATTCGGCATTACTGATTTTTAACGCACTAAATGTTAATGAAGTTGGGCTCATGTAAATTAATGTGTGGATACTTTTGTTAAAGTTGACAAAAGGTTATAGAAAGGAGTAAAAAACCCCATCAATTTGCTGGTAAAGTTTTGATTCCAGCAGTTATTGTAAGGTTTATTGTTCCTCCCCATGAATCGATGTGGTGATCATCTGCCAACAAGAGCAGAGATTTTGGCGCCACTTTTGATGAGTAAGCAATGAGTATGTCAACATCCACTGAAGTTATCGCTCACCATTGGGCGTTCGCAGTCTTTCTTATTGTTGCCATAGGCCTGTGTTGCGTAATGCTTCTCGGGGCCTGGTTCCTTGGCGGGAGAGCTAAGGGTCGGCACAAAAACACTCCCTTCGAGTCAGGTATCGACTCAGTTGGTACAGCGCGCTTACGTCTTTCCGCCAAGTTTTACCTGGTTGCCATGTTCTTTGTTATTTTTGACGTGGAAGCCTTGTATCTCTATGCGTGGTCAGTTTCTATCCGTGAAAGCGGATGGGTAGGCTTCGTCGAGGCCGCAATTTTCATTTTAGTGCTACTGGCAGGCCTGGTGTATCTGGTGCGCATTGGCGCGCTTGATTGGACTCCTGCGCGTTCGCGCCGCGCCCAAATCAACCCGGAAACCGACAGTCTCACTAACCGTCATACGCAAGATGCTCTAAAGAATTCGGATTACAGCAAGGCGGCAAGCGAGTAAATCCCATGAGCTTACTTAGGTAAGTGATTGGGGTTTATGAACGCAGCCAACACCGCTGAAAATTGAATTATAACGAGCATAAAATGAGGCAATAAGATGGACTATACGCTCACCCGCATAGACCCCGACGGTGAGAACGACCGTTACCCCCTGCAAAAACAGGAGATCGTAACCGATCCTCTTGACCAAGAAATCAACCGTAGTGTGTACATGGGCAAGCTCGAACATGCTATGCACGATATGGTGAACTGGGGTCGTAAAAACTCAATTTGGCCTTATAACTTTGGTCTTTCGTGCTGCTACGTTGAGATGGTGACCTCGTTTACCGCCGTACATGACGTGGCACGTTTTGGTGCCGAAGTTCTGCGTGCTTCCCCGCGTCAGGCTGACCTGATGGTTATTGCAGGAACCTGCTTTACCAAAATGGCTCCCGTTATTCAGCGTCTTTATGACCAAATGCTTGAGCCAAAATGGGTTATCTCAATGGGTGCCTGCGCCAACTCCGGCGGCATGTACGACATCTATTCTGTAGTGCAAGGCGTGGATAAATTCCTGCCGGTCGATGTTTACATCCCAGGTTGTCCACCGCGCCCGGAAGCCTATATGCAGGCTCTGATGTTGCTGCAAGAATCTATTGGTAAAGAGCGTCGTCCACTGTCTTGGGTGGTTGGTGATCAGGGCGTGTATCGCGCCAACATGCAATCAGAGCGCGAGCGTAAACGCGGCGAGCGTATTGCAGTCACTAATCTTAGGTCGCCAGACGAGATTTAATTTGCGCCTGTGGTCCGCGTGAGTTTACTTCGCATATCAATAATATTAGCGCGAAGCCGCTGACCAACAGTCACCACGTACCATTTGCAATGGTGAGAATTATGACCGATTTAACTGCGCATGATGCCAACCAGGAAGCCTGGCAAACCCGTGACCATTTAGATGATCCGGTTATTGGCGAACTGCGTAACCGTTTTGGGCCGGATGCTTTTACTGTTCAGCCAACCCGCACTGGAGTTCCGGTGACTTGGGTTAAGCGTGAACAATTACTGGAAGTGGTCGATTTCTTAAAGAAATTACCGAAGCCCTACGTGATGTTGTTCGACTTACACGGCATGGATGAACGTCTCCGTACTCACCGCAACGGTTTACCGGCTGCGGATTTTTCCGTTTTCTACCACCTGATTTCCATCGATCGCAACCGCGATATCATGCTCAAGGTGGCGCTGTCTGAAAACGACCTGAACGTGCCAACAATTACCAAACTGTTCCCGAACGCTAACTGGTATGAGCGTGAAACCTGGGAAATGTTTGGCATCACCTTTAATGGTCACCCGCACCTGACGCGCATCATGATGCCGCCAACGTGGGAAGGCCATCCGCTGCGTAAAGATTATCCGGCGCGTGCCACCGAGTTCGATCCGTTTGAATTGACCAAACAGAAAGAAGACCTCGAGATGGAAGCGCTGACCTTCAAGCCTGAAGAGTGGGGCATGAAGCGCAGCAGCGAGCATGAAGATTTCATGTTCCTGAACCTCGGTCCAAATCACCCATCCGCGCACGGTGCATTCCGTATCGTTCTGCAACTCGACGGTGAAGAGATTGTCGATTGCGTACCGGATATCGGCTACCACCACCGTGGTGCTGAGAAAATGGGTGAGCGTCAGTCCTGGCACAGCTACATTCCGTATACCGACCGTATCGAGTACCTCGGCGGCTGCGTAAACGAAATGCCATACGTGCTGGCGGTTGAAAAACTGGCGGGTATCAAGGTTCCTGAACGTGTTGACGTTATCCGCGTCATGCTGTCCGAACTGTTCCGTATCAACAGTCACCTGCTTTACATCTCTACGTTTATTCAGGACGTGGGCGCGATGACTCCGGTGTTCTTCGCCTTTACCGACCGTCAGAAAATCTATGACCTTGTTGAAGCGATTACCGGTTTCCGTATGCACCCGGCCTGGTTCCGTATCGGTGGAGTTGCACATGACTTGCCAAACGGTTGGGAACGCCTGCTTAAAGAGTTCCTCGACTGGATGCCAAAACGTCTGGATTCCTACGAGAAAGCTGCGCTGCGTAACACCATTCTGAAAGGTCGTTCACAGGGCGTTGCTGCTTACGGCAAGAAAGAAGCACTGGAGTGGGGCACAACGGGTGCTGGCCTGCGCGCAACTGGCGTTGACTTCGATATCCGTAAAGTTCGTCCTTACTCTGGTTACGAAAACTTCGACTTCGAAATCCCGGTCGGCGGTGGCATCAGCGACTGCTACACCCGTGTGATGCTGAAAGTTGAAGAGCTTCGCCAGAGCTTGCGCATTCTTGACCAGTGCCTGAAAAACATGCCTGCTGGCCCGTTCAAAGCTGACCACCCGCTGACAACGCCGCCACCGAAAGAACGCACGCTGCAACATATCGAGACCCTGATCACTCACTTCCTGCAAGTTTCGTGGGGCCCGGTTATGCCGGCTAACGAATCCTTCCAGATGATTGAGGCGACGAAAGGGATTAACAGTTACTACCTGACCAGCGACGGCAGCACCATGAGCTACCGTACCCGTATTCGTACCCCGAGCTTTGCGCACTTGCAGCAAATCCCGTCGGCGATTCGCGGCAGTCTGGTTTCTGACCTGATTGTCTATCTGGGTAGTATCGATTTTGTAATGTCTGATGTGGATCGCTAACTATGCACGATAAACAACAACCCCAGGCAGAAGCCTTTGAGCTGAGTCAATTCGAGCGTGATGCGATTGAGCACGAAAAACATCATTACGAAGATGCTCGCGCAGCCTCTATCGAAGCGCTGAAGATTGTTCAGAAGCAGCGTGGCTGGGTGCCAGACGGCGCTATTTATGCCATCGCTGAAGTTCTGGGTATTCCAGCCAGCGACGTAGAAGGTGTTGCCACATTCTATAGCCAGATTTTCCGCCAGCCGGTAGGCCGCCATGTCATTCGTTATTGCGATAGCGTGGTTTGCCACATTACGGGCTATCAGGGCATTCAGTCTGCCATTGAAGCAAAACTGGACATCAAACCGGGTCAAACCACGTTTGATGGTCGCTTTACCCTGCTGCCAACCTGCTGTCTGGGTAACTGCGACAAAGGGCCGACCATGATGATTGATGAGGACACTCACAGCTATCTGACGCCGGAAGCAATCCCTGATTTGCTGGAGCAGTATAAATGAAGACGATTATTCGTACTGCCGAAACCCATCCGCTGACCTGGCGGTTGCGTGATGACAAACAGCCTGTCTGGCTGGATGAATATCGCAGCAAAAACGGCTACGAAGGTGCGCGTCTTGCTTTGACAGGCCTGGCACCAGACGAAGTCGTTACCCGCGTTAAAGACTCAGGTCTGAAAGGGCGTGGCGGCGCAGGTTTCTCCACCGGTCTGAAGTGGAGCCTGATGCCGAAAGACGAGTCTATGAACATCCGTTACCTGCTGTGTAACGCCGATGAAATGGAACCCGGCACCTATAAAGACCGTTTGCTTATGGAGCAACTGCCGCACCTTTTGGTGGAAGGCATGCTGATTTCTGCATTCGCGCTGAAAGCCTACCGCGGTTACATCTTCCTGCGCGGTGAGTACATCGAAGCGGCTGTGCATTTGCGCCGCGCGATTGCTGAAGCAACCGAAGCAGGTTTGCTGGGCAAAAACATTCTCGGTTCTGGTTTTGATTTTGAGCTTATCGTGCACACCGGTGCCGGGCGTTATATCTGTGGTGAAGAAACCGCATTGATTAACTCCCTGGAAGGCCGCCGCGCGAACCCACGTTCAAAACCACCATTCCCTGCCTCAAGCGGCGTGTGGGGTAAACCAACGTGTGTTAATAACGTTGAAACTCTGTGCAACGTGCCAGCGATTCTGGCCAACGGCGTGGAATGGTATCAGGGCATTTCGACCAGCAAAGATGCTGGCACCAAGCTGATGGGCTTCTCCGGGCGTGTGAAAAACCCAGGCGTCTGGGAATTACCGTTCGGTACCACCGCACGTGAGATTCTTGAAGAATACGCCGGTGGTATGCGTGATGGCCTGAAATTCAAAGCCTGGCAGCCGGGCGGGGCAGGGACAGACTTCCTGACCGAATCGCATCTTGACCTGCCGATGGAATTCGAAAGCATCGGTAAAGCAGGCAGTCGTTTAGGTACGGCGCTGGCGATGGCGGTTGACCATGAAATTGGTATGGTTCCGTTGGTGCGCAATTTGGAAGAGTTCTTTTCCCGTGAATCTTGCGGCTGGTGTACACCTTGCCGTGATGGCCTACCGTGGAGTGTGAAAATTCTGCGTGCGCTGGAGCGTGGCGAAGGCCAGCCTGAGGATATCGAGACACTTGAGCAACTGTGTCGTTTCCTCGGTCCGGGTAAAACCTTCTGTGCGCATGCGCCAGGTGCGGTTGAGCCATTACAGAGTGCGATTAAATATTTCCGCGACGAATTCGAAGCAGGCATTGCCAAACAAGATTTCGGTAACACGCGTGCCATTGCTGGCATCCAACCGAACTTATTAAAAGCGCGCTGGTGATACCTGACAACAAGTTTGCAGGTTATAAAATTTTATAATTAATTGGAAGCATGCTGACTATGGCTACGATACATGTAGACGGCAAAGAATATGAGGTAAATGGGTCAGACAACCTGCTGCAAGCATGTCTGTCGCTCGGCCTTGATATTCCTTATTTTTGCTGGCACCCGGCGCTTGGTAGCGTCGGTGCTTGCCGCCAGTGCGCGGTGAAGCAATATCAGAACGCAGAAGATCTTCGTGGTCGCCTGGTGATGTCTTGTATGACACCAGCTTCTGATGGCACGTTTATCTCTATTGATGACGGCGAAGCTAAAGAATTCCGCGAAAGCGTAGTGGAATGGTTGATGACCAACCACCCACACGACTGCCCGGTTTGTGAAGAAGGCGGCAACTGCCACTTGCAAGATATGACGGTAATGACCGGTCATAGCTTCCGTCGCTATCGTTTCACCAAGCGTACTCACCGTAATCAGGACCTCGGCCCGTTCATCTCTCACGAAATGAACCGCTGTATCGCTTGTTACCGCTGTGTGCGTTACTACAAAGATTATGCTGACGGCACCGATTTGGGTGTTTACGGCGCTCATGACAACGTCTACTTCGGCCGCCCTGAAGACGGTACGCTTGAGAGCGAATTCTCCGGTAACCTGGTAGAAATCTGCCCGACCGGTGTATTCACTGATAAAACTCACTCCGAGCGTTATAACCGTAAGTGGGATATGCAGTTCGCCCCTAGCATTTGCCAGCAGTGCAGCATCGGCTGTAACACTAGCCCTGGTGAGCGTTATGGTGAATTGCGTCGTATCGAAAACCGTTACAACGGTACCGTGAACCACTACTTCCTGTGTGATCGTGGCCGCTTCGGTTATGGCTACGTCAACCTGAAGGATCGTCCACGTCAGCCGATCCAACGCCGTGGCGACGATCTGATCACCCTGAACGCTGAACAAGCGATGCAGGGCGCGGCAGATATTCTGCGCCAGTCGAAGAAAGTGATCGGTATCGGATCCCCACGTGCCAGCGTTGAAAGCAACTTCGCGCTGCGTGAACTGGTGGGTGCAGATAACTTCTACACCGGTATTGCAACAGGTGAACAAGCACGTCTGCAACTGATGCTCAAAGTACTGCAAGAAAGTGGCATTCACACTCCGGCACTGCGTGAAATCGAAACCTACGATGCGGTTCTGGTGCTGGGCGAAGACATTACTCAGACCGGCGCACGTGTTGCACTGGCTGTGCGTCAGGCAGTGAAAGGGAAATCACGTGAAATGGCAGCAGCACAGAAAGTTGCTGACTGGCAAATCGCGGCGATCATGAACATTGGCCAGCACGCGAAACACCCGCTGTTTGTCACCAATATCGACAGCACTCGTCTTGATGACATCGCCGCATGGACTTATCGTGCTCCGGTTGAAGATCAGGCGCGTCTGGGCTTCGCGATTGCTAACGCGCTGGACAGCAACTCACCAGCCGTTGAACTCGACCGTGACCTGAAAAACAAAGTCGACGTGATTGTTCAAGCGCTGGCGGGTGCGAAAAAACCATTGATCGTATCCGGTACTAACGCCGGAAGCGAAGCGGTGATTCAGGCGGCAGCAAACGTTGCTAAAGCACTGAAAGGCCGTGGTGCCGATGTTGGTATCACTATGGTTGCTCGTGCAGTCAACAGTGTTGGGCTAGGCCTTATCGGCGGTGGTTCTCTTGAAGAAGCACTGAGCGAACTGGAAAGCGGTTCTGCCGATGCGGTAGTCGTGCTGGAAAACGATCTGCATCGCCATGCCTCTGCGGCACGTGTTGACGCAGCACTCAGTAAAGCTCCGCTGGTGATGGTTATCGACCATCAACGCACTGCGATTATGGATAAAGCCCATCTGGTGCTCTCCACCGCAAGCTTCGCTGAAAGCGACGGTACGGTTATCAACAACGAAGGCCGCGCACAGCGTTTCTTCCAGGTTTATGACCCGTCTTATTACGACCACTCCATTGTGATGCTGGAAAGCTGGCGCTGGTTGCATTCACTGCACAGTACAGTTGAAAGCCGTGAAGTGGACTGGACGCAGTTAGATGATGTTATTGATGCTTGCGTGAAGGCGTTGCCACAACTGGCCGGAATTAAAGAGGCGGCACCTGATGCCAGCTTCCGTATTCGTGGTCAGAAACTGTCGCGTTCCCCAATCCGCTCCAGTGGTCGTACGGCAATGCGTGCGAACATCAGTGTGCATGAACCGCGCCAGCCGCAGGATAAAGACACTATGTTCGCCTTCTCTATGGAAGGGAACAACAGCCCGTCTGCAAATCGTCAGCAAATCCCATTCGCATGGGCACCAGGCTGGAACTCACCTCAGGCATGGAACAAATTCCAGGCTGAAGTGGGTGGCAAACTGCGTCACGGCGATCCGGGTGTGCGTCTGATTGAAGCGTCCGAAACGGGTATCGATTACTTCACCGATGTGCCGGAAATCTTCCAGGCAGAAGAAGGGAAATGGCGTATTGCGCCTTACTACCATCTGTTTGGCAGTGATGAAATGTCTCAACGTTCTCCTGTTTTCCAGAGCCGTATGGCCGAGCCGTATATCAAGCTCAATCCAGCTGATGCTGCAAAACTGGGCGTGAACGCGGGAAGCCTGATTTCGTTTAGCTATGAAGGCCAGACGTTAAGTCTGCCGCTGCAACTTTCCGAAGGGCTGGCAGCAGGGCAGGTTGGTTTACCGATGGGTATGCCTGGCATTGCTCCGGTACTGGCGGGTGCTCGTCTTGAAAATCTTCAGGAGGCTGGCCAATGAGTTGGTTAACACCGGATGTTATCGACATTCTGCTGAGCATTCTCAAAGCGGTCGTTATCCTGCTGGTCGTGGTGACCTGCGGTGCGTTCATGAGTTTTGGTGAGCGTCGTTTGCTGGGCCTGTTCCAGAACCGTTACGGACCGAACCGTGTTGGCTGGGGCGGCTCGCTCCAGTTAGTCGCGGACATGATCAAGATGTTCTTTAAAGAAGACTGGACTCCACGCTTTGCGGACCGCGTCATCTTTACCCTGGCTCCGATGATTGCTTTTACCTCGCTGCTGTTGGCCTTTGCGATTGTGCCGGTCAGCCCAAGCTGGGTAGTCGCCGATCTGAACATTGGTATTTTGTTCTTCCTGATGCTGGCAGGTCTCGCGGTTTACGCGGTGCTGTTCGCTGGCTGGTCGAGTAACAACAAATACTCATTGCTGGGTGCGATGCGTGCGTCTGCGCAGACACTCAGCTACGAAGTGTTCCTTGGTCTGTCGCTAATGGGCGTTGTTGCGCAGGCGGGTTCATTCAATATGGGCGATATCGTTGATAACCAAGCCAACCTGTGGAACGTGATTCCGCAGTTCTTCGGCTTTGTTACCTTCGCAATTGCTGGTGTTGCAGTTTGTCACCGTCACCCGTTTGACCAACCAGAAGCTGAGCAAGAACTGGCAGATGGTTATCACATCGAATATTCAGGCATGAAGTTTGGCCTGTTCTTCGTTGGTGAATACATCGGCATCGTTACGGTTTCAGCCCTGATTGTCACCCTGTTCTTTGGTGGCTGGCATGGTCCGTGGTTACCACCTTTCATCTGGTTTGCGCTGAAAACTGCATTCTTCATGATGATGTTCATTTTGATCCGTGCAGCATTGCCTCGTCCGCGTTATGACCAGGTGATGTCCTTCGGCTGGAAAATTTGCCTGCCGTTGACACTGGTTAATCTGCTGGTGACCGCCGCGGTCATTCTCTATCAGGCACCATAAGGGGTGAAAAAACCATGACATTGAAAGAGTTAGCGGTTGGTTTCGGCACCCAGGTACGCAGTATCTGGATGATCGGTCTGCACGCGTTTGCCAAACGTGAAACGCAGATGTATCCGGAAGAACCAGTATATTTACCGCCGCG
This sequence comes from Buttiauxella sp. BIGb0552, assembly GCF_004366275.1. Taxonomy (NCBI): domain Bacteria; kingdom Pseudomonadati; phylum Pseudomonadota; class Gammaproteobacteria; order Enterobacterales; family Enterobacteriaceae; genus Buttiauxella; species Buttiauxella sp. BIGb0552. The sequence goes on from NZ_SODY01000004.1 coordinate 309,131, forward strand.
CTACCGTGGTCGCATCGTGTTAACTCGCGATCCGGACGGTGCCGAGCGCTGTGTTGCCTGTAACTTGTGTGCAGTAGCTTGCCCGGTAGCCTGTATCTCTTTGCAAAAAGCAGAAACGAAAGACGGCCGCTGGTATCCAGAGTTCTTCCGTATCAACTTCTCGCGCTGCATCTTCTGTGGTCTGTGCGAAGAAGCGTGCCCAACAACGGCTATTCAGCTCACACCTGATTTCGAACTGGGTGAGTTTAAGCGCCAGGATTTGGTGTACGAAAAAGAGGATCTGTTGATCTCCGGTCCGGGCAAATACCCGGAATATAACTTCTACCGGATGGCAGGTATGGCAATCGACGGCAAAGATAAGGGCGAAGCGGAAAACGAAGCCAAGCCTATCGACGTCAAAGGCCTATTACCTTAAAGGAGCAAGGCAATGGAATTCGCTTTTTATATATGCGCAATCATCGCGGTCGGGACCACCCTAAGGGTGATCACGCATACCAACCCGGTGCATGCCTTGCTGTATTTGATTATCTCGCTGTTGGCTATTTCCGGGGTGTTCTTCTCCCTGGGAGCTTACTTTGCCGCAGCGCTTGAGATTATCGTCTACGCCGGCGCCATCATGGTGTTGTTCGTCTTTGTGGTAATGATGCTCAACCTCGGCGGTGCGGTCGTTGAACAAGAGCGTAACTGGCTGAAACCGCAGTTGTGGATTGGCCCTGGCATTTTGTCAGCCGTTCTGCTTTCAGTGCTGGTTTACGCAATCCTGGGTCTGAATGACCAGGGGATTGACGGTACGCCAGTGAGTGCAAAAGCGGTAGGTATTGCGCTGTTCGGACCGTATGTTCTGGCAGTGGAATTAGCCTCAATGCTGCTGCTGGCGGGTCTGGTTGTTGCATTCCACTTGGGTCGTGAAGACCGTCAGGGTGAAGTGCTGAGCAATCGCCAGGCTGACGCAGCCGCGAAAAGAAAAACGGAGGAGCACGTATGATTCCGCTGCAACATGGACTAATCCTCGCTGCCATTTTGTTCGTATTGGGGCTGACGGGGCTTGTGATTCGTCGCAACCTGCTTTTCATGCTGATTAGCCTGGAAGTGATGATCAACGCTGCTGCCCTGGCGTTTGTGGTCGCTGGCAGTTACTGGGGCCAGGCTGATGGCCAGGTGATGTATATTCTTGCGATTAGCTTAGCTGCCGCCGAAGCCAGTATTGGCCTCGCACTGTTACTGCAGCTCCATCGTCGTCGCCAGAGCCTGAATATCGATTCAGTAAGTGAGATGCGTGGATGAACCTTCTCTGGTTAACCATTCTTTTGCCTTTTATTGGCTTTTTATTGTTGGCGTTCTCTCGCGGTCGTTGGTCAGAAAACCTTTCTGCAACGGTTGGGGTCGGCTCAATCGGTCTTGCGGCGTTAGTCACCGCGATTGTTGGGGTTGATTTCTTTAACAACGGAAGAGAAGCGTTCACCCAGCCGTTATGGACCTGGATGTCAGTTGGCGATTTTAATATCGGCTTCAACCTGATCCTCGACGGTTTGTCATTGACCATGCTGTCGGTGGTGACCGGCGTTGGTTTCCTGATCCACATGTACGCATCCTGGTATATGCGTGGGGAAGAGGGCTACTCTCGCTTCTTCGCTTACACCAACCTGTTTATTGCAAGCATGGTCGTGCTGGTGCTTGGCGATAACTTGTTGCTGATGTATCTCGGTTGGGAAGGCGTAGGTCTATGCTCGTATCTGCTGATTGGTTTCTACTATACCGATCCGAAGAACGGCGCTGCGGCTATGAAAGCCTTCGTTGTGACTCGCGTGGGTGATGTGTTCCTCGCTTTCGCATTGTTCATTCTTTACAACGAACTGGGCACGCTGAACTTCCGCGAAATGGTTGAACTGGCACCGCAGCACTTTGCGGCGGGCAACCAAATGCTGATGTGGGCAACCCTGATGCTGTTAGGCGGCGCGGTGGGTAAATCTGCTCAGTTGCCTTTGCAGACCTGGCTTGCGGATGCAATGGCAGGCCCAACGCCTGTTTCAGCGCTGATCCACGCAGCGACCATGGTTACCGCGGGTGTCTACCTGATTGCCCGTACTCACGGCCTGTTCCTGCTAACGCCTGAAGTGCTGCATTTAGTGGGTATCGTGGGTGCGGTCACGCTGGTGATGGCGGGTTTCGCAGCACTTGTGCAAACCGATATCAAACGTGTGCTGGCGTACTCGACCATGAGCCAGATTGGCTACATGTTCCTGGCGCTGGGCGTACAAGCGTGGGATGCGGCGATTTTCCACCTGATGACGCACGCCTTCTTCAAAGCGTTGCTGTTCCTGTCGTCTGGTTCGGTGATTCTTGCCTGCCACCACGAACAAAACATCTTCAAAATGGGTGGCCTGCGTAAGTCCATTCCGCTGGTGTATATCTGCTTCCTGGTCGGCGGCGCCGCGTTGTCTGCGTTGCCACTCATTACTGCGGGCTTCTTCAGTAAAGATGAGATTCTGGCCGGTGCGATGGCGAATGGTCATGTGAACCTGATGGTTGCGGGTCTGGTCGGAGCGTTTATGACCTCACTGTACACCTTCCGTATGATCTTCATCGTCTTCCACGGTAAAGAGCAGATTCACGCGCATCCACTTAAAGGCATCACTCATAACTTGCCGCTGATTGTGCTGCTGGTGTTGTCCACCTTCGTTGGCGCAATGATTGTTCCGCCGCTTGCTGGTGTTCTGCCAGCGACTACTGAACTTGCGCACGGTAGCGTGCTGGCACTTGAGATTACCTCCGGTGTTGTCGCCATCGCCGGTATCCTGATTGCAGCATGGCTGTGGCTGGGCAAACGTACTCTGGTAACAGCGATTGCCAACAGCGCACCGGGTCGCTTCTTTGGTACCTGGTGGTTCCATGCCTGGGGCTTCGATTGGCTTTATGACAAAGTCTTCGTTAAGCCATTCCTGGGTATCGCCTGGCTTATCAAGAGCGATCCGTTGAATTCACTGATGAACATTCCGGCAATTCTTTCACGCTTTGCAGGTCGCGGCCTGTTGGTGAGCGAGAACGGTTACCTGCGCTGGTATGTGGCATCAATGAGTATCGGTGCGGTCGTGGTTGTAGGCTTGCTGCTGGTATTGCGCTAAGCATTTAAGAGCTAAGTGAATTTTCTCTGAGAATTCGTTGAAAATTAGGTCCTGAAAAACAGGCGTCATCGGCGAAGTCAGACTGAACACCGCCAGCGCGGAGCAACCGGAGCGTACTTGAGTACGTGAGGATTGCGAGCACTGCCGGGGTTCGGTATGACGAGCAAGATAGCCTGAACTGGACTTTAACAAGGATATTTATTGCCATGCTATTACCCTGGCTGATACTAATCCCCTTTATTGGCGGCTTCTTCTGCTGGCAAACAGAGCGCTTCGGCGTAAAAGTGCCACGTTGGATTGCGCTGGTAACGATGGGACTGACACTGGCTCTCTCGCTGCAACTGTGGTTAGCCGGTGGCTATTCACTGACGCAATCCGCTGGTTTGCCGCAGTGGCAGTCTGAATTTATCCTGCCGTGGATCCCACGCTTTGGGATAACCATCCACCTTGCGCTGGACGGCTTATCTTTACTGATGGTGGTGCTCACCGGTCTGCTCGGCGTGCTGGCGGTACTCTGTTCGTGGAATGAAATCGAAAAATATCAGGGCTTCTTCCACCTCAACCTGATGTGGATCCTCGGTGGCGTTATCGGCGTGTTCCTTGCCATCGACATGTTCCTGTTCTTCTTCTTCTGGGAAATGATGCTGGTGCCGATGTACTTCCTGATCGCACTGTGGGGCCATAAAGCCTCCGACGGGAAGACACGCATCACCGCTGCAACCAAGTTCTTCATCTATACCCAGGCAAGCGGCCTGGTGATGCTGATTGCGATTCTTGGTCTGGTGTTCGTGCACTACAATTCAACCGGTGTGTGGACGTTTAACTATGAGCAATTGCTGCACACTGAAATGTCCAGCAGCGTTCAATGGTTGCTGATGCTGGGCTTCTTCATTGCGTTTGCGGTGAAAATGCCAGTGGTTCCATTGCATGGTTGGTTGCCGGATGCGCACTCCCAGGCACCAACGGCAGGTTCTGTTGACCTCGCAGGTATCTTGCTGAAAACCGCAGCCTACGGTCTGTTGCGTTTTGCACTGCCGCTGTTCCCAGAAGCGTCTGCTGAATTTGCACCGATTGCCATGTGGCTGGGTGTTATCGGCATCTTCTATGGCGCGTGGATGGCCTTCGCACAAACTGATATTAAACGCCTGATTGCTTACACATCCGTTTCCCACATGGGCTTTGTGTTGATTGCCATTTATACCGGCAGCCAACTGGCTTATCAGGGTGCGGTGATTCAGATGATTGCTCACGGTCTTTCTGCGGCCGGTATGTTCATCATCTGTGGTCAGATTTACGAGCGTTTGCACACTCGTGATATGCGTCTGATGGGCGGCCTGTGGAACAAAATTAAATGGCTGCCAGGCCTGTCGTTATTCTTTGCAGTGGCAACGCTGGGTATGCCGGGCACCGGTAACTTTGTTGGCGAATTCATGATTCTGTTCGGCAGTTACCATGTCGTGCCAATGATTACTATTATCTCGACTTTCGGTCTGGTCTTTGCCTCAGTTTATTCTCTGGCGATGATTCATCGTGCTTACTTCGGTAAAGCTAAAAGCGAAATCAGTGATAAACAACTGGCAGGCATGTCGCTGCGCGAGTTCTTTATCATCCTGTTGCTGGTGGTGTTGTTAGTCCTGTTGGGCTTCTACCCGCAGCCAATTCTGGATACTTCGCATGCCGCGATGAGCAATATTCAGCAGTGGTTTACCAGTTCAATTCCAACTACAAGGCCGTAATTCGCCATGACTATAACTCCTCAACAATTGATCGCGCTGCTACCGCTGCTCGTCGTCGGATTGACGGTGGTGGTTGTGATGCTCTCCATAGCGTGGCGACGCGACCATTTTGTCAATGCAACACTGGCAGTAATTGGCCTTAACGCCGCACTCGTTTCACTGTGGTTTGTGGGTCAGGCTGGGGCGATGGATGTCACGCCGCTGATGCGCGTTGATGGCTATGCGATGCTCTATACTGGACTGGTTCTGTTGGCGAGCCTTGCGACCTGTACGTTTGCTTACCCGTGGCTTCAGGGTTACACCGACAACCGCGAAGAGTTTTACCTGCTGGTGTTGATTGCAGCACTGGGCGGTATTCTGCTGGCAAACGCAAATCACCTGGCAGCATTGTTCCTGGGTATTGAGCTGATCTCGCTGCCGTTATTCGGTTTGATTGGCTACGCCTTCCGCCAGAAAAGGTCGCTTGAGGCGAGTATCAAATACACCATTCTGTCTGCTGCAGCCTCTTCATTCCTGCTGTTCGGTATGGCGCTGGTGTACGCAGAATCAGGTGACCTGTCGTTTGTGAGCCTCGGTAAGAGCCTGGCAGACAACATGCTGCATGAACCTCTGCTGCTTGCGGGGCTGGGTCTGATGATTGTTGGACTTGGCTTTAAACTGTCACTGGTTCCATTCCACTTGTGGACACCAGATGTTTACCAGGGTGCACCGGCTCCAGTTTCCACTTTCCTGGCAACCGCCAGCAAAATCGCCATCTTTGGTGTGGTAATGCGTCTGTTCCTCTACGCGCCAGTTGGCGATAGCGAAGCAGTTCGTGTGGTACTGGGTATTATCGCCTTTATCTCTATCATCTTCGGTAACCTGATGGCATTGAGCCAGACCAATATCAAGCGTCTGCTTGGTTACTCGTCTATCTCACACCTCGGTTATTTGATGGTGGCATTGATTGCGCTGCAAAGCGGCAACATGTCGATGGAAGCGGTCGGTGTTTATCTGGCAGGTTATCTGTTCAGCAGCCTCGGCGCGTTCGGCGTGGTCAGCCTTATGTCCAGCCCATACCGTGGTCCGGATGCAGACTCTCTGTACTCTTACCGTGGTCTGTTCTGGCACAAGCCAATTTTGTCTGCGGTCATGACCGTGATGATGCTGTCACTGGCAGGTATTCCAATGACGCTCGGCTTCATCGGTAAGTTCTACATTATTGCGGTAGGTGTGCAGTCTCACCTGTGGTGGCTGACCGGTGCTGTGGTACTGGGTAGTGCGATTGGTTTGTACTACTACCTGCGTGTGACGGTGAGTTTGTACCTGAACGCACCGCAACAACCAGGCCGTGATGCGCCAACTAACTGGGCGTTTACTGCAGGCGGTGTAGTGGTTCTGATCTCCGCCGTGCTGGTGCTGTTACTGGGTGTATACCCGCAACCACTCATCACGCTGGTGCGTATGGCAACACCAATGATGTAGTAGCCAGATTTGTCGGGTTGCTTCCCGACTAACACGACTAACGTAAAGGCTACCCAATCGGGTAGCCTTTTTGATTTACAGCTTTGCTACACTTAGTTAAATGCCGTCTCAACAATCGTATTCTGCTAATTAAACATGGAGTTGTATGGCCACGCATCTGGTCTGGTTTCGCAATGATTTACGGGTGAATGACAATCTGGCGCTGGCTGCGGCGTGCCGTGACCCACACGCGCATGTGATAGCCATTTTTATCGCGACTCCGCGTCAATGGCGACAGCATGAAATGTCGCCACGCCAGGCTGAATTCATATGGCAGCACTTGCAGTGCTTGCATACCTCTCTTGCTGAGCGTGGCATCGAACTTTTTATTCACCAGGTTGATGGTTTTGATGACTCAGTCGAATACCTGAAAAACTTTTGTGAAGCGCAGAAAGTCAACGCGTTGTTTTACAACTATCAGTACGAATTCAATGAGCGGCAGCGTGATGCGGCTGTAGAAAAGATGCTGGGCCGTGAAGTGGTTTGCCAGGGTTTTGATGACAGCGTTTTATTGGCACCGGGAAGCGTTACCACCGGCAATAACGAGATGTACAAAGTCTTTACGCCATTTAGTAAAGCGTTCATCAAGCGGCTGCATGAAGGGTTGCCGGAATGTGTATCGGCCCCGAAAAACCGTGGGATTACCTTGCCGGAAACGAACACACTCGCGGAAATTGATTATCCCCGCCAGCCTGTCGATGAACGCCTGTTCCCCATCGGCGAACAGCAGGCTATTCACCAACTACGCCAGTTTTGCTGCCAGCCGGTGGTTGATTACGCAGAGCAACGTGATTTCCCCGCAATCGACGGGACCAGTCGCCTATCGGCTTATCTGGCGATTGGCGTACTTTCGCCACGCCAATGTTTGCACCGTTTACTGAGAAATCACCCCCAGGCACTGGATGGAGGCGCAGGTTCGGTTTGGTTAAATGAGTTAATCTGGCGTGAGTTCTATCGCCATTTGCTGGTGGCTTACCCGAAACTGTGCCGTTATCAGCCGTTTATCTCATGGACAGATAACGTTATCTGGCGGCAAGATAAATCACAGCTTATAGCCTGGGAGCAGGGCAATACGGGGTTTCCTGTTGTGGATGCTGCGATGCGCCAGCTAAACACAATTGGCTGGATGCACAACCGTTTACGTATGGTGGTGGCGAGCTTTTTGGTCAAAGACTTATTGATCGACTGGCGATGCGGCGAACGCTACTTTATGTCGCAACTGATTGATGGTGACCTGGCTGCTAACAATGGCGGCTGGCAATGGGCGGCCTCGACCGGCACTGATGCCGCACCTTATTTTAGAATCTTTAACCCAACCACCCAAGGCGAGCGCTTTGATGGAAAAGGTGAATTTATACGTCAGTGGTTGCCTGAATTGAGTGATATACCGGATAAATATATCCACACCCCTTGGGTCTGGGCGGACAAACAACAACTGAAACTGGACTATCCGCGCCCAATTGTTGACCATAAACAAGCACGTATAGTGACACTCGCCGCTTATGAAGCGGCCCGTAAATCTGAAGAGAAAGATAATGAAAAATAGCGAACTGGAACGCCTGATTAACGAAAAACTCAACAGCGCTGCTATCAGCGATTACGCGCCGAATGGTTTACAGGTCGAAGGGCGTGAAGAAGTCCGCAAAATCGTTACCGGTGTGACCGCAAGTCAGGCACTCATTGATGAGGCGATACGTCTGGAAGCAGATGCGGTGATTGTTCACCATGGCTACTTCTGGAAAGGTGAGTCTCCGGTGATTCGTGGTATGAAACGCAATCGCCTGAAAGCGCTGCTCAGCAATGACATCAATTTATACGGCTGGCATTTGCCGCTCGATGCGCATCCGCAGCTTGGCAATAACGCGCAATTAGGCGCATTGCTGGGGATTGAAACCAAAGGGGAAGTCGAGCCGCTGGTGCCTTGGGGAGAGTTTCCAACACCGCTTTCTGGCGTAGAACTGGCTTCATGGATTGAGATGCGACTTGGTCGTACACCGCTTTGGAGCGGTGATACGGGTCCTGAACAAATTCGCCGTGTCGCCTGGTGTACTGGCGGTGGGCAAAGTTTTATTGATAGCGCGGCACGTTTTGGCGTTGATGCGTTTATTACCGGTGAGGTTTCAGAGCAGACTATTCATTCCGCACGTGAACAAGGTCTACATTTCTATGCGGCCGGGCATCACGCCACCGAGCGCGGCGGTATTCAGGCATTAAGCGACTGGCTGAATAGTGAGACAGATTTGGAAGTGACCTTTATCGATATTCCGAACCCGGCATAACGTCAGACCGAGGAGTAAAAGTGCAAAGAGCGCGGTGTTATCTGTTAGGCGAAAGTGCGGTAGTTCTTGAATTGGAACCACCTTTATCGCTGGAAAGTCAGCAACGGATCTGGGGATTAACCCAGCGTCTACTGGAATCTCCCGCTGTTTCAGAAGTCATTCCGGGGATGAACAATATCACTGTGGTGCTATGTGAACCGCAAAGCCTGGCGCTGGATGGTATTGAGCGGCTCCAGCGCTGGTGGGAAGAGAGCGAGGCCATGGTGGTTGAATCTCGCCGCATTGATATTCCAGTAATTTATGGTGGCAGTGTTGGCCCTGATTTAGCCGAAGTCGCAGGGCATTGCGGCTTATCGGCAAGCCAGGTTGTGGAGCTGCACTCATCCGTTGATTACATTGTCTATTTTCTCGGTTTTCAACCAGGCTTTGCCTATCTTGCAGGCCTTGCTCCCACTCTTTCTATGCCGCGTCGGGCTGAGCCACGCTTGATGGTTCCTGCAGGCTCGGTAGGTATTGGCGGCAGCCAGACGGGTATTTATCCGCTGGCAACGCCTGGTGGCTGGCAGCTTATCGGCCAGACGCCCGTGAGGCTCTTTAATCCGGCTGATAACGTGCCAACACTACTGGCGCCGGGAGATACCGTCCGCTTTGTGCCTCAAAAGGAGGGGGTGTGCTGAAAATAATCCGTGCTGGAATGCATATGTCGATACAAGACGCAGGGCGTTTTGGTTACCGGCAGTTGGGTGTTAGTCGTTGCGGTGCCCTTGATACCCCAGCGTTGAAAATTGCTAATTTGCTGGTGGGTAATGCACCAGATAGTGCCGCGCTGGAAATCACGCTTGGCCATTGCGTTGTTGAGTTCACCAGCGATGGCTGGTTTGCGTTAACTGGTGCTGGAAGCCACGCTGAACTGGATGGGCGCACAGTCTGGACTGGCTGGCGACTACCGGTGAAAGCGGGCCAGCAATTAAGGCTAAAAGTGCCTGAACGCGGGATGCGTAGCTATCTTGCTGTCGCCGGTGGGTTGGATGTACCTGAAATCCTGGGTTCTTATAGTACCGATCTCAAAGCGCAAATTGGCGGCATCGAAGGGCGTTTGCTCAAAGATGGCGATGAAATACCGCTATTACCGGCAACTCGACGGTTCCGGGAGTCGCGCGGTGTAAAGCAGCTCTTGTGGGGGAACCGCATTCGTGCGCTGGCGGGCCCGGAATATCAGGAGTTTACGCACACTTCGCAAGATGCATTCTGGCGTTTACCGTGGCAGTTAAGCCCGCAAAGTAACCGCATGGGTTATCGCATGCAGGGGCAGCGGCTTGAGCGCACTACCGATCGCGAGTTGTTGTCGCATGGGCTACTGCCGGGAGTGGTACAGGTGCCGCATAATGGGCAGCCTATTGTACTGATGAACGATGCGCAGACAACCGGCGGATATCCAAGGATTGCCTGCGTGATCGAAGCTGACATGTTTAACCTTGCGCAATTACGCTTAGGGGAGCCGGTTCATTTCGTGCAATGCACGTTGGAAGAAGCCCTTAAAGCGCGTCGTGAGCAGCAAATCTATCTTGAGCAACTGGCCTGGCGGCTGAATAACGAAGACTAATTTTCAAGGGCAAAGAGATGCCAGAAGGTCCGGAAATAAGGCGAGCGGCAGATAAACTTGAAGCCGCCGTTTTAAATAAAGCGCTAACCGAAGTCTGGTTTGCATTTCCTCAGTTGAAGCCGTTTGAGCAAACATTAGTTGGTCAAAGCGTCGAGCGTATCGAAACGCGTGGAAAAGCATTGCTGTTGCATTTTTCTAATGGGTTAACCATGTACAGCCACAACCAACTTTATGGCGTGTGGCGTGTGGTTAATGCAGGTGAAACGACAGACACGACACGTGTTTTACGCGTCAGATTGCAGACTGCTGATAAAGCCATTTTGCTCTACAGCGCTTCAGATATTGAAATACTCAATGGCGATCAACTGTTAAAGCATCCGTTTTTATTACGTGTCGGGCCGGATGTCCTTGATATGACGCTAACGGCAGAACAGGTGAAAGCACGCTTGTTGTCGGCAAGGTTTCGTAGGCGCCAGTTCAGTAGTTTGTTGCTGGATCAGGCTTTCCTGGCAGGGCTGGGAAATTATCTGCGCGTTGAGATTCTCTGGGCAGTTGGGCTATTAGCGCACCATAAAGCACAGAGTTTAACTCCTGAACAACTCGATAAACTGTCTCATGCACTGCTGGATATCCCACGTTTTTCATACAATACGCGTGGCACTGTGGATGAGAATAAACACCATGGGGCTATTTTCAGCTTTAAGGTGTTTCATCGTGCAGGGGAGAAATGCGAACGCTGCGGCGCCATTATTGAGAAAACAATGCTTTCATCCAGGCCATTTTATTGGTGCCCTGGCTGTCAGCATTAAATAATCCTGAAGATAGCGTTTATCGCATGGCGCGAAGATCGGGTATATTGGGATGTAGATCACAAAAAATTTAAAGGAAGACGTTGCACTATGAGTTCTCGTTTCGCCCTGGCTGCCATAGCAGCCGTTTTAGCCCTGACAGGATGCGCAAAATCGAAAACCGCAGACACGACATCGGCTTTCGATTTTGGCTCCTCGCGCGTGACCGTGACGCATATCCCAACGAAAACCGACGATGGCACCACAATATACGTGACCATTGATAGCAAGGATGCTGGTGCGCTGGGGACGGGTAAAAGTATTGAACTACAACTGCCAGAGGGCAAACATACAGTCGGCGGCTATGCCCGTACGCTGATTGGTCGCGTAACCATATCGCCTGTTGAAGTGTCGACATCGAGCGATGTTGTCAGCCACGTGACATATTCCATTGCGAATAGTAAACCGACATTTACCGTCCGCGCATCAACCCCGGTTCCGAAACCGAAGTCAGAAACGATTCCGGTAGAATCTGTTCCTGTTATACAACAGCAAATTGAAGAGCCTGCCGCGGTCGAACAAACGCAGGTTACACCATCTGCCACGGTCGAACAGACGCAGGTTACACCATCTGCCTCGGCCGAACAGACGCAGGTTACACCATCTGCCACGACCGAACAGACGCAAGTTACACCACCTGCTGCGCCAGCAGCGACGCAGGAAACTCAATCGCCGAAAGTCACCGAACTGACGCCAACAACCCAGTCGCAGACCGAAACGCAAACATCGACACCGCAGGGCGTGGGCATCACCAATCTGACAGATAACCCGCAGGCATAACGCTGACTCAAAAAAAACGCGCCTTTCGGCGCGTTCTTTACTTTCCAGAAACGAACTTATTTTTTCAAATCAGATTTGAAATCACGCTGTTCGTAGCCAGTATACAACTGACGTGGACGGGCAATTTTAATGCCGTCGTCGTGCATTTCGTTCCAGTGAGCAATCCAGCCAACAGTACGCGCCATCGCGAAGATAACGGTAAACATGGAAGATGGAATACCCATTGCTTTCAGGATGATGCCTGAGTAGAAGTCCACGTTCGGGTAGAGTTTCTTCTCGATAAAGTACGGGTCGTTAAGCGCGATATGCTCAAGTTCCATCGCCACTTCTAGCAGATTGTTATCTTTCAGATTCAGCTCTTTAAGAACTTCATGGCAGGTTTCACGCATCACTGTGGCACGCGGGTCGTAGTTTTTGTACACGCGGTGGCCAAAGCCCATCAGGCGGAAAGAGTCATTCTTATCTTTCGCACGACGAACGAATTCAGGAATGTGTTCAACACTGCTGATCTCTTCAAGCATCTTCAGTGCTGCTTCGTTAGCACCACCGTGCGCAGGTCCCCACAGGGATGCGATACCGGCTGCGATACAAGCAAATGGGTTAGCGCCACTTGAGCCAGCAGTACGAACGGTTGATGTGGAAGCGTTTTGCTCGTGGTCTGCGTGCAGGATCAGAATTCGGTCCATGGCGCGTTCCAGAATAGGGTTAACTTCGTATTTCTCGCACGGCGTGGAGAACATCATGTTCAGGAAGTTACCGGCATAAGACAGGTCGTTGCGTGGATAAACGAACGGTTGCCCTATTGAATATTTGTAACACATGGCTGCCATGGTCGGCATTTTGGACAACAGGCGGAACGCGGCAATCTCACGGTGGCGTGGGTTATTCACGTCCATGGAGTCATGATAAAACGCCGCCAGTGCACCGGTCACACCACACATCACAGCCATCGGGTGGGAGTCACGACGGAAACCGTGGAACAAACGTGTAATTTGTTCGTGGATCATGGTGTGACGGGTGACGGTGGTTTTAAATTCTTCGTATTGTTCCTGGGTCGGTTTTTCGCCGTTCAGCAGGATATAGCAGACTTCAAGATAATTGGAGTGTGTTGCCAGTTGATCTATCGGGAAACCACGGTGCAGCAAGATGCCTTCATCACCGTCGATAAAGGTGATTTTTGATTCGCATGATGCGGTAGAGGTAAAACCCGGGTCAAAAGTAAATACACCTTTAGAACCAAGACTACGGATATCAATTACATCCTGACCGAGAGTGCCTTTTAGCACATTCAGTTCCAGAGCATCATCACCATTATAGGTGAGAGTTGCTTTTTTATCAGACATTTACGGTCTCCTTAGCGCCTTATTCATCAGACTGCGGGATGCCCGACTTGCCTATTTCCGTCATACTTCAAGTTGCATCTTTGTTGGCTTTCCTCGCTAACCCCAGTCACTTACTTATGTAAGCTCCTGGGGATTCGCCGCGTTGCCGCCTCGATGCCACTCGAATTATTTAGGAAATACATTCAAACCAATCGCGACTCTCTACCAGTTTTTTATTTGGCTCTCAGCTCTGTTTTGATATCAGTGTAACGCAGGGTACAGAGCAATGGGCGCTTGCAGGTAACACGAGTCACGCAGGCGAAAAAACAGCAAATCAGGGTGTTAGCAGTCCATATCATTCAAATCTGTGTACCACTAATAACGGTCCTGATTGATTGGGTCAATACCGATACACTGTTACATAACTTATTCTCAGGTGAAAGGCTGACCCTATAACTTTTGCGAATTATACGGCTTTTCTGGCATTGTTTGTAACAAAAATGTTTAACTTTTGTCAAATCAGATGATTAAAATTTAAAATAATGTTGTTATCGTGATCCTGCTCACTGTTCAGACCAAAAGCCCTTCAAACTATATGTAGGTTAATTGTAATGAATTTGTGAAGCGCCTATACTGCCGCCAGGTCTCCGGAATACCCTGCCACCGGGCGCCACCCAGCGTTGTAGCCAGTTTTTTGGCATCTGGATGTAGCTGTTTTTGCATGACGCACAGTTATAGAAAGTTCACGCTGTCTGACCCCGCCTGCAGATCCGGAGGAAGGAAACTATAAGAACAGCATGTGGGCGCTATTCATGATAAAAAATGCGAAAAAACAAAGACCTGTAAACCTCGATCTCACAACGATGAGGTTCCCCGTCACTGCAATCGCTTCCATCCTCCATCGTGTATCCGGCGTGATCACCTTTGTGGCTGTAGGCATCCTACTGTGGTTGTTAGGCCAGTCACTCTCGTCTCCAGAAGGCTTCCTTGTTGCGTCAGCAATAATGAGTAGCTTCTTTGTTAAATTCATTATGTGGGGCATCCTCACAGCACTGGCTTATCACGTTGTTGTGGGCATCCGCCACATCATGATGGACACCGGTTTGCTGGAAGAAACCCTGATAGCGGGCAAACGATCCGCGATGATTTCATTTGTTATTACTGTCGTGCTTTCACTTCTCGCAGGAGTCCTCGTATGGTAAGCAACGCCTCCGCATTAGGTCGCAATGGTGTGCATGACTATATATTGGTCCGTGCCTCCGCCATCGTAATCACCCTGTACATCATTTATATGATCGGGTTCTTCGCTGTTACCGGCGATTTAACCTACGAGGTCTGGAGTGGTTTCTTCGGCTCCGCCTTCACCAAAGTGTTCACTCTGCTGACATTGTTCTCAATTTTGATCCATGCCTGGATTGGCATGTGGCAGGTGTTGACCGACTACGTTAAACCAGTGGCGATTCGTCTTGGGCTGCAACTTGTTATTGTTGTTGCACTGCTGGTTTACGTCATTTATGGATTCGTTGTGGTGTGGGGTGTGTAATGAGTTTACCAGTCAGAGAGTTTGATGCAGTTGTGATCGGTGCTGGTGGTGCAGGTATGCGCGCCGCACTGCAAATTTCACAAGGCGGCCAGACTTGTGCCTTGTTATCTAAAGTTTTCCCAACCCGTTCCCATACCGTGTCTGCGCAGGGTGGTATTACCGTAGCTCTCGGTAATACCCATGAAGACAACTGGGAATGGCATATGTATGACACGGTAAAAGGTTCCGACTATATCGGTGACCAGGATGCCATTGAATATATGTGTAAAACCGGCCCGGAAGCGATTCTGGAACTGGAGCACATGGGGCTGCCGTTCTCCCGTCTTGATGATGGCACTATTTATCAGCGTCCGTTTGGCGGCCAGTCGAAAAACTTTGGCGGCGAGCAAGCGGCACGTACTGCGGCAGCGGCTGACCGTACCGGTCACGCATTACTGCACACGCTTTATCAGCAAAACCTGAAGAACAAAACCACCATCTTCTCTGAATGGTATGCGCTTGATCTGGTGAAAAACGCTGATGGCGCAGTGGTCGGTACGACCGCGCTGTGTATCGAAACCGGCGAAGTGGTTTACTTCAAAGCGAAAGCGACCATCCTGGCAACGGGTGGTGCAGGCCGTATTTATCAGTCCACGACTAATGCCCACATCAATACTGGTGACGGTGTTGGTATGGCGCTGCGTGCCGGTGTTCCGGTGCAGGATATGGAAATGTGGCAGTTCCACCCAACCGGTATCGCCGGGGCAGGGGTTCTGGTCACAGAAGGTTGCCGTGGTGAAGGCGGGTATCTGCTGAACAAACACGGCGAGCGTTTCATGGAGCGTTACGCGCCAAATGCTAAAGACCTTGCTGGACGCGATGTTGTTGCTCGCTCCATCATGATTGAAATCCGTGAAGGTCGCGGTTGTGACGGCCCATGGGGTCCACACGCTAAACTGAAACTCGACCACCTTGGTAAAGAGGTTCTCGAATCTCGTCTGCCGGGCATCCTCGAGTTGTCTCGTACCTTTGCACACGTCGACCCAATTAAAGAGCCTATTCCGGTTATCCCAACCTGCCACTATATGATGGGCGGCATTCCAACCAAAGTAACGGGCCAGGCGCTGACTGTGAATGAGCAGGGCGAAGACGTTCTGATTCCAGGTCTGTTTGCGGTAGGTGAAATCGCTTGTGTATCCGTTCACGGTGCAAACCGTCTGGGCGGTAACTCTCTGCTCGACCTGGTGGTATTTGGCCGCGCTGCGGGCATGCATTTGCTGGAGTCTATCGCCGAGCAAGGCGAACTGCGTGATGCCACCGAAGACGAAATTAATGCCGCGCTGGAACGCCTGAACCGCTGGAATGGCAACCGTAACGGCGAAGATCCGGTACTAATCCGTAAAGCGCTTCAGGAATGTATGCAGCACAACTTCTCGGTATTCCGTGAAGGTGACGCGATGGCTAAAGGCCTTGAGCAACTGAAACAAATCCGCGAACGCCTGAAAAATGCCCGTCTGGATGATACTTCAAGCGAGTTCAACACCCAGCGTGTTGAGTGCCTTGAGCTTGATAACCTGATGGAAACCGCTTTTGCTACCGCTGTTTCCGCTAACTTCCGCACCGAAAGCCGTGGCGCGCATAGCCGCTTCGACTACCCGGACCGTGACGATGCAAACTGGTTGTGCCACAGCCTGTATCTGCCTGAGTCGGAAAGCATGACGCGCCGTGAGGTGAACATGCAGCCGAAACTGCGTCCGGCATTCCCGCCGAAAGTGCGTACTTATTAATAGCGGAGCAAAGTGATGAAACTCGAATTCTCTATTTATCGCTACAACCCGGATGTTGACGATGCTCCGCGTATGCAGGAGTACACCCTGGAAGGGGAAGAAGGGCGCGACATGATGTTGCTTGACGCGCTGATGCAACTTAAAGAAAAAGACCCGACGTTGTCTTTCCGTCGTTCATGCCGTGAAGGGGTTTGTGGCTCCGATGGTGTGAACATGAACGGCAAGAATGGCCTGGCTTGTATCACGCCAATCTCCGCATTGGGTAACGGAAAGCAGAAGATTGTCATCCGTCCACTGCCTGGATTACCGGTTGTGCGCGATCTGGTTGTGGACATGGGGCAATTCTATGCCCAATATGAGAAGATTAAGCCTTACCTGTTGAATAATGGGCAAAATCCACCGGCTCGTGAGCATTTGCAGTCACCTGAACAGCGTGAGAAGTTGGATGGTTTGTACGAGTGTATTCTGTGTGCGTGCTGCTCGACATCCTGCCCATCATTCTGGTGGAACCCGGACAAATTCATTGGTCCGGCAGGTTTACTGGCGGCATACCGCTTCTTGATTGACAGCCGTGATACTGAAACCGCAAGTCGTCTTGACGGAATCAGTGATGCTTTCAGCGTATTCCGCTGCCATAGCATTATGAATTGCGTCAGTGTTTGTCCTAAGGGATTGAACCCGACGAAGGCTATCGGCCACATTAAGTCGATGTTGCTGCAAAAGAGTGCCTAGCTTTTCGTCCCCTCTCCCGTGGGAGAGGGGAATAAATCGCAGGAAATCTTTAAAAACTGCCCTGTTGTGACAGTTTTTAAAGGTTCCTTCTTGAGCCGCCTGGAAAGGAAAAGGCTCGTAGTTGTGGACCCCGGTAATGCGTACATATTCTGTACGCAATAGTTATTCACGGCGAAATAAGCATAAAAATGCTTAAGGGATCACGATGCAGAACGGCGAAATGAAAGCCTGGCTGGATTCCTCTTACCTGGCAGGTGCAAACCAGTCCTGGATAGAGCAGCTCTATGAAGACTTCTTAACCGATCCTGACTCTGTTGATGCGCACTGGCGCTCAATGTTCCAGCAATTACCTGGAACCGGGGCCAGACCGGATCAATTCCATTCCAAAACACGTGATTATTTCCGTCGTCTGGCGAAGGATGCCTCACGTTATTCCACCGCAATCACCGACCCTGACACCGACGTTAAGCAAGTCAAAGTGTTGCAGCTTATCAACGCATGGCGTTTCCGTGGCCATCAGGCAGCAAACCTTGACCCGCTTGGCTTGTGGAAACAGGACGCGGTTCCCGATCTTGACCCAGCATTCCACAACCTGACTGAAGCCGATCTCCAGGAAACCTTCAATGTGGGTTCTTTTGCCAGCGGCAAAGAGACCATGAAGCTTGCTGACTTGATTGATGCACTCAAGCAGACGTATGGCGGTTCGATCGGTGCGGAATATATGCACATCACCAACACTGAAGAGAAACGCTGGATTCAACAGCGAATTGAATCAGTGGTGGGGCACTCAACGTTTACCGTTGAAGAAAAGAAACGCTTCCTGAGCGAGCTGACCGCAGCAGAAGGCCTTGAGCGTTACCTGGGTGCGAAATTCCCGGGCGCGAAACGCTTCTCGCTTGAAGGCGGTGACGCACTGGTGCCAATGCTCAAAGAGATGATCCGCCACGCGGGTAAGAGCGGCACACGTGAAGTGGTTTTGGGCATGGCACACCGTGGCCGCCTGAACGTACTGATCAACGTACTGGGTAAAAAGCCGCAGGAGTTGTTCGACGAATTTGCTGGTAAACATAAAGAGCACCTCGGCACTGGCGATGTGAAGTACCACATGGGCTTCTCATCTGACGTTGAAACCGAAGGCGGCTTGGTTCACCTGGCGCTGGCGTTTAACCCGTCGCACCTTGAAATCGTAAGCCCAGTGGTTATCGGTTCTGTGCGTGCGCGTCTGGACCGTCTGGAAAAACCAGGCATTAACCAGGTCCTGCCAATCACCATTCACGGTGACGCAGCGGTTGCCGGGCAGGGCGTGGTTCAGGAAACCCTGAACATGTCCAAAGCGCGTGGTTACGAAGTGGGCGGTACCGTTCGCATCGTTATCAATAACCAGATTGGTTTCACCACGTCTAACCCACTGGATGCGCGTTCCACGCCGTACTGTACCGATATCGGTAAGATGGTGATGGCACCGATTTTCCACGTGAATGCGGATGACCCGGAAGCGGTCGCGTTTGTGACCCGTCTGGCACTGGATTTCCGTAACACCTTTAAGCGCGACGTGTTTATCGACCTGGTTTGCTACCGTCGCCATGGTCACAACGAAGCTGATGAGCCAAGTGCAACTCAGCCAGTGATGTACCAGAAAATCAAGAAACACCCGACTCCGCGTAAGATTTACGCAGACCGTCTGGAGCAGCAAAAGCTGGCGACGCTTGAAGATGCCACCGAAATGGTGAATCTGTACCGTGACGCACTGGATGCTGGCGAGTGTGTGGTTGAAGAATATCGCCCAATGAACATGCACTCATTTACCTGGTCGCCATACCTCAACCACGAGTGGGATGAGAGCTATCCGAACAAGGTAGAGATGAAGCGTTTGCAGGAGCTGGCTAAGCGTATTAGCAGCGCACCTGAAACCGTTGAGATGCAGTCACGTGTGGCGAAAATCTACAGTGACCGTATGGAAATGGCGAACGGCGCGAAGAAATTCGACTGGGGTGCTGCTGAAAATCTGGCGTACGCAACTCTGGTTGATGAAGGCGTTTCAGTGCGTCTGTCTGGTGAAGACGTGGGTCGTGGCACCTTCTTCCACCGTCACGCTGTGATTCACAACCAGACTAACGGTTCCACTTACACGCCGCTTCAACACGTTCACAACAGCCAGGGCGAGTTCAAAGTATGGGACTCCGTGCTGTCTGAAGAAGCTGTACTGGCATTCGAATACGGTTATGCGACGGCTGAACCGCGCACATTGACCATCTGGGAAGCTCAGTTTGGTGACTTCGCCAACGGGGCTCAGGTTGTGATTGACCAGTTCATCAGTTCCGGTGAGCAGAAGTGGGGCCGTATGTGTGGCTTGGTTATGCTGCTGCCACACGGCTACGAAGGCCAGGGACCGGAGCACTCCTCTGCGCGTTTGGAACGTTATCTCCAGCTGTGCGCGGAACAGAACATGCAGGTTTGCGTCCCTTCGACTCCAGCACAGGTTTACCACATGCTGCGTCGTCAGGCGCTGCGTGGTATGCGCCGTCCGTTGGTGGTGATGTCACCGAAATCTTTACTGCGTCACCCACTGGCGGTTTCCACCATGGATGAACTGGCTAACGGAACCTTCTTGCCTGCAATTGGCGAAGTTGACGAGCTGGATCCTGCTGGCGTGAAACGCGTGGTAATGTGTTCTGGTAAGGTTTATTACGATTTGCTGGAACAGCGTCGTAAGAACGGCCAGAAAGATGTGGCAATTGTGCGCATCGAACAGTTATATCCATTCCCGCATCAGGCTATGCAGGAAGTGTTGAAACCATTTGCTCACGTACATGATTTTGTCTGGTGCCAGGAAGAGCCGCTTAACCAGGGCGCCTGGTACTGCAGCCAACACCATTTCCGTGAAGTAGTTCCATTTGGATCAGGTCTGCGTTATGCAGGTCGCCCAGCCTCCGCTTCACCTGCGGTAGGGTACTTGTCCGTTCACCAGAAGCAGCAGCAAGATCTGGTTAATGACGCGCTGAACGTCGATTAATTAAAGGATAAAAAATGAGTAGCGTAGATATTCTAGTTCCTGACCTGCCTGAGTCCGTTGCCGATGCAACCGTTGCTACCTGGCATAAAAAACCGGGTGACACCGTTACCCGTGACGAAGTGCTGGTGGAAATCGAAACTGACAAAGTGGTACTGGAAGTACCGGCGTCTGCAGATGGTATTCTGGATGCTGTACTGGAAGATGAAGGTACAACCGTAACTTCTCGTCAAATTTTGGGCCGCCTGCGTGAAGGTAACAGCGCCGGTAAAGAGACTTCTGCGAAAACAGAAAGCAAAGAGTCTACCCCGGCACAGCGCCAGCAGGCTTCTTTGGAAGAGCAGAGCAATGACGCACTCAGCCCAGCTATTCGCCGCCTGATTGCAGAGCATTCTCTGGATGCTAATGCCATTAAAGGCAGCGGCGTCGGTGGCCGTATCACCCGTGAGGATGTTGATAAGCATCTGACTCAGGCGAAAGCGGCTCAACCTGCGGCAGCGAAACCGGCTGCTGAAACTAAAGCTCCGGTTGCACCAATTGCTGGCCGTAGCGAAAAACGCGTTCCAATGACTCGCCTGCGCAAACGCGTTGCTGAGCGTCTGTTAGAAGCGAAAAACTCCACCGCCATGCTCACTACGTTTAACGAAGTGAACATGAAGCCAATCATGGATCTGCGTAAGCAGTACGGTGATTCTTTCGAAAAACGCCACGGTGTACGTCTGGGCTTCATGTCCTTCTACATCAAAGCGGTGGTTGAAGCGCTGAAACGCTATCCAGAAGTGAACGCTTCTATCGATGGCGAAGACGTGGTTTACCACAACTACTTCGACGTGAGCATCGCGGTTTCTACTCCACGTGGCCTGGTAACACCAGTACTGCGTGATGTTGACACCCTGGGTATGGCTGACATCGAAAAACGCATCAAAGAGCTGGCAGTGAAAGGCCGTGACGGCAAACTGACCGTTGAAGATTTGACTGGCGGTAACTTCACCATCACCAACGGTGGTGTGTTTGGTTCCCTGATGTCAACGCCGATCATCAACCCGCCGCAGAGCGCAATCCTAGGTATGCACGCTATCAAAGACCGTCCGATGGCGGTTGAGGGTAAAGTTGAGATCTTGCCGATGATGTATCTGGCACTGTCTTACGATCACCGCCTGATCGATGGCCGTGAATCAGTGGGTTATCTGGTAGCAATCAAAGAATTGCTCGAAGACCCGACTCGTCTGTTGCTGGACGTTTAGTTTTAAAGCATCACCTGCACTGTAGGCCGAAAGCTGCGCGCCATCTGGCATTAATAGCGCACCGGCCTACAGGTTTATAACGATTACCCTGAAGGATGGATAGAACTCATGAACTTACACGAGTATCAGGCGAAACAGTTGTTTGCTCGATATGGCCTGCCGGCTCCAGTCGGTTACGCCTGTAATACACCGCGTGAAGCGGAAGAAGCGGCATCAAAAATTGGTGCAGGTCCGTGGGTGGTAAAATGTCAGGTTCATGCTGGTGGCCGCGGTAAAGCGGGCGGCGTGAAAGTGGTCAACAGCAAAGAAGACATCCGTGCTTTTGCTGAGCACTGGCTGGGCAAACGCCTGGTTACCTACCAGACAGACGCAAATGGCCAGCCAGTTCACCAGATTCTGGTTGAAGCTGCGACTGACATTGATAAAGAACTGTATCTTGGCGCGGTGGTTGATCGTAGCTCCCGTCGCGTTGTGTTTATGGCGTCTACCGAAGGTGGCGTTGAAATTGAGAAAGTTGCGGAAGAAACCCCGCACCTGATCCACAAAGTTGCACTGGATCCGCTGGCAGGCCCAATGCCTTACCAGGGCCGTGAACTGGCATTCAAACTGGGTCTGGAAGGTAAGCAGGTTCAGCAGTTCACTAAGATCTTTATGGGTCTGGCGAACATCTTCCTTGAGCGTGACCTGGCACTTATCGAAATCAACCCGCTGGTCATCACTAAGCAGGGCGACCTGATTTGTCTCGATGGCAAACTGGGCGCTGACGGCAACGCACTTTTCCGTCAACCAGAGTTGCGCGAAATGCGTGACCCAAGCCAGGAAGATGCACGTGAATCGCAGGCGGCACAGTGGGAACTGAACTACGTTGCGCTTGATGGCAATATTGGTTGCATGGTTAACGGTGCGGGCCTGGCAATGGGCACCATGGACATCGTTAAACTGCACGGCGGCGAACCAGCGAACTTCCTGGACGTTGGCGGCGGCGCAACCAAAGAACGCGTTACCGAAGCATTCAAAATCATTCTGTCTGACGACAAAGTGAAAGCGGTTCTGGTGAACATCTTCGGTGGTATCGTACGTTGTGACCTGATCGCAGACGGTATCATCGGTGCGGTTGCCGAAGTGGGTGTTAACGTTCCAGTGGTAGTACGTCTGGAAGGTAACAACGCTGAATTGGGCGCGAAGAAACTGGCAGATAGTGGCCTGAATATTATTGCAGCGAAAAGTCTGACGGACGCAGCGCAGCAGGTTGTTGCTGCAGTGGAGGGGAAATAATGTCCATTTTGATCGATAAAAATACCAAGGTTATTTGCCAGGGTTTCACCGGCAGCCAGGGGACTTTCCACTCCGAGCAGGCGATTGCATACGGTACGCAAATGGTTGGCGGTGTTACGCCAGGCAAAGGCGGCACTGAGCACCTCGGCCTGCCAGTATTTAACACTGTGCGTGAAGCCGTAGAAGCAACTGGTGCGACCGCATCTGTAATCTACGTTCCAGCACCGTTCTGCAAAGACTCCATTCTGGAAGCAATCGACGCAGGCATTAAGCTGATTATCACTATCACTGAAGGCATCCCGACGCTGGATATGCTGACTGTGAAAGTGAAACTGGACGAAGCTGGCGTGCGCATGATTGGGCCAAACTGCCCAGGCGTTATCACCCCGGGCGAGTGCAAAATCGGCATCATGCCAGGCCACATTCACCTGCCAGGCAAAGTGGGTATCGTTTCCCGCTCAGGCACACTGACCTATGAAGCCGTTAAACAGACGACGGATATCGGTCTGGGCCAGTCTACTTGCGTAGGCATCGGCGGTGACCCGATCCCTGGCTCTAACTTCATCGATATTCTGAAGATGTTCCAGGAAGATCCGAAGACTGAAGCTATCGTGATGATCGGTGAGATCGGCGGTAGCGCTGAAGAAGAAGCAGCGGCCTACATCAAAGAGCATGTCACCAAGCCAGTTGTTGGTTATATCGCGGGTGTCACTGCGCCGAAAGGCAAGCGTATGGGCCACGCAGGCGCCATCATCGCGGGTGGTAAAGGTACTGCGGATGAGAAATTCGCAGCGCTGGAAGCCGCAGGCGTGAAAACCGTTCGCAGCCTGGCTGACATCGGTGACGCACTGAAAGCTATTTTGCCTCAGTAAGCAGAACTAATAAAAATTGTTCGACATGGTTGGCCGCTCAATGAGCGGCCTTTTTTATGGCCAAAATTTGCGGTCATTGATTACTGTATTCACATAACAGACACTTATGGCACCTTGAGTGATTTGGCTGCCTGAGTAGCTTAAAAAGCCGAAAGCCTCTCACTTCAACTGCTGGCATCGCTGTTTGAGCCTTATTACCAGCGTGTTGAATATCAAAAAGTGCAAATGGATGAAAATTCACTGTAACAACAATCAGCAAGGGGAGGGAAGCACTAACCTTTCCACTCTCACCTACCGTAAGAATCTCATCTGGTAATGGCACGCCGAGCGTAATCCTGCTTTTTTTTAAGGTCGGATTTTTTAAGTGGTTTATGTTTTAAAAGACTACACTACTGACTACTAACCTTATCAAAAACAGCGCCTTGTTAAATAATGTGGCATTAAAAGTAAATCAATTGTTAATTTCGGATGGGGGAAGAGACGGCCTGATGAAAATAGCGCGTGAAGATAAAAAACCATCGCTGTTAACGTTCGGAATTTATTTTTTAACTTATCTGCAATAAATAGTTTTTGTTTATGGATATCACTTTTCCATTAACCTTAGTGATATCTCCAAAACATATCATTAACATCAAATTTACTATTAATTTAAGCGGGAAACTAAATTAACAATCAGGGAATAAATTGCGCTAGATCAATATCTAAAACTGGATAGTGGTATGCAAAACAGCGTAAATTGTTGCAGATCAAACTGGCTGTTAAGGGACATTTTCGCTATAAATTGATCACTGTCGAGAAACGTAAATAACACTAAGCAATTACCTATTTATTGTAGGGAAATTGCAGGGTAATATATTTGCGGATTATTTTTGGTTTTTATTAACGTGTTTGTAACCTTTCATCTTTCTTCGTTACATGCAAATAAAATGACGAAGAGATGAAGTCTGGAAGCTAATGTTTTTGTATTAGGGCATGCGTTGTGGTTTTCCTTACGGTGAGCCACGGTCGAAGTCTTCATGCGAAGAGCAAGGAGTCAAGATGTTGGATATTGTCGAACTGTCGCGCTTACAGTTTGCCTTGACCGCGATGTACCACTTTCTGTTTGTGCCACTAACGCTCGGTATGGCGTTTTTGTTGGCCATCATGGAAACAGTGTACGTTCTGTCAGGTAAGCAAATTTATAAAGATATGACCAAGTTCTGGGGCAAGTTGTTTGGTATCAACTTTGCTTTGGGCGTGGCTACCGGTTTAACCATGGAGTTCCAGTTCGGTACAAACTGGTCTTACTATTCACACTACGTGGGTGACATTTTTGGTGCCCCACTGGCCATCGAAG
Organism: Buttiauxella sp. BIGb0552; assembly: GCF_004366275.1. NCBI lineage: Bacteria > Pseudomonadati > Pseudomonadota > Gammaproteobacteria > Enterobacterales > Enterobacteriaceae > Buttiauxella > Buttiauxella sp. BIGb0552. The sequence continues at coordinate 334,102 of NZ_SODY01000004.1, forward strand.
GCTTGATGGCATTCTTCCTTGAATCCACCTTTGTAGGTCTGTTCTTCTTCGGTTGGGATCGTCTGGGCAAAGTTCAGCACATGGCGGTAACCTGGCTGGTGGCACTTGGCTCCAACCTTTCCGCACTGTGGATTCTGGTCGCTAACGGCTGGATGCAGAACCCGATTGCTTCCGACTTCAACTTCGAAACCATGCGTATGGAGATGGTCAGTTTCTCCGAACTGGTCCTTAACCCAGTTGCGCAGGTGAAATTCGTTCACACCGTAGCGTCTGGTTACGTATGTGGCGCGATGTTCATCCTCGGTGTGAGTTCTTACTACTTGCTTAAAGGCCGTGACGTTGCATTTGCGAAGCGTTCTTTTGCAATCGCTGCAAGCTTCGGTATGGCGGCAATCCTGTCTGTCATCGTGCTGGGTGATGAATCCGGTTACGAAATGGGTGACGTGCAGAAAACCAAATTGGCCGCTATTGAAGCTGAGTGGGAAACTCAACCAGCTCCAGCTGCGTTTACGCTGTTTGGTATCCCGGACCAGGACAAGCAAGAAAATAGCTATGCGATTCAGATCCCATACGCGCTTGGCATCATCGCCACCCGTTCTGTGGATAAGCAAGTTATTGGTTTGAAAGACCTGATGGTGCAGCACGAAGAACGTATTCGTAACGGCATGAAGGCTTATAGCCTGCTGGAACAGTTACGTGCAGGTTCTAAAGACCAGGCCGTTCGCGATAACTTTGAGTCTGTTAAGAAAGACCTGGGTTATGGCCTGCTGCTCAAACGCTATACCCCGAACGTTGCTGATGCGACGGAAGAGCAAATTCAGAAAGCAACGAAAGACTCAATTCCTCGTGTAGCTCCGCTGTACTTTGCATTCCGTATCATGGTTGGCTGTGGCTTCCTGATGCTGTTCATCATCGCGGCTTCGTTCTGGACTGTGACGCGTAATGCAATCGGCTCGAAAAAATGGCTGTTGCGTGCGGCGCTCTATGGTATCCCGTTGCCGTGGATTGCGATTGAATCTGGTTGGTTTGTTGCCGAATACGGTCGTCAGCCATGGGCTGTTGGTGAGGTATTGCCAACTGCGGTTGCTAACTCCTCTCTGACTGTGGGCGATCTGATCTTCTCCATGGTACTGATTTGCGGCCTTTACACGCTGTTTATGGTGGCGGAACTGTTCCTGATGTTCAAATTTGCTCGCCTTGGGCCGAGCAGTCTGAAAACAGGTCGCTATCACTTTGAGCAGTCCAATGTGACCTCTCAGCCGGCACGCTAAGACAGGAGTCGTCAAATGATCGATTATGAAGTATTGCGTTTTATCTGGTGGCTGCTGGTTGGCATTCTGCTGATTGGTTTTGCAGTCACCGATGGCTTTGATATGGGCGTAGGTATGTTGTCCCGTGTCATTGGCAAAACAGATGTTGAACGCCGCATCATGGTGAACTCCATCGCCCCTCACTGGGATGGTAACCAGGTATGGCTCATCACCGCTGGTGGCGCATTGTTCGCTGCCTGGCCGATGGTTTATGCAGCAGCGTTCTCTGGTTTCTATGTGGCAATGATTCTGGTGCTGGCTTCATTATTCTTCCGTCCGGTAGGTTTTGACTACCGTTCGAAGATTGAAGACATGCGTTGGCGTGGCATGTGGGACTGGGGCATTTTCATCGGTAGTTTTGTGCCGCCGTTGGTTATCGGTGTGGCGTTCGGCAACTTGCTGCAAGGCGTGCCGTTCCACGTTGATGAGTATCTGCGTCTGTACTACACAGGTAACTTCTTCCAGTTGCTGAACCCGTTTGGTCTGTTGGCTGGTGTCGTGAGCGTTTCCATGATCCTTGCTCAGGGTGCAACTTACCTGCAAATGCGTACTGTGGGTGAACTGCATCTGCGTGCTAAAGCCGCTGCGCAAATTTCAGCGCTGGTGATGATGGTGTGCTTCGCACTTGCAGGTGTTTGGGTGATTTACGGCATCGATGGTTACGTTGTGACTTCAGAGCTGAACCACCATGCAGCATCGAATCCGCTGACTAAAGAAGTCGCTCGTCAGGCTGGTGCCTGGATGGTGAACTTCAATAATATGCCGATTCTGTGGCTCATCCCGGTTCTGGGTGTGGTTCTGCCACTGTTGACTGTGCTGATGTCTCGTCTTGAGAAAGGCGCGATGGCATTCGTGTTCTCCTCATTGACTCTGGCTTGTGTCATTCTGACTGCCGGTGTGGCGATGTTCCCGTTCGTGATGCCTTCGAGCACCATGTTGAACGCTAGTCTCACTATGTGGGATGCAACATCCAGCCAGTTAACTCTGAATGTGATGACCTATGTTGCTGCGGTATTTGTACCGATCATTCTTATCTACACCACCTGGTGTTACTGGAAGATGTTCGGTCGAATCACCAAAGAGCATATCGAAAGCAACACCCACTCTCTGTACTAAGTAAGGAGCTGATTATGTGGTACTTTGCATGGATTCTGGGGACGCTTCTTGCCTGTGCTTTTGGCATCATTACCGCCCTGGCACTTGAGCACGTTGAAGCTGCTAAAGCTGGTAAAGAAGAAATTTGATGGAAGCAATTATCGCGAAGCTTTATGCGGTAATGGATAAGAGCCCTTTAAGGGCTCTTTCCTTGATAATGGCATTAGTTCTTGCCGTGTGTATATTTTGGGACCCGTCCCGCTTTGCGGCGAAAACCAGCAGTCTTGAAATCTGGCATGGTTTTTTGCTGATGTGGGCTGTATGCACTGGCGTAATTCATGGCGTGGGTTTTCGCCCTCGCAAAGTGCTGTGGCAGGGGGTTTTTAGCCCCTTACCTGCACAATTAGTCTTGCTGGCAGGACTGGCTATTTTCTTCTTCTGATGTTTCTTTAACCTCAAAGATTTTCACACAATATTTATGGGCTTTAACAAGCCCATAAATATTTACCTAACGTTTAATGCAACCCATTCCCAACCCCCATCCTCTTGCGTATAGTAGCAACGTTAAATTGCATTACCGGGATGTATTGTGAGTACAACGCTGTTTCGATGGCCGGTTCGTGTCTATTACGAAGACACTGACGCCGGTGGTGTGGTATACCACGCCAGTTATGTTGCTTTCTATGAAAGAGCACGCACTGAAATGTTGCGCCATCACCATTTTAGCCAGCAAGATTTGTTGGCAGAGCGCGTCGCCTTTGTTGTCCGCAGAATGACGGTGGATTATTTGGCGCCTGCCCGACTCGACGATTTACTCGAAATCCAAAGTGAAATTACATCGATGCGTGGTACCTCTATGGTATTTACACAGCGAATCGTCAATGCCGATAATCAGGTACTCAACGAAGCTGAGGTCCTGATCGTCTGTGTTGATCCACACCTAATGAAGCCTCGTGCGCTTCCCAAGTCTATTGTCGCGGAGTTCAAGCAGTGACTGACATGAATATCCTTGATTTGTTCCTGAAGGCAAGCCTTCTGGTCAAATTTATCATGTTGATTTTGATTGGTTTTTCCATTGCATCATGGGCAATCATTATTCAGCGAACGCGAATCCTCAATGCTGCTACTCGTGAAGCAGAAGCATTTGAAGATAAGTTCTGGTCGGGCATTGAATTGTCCCGTCTCTATCAAGAAAGCCAGGGCCGCCGTGACAGTCTTGCTGGCTCTGAACAAATTTTCTATTCAGGCTTTAAAGAGTTTGCCCGACTGCATCGTGCTAACACACACGCACCTGAAGCGGTCGTTGAAGGGGCATCTCGCGCCATGCGTATTTCCATGAGCCGTGAGTTGGAAACGCTAGAAACGCACATTCCTTTCCTCGGAACCGTGGGTTCCATCAGCCCGTATATCGGTCTGTTTGGTACGGTTTGGGGGATCATGCACGCCTTTATCGCACTCGGTGCGGTGAAACAAGCGACATTGCAGATGGTTGCTCCAGGTATTGCAGAAGCACTGATTGCAACTGCAATCGGCCTGTTCGCTGCAATCCCAGCGGTTATGGCGTATAACCGCCTGAACCAACGTGTGAACAAACTGGAATTGAATTACGACAACTTCATGGAAGAGTTCACGGCTATCCTGCACCGTCAGGCTTTTACCAGCAGCGATAAGCAGTAAGGGGTAAGTCATGGCCAGACGTGGACGTGGGCGTGGTCGTCGGGAATTAAAGTCCGAAATTAACATCGTTCCTCTGCTGGATGTACTGTTGGTGTTGTTGCTTATTTTTATGGCAACGGCTCCCATCATTACACAGAGCGTTGAGGTAGATTTGCCGGATGCGACAGATTCGCAGACGGTGAGCAGTAACGATGAACCGCCGGTCATTATTGAAGTGTCCGGGGTAGGGCAGTACAGCGTGGTGGTTGAGAAAGACCGTATGGACCAGTTGCCATCTGAACAGGTTATTGCGGAAGCACAGCGTCGTTTGCAGGCAAATCCGAAAACGGTCTTTTTGATCGGGGGTGCTAAAGATGTTCCTTATGAGGAAATCATCAAGGCACTTAACATGCTGCATAGCGCAGGTGTGAAATCCGTCGGTCTGATGACGCAGCCAATCTGATCCATCTCGCGATATTTGGGAACCGATAGTGTCAAAGGCAACCATAGAAAACGATAAGCTCAAGCGCGCGATAATCGTCTCAGTGATCCTGCATATCATTTTGATTGCAGTCCTGATTTGGAGTTCGTTTGACGAGCACATCGACGCCAGTGCTGGCGGCGGTGGGGGTTCGGCTATTGACGCGGTCATGGTCGACCCAGGTGCAGTTGTTCAACAGTACAATCGCCAGCAGCAACAGCAGTCGAGCAGCAAACGTGCAGCGGAGCAACGCGAGAAACAAGCGCAACAACAGGCTGAAGAACTTCAGGAAAAACAGGCTGCCGAACAACAGCGTCTGAAGCAACTGGAGAAAGAACGCCTCGAAGCGCAGGAACAAGCGAAGCAACAAGCAGATCAGCAGAAGCAAGCGCAAGAAGCAGCGAAAGAAGCGCAGGAGCAACAGAAGCAAGCCGAAGCAGCGGCGGCGAAAGCCAAAGCAGACGCCAAAGCTCAAGCTGATGCTCAGGCAAAATCTCAGGCTGACGCCCAGGCGAAGGCTGCGGAAGAAGCGGCGAAGAAAGCTGCTGCAGATGCACAAAAGAAAGCCACTGAGGAAGCAGCTAAAAAAGCCGCTGACGCAGAGAAAAAGGCAGCTGCTGAAGCCGCAGCTGCGGCGAAAAAATCTCAGCAAGAAGCCGAGAAGAAAGCCGCAGATGCTGCAGCGAAGAAAGCTCAGCAGGATGCTGAGAAGAAAGCTGCCGCTGAAGCCGCTAAAAAGGCTGCTGATGCTGAGAAAAAAGCAGCAGCAGAAGCTGCCGCAGCCGAGAAAGCTGCGTCTGAAAAAGCCGCGGCTGATAAGGCTGCTGCTGCAAAAGGTGCTGCTGATAAGAAAGCTGCAGCAGATGCTAAGAAAAAGGCTGCTGCTGAGAAAGCTGCTGCCGATAAAGCTGCCGCTGCTGGTGTTGACGATCTATTTGGCGACTTGAGCTCAGGTAAGAATGCACCGAAAACTGGCGCAGGAGCGAAAGGTAACGGTCAGCCTGCGAAAGACAGTGGTACAAATGGTGCTAACGGTGGGGCAACAGGTTCTGATATTAGTGCCTATGCAGCTCAAATCCGAAGTGCTATTCAGAGTCGTTTGTATGATGCGAGCCTCTATCAAGGTAAAACTTGCGTCCTGCATATCAAGCTAGGTCCAGATGGGCTTTTGCTTTCTGCGACACCTGAAAGTGGTGATCCTGCTTTATGTCAGGCCGCATTGACAGCAGCAAAAACTGCCAAAATTCCTAAGCCGCCTAGTCAGGCAGTTTATGAAAAAGTAAAGGATGCCAAACTAGACTTTAAACTGTGATTACCTCTATGTAATTTGGGTAAGCCTATACTTCGGTATTCACAGGGTTTTGGTAGTTTTGTGTATTTGAGTTTGTTAACATTCTGCTAAATTATCGTGGGCTTTGGGTCCAGATAAGGGAGATATGATGAAGCAGGCATTTCGAGTAGCTTTAAGTTTTTTAATGCTGTGGGCAGCAGTACTGCACGCAGAAGTCCGTATTGAGATCACCCAAGGGGTGGACTCAGCACGTCCAATTGGTGTTGCGCCATTTAAATGGGGAGGCCCTGGTGCTGCGCCAGAAGATATTGGTGGCATCGTTGCAGCAGACTTACGTAACAGCGGCAAATTCAATCCACTGGATCGTTCACGCTTACCGCAGCAGCCTGGCTCCGCTCAGGAAGTGCAACCGGCCGCGTGGACTGCTCTGGGTATTGATGCCGTTGTTGTAGGCCAGGTTACACCAAATGGTGATGGCAGCTATACCGTTGCTTACCAGTTGGTTGATACTTCTGGTGCACCTGGTACTGTGCTTGCGCAGAACTCCTACAAGGTGAACAAACAGTGGATTCGCTATGCTGGTCATACCGCAAGTGATGAAGTGTTTGAGAAGCTGACAGGCATTAAAGGTGCGTTCCGTACTCGTATCGCTTATGTGGTGCAGACTAACGGCGGCCAGTTCCCGTATGAACTGCGCGTATCTGATTACGATGGCTACAACACCAATGTTGTCAAACGTTCTCCTGAACCGCTGATGTCACCAGCATGGTCTCCTGACGGCAGCAAACTGGCTTATGTAACATTTGAAAGTGGCCGTTCTGCTCTGGTTATCCAGACTCTGGCAAATGGTGCAATTCGTCAGGTAGCTTCGTTCCCTCGTCATAACGGTGCGCCAGCGTTTTCTCCAGACGGCAGCAAACTGGCCTTCACGCTATCTAAAACCGGTAGTATGAACCTGTATGTTATGGACATAGCTTCTGGTCAGATTCGTCAGGTAACTGATGGACGCAGCAACAATACAGAACCAACGTGGTTCCCGGATAGCCAGAATGTAGCTTATACCTCTGACCAGGCTGGGCGTCCGCAGATTTATAAAGTGAATATCAACGGTGGTGCTCCACAGCGTCTGTCCTGGGAAGGTCCTCAGAACCAGAATGCTGATGTGAGTTCCGACGGTAAGTTTATGGTGATGGTGAGCTCCAATAGTGGGCAGCAACACATCGCCAAACAGGATCTGGTAGCGGGTGGCGTACAAACTTTATCGTCAACGTTCCTGGATGAAACGCCAAGTCTGGCACCTAACGGCACGATGGTAATCTACAGCTCTTCTCAGGGGATGGGATCTGTGCTGAATCTGGTCTCAACAGATGGGCGTTTCAAAGCGCGTCTTCCGGCAACCGATGGTCAGGTTAAATCTCCTGCCTGGTCGCCGTATCTGTGATAATAAAATATTAAAGGATCAAAGAAATGCAACTGAACAAAGTGCTGAAAGGGCTGATGCTGGCACTGCCTGTTATGGCAATCGCTGCGTGTAGTTCTAACAAGAGCGCCAACAACGAGAGCGGCGAAGGTATGCTGGGCGCCGGCACTGGTATGGACGCTAACGGTAGCAATGGCAACATGTCATCTGAAGAACAGGCTCGCCTGCAGATGCAACAGCTGCAACAGAACAACATCGTATACTTCGGTCTGGATAAGTATGATGTTTCTTCTGACTTCGCTGCAATGCTGGATGCACACGCTAACTTCCTGCGTAGCAACCCATCTTACAAAGTGACCGTAGAAGGTCATGCGGACGAACGTGGTACCCCGGAATATAACATTGCCTTGGGTGAGCGTCGTGCTAGCGCTGTTAAGATGTACCTGCAAGGTAAAGGCGTTTCTGCAGACCAGATCTCCATCGTTTCTTACGGTAAAGAAAAACCAGCAGTACTGGGTCATGACGAAGCGGCTTACGCTAAAAACCGTCGTGCCGTACTGGTTTACTAAGAGAACTGCATGAACAGTAACCTCAGACATCACTTGTTGAGTCTGTCGTTACTGGTTGGCATAGCGGCCCCCTGGGCCGCTACTGCTCAGGCGCCAATCAGTAGTGTCGGCTCAGGCTCGGTCGAAGACCGTGTCACTCAACTCGAGCGTATTTCTAACGCTCATAGTCAACTTTTAACCCAACTCCAACAACAACTCTCTGATAATCAAAATGATATTGATTCCCTGCGTGGTCAAATTCAGGAAAGCCAATACCAATTGAATCAGGTTGTTGAGCGTCAGAAGCAAATTTTATTGCAGATAGACAGCCTTGGTAGTGGTGGTGCAGCAGGACAAGCGGCTGGTAGTACCGATCAGGGGGCTGCAGCGGCAGCTACACCTGATACTGGTGCGGCAGCTCAGACACCTGCAGCAGCCCCTGCGCAAGGTGGTGATGCTAACAGCGACTACAATGCGGCTATTGCCATGGTGCAGGATAAGTCCCGTCAGGATGAAGCCCTTGCTGCATTTCAGAGTTTTGTTAAAAAGTACCCGGATTCAACTTACCAGCCAAATGCAAATTATTGGTTAGGTCAGTTGAATTACAACAAGGGGAAAAAGGATGATGCGGCGTTTTATTTTGCCTCTGTGGTGAAAAATTACCCGAAATCACCTAAGGCTCCAGATGCAATGTATAAAGTCGGTGTGATCATGCAAGACAAAGGCGATACCGCAAAAGCGAAAGCTGTGTATCAACAAGTGATCAAACAGTTCCCAAATACCGATGGCGCAAAGCAGGCTCAAAAACGTCTGAATGCGATGTAGTGTGTGCGGCCTGACCAGATATTGTTGCTTTTCTGGTCAAGCCGGACAAAACACAAGCCATTAGGTGATCTTGATCGAAATTCTTGTTGCGTCAAAATCTTAAATCAGTAATATATGCCGCCGTTGCCAAGGGATATCAAACAAACCGAAAGTGACACGAAATTGGGGCGTTAGCTCAGTTGGTAGAGCAGTTGACTTTTAATCAATTGGTCGCAGGTTCGAATCCTGCACGCCCCACCAATTTCGATGTAGTACGAAGTCAGTGAATCGTGAAGGGTTTGAACCTGCAGCAGGTTCGAGTTGAGCGAAAGCGAAACAGCGTTGCGTAGCAACGACCCGGAGGGTGAGGCCAAAGGCCGAATCATCCTGCACGCCCCACCAATTTCGATGTAGTAAGTGTTTGAAGAAGCAGTAAACCGCATTGCGGGGCGTTAGCTCAGTTGGTAGAGCAGTTGACTTTTAATCAATTGGTCGCAGGTTCGAATCCTGCACGCCCCACCAATCGATGTAGTAAGTGTTTGAAGAAGCAGTAAACCGCATTGCGGGGCGTTAGCTCAGTTGGTAGAGCAGTTGACTTTTAATCAATTGGTCGCAGGTTCGAATCCTGCACGCCCCACCAATTTCGAAGCAGTACGAAGTAAGTGAATCGTGTAGGGTTTGAACCTGCAGCAGGTCGACAAAATCGTCGGGAACGATTTTGAACGCCGCTCGCGGCGGCCCGGAGGGCGAGTCTCAGGAAGAGACGAGTAATCATCCTGCACGCCCCACCAATCTCGATGTAGTAAGTGTTTGAAGAAGCAGTAAACCGCATTGCGGGGCGTTAGCTCAGTTGGTAGAGCAGTTGACTTTTAATCAATTGGTCGCAGGTTCGAATCCTGCACGCCCCACCAATATTTAAGTAGTGCGAAGTCAGTGAGTCGTGAAGGGTTTGAACCTGCAGCAGGTTCGAGTTGAGCGAAAGCGAAACAGCGTTGCATAGCAACGACCCGGAGGGTGAGGCCAAAGGCCGAATCATCCTGCACGCCCCACCAATATTTAAGTAGTGCGAAGTAGTACCGAAGTTTGGGTGATTAGCTCAGTTGGTAGAGCACCTCCTTTACACGGAGGGGGTCGGCGGTTCGAGCCCGTCATCACCCACCATTCGGGGCGTTAGCTCAGTTGGTAGAGCAGTTGACTTTTAATCAATTGGTCGCAGGTTCGAATCCTGCACGCCCCACCAATTTCGATGTAGTACGAAGTCAGTGAATCGTGAAGGGTTTGAACCTGCAGCAGGTTCGAGTTGAGCGAAAGCGAAACAGCGTTGCGTAGCAACGACCCGGAGGGTGAGGCCAAAGGCCGAATCATCCTGCACGCCCCACCAAATTCAGAAAAAAGCGCCTTTTGGCGCTTTTTTCGTTTCTACAGCCTGAACGAGTTCCTCCTGCTGCAGAGGGAAGGCATTGGGCTGAGGTAACTGTAAATTCCCCACGACAATTCCGCCGTAATTCGCTATCTTGTTTAGCATACAAAACAACCGTGGCCATTTCTGGTGGGTCTTCGCCAGAATAGTGCTAATTTGGTTAAGTCAGTCAAACGAGAAAGCACTATGAGCGTAATGTTCGATCCAGAAGCAGCGATTTATCCCTTCCCACCTAAACCACAGCCTTTGAGCGCGGATGAAAAGCAATTTTACCGTGAGAAAATCAAGCGTCTGCTGAAAGAGCGGAATGCTGTGATGGTGGCTCATTACTACACTGATCCTGAAATTCAGGCTCTGGCTGAAGAGACGGGGGGCTGTATCTCTGATTCGCTGGAGATGGCGCGTTTCGGAGCCAATCATCCAGCAACCACGCTGTTGGTTGCCGGGGTACGCTTTATGGGGGAAACCTCGAAAATCCTTAGCCCAGAAAAAACCGTTCTGATGCCAACTCTGAATGCAGAGTGCTCTTTGGATCTCGGCTGCCCAATCGAAGAGTTCAACGCCTTCTGCGATCAACATCCTGATCGCACAGTGGTGGTCTATGCTAATACTTCCGCAGCGGTAAAAGCGCGTGCGGATTGGGTTGTGACTTCCAGCATTGCAGTTGAATTAATTGAACATCTGGACAGTCTGGGCGAGAAAATTATTTGGGCTCCGGATCGTCATCTGGGAAATTACGTTCAAAAGCAGACTGGCGCTGACGTGTTGTGCTGGCAGGGCGCGTGTATCGTACATGACGAGTTCAAAACTCAGGCGCTAACGCGCATGAAGGCACTTTATCCTGATGCAGCTGTATTGGTTCACCCGGAATCACCGCAAGCAATCGTTGATTTGGCCGATGCTGTCGGTTCTACCAGCCAGCTGATTGCTGCAGCGAAAACGTTGCCCCACAAGAAACTGATAGTGGCCACGGATCGTGGCATTTTCTACAAAATGCAGCAGGCATGCCCGGATAAAGAATTGTTTGAAGCGCCAACCGCAGGAGAAGGTGCAACGTGCCGTACCTGTGCACATTGCCCATGGATGGCGATGAACGGCCTTAAAGCCATCGCTGAGGGGCTAGAACAAGGCGGATCGGCACACGAGATCCATGTTGATGCTGCGCTGCGTGAGGGCGCGCTGGTGCCTTTAAATCGAATGTTAGATTTTGCCGCTGAGTTGCGACGCAATGTTAAGGGTAATGCGTAAGGGTTTTTATCCTGTCATATTTGAAGCTGCATCTGCGTTGGCTACGTTCACGTATCCTTGATGCAGCTTCAATTATTTTGGGAATACCTTAAAAAGGAGCGAATATGGACTTTTTTAGCACGCAGAACATTTTGGTTCACATACCCATCGGGGCTGGCGGGTATGATTTATCGTGGATTGAGGCAGTCGGGACACTAGCGGGTTTACTCTGTATCTGGCTGGCAAGCCTTGAGAAAATCAGCAACTACGCATTTGGTTTAATTAACGTCACTCTATTTGCGATTATTTTCTTCCAGATTCAACTCTACGCGAGCCTTCTGCTACAATTGTTCTTCTTTGCGGCTAATATTTATGGCTGGTATGCCTGGTCGAGACAGACCAGTGACAATCAGGCTGCACTCCATATCCGTTGGTTACCATTACCTAAGGCGCTGGCCTGGATTGTATTCTGCGTCGGTGCTATTGGACTGATGACAATCTTCATCGACCCAGTATTTGCTTTCCTGACTCATACGGCGGTTTCCGTTATGCAGGCTTTAGGCATGAATGTAACGATGCCTGATCTTCAACCTGACGCTTTCCCATTCTGGGACTCTTGCATGATGGTACTGTCCATCGTTGCGATGATTCTGATGACTCGTAAGTACGTCGAAAACTGGCTACTTTGGGTGATCATTAACATGATTAGCGTGGTTGTTTTTGCCTTGCAGGGCGTCTATGCAATGTCGCTGGAGTATTTGATCCTGACGTTTATTGCGCTCAACGGTAGCCGTATGTGGATCAAAAGTGCGCATGAACGTGGCTCACGCGCCTTTTCCTAATCAGTGGTGATGATGAGCATGGCCAGGATGGTCATGCTCGTTTAAATCGCAATCCTGCCCATGGCAAAGCTGATACTCCATCTGCACCGTGGCATGCTCAATCTGATATTCCTCTTTTAAAAAATGATGGATGCGTTCTAGCAGAGCATCATGATCGTGTGGAGGTACCACCTGAACATGCAGAGTCATCAACGGCTTCTCACCAACTAACCAGATATGGACATGATGAACATTCCTTACTTCCGGAATAGTTCTGGCCAGTTTGCGCTTTAGTACCGGAATATCAAAAGCATGAGGTGCGCCTTCGAGAAGCTCATTGACGCTCTCTTTAAGCAAACTCCATGCGCTACGTAGCACCAGGCACGAAACCAGGATGGAAAGGATAGGGTCAATAGGTGTCCAGCCTGTCCAAAGAATGATCAGTGCCGCAGCAATGGCTCCTACCGAACCTAACAAATCTCCTAAAACGTGCAGGGCTGCGGCGCGAACGTTAATATTTTTTTCTTCGTTTCCGCGATGCAATATCCAGAACGAAAATAGATTCGCCAGTAACCCGGCAAACGCAATAATCAGCATCGTCCAGCCGGCTATGGGTTGCGGATGATAAAAACGGACTACTGCCTCCCAGACAATCAGAATCGTAATTACCACCAGAGCAATGGCATTCACAAAGGCAGCAAGTGTCGTCAACCTTAACCAACCGAAGGTATGGCGAGTATTTGGTGGACGGCGCGCAAACTGTACTGCCAGCAAAGCCACCAGTAATGCCGCTGCATCTGTCAGCATATGACCCGCGTCAGCGAGTAGGGCAAGCGAGCCAGAAAGCACACCACCGATGACTTCGGCCACCATAAATAGCGCTGTGACGGCAAAAGCCCACAGAAGGCGCCTGGAGTTGGAATCACTCGGGGTATGTTGATGTGTATGCGCCATGGTTCCTCTGTATCCGTAAAGCAACAATGCGCTAATTATAAACACTAACATTGTTAACTTGTTGAATAACGCTCATAAAAAAGGAGAGCCTAAGCTCCCCTTAATTTTCCGGGCTTAATTTACTGCGAGGTGCCGTCCACTTTCGTGTTCACGTCATCTCCGCTACCGGTTTCTACCTTTTTGTTCATATCCGGGCATTTCCCGTCCTTACACATCGAATTTTTATGGATTTCCTCTTTGCTCATTCCATCGTTGCTCATCCCGCTGCTGCTGGTTGAGCCATTAGGATGAAGCATAGTGCCGCCATTATTGATATTGCTATTATCGACGTTTTTGGGTGCGAGATTCTGATTCGCATCGGGTGCAACCTGGCCTGCTTCGGCACTTGCGTTTGCCTGGCCGTTATTGCTCCCGCTGGTTTCAGCGGCCATTGCAAGACTGCTTGCTACAGAAAGGGTTGCTGTCAGGAAAAGTGCAGTTAATTTATTCATTTAATGCTCCTGTTATGGTCGTTATTGCTGGATAACTTCTTCCAACAGTGCACTGGCTTTATTCTGTGCCTGGTACTTTTGTCGGCTTAATATGTCAGCCATGAAAGCCGCATCAGAATACAATTTTGCTAATTGAGTGTTTTTCAGTGTTAACAATTAAAAATTGTAGCGGGAAACCGGGTTTTTACCATTTTTTGACGCTTTTTAGGTCATTTCCAGGAATATTCTGCCTGAAGTGTAAAAGCCCGTTTACACTTCAGGTCTGAAGCGATAGATTGAAGGGATTGCAACTAAGCTAAATCTCAAGGCCATTCCCGGAAATATCATGAATTATCAGAATGACGACTTACGCATTAAAGAAATCAACGAACTTTTACCGCCAGTAGCGCTGCTCGAAAAATTCCCCGCCACTGAAAAAGCCGCCGCAACTGTATCTGGTGCGCGCAATGCGATTCATAAGATTCTGAAAGGAAATGATGATCGTCTGCTGGTTGTCATTGGCCCTTGCTCAATTCACGATATCAAAGCGGCGAAAGAGTATGGCGCGCGCTTGTTGACACTGCGTGAAGAATTGCAAGGTGAGCTGGAAATCGTTATGCGTGTCTACTTCGAAAAACCACGTACAACGGTGGGCTGGAAAGGTTTGATCAACGATCCACATATGGACAGCAGCTACCAGATCAACGATGGCTTGCGTATTGCCCGTAAGTTATTGCTGGATATCAACGACTCTGGTCTGCCAGCGGCAGGTGAGTTCCTGGATATGATCACCCCGCAGTATCTGGCGGACTTGATGAGCTGGGGTGCCATTGGTGCACGTACTACAGAATCTCAGGTTCACCGTGAACTGGCGTCTGGCCTTTCATGCCCGGTTGGCTTCAAAAATGGCACAGACGGGACCATGAAAGTTGCGATCGATGCGATCAATGCAGCTGGTGCGCCGCACTGCTTCCTGTCTGTGACCAAATGGGGCCACTCTGCTATCGTGACTACCAGCGGAAACGGCGACTGCCACATCATCTTGCGCGGCGGCAAAGAGCCAAACTACAGCGCAGCGCATGTGGCTCAGGTGAAAACCGATCTGCAAAAAGCTGGCCTGCCTGCCCAAGTGATGATCGACTTCAGCCACGCGAACAGCAGCAAGCAATTTAAGAAGCAAATGGAAGTGTGCGCAGATGTTTGCCAGCAAATTTCTGGTGGTGATGCCGCGATTACTGGTGTGATGATTGAAAGTCACCTTGTAGAAGGCAACCAGAACCTGGAAGGTAGTGAGCCGCTGGTTTATGGCAAGAGCGTGACCGATGCATGTATTGGTTGGGAAGATACCGAAACTGTACTGCGCCAGTTAGCTGATGCAGTAAAAGCACGCCGCGGCTAAGTTTTAACGCGATAACAATAAAAAAGGCGTGGTGAGAACCACGCCTTTTCCACATCTAACGAATTACTTCGCTTTACCCTGGTTTGCTACCGCTGCGGCTTTTGCTGCGATTTCATCAGCATTGCCCAGATAGTAACGCTTCAGCGGTTTGAAGTTCTCATCGAACTCATATACCAACGGCACGCCAGTTGGGATATTCAGCTCAAGAATTTCGTCTTCGCTCAGGTTATCGAGGAATTTAACCAATGCACGCAGTGAGTTACCGTGAGCGGCCACAATCACACGCTCACCGCTTTTCATGCGTGGCAGAATGGTTTCGTTCCAGTAAGGGATAACGCGATCGATAGTTAGCGCCAGGCTTTCAGTTACCGGCAACTCTTTATCGCTCAGGCTTGCATAACGTGGGTCATGGCCTGGGAAACGTTCGTCATCACGCGTCAGTTCTGGAGGTGTGATCGCAAAGCCACGACGCCATTGCTTAACTTGCTCATCACCGTATTTCTCAGCAGTTTCTGCTTTGTTCAGACCCTGAAGTGCACCGTAGTGGCGCTCGTTCAACTTCCAGGACTTCTCAACTGGCAGCCATGCCTGATCAAGTTCATCGAGGATATTCCACAGTGTATGGATGGCACGTTTCAGCACTGAGGTATAAGCAAAATCGAAAGAGTAACCTTCATCTTTCAGCAGTTTACCTGCAGCTTTCGCTTCAGTTTTACCTTTCTCAGATAGATCAACGTCATACCAACCTGTGAAGCGGTTTTCGTTGTTCCACTGGCTTTCACCGTGACGAACCAGAACCAGCTTAGTAACAGCCATAGTTTACTCCTTAATAAGCCTGCGATTAATGATAACGATTATCATTATATTGCCGCGAAGGGGCAAGCGGCAATGCTAAACGTTTAACATAGCGAAAAAGAGTGTGGAGTGTAAGTTGGATGTGAATGGTTGTTATATTTTTGTCGCTAAATGGTGGGAAATCCAGCGATCAGAATAAGAATCGCCCTCCATTGCGGAGGGCGAGAAATTTAAAGTGCAATAAACTCGTATTCCGTAACGCTTAAATACTCTTCATTTGGCTGTAACCAGCAATCGGGTTGTGGCCATTCAGGGTGATTTGGGCTGTCCGGCAGGAACTCGCTTTCGAGCGCCAGGCCCTGATAAGCACTATAGGTACCTTGCTCTCTTGCTGGCGTTCCTTCCAGGTAATTGCCACTATAAAACTGTAGGGCAGGGGCTGTGGTATAGACCGTCATTTGCAGTTTATTATCGCTCGACCAGACGTGTGCAGCTGGTTGGCTGACATCGCCTTGCGCCTGCAACAAGAAAGCGTGGTCGTAGCCTTTCACCAACAGCTGGTCGTTGTCATGCAGGAAATCGTCGGCGATAGTTTTTGCCGTGCGGAAATCAAATCCTGTATTCGTAACATCGGCAAGTCCAGCTTGTGGGATACCGTTGCTATCGACTGGTAAATAGCTATCCGCCAGCAATTGAAGACGATGTTGGCGAATATCGTTTTGCTTACCATCGAGATTGAAATAAGCGTGATTAGTCAGATTTACCGGGCATGGTTTACTGGTTTTGGCACGGAATTCGACGGTGATGCAGTTATCTTCGGTAAGCGCATAACGCGCAGTTGCGCGCAACTCGCCGGGGAATCCCTGGTCGCCATCTTGAGAATCAAGTGTATATAGCACTTCATGCTCATTCTGGCGCACAATCCGCCAGCGGCGTTTGTCAAAACCATCAGGTCCACCATGCAACTGATGTGCACCCTGATTTGCTGTCACGTTAATAGTGACGCCATCGCGCTCAAACTGGCTGTTCGCAATGCGGTTGGCATAACGGCCGACAGTGGCGCCCAGATAAGCGGCCTGATTCAGATAATCTTCTGGCGTTTCACAGCCAAGCAGCGTTTCACGCACCGTTCCATCTTTCATCGGCACGCGGCATGACAGCAAGGTTGCGCCCCAGTCCATTACTGTGACCACCAGCCCCGCACTATTGCGCAGGGTGGAGATGCGGAAGGGCTGCCCGTCAGGTGCGAGCTGTGGTGTTTCTTTTAGCATTGGCCTGCACCCTCCGAAGGTTTGCATACATAGAAGGTTTCTTTGATACCGGTTTTCGCTTCGTACTGTTTTTCGACAGCCTGTTTAACCGTTGGAACCAAATCTTCCGGAATCAGCGCCACGATACAACCACCGAAGCCGCCGCCGGTCATACGCACGCCGCCTTTGTCACCGATAGTGGCTTTGACGATTTCAACTAAGGTGTCGATTTGCGGCACGGTGATTTCGAAATCATCGCGCATAGAAGCGTGAGATTCAGCCATCAGCACGCCCATACGTTTTAAATCACCTTTTGCCAACGCATCAGCAGCTTCTACGGTGCGGATATTTTCAGTCAGGACATGGCGTACGCGTTTCGCAACAATCGGGTCAAGCTCATGAGCGACTTCATTAAACTTGGAGAGCTCAACATCGCGCAGTGCTTTCTGAGTGAAGAAACGCGCACCGGTTTCGCATTGCTCGCGACGAGTATTGTATTCACTGCCAACCAGAGTGCGTTTGAAGTTACTGTTGATGATGACCACAGCCACGCCTTTTGGCATTGAAACGGCTTTGGTGCCGAGCGTGCGGCAGTCGATCAGCAATGCATGATCTTTTTTGCCTAATGCTGAAATCAGCTGATCCATAATGCCGCAGTTACAGCCCACAAACTGGTTCTCTGCTTCCTGGCCATTCAGGGCAATTTGCGAGCCATCAAGTGCCAGGTGATATAACTTCTGGAACACCGTGCCCACTGCCACTTCCAGCGATGCCGATGAACTCAGGCCTGCACCTTGTGGCACGTTACCGCTAATCACTAAATCTGCACCGCCGAAGTTTTTATCGCGTTTTTGCAGATGTTTAACCACACCGCGAACATAGTTGGACCACTGCTGGGTGTCGTGGCTCATGATGGGTTTATCGAGCGAAAACTCATCTGTCTGGTTATCGTAATCGGCTGCGATAACACGCACCATGCGGTCATCACGCTTCGCGCAGCTGATAACCGTCTGGTAATCGATAGCGCACGGCAGAACAAAGCCATCATTGTAATCAGTGTGCTCGCCAATCAGGTTAACCCGGCCCGGAGCCTGAATTGTGTGGGTCGCCGGATAACCAAATTGTTCGGCAAAGATGTGTTGGGTTTTATCTTTCAGACTCATTTTTTATTCTCCGGATTGGCGAAAGTGAATATCGGATACGGCACGCAAGCGTTCTGCGGCTTGCTCTGCGGTTAAATCACGTTGCGTTTCAGCCAGCATTTCATAGCCGACCATAAATTTACGCACTGTTGCGCTACGCAGCAGTGGCGGATAGAAATGGGCGTGTAACTGCCAGTGACCATTTTCCTCACCGTTAAACGGTGCACTGTGCCAACCCATGGAATACGGGAATGAGCACTGGAAAAGGTTGTCGTAACGGCTGGTCAGTTTTTTCAATGCCAGCGCCAAATCACTGCTCTGTTCGGCGCTAAGATCGGTAATACGCAGAATATGTGTTTTTGGCAGCAGCAGCGTTTCGAACGGCCACGCGGCCCAGTAAGGCACTACGGCAATCCAGTGTTCGGTTTCTACCACCGTACGGCTGCCGTCTTTAAGCTCACGCTGTGCGTAATCGACCAACATCGGCGAGCCTGTTTCGGCAAAGTATTCACGTTGCAGCACATCTTCACGCGCCACTTCGTTTGGCAGGAAGCTGTTTGCCCAAACCTGGCCGTGCGGATGGGGGTTGGAGCAGCCCATAGCAGCGCCTTTGTTTTCAAAAACCTGCACCCACGGAAAGGTTTTACCCAGATCCGCAGTCTGTTCCTGCCAGGTTTTGACCACTTCTTCAAGTGCTGTTACGGAAAGTTGCGGTAGCGTTTTGCTGTGATCTGGGGAGAAGCAGATAACCCGGCTGGTACCGCGAGCGCTTTCACAACGTAAAAGTGGATCGCTGTTTTCAGGTGCGTCTGGGGTGTCCGTCATCAACGCGGCAAAGTCGTTAGTAAAAACAAAAGTGCCGGTATATTGCGGATTTTTATCGCCAGTGACGCGCGTATTTCCGGGACACAAGAAACAATCCGGATCGTGCGTCGGTAATGTTTCCTGTGATGGTGTTTCCTGGGCCCCTTGCCATGGGCGCTTAGCCCGATGCGGAGAGACCAGAATCCATTGTCCAGTTAGTGGGTTAAAACGGCGATGTGGATGATCCACCGGGTTAAACTGCTCCATCACATTTCCTTAGTCTGGATAACCTTGAGGATGGCGAGACTGCCAGCGCCAGGTATCATCTGCCATTTCTTGCAGAGTCCGGCTGACACGCCAGTTAAGTTCTTGGTCGGCTTTGGAGGCATCTGCCCAATAAGCGGGGAGATCGCCTTCACGGCGCGGGGCGAAGTGATAATTCACCGGCTTTCCGCAAGCGGTACTGAAAGCGTTGATAACGTCCAGCACGCTGCTACCGATACCTGCACCGAGGTTATAGATATGCACGCCAGGCTTGCCTTGTAGTGTTTGCATTGCTGCAACATGGCCATCGGCAAGATCCATCACGTGAATGTAGTCGCGCACGCCAGTACCGTCTTCGGTTGGGTAATCGTTACCAAAGACTGCCAGTGAATCACGACGTCCTACTGCAACCTGCGCGATATAAGGCATCAGGTTGTTTGGAATACCTTGCGGGTCTTCACCCATATCGCCTGACGGATGCGCACCTACCGGGTTGAAGTAACGCAGCAGCGCCACGCTCCAGTTCGGCTGGGCTTTTTGCAAATCAGCCAGAATCTGTTCAACCATTAACTTGCTGCGGCCATATGGGCTTGCAGGTGTGCCGGTTGGGAAGCTTTCAACGTAAGGGATTTGCGGCTGGTCGCCATAAACTGTGGCAGATGAGCTGAAGATGAAGTTGGTGACATTAGCCGCGCGCATGGCAGAAATCAGGCGCAAGGTGCCAGTAACATTGTTGTCGTAATATTCCAGCGGCTTGTTAACCGATTCGCCAACGGCTTTGAGCCCGGCAAAATGGATAACCGCATCAACCTGGTGATCGTGGAAAATTTCAGCCAGCAATGCTTCATCACGGATATCGCCGTCAATGAACAAAGGGTGTTTGCCACCAAGGCGCTCAATGACTGGCAATACACTACGCTTACTGTTGCATAGATTATCCAGGATGACGACGTCATGGCCATTCTGTAGTAATTGCACACAGGTATGACTGCCTATGTAACCGCTACCACCTGTTACCAATACTCTCATTTTGCTCTCCATTACGCGTATGGTATGTATTAAACATAGCATAACAGAGATGGCAAAAGTGTGACATGGGATAAATTAGTGGAATCGTTTACACTGATATATCAACAGCAACCTTTAACAGTAAAAATGATTATAAAACAAATGGTAGCTACGAGGATGTTGCGGGTTGTCTGAAAGTAGGGTGGCTAAACGAAAACATAGCCACCCCGACGGAAAGAGCTTTGTCGTTCAGGCGCTATAAATCTTCAAACTCGTAGCGATACGCATCGTCACTGGCAACGAAAGTCAGCCGCTTAGTGATGCATTCAGGCGCGTCTTCGGCATGGTGAGAGACAAACAGCAACTGGGTTTCTCCTTCGCCAATCAAAATATCAATGAAACGGCGCACTAACTGGCGGTTTAGCGGATCCAGGCCCTGCAACGGTTCATCCAGAATTAACAATGTCGGGTGTTTAACTAACGCACGGGCAATAAGTGCAAGGCGTTGTTGGCCCCAGGATAAGCTGTGGAACGGTGCATCAGCGATGGCATTGTCCATGCCGAGCATGTTCAGCCATTCACTGGCGAGTTTTTGCTGGCGGTCAGAAACGGCCTGATAAATACCAATCGAATCAAAATATCCCGAAAGAACCACGTTTCTTACTGTGGTGCTCACGCGATAATCCAGATGTAAGTTACTGCTGACGTAACCGATATGCTTTTTGATATCCCAGATGGTTTCACCGCTGCCACGCCGACGGCCAAACAGCGTTAGATCGTTGCTGTATCCCTGGGGATGATCACCAGTTACCAGGCTTAATAATGTCGATTTACCCGCCCCGTTGGGGCCAACAATTTGCCAGTGTTCACCAGGGTTTACCGTCCAGGAAAGCTGGTGCAGGATAGGTCGGTCATTATATTCCACCACGCCATCACGCAGAACAATGCGCGGCTGATCGGCAGGCAGAGTGTAACGAGCGCTTGGGTCATCAGCTTCCGGCAGCGCAACGCCTGCTAGTTTTTCGCTGTGGGCAAGTTGCGCGATTAACGCCTGTTCCAGTAGTTTTTGTTTTTCGCCCACTTCAATCAACGCGCAATCTGCCAGCACGCCAGCATGCTGTACAAAATCAGGGATTTCATCGAAGCGGTTAAGCACCAGCACCACGGTGTAACCCTGCGTGCTTAGTTCACCCAATAGCCCTGCCAGTTGTACACGGGAATGCACATCCAGACCGTCAAACGGTTCGTCGAGAATCAGCAAATCAGGTTGTGACATCAGCGCCTGGCAGAGCAGCGTTTTGCGCGTCTCTCCGGTTGAAAGGTATTTAAAACGGCGAGTCAGTAACGGGGTAATGCCAAAAAGCTGGGCAAGTTTCTGGCAGCGGTTTTCATCTTTGACTTCATCCTGAATAATTTCTGCCGTCGTGCGGCCAGTGTCGTCTTCGTCCGGGCTCAACAGGTCAGTGTTATTGCGCTGCCATTCATCGCTGACTAATTTTTGCAGTTGTTCAAAAGAAAGATGAGCAATGCGAGAAAACGAGCACTGGCGCTCGCCTTTCTGTATAGGTAGGGAACCCGCAAGTGCGCGGGCGAGGGCTGATTTCCCACTACCGTTAGCACCCACAAACGCCCAGCTTTCACCGGCGTTAACGGTTAAATCATTAAGGGCCAGAGTTCGGGTATCGCTAAGGTGAAAGACCCCTTGCGAAATTTGCAACGTCGACATAGAACATCCCATTTTTTGCAGTCATTAAATTCAGATTTACGGATTGCCTGTCTTGTTGTCAATTCGCCAGGTTTTTTTAGCACAGAGTTGCGATAATCACGCGATCGGCATTAAAAAATGCTATGACTTCAGCACCTTCTACCAGCTTCTGGATTTCCACCACGTTATTTGGAACGGTAGCGCACAGCGTTTGCCCGTCAGGTAATTGCACCAGAACTTCGCTTTGCTCCGCACCTTGCTGAATATTGCTGACAATGCCGGTGAGCTGGTTGTCTGCGCCGCTGGCACGTTTTGCATCGGTGGTGATTTCCACCCACGGCGCTTTAATCAGTACAAGGACTTCTTTGCCTTCGCTCAAACCCAGGCGTTCTGCGCTTTGACGCGTAATTGCTGCTTGCAAACGTGTTGTGCCATCAGCCAGTAAGATATCCACGTGCTGTTGTACTTGTTCGCCATCCCGATGCAATACCGTGCCGAAAAGCTGATTACGGGCGCTGGTTTGCAATGAGAATCGTGAAATGGCTGCGAGCAGACTATCGAGCGGCAATGCGTCATCACGCAGCACATCAAAGGCTTTTTGTTGGATTTGCGCGAGCAGTTCATACAGTTGGATAAGACGCTCACCATAGCGTGTAAGTATCGCGCCGCCACCGCCTTTACCGCCTGTCGCTCGTTCAACTAATGTCTCATCGCTTAACTGATTCATCTCATTGATGGCATCCCAGGCACTTTTGTAGCTGATGCCTGCAAGCTTCGCACCCTGGCTAATTGAGCCGGTATGTTGTATTTGTTTAAGTAGCGCGATACGACGTGGATCGGCGAACAGCCGCTGCTGGAGTTTCAGCGTCAGTAAAATTTCAGCTTGCATAACCTCTCCGCAATAATGAAAACGCCATTTTCCTCTATTGCGCGGGGTTGGGCAAATCGCACAAAAGGAGAGTGCGTTTTTCTGTCAGGTCGTTAGAATAGCCGTTCTCACTTTTGTTGGAGGCATCCATGTTAGAGTTATTGAAAAGCTTGGTGTTTGCCGTGGTCATGGTGCCAATCGTTATGGCGGTGATTCTCGGTCTTATCTATGGATTGGGTGAAGTCTTTAACGTCTTCTCAAAAGTCGGTCACAACGACCAACCGAAACAAAACCATTGATTCTCTAACGCCCGCTGATGCGGGCGTTTTCTTTATAAGTTCAGTAACGGTAGCACCGCTGGTATCTGCGATAGCAGGTACAACACCAGCCCGATTGATCCCCCAACCAGCGTGCCGTTAATACGGATAAACTGTAAGTCTTTACCGATATTCAGCTCGATTTGCCGCGACATATCCTGCGCATCCCAACTTTTGACCGTGTCGCTAATATGACGCGTCAGGAACGTAGCAAACTCAGGTGCGATCTTTTGTACTGCCTGCTCCAGATGCTCGTTTAATGAAGCGCGTAACGCGCTGTCGGCAACTAGCGTTTCCCCAAGCCACTGTCCAGCCTCAGCAATTCGCTGTTTCACGCGCGAGTCCTCAGCATTAACATCAACCTTCAGCCATTGCCGCAAATCGCCCCAAAGTTCGCCCAGATAGCGGTTAAATGCCTCATCCTCTTTCAAATAACTCTTGATGCTGTCTGCTTTTTCCGCCATTTGCGGCGAGTGCTTAAGTTTCTCGATAAGCTTTAATGTGGCTCGATCGAATGCCTGGCGGATCTGGTGGCCTTGATCGTGGCTGACATCATCAAGGAACGAGTTGACCGCATTGGAAACCAGCTGGGCGCTATGTTCCCCCAGCCATTCTGTCGGCAGAATGCTGGCTTTACGTGGGTGCTCCGTTTCCAGCCAGCGGACAATTTGGTGGGCAATAAACGCCCGCGTACTCTCACGTTTAATCAGTGTGAGCATTTGAGCAATCACTGCGTCGAGCAATTCCTGATGGCGGTTATTTTTGGTCAGGCTTTCCAGCAATAGAGCGCTTGAATGTGTTAAATCGACTTTATCAATCGCTTTGTGTACCGCCTGGCGGATCAACCGCTGAATACGCGCATCGTCTGTCAGATCCAAAAATGCGCTCATCACTTGCAACAGATGCTGGCCAACGCGCTGGGCGTTATCGGGCTTGCTGAACCACTGGCCAATCATATGTGCCGGTTCGTGGCGGCGAATCAGTGCTATGAGTGATTGAGTATCAAGAAACTTTTCCTGCACAAAGATGCCCAGATTGTCACCAATGCGGTCTTTGTTACGCGGAATAATCGCCGTATGGCGGGAAATAAAAGGAATCGGCACGCGATGAAACAACGCGGTAACGGCAAACCAGTCAGCGAGTGCACCGACCATAGCAGCTTCAGCAATCGCTTTTAAGCCGCTAACCCAGAATCCCGGTGGCAAAAAGAGGGTTATCACAAAAGTCACTGCCGCAATCAGCAGCAAGGAAAGCGCAAGGCGCTTGGTGCGTTTCAGTTCAGTCATTTTCTCCATCAACTAAGCATAGAACGGTGAGGACTGAAGCGGTAGGGCAAATTTGGGGTGCGATTCATCTTGCTCTTTTTCTGCTAATTAAATTCTCCACGTCTTCAAATCGTTATAAGAATCTGCCTGCAAGTGACTTGATCGACCCATGCATTTAACGATACTGTATATATATACAGTATTTGTTCGTGAGGGAATTTATGGCACCGCTAACTCGTTTTATTTTTTGCCAATCAACGACGTATGGAGCATGACTGTGGGGGCATTTCCATCACCCGCGCAGGATTATGCAGAACAGAGCATTGATGTTCGCCAACTGCTGTTCATTCACCCAACCGCCACGTACTACATGCGTGCATCTGACGATTCGATGATTGAGGGTGGTATCAGCAATGGCGATTTACTGGTGATCAATAGCGCAATAACGGCGGTACATGGCGATATTGTGATTGCAGCAATGAATGGCGAGTTTATCGTCAGGCAGCTACAACTCGGGGCCATTATCCATTTAATACCGCTCAATCGCGCTTACAAACCTATTCGCATTGGCAGCGATGAGGCGCTTGAGATATTTGGTGTCGTCACTTACATCGTGAAATCATTGAGGTAACCATGTTTGCTCTGGTTGATGTAAACAGCTTTTACGCAAGCTGTGAAACCATATTCAGGCCAGACCTGAAAGGTAAGCCAGTTGTGGTTCTCAGTAACAATGATGGCTGTGTTATTGCGCGTAACGCCGAGGCTAAAAACTGCGGTGTACAAATGGGCGGCCCTTACTTTAAGCAGAAAGAGCTCTTCCGACAAAAGGGCGTTATCGCTTTTAGTAGCAATTACGAGTTGTACGCTGATATGTCGCGTAGGGTTATGATGACGCTGGAAGAAATCTGCCCGCGAGTGGAGATTTACTCCATCGACGAAGCATTCTGTGATTTATCTGGCGTGAATAATTGTCGCAATCTGGCGGATTTTGGCCGGGAAATACGTACTACTCTTTTACAGCGTACGCATTTAACCGTGGGAGTGGGGATCGCCCAAACTAAAACACTGGCGAAGCTTGCTAATCACGCGGCGAAGAAGTGGCCGCTGAAAACGGGTGGCGTGGTTGACCTATCCAATGTTGATCACCAGCGCAAACTCATGCATGCATTACCGGTTAATGAAGTGTGGGGAATCGGTCGTCGTATCAGCAAAAAACTTGATGCCATGGGCATTCAAACCACACTGCAACTTGCAGATACTGATACCCGTTTTATACGTAAGCACTTTAGCGTGGTGCTCGAACGTACGGTCCGTGAACTGCGTGGTGAATCTTGCCTGGGGTTTGAAGAATTTGCTCCCACGAAACAGGAGATCATTTGTTCACGTTCGTTTGGGGAGCGTCTTACTGAGTATGAACACATGCGCCAGGCTCTATGT
This sequence comes from Buttiauxella sp. BIGb0552, assembly GCF_004366275.1. NCBI lineage: Bacteria > Pseudomonadati > Pseudomonadota > Gammaproteobacteria > Enterobacterales > Enterobacteriaceae > Buttiauxella > Buttiauxella sp. BIGb0552. The sequence goes on from NZ_SODY01000004.1 coordinate 359,853, forward strand.
AGTTATGCTGCACGTGCCGCAGAAAAGTTAAGAGCCGAGCATCAGTATTGCCGCCATATTTCGGCTTTTGTCAAAACATCGCCATTCTCAGCAAGTGAACCTTACTATGGCAATCAGGCGATGGTGAAACTGCTGACACCCACCCAGGACACCCGCGATATTATCGCTGCAGCCACGCGTTGCCTGAACGTTATCTGGAGAAACGGTCACCACTATCAAAAAGCTGGAATTATGCTTTGCGACTTTTTTAGCCAGGGCGTTGCCCAGCTAAATCTCTTTGATGAAAACCCACCTCGAGCCAACAGTGACGCTCTGATGCAGACCATTGATGGTATTAATCAGAAGAAAGGCAAAGGAACGTTGTACTTTGCCGGGCAAGGGATAGAGCAACCTTGGCAGATGAAAAGAGACATGCTTTCACCACGTTATACGACACGTTGGTCAGATGTGCTGGTGATGAAAAGGAGTGGGCGTTTACCCCCATTCAAAATACAAACATAAAAAAAGCAGCCATAGTAGGCTGCTTTCTAAGATATTTCTGGTCGGCACGGAGAGATTCGAACTCTCGACCCTCGCCACCCCATGACGATGCGCTACCAGGCTGCGCTACGTGCCGAAGCATAAAAAATAATACTACTTATCTGGCGATCGTTTGCAAGACGGTTTATTGCTAACTGTTTCATAAATATACAATCAATTGGCAATAAAGCGCTTCTCATCAGTCAACACTTGCAGCAATAACCCAAGTTGAGGCTTGGTTTCTTTGATGATTTCGCCTTTCAAATCGTACATCCGGTAGTTGCCATTGTTATCAAGCACTAGCGTCATGGTCGGCAAAGTAATCGCAAGACTGTTGTTATCAGCACCTACTACCCAGTTATTACGGCGTGTTGCGGCAAACAAGTCTTCACCTTGTGAATACTCATTCGCTGGGTTTTTGACATGAAGCAGGCGCTGCATCAGCGTTGTCATGACATCCTGGTGATCGGTGAGTTTCGTAATGGTCTGTGCAGGTGTGCCCGGCCAATGGATAACCAGTGGCACCTGAATTCGTGAACGTGACCATGCGAAGGAGTCTTGCTGCTCTTTGCCAAGAGGCACACCGTGGCCTGCGGTAATAATCACAACTGTATTCTGGAGCTTGCCTGAGGCTTCCAGCGCATCAAGCACACGTTTGATTTGCTCATCAACGTTACCAGCTGCACGCGCATAGCGGCGAGCAAAGGCTTGCTGATTAGTATCTGCCGTGATGCTGGTGCCGTTAAAGGCAACCCACGAGAACCAACGGTTGTCATCAGATGCGTACTGCGTCAGCCAGTTAATCCATTGCGAGGCTGTTTGTCCGTCAGATTGGCTCTGCGCTGAAGGCAAAGAGAAGTCAGACAACAGAGCCTGGCGGTACATCGATGAGTCAAAACCATCGGAAGCGAACAGCCCCAATTGATAACCTTGCTGGTTCAATGCAGTAATTAATGCTGCTGGGATTCGGGCGGATAAAACACCGTCCATATACGCAGGCGAAATCCCATAGAACAGGCCAAAAATACCGCTGTCGGTACCGTTACCTGCACTCATATGTTGCTTGAAGCTAATGTTGCTGGCAGCAAACTCGTTGAGATTCGGCAAGTTTTTCGGCGCGTATTCAGCGTTCAGACCATCGACGGTAATCAGCAATACATTGTGGCCCGCGCCCATATCACGGAATTGCAGATCGCTAAGCGGGTACTGTACTGATACAGCTTCAGGATTACCCTGTTCCACCAGTCGACGTTGATACTCCTTCGCATCCAGCAAGCCATGTTTTTCGAGGAAACGACGGGCTGTCATTGGATAGGAGAGCGGCAAGTTGGCACGCTGCATGGTTACCGGGCGATAGAAATTGGCATCAGCCCAGATATACATAATATGGCTGCTGAAAAATGCGACAAAAAACAGCACAACAACAGGTTTTGCATAGTGTTTACGACGCCCAAGACTGCGCAGTTTCTGCCAGCTCCAGGTCGCAAACAGCATTTCAATCAATAAAATTACCGGTACGCTGATAAACATCAGCTGCCAGTCTCGCGCCATTTCACTCTGGTCTGGGTTAATCACCAGTTCCCAGACAATCGGATTAAGATGGAGATGGAAGCGAGTAAAGACTTCGCTGTCGATAAGCAGAAGTGTCATGCCTGCGGTAGCAAGCGCTGCCGAGATAAAGCGCATCAGGCGCTGTGACATGACAACGAAGGTCAGCGGGAAGAGAATCAGCAGATAAGTGGCGAAAACCACAAAACTAAAATGACCGATAACACTCAGCCAGGAATAGATACGACCCGTGAGTGTTGCCGGCCAGTCAGCGACAAATAGATAGCGGCTACCCAGCAGCGTTGCCAGCAGGATATTGAACAGGGCGAACCAATGTCCCCAACTGACCATCTGGGAAACTTTTTCGCGGTAGCGCTGACGATTAGTCACCATAACGTGTAACTACAATCCCTTAATGAGCTTTGTCTTCGCTCACGGAGGCTTGCAGTGCCTCTGCGAAAGAGCGAGCCAGCGAGCGGCGTTGAGCAGAAGCTACGCTGGTATTAATCAGGTTGGTGACCATATTTCCCAGTACCATCAGGGAAAGATCGGTTGGCGTTTGGTGCTTTTCCAGCACGCTCGCCAGTTCACTCAACAGTTCTTCGACGCGTTCGTCACTATAACGGGATATTTGTGGCATAAATTAACAATCAATTAGATTCAGGAAAGGGCGTTATCTTACCGTAGAAGGACCTGTTTTTCTGCTTTTTTATCTTTCCCCTTCATACTTCAAGCTGCACGTGCGTTAGCTGCCTTCTTGCCGCCCGAATTATTTAGGGGAGGTTGCACAAGGCTTCTGGCAATGGTTGAATACCGCCGAGTTTAAAAGGAGAGTTTATCATGAGTCTGGATATCAACCAGATTGCCTTACACCAGTTGATCAAACGCGGCGAACAGACACTTGAAGTCGTGCTGCGTGATTCTCTGTTGGCAACGAACGGCGCCGTAGAAGAAATGATGGCCGAATTGCACCGCGTATATAGTGCAAAAAATAAAGCATATGGTCTGTTCAGCGAAGAGAGTGAATTAGCGCAAGCCCTGCGTTCACAGCGAAAAGGTGATGAGGATTTCCTCGCCTTCAGCCGTGCTGCGACCGGTCGTTTACGTGATGAGCTGGCAAAATATCCATTTGCTGATGGCGGCATTGTGCTGTTTTGCGAATATCGCTACCTGGCGGTGGAATATTTACTGGTAGCGGTGCTGAATAATTTAAGCAGTATGCGCGTCAACGAAGAGCTGGATATTAGTTCCACGCATCATCTGGACATCAACCACGCCGATATTGTGGCGCGTATCGATCTGACCGAATGGGAAACCAACCCGGAATCCACGCGTTACCTGACTTTCCTGAAAGGGCGAGTGGGGCGCAAAGTGTCCGATTTCTTTATGGATTTCCTTGGTGCCAGCGAAGGTTTAAACGCCAAAGCGCAAAACAAAGGTTTGTTGCAAGCTCTGGATGATTTCACCAACGAAGCGCAGCTGGATAAAAATGAGCGTCAGGCCGCGCGTCAGCAGGTTTATGCATACTGCAACGAGCAACTCCAGTCCGGGGAAGAGATTGAGCTTTCTTCGCTGGCTGATGAGCTACCGTGGGCGGTTGATGATAAAAACTTCCAGCAGTTCACGGCGGATAAAGGCTATGAACTTGAAGAAAGCTTCCCGGCCGATCGCAGCACGCTGCGCCAGTTAACCAAATTCGCCGGTAGCGGTGGCGGGTTAACGATTAGTTTTGATGCGATGCTACTTGGCGAGCGTATTTACTGGGATCCAGCGACTGACACGCTGACCATTAAGGGCACGCCACCGAATCTGCGTGACCAGTTACAACGTCGCAGTTCTGGAAAATAGCCATAAAAAAACCCGCCGAAGCGGGTTTTTTTTCGAACTAAATTCGCGATTAAGCGCGAACGAAGTCGATGTGGCTCAGTTTTGGCTTGAACGGGTGACGCTGAACAGCCTGAACTTTAACCTTAACTTCTTTACCGTCTACAACCAGAGTCAGAACTTCTTCGTAGAAACCTGGTTTAGCTTGCAGGTTCATTACGTTGTCGTGATCCAGTTCGATAGAGATCGCAGCTTCGGAACCACCATAGATGATTGCCGGGAATTTGTTAGCTGCACGCAGGCGGCGGCTCGCACCCTTGCCCTGCTCTTTGCGTTCTACTGCATTGATAGTAAACATTAACTGTTTCTCTCTTAAATAATCCTGTTACAGGCGACCCAGCAACAGGTAAGTGATCTGCTTTGCGGATGCAAAAGCGGGCGCATTATAGCCATTCCACGCGACATCAGCAATTAAAAGAACCTTTAGCCACGTAATTCATTTGCCCGGCGGAAGCGTCCTTCATAATCAAATACCTTTTCCCGCACGTTCCAGAAGTTGCCGTTCTTACGTGCGACGACAAAATCCGGGTGGCGGAGCGCAGATTGCTGAGCCACAACATCAGCGGCGTTTATCCAACGTAGCGGCACGCCGGGTGCACGGCTATGTGGCCGAATAAATAGCTGCTCGAAAGCCATACGTTGGGCGGGTGTTTGCAGGCGGAAGCGCTCGCTAACATCTGCACCGTCTTCATCAAAATAGGTAATCTTCAGCCAGTCACCTTTTTCGTCGCCACCGTGTTGCAGCGTCATTCCGCCACAGCGCAGCACCAGGGCATCTTTCAATTTCAGCGCGGCTTTTAACATATCGTCGGGATCGACCAGAACATGGTCACACTGATGGCAACGACGGGCGGCAATATCGTTCTCTGCATTACATTGCGGGCAATTTTTAAAGCGGAAGCGGTAATCGCACTGCTCGCGGGTTCCGTCATCATCTTCAAACCAGCCCTGGCAGCGGCGGCCAAAGTGTTCAATTAACTTGCCGTCGCTGGTGGTCTTGCCCCAGAACGTGTTGGCAAAACCGCATGAAGGGCAGAAAACCTGCACGGGCACGTTATCGCTTTTACCTTTCGCAGCACCGACTTCTGGAGTGAACAGATCGTGGGGATTTCCGGCGTAATCCAGTATCAAGCAATCTTTTTTACCGGGAGCCAGGCGCAGGCCACGACCTACAATTTGCTGATACAGGCTGACGGATTCTGTCGGGCGCAAAATGGCGATTAAATCAACATGGGGCGCGTCAAAGCCTGTGGTAAGTACCGACACGTTCACCAGAAAACGGAATTGCTGGTTTTTAAACGCTTCGATTAATGTATCGCGGGCAGGGCCTGGGGTATCTGCGGTAATCAGAGCCGCATCGTTTTTAGGCAGCAGCGCGGTGACTTCTTTGGCGTGCTCAACGGTTGAGGCAAAAACCATCACGCCGCACCTGTCGGCGGCAAACTCAACAATCTGGCTGACGATATGTGGGGTAATACGCTTTTGCTGTTTCAGTTCACGGTTAAGGTCGGCTTCGCTGAGTAAACCGTTCGATTGTGCCTGCAAGCGGCTAAAATCGTACTGCACCACGGGCATATCGAGGCGCTCGGGTGGCGTTAAATAGCCGTGCTTAATCATGTAACGCAGCGGTAATTCGAAAATGCAGTCACGGAAAAGGGCATTTTCATTGCCACGAACCATGCCGTGATAGTGAAAATGGTAGATCCAGCCTTTCCCCAGCCGATAAGGTGTTGCGGTCAGGCCAAGCAGACGCAGTTTAGGATTCGCGGTGCGTAAATGGGCGAGAATTTGCTGATATTGGCTGTCGTCAGAATCACCGATACGGTGGCATTCATCGACAATCAACAACGAAAACTCGCCGTGGAATTGCTCAAGATTGCGGGCTACGGACTGGACGCTACCGAAAACGACTTTGCCGTTGCTCTCTTTGCGTTGCAGACCGGCGGCGAAAATATCGGCTTCCAGGCCAAGCGCGCAATATTTAGCGTGGTTTTGCGCGACCAGCTCTTTAACGTGTGCAAGTACTAACACTCGCCCTCGCGCCACACGGGCAAGTTCGGCAATCACCAGACTTTTTCCCGCGCCCGTAGGCAGCACAATCACCGCTGGGGTGATGTTTTTACGGAAGTAGTGCAGCGTGGCGTCTACTGCTTCTTGTTGGTAGGGGCGTAAGGTAAAGGACATTATTGATCAGGTCTGTGAAACATCAGCGGCGATTATGGCATGAAACAGGGTTTTAGCTTGAGAGACTTTTCTATCCGGCTATACTGGCAAACTAATTAACAGGCAAACGAATTTTACCCATATAAACGGGCTGATGCCCGGCCAGCGGTTTTGTCCTGGTACCTCTTAGAAACAGGCAATATTTAATGCGACTCGATAAATTTATCTCTCAGCAGCTTGGCGTGAGCCGTGCTATCTCTGGCCGTGAAATCCGCGCAAGCCGTGTCACGATTGACGGTGAAGTGGTGCGTGACGCTTCTTTTAAACTGAACCCTGAGCACCAGGTGGAGTTTGATGGTCGTTCACTGACTCAGCAAGTTGGCCCGCGTTACTTTATGCTTAATAAGCCACAAGGTTACGTCTGCTCAACGGAAGACCCGGATCACCCAACCGTGCTCTATTTCCTCGACGAACCAATGGCGCACAAACTGCATGCTGCTGGGCGTCTGGATATCGACACCACCGGTCTGGTATTGATGACTGATGATGGTCAATGGTCACACCGTATTACTTCTCCGCGTCACCATTGTGAAAAAACTTATCTGGTGACACTTGAGAATCCGATCTCCGACGACACAGCAGAACAATTCACCGCTGGCGTTCAATTGCATAATGAAAAAGATCTGACGCTGCCTGCAACACTTGAAGTGATTACTCCGCTTGAAGTGCGTTTGACCATCAGCGAAGGCCGTTACCACCAGGTAAAACGTATGTTTGCGGCGGTAGGCAACCATGTGGTTGGCTTGCATCGTGAACGCATTGGCGCAATTGCTATGGATGCAGATCTCGCACCCGGCGAATACCGCACATTAACCGAAGAAGAAGTTGCCAGCGTTGGCATGCCGCCACGTTAATTCCAGGAGGAAGCTTGAGCAGTAAGCAAAACTCGTCAATTGGTATTGTGGTGATACTTGGCCTGCTGGCCATGTTAATGCCGTTATCAATAGATATGTATTTACCGGCCCTGCCGGTTATTGCCTCGGAATTTGGCGTGCCAGCGGGCAGCGCACAAATGACGTTAAGTACCTATATTCTTGGCTTTGCTATTGGGCAGCTATTTTATGGCCCGATGGCAGACAGCATTGGCCGTAAGCCGGTGGTACTTGGCGGTACGCTTGTCTTTGCGGCGGCAGCAATTGCTTGCGCGCTCTCACAAACGATTGATCACCTGATTGCTATGCGTTTCCTGCATGGCCTTTCTGCTGCAGCGGCAAGCGTGGTGATCAACGCCCTGATGCGCGATATTTATCCAAAAGAAGAGTTCTCGCGCATGATGTCGTTTGTCATGCTGATCACCACCATTGCACCGCTTGTTGCACCCATGGTCGGCGGGGCAGTGCTCGTATGGTTTAGCTGGCATGCAATCTTCTGGATCCTGGCACTGGCAGCACTGCTTGCATCAGCGATGATTTTCTTCCTGATCCACGAAACGCTACCTGTTGAACGCCGTCAGAAGTTTCACTTACGAACCACGATAGGCAACTTTGCGACGCTGTTCCGCCATAAACGCGTGCTCAGTTACATGCTGGCGAGTGGTTTTAGCTTCGCGGCAATGTTCTCATTTTTGAGTGCCGGGCCGTTTGTTTACATTGAACTCAATCACGTTGCACCACAGCATTTTGGTTACTACTTCGCGCTTAACATCTTGTTCTTGATTGTGATGACGCTAATTAATAGCCGCTTCGTACGCCGTTTCGGCCCGCTGGCGATGTTCCGCTTTGGCTTGTTTGTCCAGTTTGCTATGGCTATCTGGCTGGTACTTAGTACGATGCTGGGGTTCGGTTTTTGGTCGATGGTATTGGGTGTGGCGGCATTTGTTGGTTGCGTTTCAATGGTGTCGTCAAACGCGATGGCGGTCATTCTTGATGAGTTTCCACATATGGCGGGAACAGCTTCTTCGCTGGCTGGCACGTTTCGTTTCGGTATCGGCGCATTAACCGGCGCGCTGCTATCCTTTGCGACTTTTAATTCTGCGTGGCCGATGATTTGGTCGATTGCCGTGTGCGCGACTTGCTCCATTGTGTTCTATCTCTACGCCAGCCGCCCGCGCTTAAACACTAAATAATCCTAAAGTAGGAAAACGGGTATCGCCAGGTACCCGTTCTTTAATCCAAATCAACGAAATCCTCTCACAAACGCCTACAATTTGTTTCTCAAATGTAAACGTATCAACAACAAAAAGTCATATTCTTGTAGTTAAAAAGGTTGAGTTACATCGCAGAAAGCGTTACATATAGCGCCGAAATGTGTGCGGCACCACAAAAATAAAACACTAAATATGAAATGGTAGACAAATAATTACAACGGATGTAAGCGGTTTCCAGGTTGTTTACACACAAAGCATCAACATTGTGTTAACCTTTATGTAAACTGTTTGTGAAATAATTTTGGATTTTTTGGGGACACCACAGTGAATACGTTACAGCTTTCCATTGTTCATCGCTTACCACATAGATATCGCTGGTTGGCGGGTTTTGCAGGTTCCAGAGTTGAACCGATTCCGCAAAATGGTCAGAACGCTGAAAATTGTCTGATTGGCCTGAAATTACTTAGCGACAACAATAGTGATTCAGCCTGGCCGACCATGCACAAATTGAGCATGGCGCTGAGAGATATCGAAGTGGATTCTGCCGTCGTGGAATGCGAAGGTCAGCCATGCCTGTTTGTTAACCGTCAGGATGAGCAAACTGCAACGTGCAGGCTTAAGAACTTCGGCGTGGCTATTGCTGAATCTTTCTCCAGCACTAATCCCTTTTGATTCTTAAGCTTGCAAATCAAGCAAGCGCGAGTAACTGGCGTGTATATTCCGTCTGAGGTGCTGCAAAAATTTGCCGGCATGCTCCTTGCTCAACGACTTCTCCCTGCCTCAGTACCACTACCTGGTGGCATAACGACTTCACTACTCGCAAGTCATGGCTGATAAAAATGTAGGCCAACTGATGCTTTTCTTGTAACGACTTCAGCAACGCAAGTATTTGTGCTTGTACGGAGCGGTCGAGCGAAGAAGTCGGCTCATCAAGAATGATTAACTCAGGTTGCAAAATCAACGCTCTGGCAATGGCGATACGCTGTCTTTGTCCGCCAGAAAATTCTGCCGTATAACGATGCATTGTTTGCGGATCTAATCCCACCTCCTGCATTGCCACGATGACTTTTTGCTCACGTTCTGCCGCAGTTAACGCAGGCTGATGCACGCGTAAACCTTCTTCAATTATCTGCAAAACATCCAGACGTGGATTCAACGATGAGTTCGGATCCTGGAAAACGACCTGTATGCGGTGACGCAGTGGCAGCAGCTTTTTGCGATTAAGCTCATGGAGCGGTTTGCCATCAAACCATATCTCACCACTGGAATTAATTAGGCGTAGCAACGCAAGCCCGGTCGTACTTTTACCTGATCCTGACTCTCCAACCAAACCGATGCTTTCACCGGCACGCAGCGTAAAACTTAGGTCTTTTATTCCGTAGTTATAACCGATGGTTTTCTTAAGCAACCCGCGACGAATAGGGAAGGCGACCTGCAATCCTTGAACGGTCAATAGCGGCTTGCTGCTCTCATCTACGGGACGTGGGCTACCTGTGGGCTCTGCGTTCAGCAGTTGTTGCGTGTAAGGATGCTGCGGTGCTGATAACAGTTTATCTGCGGAGTTTTGTTCAACACATTTACCGTTGCGCATGACGGCAACGTTATCCGCCAGCTTTTTGACGATATTCAGATTATGGGTAATGAACAGCAATCCCATATTCAGCTCTTGTTTGAGTTCTTTGAGCAGTTGCAGAATTTGTGCCTGCACCGTGACATCCAGAGCAGTTGTTGGCTCGTCGGCAATAAGTAATTCTGGGCGAGTCAGCAGCGCCATGGCAATCATCACGCGTTGGCGCTCACCACCAGAAAGCTGGTGGGGGAAATCAGTTAAGCGATTTGCCGCATTACGAATACCAACCCGGTCCAGGCACGTTAACATTTCGGCACGAGCGGCTTCACGGCGCATTCCACGATGTAGCGATAACACTTCATAAAGCTGCTTTTCAATATTGTGCAGCGGGTTTAGTGAAACCATCGGCTCTTGAAAAATCATGGCGATTTTGTTGCCACGTACACTTCGAAGCGTGCGTTCAGGAGCATGTAATAACTCCTGCCCTTTAAAGAGAATCTCACCCGCCGGATAAACAACTGGCGGTGCCGGTAACAGACGTAGCACCGATAACGCCGTGACGCTTTTCCCTGATCCTGATTCACCGACTAATGCGAGTGTTTCACCGGCATTCACCTCAAGGGATAAATCGTCCACCACTTGCACAATGGTGTCGCCGTTTCGGAAAGCCACGGATAAATTCTTTATGGACAGCAGTGGAGTCGTCATATCAGTGCGCCTTGCTCGGATCGAAGGCGTCGCGCACTGCTTCGCCGATAAAAATAAGTAACGTCAGCAATACTGCCAGCGAGAGAAATGCAGTGATGCCAAGCCACGGAGCCTGAAGGTTATTTTTGCCTTGCAGCAACAGCTCACCGAGGGATGGGGAACCAAGTGGCAAACCGAAGCCCAGGAAATCCAGTGAGGTGAGGGTGGTAATCGAACCGCAAAGAATAAACGGTAAGAAAGTGAGGGTGGCGACCATGGCGTTGGGCAGCATATGGCGTGTGATTATCGACCTGTCGCTGACACCCATTGCCTGTGCCGCGCGAATGTAATCGAAGTTCCGGGTGCGCAGAAACTCTGCACGTACCACTCCCACCAGACTCATCCAGCCAAACAGCACCGTAATCCCCAACAGCCACCAGAAATTAGGCTGGATGACGCTTGAAAGCAGGATTATCAAGAACAGTGTCGGCATTCCAGACCACACTTCGATAAATCGCTGCCCCCATAAATCAACCCGCCCGCCATAATAGCCCTGAACCGCACCGGCAAGTATCCCAATCACGCTGGAAAAGAGTGTCAGCATCAGGCCGAAAAGAATAGAAATGCGTGTGCCGTAGAGAATGCGTGCCAGTACATCGCCACCGTTGGCGTCAGTTCCTAGCCAGTTTTGGGAACTTGGCGGTGAAGGGAAGGGGACCGTGGTGGCAAAGTTAATGGCGCTAGAGCCAAAGCGAATCGGTGCCCAGATTACCCAACCTTTTTGGCTCAGACGTTCTGCAAGCCACGGGTCCTGATAATCAGCAGGGGTTGCTAGAGGCCCGCCGAAATCACTTTCACTATAATTGGCAATAAAGGGGAAATAGAGGCGTTCCTGGTAGTGAACGATCAATGGACGATCGTTAGCAATAAGCTCGGATCCGAGACTAAGTACAAACAGAATGGCGAAAATCCATAATGACCAATAGCCGCGTTTGTTTTGACAAAATCGAGCCCAACGGGCCTGAGTCACAGGACTTAAACGGCTCATCCACGCCCCTCAAAATCAATACGCGGATCGACCAGCGTGTAAGTAATGTCGCTCAAAATGTTCAACAGCAAACCAATGAGCGTAAATATGTATAGCGTGCCAAACATCACCGGGTAATCGCGTGAAATGGTTGAGTCATAGCCCAATAAACCCAGGCCATTTAGCGAGAACATCACTTCGATTAGCAGCGAACCGGTAAAAAACATACTGATGAACGTGGCAGGAAAACCGGCAATAACTAATAGCATGGCGTTGCGGAACACATGGCGATAGAGGATTTTCTTTTCACTCAGCCCTTTGGCGCGGGCTGTAACCACATATTGTTTACGAATTTCATCAAGAAACGAGTTCTTCGTCAGCATGGTTAAGGTCGCAAAGCCACCTACCACGGTTGCCACCACCGGCAAGGTGATGTGCCAGAGGTAGTCAAAAATTTTGCCGTACCACGGTAAGGTATCGAAATTGGTCGACACCAACCCGCGTAGCGGGAACCAGTCCAGATAACTGCCGCCGGCAAACAATACAATCAGCAAAATTGCGAATAAGAATGCGGGAATGGCGTAGCCAATGATAATAAAAGTGCTGCTCCAGATATCAAAACTGCTGCCATTGCTGACGGCTTTTCGTATGCCGAGTGGGATCGACACAATATAGATAATCAGCGTGCTCCATAGGCCAATCGAGATAGAAACCGGCAGGCTCTCTTTAATCAGATGGATAACGGATGCGCTGCGAAACAGGCTGTCACCGAAGTCAAAACGCAAATAATCGCCAAGCATTTTGAAGTAACGTTCATGGATCGGTTTATCAAAACCATAGCGATGAGTGATTTCAGCAATCACTTCCGGGTCGAGACCGCGCGCACCTCGGTACTGGCTGTCACCAACGTTACCCACGCCAACACGCGCGTGGCCGCTGCCCATAGTGTCAGCGGTCATACCGGGCACACCTGAACCATGGCCAAACTGAATTGCTGCAATAGCCTGATCTACAGGGCCGCCTGGTGCTATCTGTACGATGAAAAAGTTGATGGTGATAATTGCCCACAACGTGGGGATTATCAGCAACAAGCGACGTAACAGATAACTTCCCATATATTCCCTTAACGCCTGTTAGCTGGTAATTGTGCGGCTTTATTGACGTCGTACCACCAGGTATCAAACCCGGTTGCGTATAACGGATGAATAGCCGGCTTTGAAAACTTGTTCCACCATGCGAAACGATCTGCGGCCATGTACCACATCGGGATCATGTAGTAATTCCATGTCAGTACACGATCCAGAGCCCGGCCTAAGGGAAGCAGTTTTTGTTTATCGCCTTGATTAGCCACAATCTGAGAAATCAGTTCGTCAACCACCGGGCTTTTCACTCCGGGGGAGTTATATGTGGAATCAACATATTCTGAAGCCCATGCGATTTGCACGTCAGCGCTGGGATATGGCATGGCGCTGTAAAGCGTTGGTATCATATCGTAGTCCCGCTTGCGCATGCGGTTGGTGAGTTGCGAGTTGTCGACCTGGCGAATCTCCATCGTGATCCCCAGCCGTTGTAAATTATGCTGGAATGGCAAAACCCATTGTGTGTTACCGGTAGCCCCTATTAGCAATTCGAAGGTGAAGGGTTTACCTGTTTTAACATTGACGAGCTTCTGGTCTTTCAGCTCCCATCCAGCCTCTTTTAACAACGTCATGGCTTTGAGCAGGTTTTCTCGGTCAAAACCATTGCCGTTCGATTTTGGCGGGTTATAGATGCTGGTGAACACTTCTGGCGGTAAATCCTTTTTCATGGGCGCCAGCAGGATGAGTTCATCTGCATGTGGGTAATCACGAGCGGCATATTCCGTATTCTGGAAATAACTGTTTGCCCGGCTGTAAGCACCATAGAAAAGCGCTTTGTTCATCCATTCAAAATCAAAGGCCAGGCCAATCGCTTCGCGCACTTTCCGGTCTTCAAAAATTGGGCGCTGAATGTTAAATGCCAGCCAGCGTGCATCCTGCGCTGCATCGTTGGGTTGTTCTTCTTTTACGATGAAATGGTTAGCAAAATTCTTTCCTGTGTAGCGCGTGGCCCAGTTTTTGGCTGAAACTTCATTACGAAAATCGAACGCACCGGCTTTGAAAGCTTCGAAAGCGACGTTGTCGTCGAGGTAATAGTCGTACCGAATAGAGTCAAAATTCCAGCGCCCCCGGTTAACTGGCAAATTTGCAGCCCAGTAATCCCTGACACGTGAGTAGGTGATGTATTGCCCCATGCGCCAGGCCGTTATTTTGTAAGGGCCACTTGCCAGAGGGGGAGCAGACAGAGGATCGCTGAGTTTATGATTCTTCCAGAATTTTTCAGGGAACACGGGTAGTGAGAACAAACCTAACATTCGTTCTTTACTGGGTGTTGCCAGTTCAATGCGTACCGTTAAAGGGGCAATAGCTCTCACTTTTGCGCCCTTATAAACCAGACGAAATTGCGGTACGCCTTCGGTCATAAATTTATTGAAGGTAAAGGCCACATCGCTGGCTTTTATGGGCGTCCCATCATGAAAACGCGCCTGCGGATTAATTTCGATTTCAGCCCACGCAAAGTTATCGGGGTAGCGCGCCATCTCAGCGACCAGCGGGTAGTAGCTTCCCGGCTCATCATCCGAGTTGGTAAAAAGCGTGTCATATAGGGTTTCGGTGCTTACACCAGGATTGCCGCGCAGAGCATAGCGGTTGAAGTTATCAAAGGTGCCAATGGCTGATAGCGTGATATCCCCGCCTTTCGGAGCCGCAGGGTTAACATAATCAAAATGAGTGAAGTTGATGGCGTATTTAGGTTCCCCTAAAACGGCAAAGGAGTAGCTTTCCTTGATGTTTTCAGCAAGGCCTGGGGCTGCAATCAGGCAAAGGCTCAGCAGGGTGAGAATGCGGGCAAACATCGTATAGATCAATCCTTGTTGGGGGGAGCTTACCTAATTGTTTCATCCCGAAACAATATCAGTGTCCAGGCAACGCCCCGCCGCGTTATAACGCCATGATGATAAATCATAAGTTATAGCTGCCATACTTCAAGCAGCATTGGTGTTCGCTGGGATCAAGCAAGCTCATCGTAGGTTTTTTGCTGACCGCCCCATGACTGCAATTGCTCAAGAGTGAGTGGGCGGGCGAAATAGTAACCTTGTAAATAATTTACCCCTCGGTCAATTAACCATTTGGCTTGCTCAGGTGTTTCCACACCTTCTGCAACCGTCGTCATGCTTAGCTTGCGGGCAAGGGTTAATACGGCGTCAAGTACTGGGGATGTTACAGTTTCTAAACCTATAGAATTAACAAAGCCACGATCGATCTTCAGATAATCCAGCTTAAAGCGTTCCAGATAGATAAGTGCGCTGTGCCCGGTGCCAAAATCATCGACTGCAGTTTGAAATCCTTGCTCATTCATCCAGGTAAACAGGCAGCTGGCTTCATTTTCTTTCACCATATCTCGTTCAGTGATTTCGAAAATTAACTGGAAATGATGAGGGGGCAATGAGGCGGCAAAGGCTTGAATATCTTCTTTAAAGGTTGGTGAATGTAAATGGCTAGGAGCCAGATTAACGCCGAGGCGCGCACCAGCCGGTAAGATATGCTGGAGCTTTTTGGCATCGCGTGCAATCAAGTCAAACAAATGGCGGGTTAGGGGAACGATCAATTGCTGTGCTTCGGCGAACGCGATAAACGCATCGGGAGGAATAGGCCCTGCAATTGGGTGGTTCCAGCGCATCAATACTTCTACGCCTGACATTTTTAATTCTTTGGCATCAACTACCGGTTGATACACAACATAAAATTGCCCGCGTTTAATCCCCATCAAAATCTCTTTACCGGAACGAAGGCGCACCGTCAGGAAGTAGGCACATAACGCACCACCGAGTATGCCGAATATGAGCCCGGTCAGAATCGAGATTTGAATGTCTTCTACAGGCCAGGTTTTGCCATACAACGCTATCTTGATGGGAAAATCTTCCATGGATATTACGCGCGTAGGATGCTTCGGGAGGTTCGCAGCATTCATCACATTGCTGGATATTGTGGTTAGCGCTTTATCGCCAGCGATGATCGCCATCGACACCATATCGCTCTGGCGAGTAGTGAATAATAGATACGGTGTAAGATTTACGTTCAGGGTGGCGAAAACCCCACGCCCCTCAATTACCGGATTTTTAAACCATGCGGCAATAGTCGGCTTACCGGGCATCATTGGGGTACCGAGCATGATAACCAAATCGATATTTTTATTGATATCGATATCCGGGGAGAGCTGGCTCATCTCCATCAACATGCTGCCCGTAGCCGAAGAACAGTAGGCGTTGCCGTTACGAACTAAAACAAAGGCGCGAACGTTAGCGTTAAAGGCTGCGCGCGAAGTCAATTCGCCGGAGACTTGATGGCAGTCTGAAAGAGTTAACGGTTGAATGCCGCTGATGGTCGACTGGAGGTCCTGGAAAAAGATGCTGAGATATTCACGCATATCTTCAGTAAGTGTGTCGTAGCTGGCTTCACGCTTGCTGTGCAATGTCAGGCTAGTTATTCCACCAATCAATAGCGCGGCAAGCACGCCGGCCAAAATACTGAAGGCGGCTATTTGCCGGACAGAGGTAAAGTAACGTGAGAAAATATTTTTAGAAAACATGTATGAATGGTTCCTGCAGGCGCAAGAGACTGATTGTTTATTTGCGTTTTTTTGGACTATAACGCAAAAACGATCGATACGTCATAAAGTTTCGAACGAAAACTATCATCATTTTAGAATTATTTAACTGGATGAATTTTAGGCAATAAAAAACGCTGCATAAGCAGCGTTCTTTTGTCTCGTCATATTGTTGTCTTGCAGAACAGCCAAGGGAGTAACCGTCTGCAAGGTGCGCATTAACTGCGGCTCAATACACGTCGCGCTTCGTTGTAACGCTTTTTCCAGTAAGGCTCATCCATGCTCGAAATCGTCACACCACTGCTGGTGGAAGCATGTACAAACTGGTTGTTACCGATATAGATTCCAACATGTCGTCCCGTTGAACCCGCACGGAACAGAACTAAATCGCCAGTACGTAATTTGCTACGCGAAATCGATTTACCTGAATCCTGCTGTTCAGAAGTTGAACGAGGCAACTCTAAACCAAATTGTTCACGGAATGTGCGCTGCACGAATGCAGAACAATCAATGCCGCTTCTATTACTACCACCGAGGCGATAACGAACGCCTTTCCAACTTGCATATTGATCCATAAGACGTGATTTCACATCTACATTACGGACCATCTCTTCGAATTCATCCTGAGAAGCTTGCAGTAAAAAACCATCTTTATTGCCGACTGCATGCGTCTCAGAATGCATATTTGCGGTGTTTGTCGAACTACATGCTGACAGCATTACTGCTACAGCAACGGCGGGAATTACCCGCAAGATATATCTCAAAATAGGCTGAGACTTGACCATTATGTTTGTTATCCCTTGATGTCCTTTACGATAAATATCGTTATACAAAATACCAACGTGACGAGACTAATTTACCTGCGCGCCTTGAGACAAACGTTAATGAACAAAACTGTGGCTTGTCGCACAAAATTATCCACATAACAAATGAATTGGGCATCAGCGCAAAACGTATTCGAGGTTACCTCATCAAATCAGGCATGGCGAGCGGTTTTCTCTGAAATTTTATAAGAAATTGTGATGTTAAAAGGTAAAAAGTAATATTGCATAGTTGTTAACCAGAACTGTTGCTTATCTGTGCAGGTACTTCATTTGTCTAATGAAGATGACAGGTTAAATATTACACGCTCCATGCAAGTGTCTAAAAAATAGACAGCAATCATTTCTGGTTTCTGATGATTGCTGAAAATAATGTTTATTTGGTGTTATTGAATTGTTCTTTTTTTGCAAGGTAAATAACGATCCAGAAGATTAATTAACCCATCGCTTAATGGGGTTAATAGAACCCAGGGCAACCCAACGAGAGCAATAGATAACGAGCCGACGAAGATATCAGTGAACCAATGTGCGCCAATCATCATGCGTGGCATGATGAAAATCAGGAAAATAATTACAGCAATAGCAAACGCTTTTTTGCCGAAATATCGCAGCATGAAACCGGTGAAAATCAGCAGCATTAATCCATGATCACCAGGGAAACTGTCCTTAGACGCATCTTTAGTCGGGAAATGCAGCAATTCGCTGACACGGTAAATATCCGTAAAATAGAGCGTTGGGCTGACGTGAGATTCGGGAATCAAATGGCCAAGTTGATTGATAATGATTGCGCAAAATAACATCACAATACCCATGATGAACATGCGTCGGCGGCCTGTTGCTGACTCTTTGCGCCAGTAACAGAAAAACAGTGAACCCATCGCTAATAGCGAAATGCCATCGAACACCCGATTATTGGTCACGGCAACAAATACCAGGAAGGCGTGACTCTTAACCAACTCGCGGTTAAAAAAATGGAAGATCCCGGAGTCGAGGTTAAACCAAAAACCATGCCCCTCGGGCAGGTACCAACTAAAAAATAGTGCTAATCCAAGTGCATTGAGCACAAGGATGAGAGGTAATCGAATATTATTCATACGAAATCATTAGATATTTTAACAAAGACGAAAGGGTAGGCTCACAAACTTAAACGTAGCTTCAACAATGAAGTTTGTAGCGCATTCCAGTCAACGTCACCGCTATGTATTAACTCTATGCGGCTGTCAGGTGGTGCGGCATTTTGCGTTTCAATATGGAAATCAAGGCCCTGACGGTTGATTCGAACCAAACCTTCCGCAATACGCAGTACACCTTTGACGCGGTCGACAGGAGCAAGTCTAGCCCATTCAAGAATCCCTACTGTGTCAAATAGTGTGTCGGCATCAAAAATCCATCCGCAACCCACGTAGCCTTGGCCACTGTTGATGCTGCGCCGCCAGCGTTGATGTTCAGGCAAACTTAATGCCGCTAGCCCACGTTTTGCTGCATGGCTGTGGTTATGATCCGGACTGGATGGCACCTCGCGCAGGTTTTGGCGTGGTTTATCAAGAAGGCTAATATCGATATGACCATTTTGTGCGGTAATCATTTCCCGCCCAGCCCCCTCACGCAGCCACCACTCGTTAAGAGCCGCGCGGCTTTCATCGCTGGCACGGTCTTCTTTATTTGCAATGACGATATCAGCGGCAGCGAGTTGATCGCGGAAATTGTCATTATTGACTGCCCGCTCATCAAGCAACTGACGTGGGTCAAGCAGACACAGAGTAGCGTTGAGTTCGATCCAGGGTTGGTAAACTTCGGCGGTCAACATATCGAGGATTTGTTTTGGGTGACCAAGCCCGGTCGGTTCAATGAGCAGACGGTCAGGTTTGCCCTGGCGAAGCAAAGTATTGAGCCCTACCTGCATCGGTAGTCCATTTACACAACACATACAGCCGCCGGGGATTTCTTTCAGCAAAGCACCGCTGTCGGCTAATAACGCGCCGTCGATTCCGACTTCACCGAATTCGTTGACCAGCACAGCCCATTTTTCATGCTCGGGCTTATTGGCAAGTAAATGCAGAATGGTGGTGGTTTTACCGCTACCGAGGAAACCGGTAATCAGGTTGGTTTTAGTCACAAGTGCTCCGGACAGGTTGAGTGAACCTTACGTGATGTTCAATTATCACTATCCTGAACAACAATTACCAAAAAATGAAGCCCGGACGGCTCCACATCCTTGTGAAGCGGGCTTAAAGGCATTGATTGTTAAATTAATCGATAAGGTTTGCGACCGTTGCTCGCGCACCTTTGCTGCATAACTCATTCCATGCAGCGGTAATACGCGCGACGAATTGTTCATCAGCAGGCAGGTCACTGCCAAAGATTTCATGCAGGCTGAGTAGGGCATGAACGCGTTCATTAACAGAGCTGTTTGCGACCAGCGTTTTAATTTTTTCAGCTAACGGATCGCGAATATCAATTTCGTTGCCCGCGTCGTCAATACCGCTGACATAGCGCATCCAGGCGGCAACTCCTAATGCCAGGCATGGCCACTCATCGGCTTGTTGCAGATGCCAGCGAATACTCTCAAGCATCCGTTGTGGCAGTTTCTGGCTACCGTCCATCGCAATTTGCCATGTGCGGTGCTTCAGCGCCGGGTTGTCAAAACGCTCGAGCAGGTTATGGGCATACTGCTGTAGGTTTACGCCCGTAACGCGCAGTGTTGGCGCTTGTTCCTGCATCATTAAACGATGCGCCGCCTTGCGGAAATTCTCATCTGCCATGCAATCATTAATATGCTGATAGCCGGCGAGGTAGCCGAGATAAGCAAGGAAGGAGTGGCTGCCGTTCAACATGCGTAACTTCATTTGTTCCCATGGCATCACGTCGTCCACCATTTCGACGCCAACTTCTTCCCATGCCGGGCGGCCTGCAACAAAGTTATCTTCAATGACCCACTGGATAAACGGCTCGCCAGCAATGGCGCAGGGATCTTCTACGCCCAGCGTGTCAGTAATTTCCTGCAATGACTCAGGTGTCGCCGCAGGAACAATTCGGTCAACCATAGTGCTAGGGAAGGTGACATGCTCGCGAATCCAGTCCGCTAATTCCTGGCTGCGAGTTTCCGCCATCCCAATAACCGCATTGCGTACGACATGGCCGTTGTCGGGAATGTTGTCGCAAGAAAGTACGGTGAATGGTCGCAGTCCACGTTCGCGGCGACGATTAAGTGCCTCCACCAAAATGCCCGGAGCCGAATGCGGTTCTTCAGGGTTTTGCAGGTCGTGAATAATACGCTCGTTACTGCTATCCAGTTTCCCGGTCGCCGGGTCGATGCAATAGCCCTTTTCAGTCACAGTAAGGGAGACAATCGCAACTTGTGGCTCGCAGAACTTTTCAATAATGGTATCCAGTCCATCGAGTTTTGCATTCAGGCATTCGTTAACCGCGCCGACAATAATCGCCTGATTACCTTCACGACCTTTTTCCAATACGGTATACAAATGGTCCTGTGCACGCAGCGCACTCATTAGTTTATCGCCGCTAAACAGACTAATTTCACAAATGCCCCAGTCTCCCCCCAATTTATTGAGTACCCGGTCGGTCAGCAGCGCCTGGTGTGCGCGGTGAAACGCACCAAAACCAAAGTGGACGATGCGAGTTTTTAACGCCCGGCGGTCATAATTAGGCTGTTGAATATCGGCAGGTAACGTGACTGAAGCAATTGTGTTCATAAAATGCAAATCCTGGTTAACTAATTGGTAACATGGCTCAGTCTAAAGTTATATGACAGCAAATTAAATTGGTCTGCTGTCTTTATCCCTTTAATGTGAGCTGGATCAACCAATATCATTGCAAAATTTGACCGTAAGCGAGAATCCGGTATGGTAGTAGTCAATACAGCATTCTAGAATTGGTATGACAACTTAAACTGAGGAACTGTCGATGGAACAAACATGGCGTTGGTACGGCCCAAAAGACCCGGTATCTCTGGATGATGTGCGTCAGGCGGGCGCGACCGGTGTCGTTACTGCTTTGCATCACATCCCAAATGGTGAAGTTTGGCCGGTTGCTGACATCAAAGAGCGCCTGGCTGTATTGGCGGAAAAAGGTCTGACCTGGTCTGTAGTAGAAAGTATTCCGGTGCACGAAGAAATTAAAACTCACTCCGGCGACTTCGATAAGCATATCGCAAACTACCAGCAAAGCATTCGTAACCTGGCAGAATGTGGCATCGACACCGTGTGCTACAACTTCATGCCGATTCTGGACTGGACACGTACCGATCTGGAATATGAATTGCCAGATGGTTCACGCGCTCTGCGTTTTGACCAGATTGCTTTTGCAGCATTTGAGCTGCACATCCTCAAGCGCGAAGGCGCTGAAGCTGACTACAGCGAAGAAGAGCAGCGCCAGGCGCTGGGCTACTTCAACAATATGTCTGATGCCGAAAAAGAAAAACTGACCCGCAATATCATTGCTGGTTTACCAGGTGCGGAAGAGGGTTACACCCTTGACCAGTTCCGTGCACGTCTTGCTGAATATGACGGCATCAGTAAAGAACAGCTGCGCGAAAACATGGCGTACTTCCTGCGTGCCATTGTTGCGGTAGCGGAAGAAGTAGGTGTTCGCCTTGCAGTTCACCCGGATGATCCACCGCGTCCAATCCTGGGCCTGCCGCGTATCGTTTCTACTATTGAAGATATGCAATGGCTGAAAGAAACTGTCGACAGCATCTATAACGGCTTCACCATGTGTACCGGTTCTTACGGCGTTCGTGCCGACAACGACCTTGTTCGCATGATTGAAACCTTCGGCGATCGCATTCACTTTACCCATCTGCGCGCAACTTGCCGCGAAGATAACCCGAAAACCTTCCATGAAGGCGCGCACCTGCAAGGTGATGTGAACATGGTTGCGGTAGTAAAAGCGATTCTGACTGAAGAACAACGTCGTAAAAACGCCGGCGATCTGCGCCCGATCCCGATGCGTCCGGATCATGGACACCAGATGCTTGACGATCTGCACAAGAAAACTAACCCAGGTTATTCAGCGATTGGTCGTTTGAAAGGTCTGGCTGAAGTTCGCGGTGTGGAACTGGCTCTGAAACAAGTTATGTTCCCAGATTTGCTGAAGTAAGCTGAACAATATTGATGTAAAAAATTGATGTAAAAAACGCGCCTCCTGGCGCGTTTTTTTATGGCTGCAACATAAGCCTATTTATACAGGCCCAAGTTCCCTGTGAGCCTGGTGATTTTTTTCTTCGGCCCAATTAACCCTATTGCTACCAGTTCAATATGATTGCTGGATACAGCAGAAATACGTTCCCCATATTCATCGTATGTCTTACATGACTGCGCCAAAGCGCTGAAGGGCATCGTGTAAATCTCTTCGTCTGTTTCAGCAATGTTGAGCAGCTCCTGTATATAAGTGCCTGGTGCCAGGAGAATCGGCAAAGGGGCATAAATAACGCCAGGATAATTGACGGCATCTGCACTTTGCATGTCAGGACCCACCAGATTTTCTACCGTATGGCCGAAACTCATACTAATAACGCTGGCTGCGTTGATGGCAAGCCCAGGGCTCAGGTCTTTATCAATAATAATCGTGCTTCGATGTTGGCTGGCGTCAAACTTCATATTTTGTCCTCGCAGGGGAATCTGAAATGGCTCATGGAGTCGCTCTTTGTGAACAATATAATGCAGGAAGCTCACGGGAAATTGCTGCCTAAATAGCTTGAAAAATGGACAAAATAGGGCAGGATTGACCCGTTTATAATCTAAAATTAAAAGGAACTGACCAGATGACCTTAAGCACAACAGACGTAAAGATTCTGGCTCTCTTACAAAATGATGCGCGCATGACGAACCAGTCTGTAGCCGATTCAATTGGGTTATCAGCCTCACCTTGCTGGCGAAAAATACGCAAGCTTGAAGAAGACGAAGTGATTCAGGGTTACCGCGCAGTACTTAACCGTCGCAAGATCGGCCTGGCAGTGATGGTGTTCGTTCGTGTCACCATAGACAGCCACAGTGAATCAGAAGCGAAGAAGTTTGAAGAGGAGGTCGCGGCTCTTGAGGATGTGGTTGCATGCTACAGCATCGGTGGCGATGCCGATTTCTTATTGCAGGTCGTCGCGCGCGATCTGGATTCTTATGCGGACTTTGCTATGTCAGTGGTGCGTCGTTTGCCGGGGATTAAAGAAATGCAGAGTATGTTTGTGCTAAAGGAGATCAAACCCTTGGTAAGTTATCCCATTAAGAAATAGCACAAATATTTTTCCCAAAATAAAAACCCGCCGAAGCGGGTTTGGATGTCTGTCGGTTAAACCGCAAAACAGGTATTAGTCTGCACGACCCATAGAACGCTTTTCAGCGATATGGATGCGGATCTTCTCACCAGTCACCATATATTCTGGAACCTGAATAACCAGGCCAGTCGACATTGTTGCAGGCTTGGTACGGGAGCTTGCTGACGCGCCTTTAATGCCAGGGGCAGTTTCAACAATTTCCAAGTCCACAGTTTGTGGCAGTTCAAGCGCCAGCAACTGGCCATCCCAGGTCAGAACTTGCATGTCTGGCATGCCGCCTTCCGGAATGAATTGCAACTCTTCTTCAATCTGGTCTTTGGTGAAGATATACGGGGTGTAATCTTCTTTATCCATGAACACGTACTCGTTGCCATCAATGTATGAGAAGTCAACGTAACGGCGGGTCAGAGTGATGGTGTCGACAATATCATCACCTTTGAAGCGCTCTTCAACTTTCTGGCCAGAACGGACATCAGAAAAACGCATTTTATAAAGCGTTGCTGCGCCACGGGCGCTAGGTGCCTGGATATCGATATCTTTAACAATCAGCAGCTTGCCGTTGTAATTAAGTACCATACCCTTTTTGATTTCATTAGCTCTTGGCATAGGTGTTTCCTGTAAAAAATTGAGGAGCGAAAATATTGCGTCAAATTACTCGGGAGGCGTCTTTCAGGCAAGCGGATTTCATTGCAGATAGTGCATAAATCTACGTAGTAAAGCCGCACTGCTACTGCTAGAGTCCTGATCCTTGTCAGCCCACTGGAGTATTGTTGATGGACTGTCGTCCCGATTGCGGCGCGTGTTGTACCGCGCCTTCTGTATCAAGTCCTATTCCTGGCATGCCAGATGGCAAGCCCGCTGATACTCCATGTGTTCAGCTTGGCGCAGATATGCGCTGTAAAATCTTTCTTTCGCCGCTAAGACCAAAGGTTTGCGCAAACTTGCAACCGTCGCGGGAAATGTGCGGTACAACGCGCAAGCAGGCCATGGATTACCTGATCTATCTGGAAGCTGCGACTGCGCCCTAGATATCTTTAATTTTCATCATGCAATAAGCGGTGATGGCTATCATTCCCAGCGCGATATAAAACACCGTGTGGTAGTTCCAGATTTCGGCGACTACACCGGCCATCGAGCCGGCAATAATCCAACCGACACGCGTCGTATTGGTATATAGCGTGGTAGCCGCTCCCGCCTGTCCCGGCATTAAATCCTGAAAATACAACATCCCAATACCTGCCAGAATGCCGATGAAAATAGCGTTCAGCAGTTGCAGGCCCAGCAGCATGAATTCGTTATGTAACGTCAACATACCAATGTAGAACAGCAGACCTGCGACTCCCGCAATACGCATTAGAAAACGCTTACCAAAACGTTTGGCGTAATAGCCCGCGATAAGCATGGTTGGGATCTCAAGCCCGGCGGCTGTCCCCATCATCACTCCCGCCAGCTTCTCCGGCAGATGTAATTCATTAATGATGTAAAGCGGCATATTAATAATGTAGAGACTGTTACAACCCCACATCATTGTGCAGGCGACGAATAGCAGTAGGGCATCACGGCGGTTACGGCGCGGAGCTTCAAGCGTGGTGGATTTAGTTACCACCTCTTTACGCATTGATGGCAGGAGCAGCCGTACCATCACGCTGCAAACCACAAATGCGAAGGCCGCGCTCAGATACATAGTGGTAAAACCAAAACCTAAAGCCAGCGCGTAGGCGATAGGCGGGCCAATCACCCATGCAAGGGAGACCTGCGCACGCAAAATAGAGCTGAACATCACCGCTTCACGGCCCGTACTGTCAGCGTGTTCGCGCGCCAGGGCAAACATCTGTGGGTTAGCAGTGGAACCAAAGCTGCTGAGGAAAACGCCAACAAACAGCAACACAAAATAGTTACGGTTCCACGCAAACAGCACGCAGGCTAATGCACCCAATAAGCAGCAGACAAAAATAAGCGATTTGCGATCGCCTTTTCTGTCAGAACGCCCCGCAAGAAACTGGCTGACCAAAATACCGATGATGGCGCTGCCAGTGAAAAAGAAACCCACCATCGCAGGACGAACATGGACTTCTTCCGTCAAAAACAGGCTCAGAGTTGGGGTTTGTAATGCCCCCGCAATTCCGGTTAAAAAAGCTACAATCAAAAAGGCGGAAGAAGTTAAGTCAAGGGGCTTGCGTGTTGCTGCTATGGGGGAGTTTTGCATGCTCTCAGTGTCGGCTGGTCAATGAACGCGCGGATTTTACGCGCCTTGCCTGGAAATAAACAGTTGTTCAAATCAAAAGCGACACGAAAAGTTAAAACGCTGTTCCTGGCTATGTTCAGCAAAAGCTGATGCTTATAAATTGTCTGCTGAACGTACCGTGATGCTGCTCACTTTTTCGGCTCCAATGGGAGTGAAAATGTGCGTAACCTCTAAATTCTGGTAACGAAAATACAACATATCTTGCCTGAATCGCGGAGGATCTCCACACTACTTGAAACGTTTCAGCGTCGTCTTATTTAGTTTCAGGAGTGGGATGGCGCATTTTTTCTCATTGCAGCTGAATCGTTTCAATTCAGCAGGAGAGGAGAACCATGTTCCAGTTATCTGTGCAAGATATTCATCCGGGCGAAAGTGCCGGAAATAAAGAAGAAGCCATACGTCTGGTTGCCACTGCGCTCGCGCAGGCAGGGAACGTCAGTATTGGCTATGTAGAAGGTATGCTGGCTCGCGAGCTGCAAACCTCCACTTACTTAGGCAACGGTATTGCTATCCCACATGGCACTACTGATACCCGTGATCTGGTATTGAAAACCGGCGTTAAGGTGTTCCAGTTTCCACAAGGAATCGAATGGGGCGAGGGCCAGAAAGCTTACATTGTAATTGGCATTGCAGCTCGTTCTGACGAACACCTTGGTTTACTGCGTCAGCTGACACATGTGCTCAGTGATGACGAAGTTGCTGAACAACTCAAAACCGCGACTTCAGCAGAAGAGCTTCGCGCATTGCTGATGGGCGAAAAACAATCTGCATCTTTGCTGTTTGATAACTCATTATTAGCGCTGGATGTTACCGCCACCGACCTGATGACGCTTCAGGCATTAAATGCCGGGCGCATTAAACAGGCGGGTGCTGCCAACTCTGCTTTTGTAAGCCACGTAGTTTCCAGCAAACCACTCTATCTCGGGCAGGGTATCTGGCTTAACGACAGCACCGAAGGCAACCTTGCGAGTGCTGTGGCAATCAGCCGCCCAGCATCAGTTTTTGAAGCAGACGGCCAACCGGTATCGCTGTTGATGACGGTTGCAGTGGCCGACGACCAACCCTTACAAGTTCTCAATCGCCTGAGCGACATGTTGATAAACAACAATGCTGACCGTTTGCTGAACGCAGATGCACCTGGGTTGCTGACGCTGCTGACCACTGATGTCCCAGCTGAACAAAATAGCCTGAGTGCTGATTTCCAGATTCGCAATGAACATGGTCTACACGCCCGTCCTGGTACGGTGCTGGTGAATACCATTAAACAATTTAATAGCGAGATTACCGTGACAAACCTTGATGGAACCGGGAAGCCAGCCAATGGTCGCAGCCTGATGAAAGTCGTCGCACTGGGCGTGAAAAAAGGCCACCGCCTGCGCTTTACGGCCGTAGGTGAGGATGCTGAACTTGCGCTGCAAGCCATTGGTGAAGCGGTTGCTGCCGGTCTTGGTGAGGGGGCAGCATGAGTCGTCGTGTCGCAACAATTACGTTAAACCCGGCTTACGATCTGGTCGGTTACACCCCGGAAGTTGAACGTGGTGAAGTAAACCTCGTGCGTACAACGGGTCTGCATGCCGCCGGTAAAGGGATTAACGTTGCTAAAGTTCTTAAAGATCTTGGCATCGATGTCACGGTAGGTGGATTCCTGGGTAAAGATAACCAGGATGGTTTTCAGCAACTGTTCAGCGAGTTGGGTATTGCCAACCGTTTTCAGGTGGTGCAAGGCCGTACCCGCATCAACGTAAAACTGACTGAGAAAGATGGCGAAGTGACCGACTTTAATTTCTCAGGCTTTGATGTAACTCCTGCAGATTGGGAGCGTTTTGTTGCTGATTCCCTGAGCTGGCTTGGTCAGTTTGACATGGTGTGTGTCAGTGGCAGTTTACCTGCCGGCGTTTCACCTGACGCTTTCACTGACTGGATGAAGCGTCTGCGTAGCCAGTGCCCTTGCATTATTTTCGACAGCAGCCGCGAAGCATTAGTCGCAGGTCTGAAAGCCGCACCGTGGTTGGTTAAACCAAACCGCCGCGAGCTGGAAATCTGGGCTGGTCGCAAATTGCCAGAGATGAAAGATGTGATTGAAGCTGCCCATGCACTGCGTGAGCAAGGAATTGCGCATGTGGTGATTTCTCTGGGTGCCGAAGGTGCACTTTGGGTTAACGCATCGGGTGAGTGGATAGCGAAACCGCCAGTATGCGAAGTCGTCAGTACCGTTGGTGCGGGGGATTCTATGGTCGGCGGGCTTATCTACGGCCTGTTAATGCGTGAATCTAGCGAACATACCCTGCGTTTAGCGACGGCAGTGGCTGCGCTGGCTGTAAGTCAGAGCAATGTCGGAATTACAGATCGTACTCAACTGGCGGCTATGATGGCCCGTGTTGATCTGAAACCATTTAACTGACAGCAGGAGAGGAACTATGAAAACGCTGCTGATTATCGAACCAGGTCTTGGGCAAGCTCGTGCGTACCTCGCGAAAACATTGCTGGGTTCAGCCGCGCAAAAAGCGCGCTTGCAGATTATCGACAATCCGAACGATGCCGAAATGGCAATCGTTGTGGGAACCGCTATTCCTGCCGATAGCTCGCTGAATGGCAAAAAGGTATATCTGGGTGATATTGACCGTGCAGTTCAGCACCCGGAACTGTTTTTAGGTGAAGCGAAAGATAAAGCGAAGCCTTATACCGCTCCAGCTAGTGCTGCACCGGTCGAGCTGGCTAAAGGGCCAAAACGCATTGTTGCAGTAACTGCTTGCCCAACGGGCGTCGCGCATACCTTTATGGCTGCTGAAGCCATTGAAACCGAAGCGAAAAAACGTGGCTGGTGGGTAAAGGTTGAAACACGCGGTTCGGTTGGCGCAGGTAATGCAATTACCCCTGAAGAAGTGGCTGAGGCCGATTTAGTCATTGTTGCGGCCGATATCGAAGTTGACCTGGCAAAATTTGCTGGCAAACCGATGTATCGCACCTCAACAGGTCTGGCACTGAAGAAAACGGCACAAGAGCTTGATAAAGCAGTTGTTGAGGCAAAGCCTTTTGCAGCGACAGGGCAGAGTGCAGCCAGCGCGAATGAAGGAAAAAAAGAGTCGGTAGGTGCTTATCGCCATCTGTTAACCGGTGTTTCCTTCATGCTACCAATGGTGGTCGCGGGCGGTCTATGTATCGCGCTGTCATTCGCTTTTGGTATCGAAGCATTTAAAGAGCCTGGTACATTGGCTGCGGCACTGATGCAAATCGGTGGTGGTTCAGCCTTTGCGCTGATGGTGCCGGTTCTGGCGGGTTACATTGCGTTTTCTATCGCTGACCGACCAGGCCTGACGCCGGGTCTTATCGGCGGTATGTTGGCCGTTAGCACCGGTTCTGGTTTTATCGGCGGGATTATTGCGGGCTTCCTCGCAGGCTACGTTGCTAAGATGATTAGCACTAAGCTGAAACTGCCACCAAGCATGGAAGCATTGAAACCAATCCTAATCATTCCACTGTTCTCAAGCCTGATTGTGGGTCTGGCGATGATTTATCTGATCGGTACGCCGGTTTCGAAAATCCTCGAAGGTCTGACTCACTGGCTGCAAACCATGGGCACCGCGAATGCGGTACTGTTGGGCGCAATCCTTGGCGGTATGATGTGTACTGATATGGGTGGGCCGGTGAACAAAGCGGCTTACGCATTTGGTGTCGGGTTACTCAGTACCCAAACTTACGCACCGATGGCCGCCATTATGGCTGCAGGTATGGTGCCACCGTTGGCGATGGGGCTGGCAACATTTATTGCGCGTCGTAAATTCGACAAAGCTCAGCAGGAAGGCGGCAAAGCAGCGATGGTTCTGGGGCTGTGCTTTATCACCGAAGGGGCTATCCCGTTTGCAGCACGTGATCCAATGCGTGTTCTTCCATGCTGTATCGTTGGTGGTGCGGTGACTGGTGCAATCTCCATGGCCGTAGGCGCTAAACTGATGGCTCCACATGGCGGCTTGTTTGTTCTGTTAATCCCAGGTGCGATTACCCCAGTTGTGGGTTACCTGATTGCGATAATTGCTGGAACATTACTGGCGGGTCTGTCTTATGCCTTCCTGAAACGTCCGGAAGCAGAAGTTGCGGTCGCGAAAGTAGCGTAATACTGTTCAAGTCTTCAAGGTCGGATTAGCGGAGCGACATCCGACATTCATTCAGGCTCCCTGCAGGCATCTGCAGGGAGCTTTTTCATTTATACAGTCGCTTCTTCGTGCTGTTGAGCTTTCAACCAGGCTATCTCTTCAGCCCAGATATCCGGGTTCGTCGTCTCCAGAATTAGCGGAATCCCATCGAAACGGTTATCACGCATGATCCAGGCAAACGGCGTGTGGCCAATATTGCCTTCACCCAGACTGTTATGGCGGTCGACACGGCTCCCAAAAGCACTTTTCGCGTCATTAAGGTGCATGCCACATAAATATTCGAACCCAACAATTCTCTCGAATTCTGCGAAGGTATTTTCGCAGTCTTCTTCGGTGCGCAGGTCATAACCTGCTGCAAAGGCGTGGCAGGTATCAATACACACACCGACTCGGGATTTGTCTTCTACGCCATCAATAATTGCGGCCAGATGCTCGAAACGAAAACCGAGGTTGCTGCCCTGGCCCGCTGTGTTTTCAATCACCGCAGTCACGCCTTCGGTTTTATCCAGCGCGATGTTTATCGACTGAGCAATGCGGGCAAGGCACTCTTCTTCAGGGATTTGCATCAGGTGACTGCCGGGGTGGAAGTTCAGCAGCGTTAAGCCCAGCTGCATGCAACGTTCCATCTCATCAATAAAGGCTTCGCGGGATTTTTCCAGCGCTTCCTCAACCGGATGGCCAAGGTTAATGAGATAGCTGTCGTGAGGGAGGATTTGTCCCGGCCCGTAATGATACTTTTCACAGGCTCGTTTGAAATTGCTGATAACTTCGTCAGTAAGCGGAGCTGCACGCCACTGGCGTTGGTTTTTGGTGAACAGGGCAAAAGCAGTGGCTTCGAGTTCGTGCGCGCGAATTGCGGCATTTTCCAGACCACCTGCAGCACTGACATGTGCGCCAATAAACTTCATCATTCTTACTCCTGTCAAAACCCGCTATCGGGAAACGGACAATGATAGCGGGTTAGACAGGAATTTTCCGTACCTCTTTATGCCATCAGGTGATGGATACCAAGGTTAATTGCGCCACCGCCAACGATCAGCCAGAGAAATAGCACTAGAGCCATCAGCAGCGGGCGTACACCAGCTTTTTTCAGCGCGCTGAAGTGAGTGGTTAAACCCAGAGCCGCCATCGCCATTGCTAGCAAGAAAGTATCCAGTGTTATCAAAGCATTGACCGCCCAAGCTGGCAGTAAGTGCAGTGAGTTAAACATCGCAACCACAATAAACAGCACCGCAAACCATGGAATGGTGATTTTGCTTTTCTGCGCCTGGCCTGCCGGAGCCAGTTGTTTGACGCGAGCTGCCAGGAAAATCAGGAATGGAGCCAGCATCATTACGCGCAGCATTTTCGCAATGACTGCAGCGTTTTCAGTTTCAGGGCTGATTGCATGCCCCGCAGCCACTACTTGTGCAACTTCATGCATGGTTGAACCGGTGTAGATACCAAAGGCTTCCGGTGTGAACCATTGTGTGACGTACGGATAAATCATTGGATAAATGAAGATCGCAAGCGTGCCAAAAATCACCACCGTTGCGACCGCTACGGTTACTTTGCTGGCTTCGGCTTTCACAACCGGCTCGGTTGCCAGAATCGCCGCAGCACCGCAAATACTGCTACCGGCGCCAATTAACCAGCTGGTTTGTTTATCCAGACCAAACACTTTCTGACCCAGCCAGCAGGCGAGGGCGAAGGTGCTGGTTAATGTCAGAACATCAATAATGACACCGCTGGCGCCGACATCCGCAATCTGAGAAAACGTCAGTCGAAAGCCATATAAAATGATCCCAAGACGCAACAGATGTTGCTTGGCAAACAGTACACCGCCATCACAGTGTTGCCAGATTTTCGGGTAAAGCGTGTTGCCAATCACCATGCCGCACAGAATCGCGAGTGTTAATGCACCCAGGCCGAGGCCCGCAACGGAAGGAATGTTACCCAACCAAAGCGCCAGAGCCGTAATACTGGCAGCAAGAGCAAGACCTGGCAGAAAATGCCACAATGTATGTCGATGATCGGGAATTGATAGCGTAGCCATAACCTTCTCCTTTATGTACCCGTCATAGTTCAAGCTGCAGCTTTCCTGTAACTCGAACTGTCCTGGCTGTTGGCAAAAGAGTAAGGCCTGCTGGCTTAAAAATAAAATTGATTATATATTTATAATCAATCTGAATAAGTGTTAAGGCGTGTCCACTATGCATATCACACTGCGGCAACTTGAAGTCTTCGCTGAAGTCCTCAAAAGCGGCTCTACTACACAGGCATCGCAAATGCTGGCGTTGTCTCAGTCTGCGGTAAGTGCGGCGCTGTCCGATCTTGAAGGGCAGTTAGGCGTGCAATTGTTCGATAGGGTAGGCAAACGCCTGGTTGTCAATGAACATGGCCGTTTGCTGTATCCGCGCGTGGTGGGTTTGCTTGAGCAGGCAATAGAAGTCGAACAACTGTTTAAAGAGGATAACGGTGCCATTCGCGTTTATGCCAGCAGCACTATAGGCAATTATATTCTGCCGGAAATGATTGCTCATTATCGCCGCGATTTTCCAAATCTCCCGCTGGAAATGAGCGTTGGCAACAGTCAGGATGTGATTAACGCTGTTGCCGACTTCCGAGTTGATATTGGTCTGATTGAAGGGCCGAGCCATATGACTGAATTGGTGACCGAGCCCTGGCTGGAAGATGAGCTCGTCGTATTTGCGCCACCAAGCGCACCTTTATTGCAGCAGCCGGTCACTCTGGAAAGTCTTGCACAGCAGCAGTGGATCCTGCGCGAAAAAGGTTCTGGTACACGTGAAATTGTCGATTACTTGCTACTTTCTCATCTGCCGCAATTTCATCTCGGTATGGAATTGGGAAATTCGGAAGCCATTAAACATGCGGTGCGCCATGGTCTTGGCATCAGTTGCCTGTCGCGAAGGGTGATTGCGGAACAACTGGAAACTGGCTCGCTGGTGGAAGTGCCAGTACCGTTGCCGCGCCTGGTGCGTACTTTGTATCGGATTCACCATCGTCAGAAACATATTTCTAATGCCTTACAGCGTTTTTTAAAATATTGCGATGAGTAGCAGGCTAGCTGGATTCACAGGTGTTGTTTACAAGGCGTCCTTGTTTAAAATCAATTAAGACTTTGCTGTTTTGGGTATCCTGCTGCTCAGCAAACAGGCTGTTACCACCCTTATAGACGTCAGAGATTATGAATCAATGGATGTTAAAGAAACTGCATCAGCTCGCTACACCGACAACCTGAATCTTTATCGACTCTGTGCAAACTGTGCCGCAATTTTAACCATTGTTGTTGGCACGGGATTTTTACTGCTTGATATCGTTACAGTACACGGCATTGCAATGCAGTGGGTGATGTTGGGGGCCGCAGTAGGCACCACAATTTTATTGATTGGGAGGCGTTACTTTCCTCGATTTTGTTCAGCCTGTTTGCTGGCAAAGTTTCACTTTTCTAATGCCTATTTTGCCTGGAAAGGGCTTGATATCAGCCCTTGGTTTACGCTAATCAGCTCCACCTTTTTCTGCATGGGTTTTGTTGAATCGGTGCAGTCTATGCGGATTAAAAAGGGGCTGAATTCATTTTGGTTTGCGCAGCCACGTGTACTACCAACCATGCTAATTATTTTGACTGGCACTCTTTTGGCTATGATTTCTAGCGGTTACATATATAAACTCATTTTTTAATAAAATAAATTATACAATTGTTGTTAATTTAAAGTTGCCTGCTTGGTCTCGCAAGACATTAATAAATTATAAAATCAATATACCGTATTTAAACGGAGTTAATTTGTGATTTTATAAATTAATCATGAATACAGTAAGTTACAAATAAAATTCAACCCTGCTTTTTGTTATTGTTTTTATTGATGCGCTGTTTATAAATCGCCACTTAGTATGGCGTTTTTAAATCCAGAGTTTCTAAAATGAGCAATTTATTGATTACCGGAGCCACAGGTTTTCTGGGTGGTGCTGTATTAGCTCGAGCGCTTTCTGATTCTTCAATTAACTCATACTTGTTATTAGTAAGGGCTAACTCGCCTAAAGAAGGTGTCGTTAGGGTCAGGAATAACCTTGCTAAGTTTGGTTGCAGTGAAGCCTTACTTAATAAAATTAATGAAGAAAACATATTACTCGGTGATTTAGCTGCTTCAGAAGATTTTTTGGATGATGCCAGGCTCTCTTTTGTAACCCACGTGATCAACTCCGCCGCTGTCGCTTCATTTGGTGATAATGCGCTGATCTGGAAAGTGAACGTTGAAGGTACACTTAAATTCGTCAAACGGATGGCGGATGTGTCGGGTTTGGTCCGTTTTGTACATGTGGGAACCGCAATGTCATGTGTACCGGATGCAGGGACGCTGGTAACAGAAAGCATGGCGCGCAAGCCTGAAGAAGAGCATTTGGTTCAATATACGTGGTCTAAATCCACCATTGAGCAATTGATGGTAGAACATTGCCCGCAACTGCCTTTAGTTATTGCTCGCCCTTCAATTGTGGTAGGGCACAGTGAAGAAGGTTGCCGTCCATCCAGCAGCATTTTCTGGGTATTCCGCATGGTGCTGATGCTTGGGAAGTTCATGTGTTCAATGGAAGATAAAATCGATGTTATTCCTGTGGATTACTGTGCAGAGGCACTTTTGTTATTAACAAAACGCTCAAAGCTAAGCGAAAAGGTTTATCACATATCAGCGGGTGACACAGGTAGTACGCAGTTTGTCGAAATAGATAAAGCGATGGCCGCGGCACTCAATCAAAAACCTATCTATTCTACTTATCAGCAAGTGGATTACAGCGAGTTGGTAAAAGAACGCAGAGATTTCAAAACAATTTACGGTCCGTGTAATGAAAGGCTGATGCTAAGAGCAATGCGTTTATATGGTGAATTTTCGATGCTCAATGTGCGTTTCTCGAATAAGAAACTGCTGGATTTAGGTATGTCACCGCCACCGCGTTTTGTCGATTACATCAACCGCTGCGTTGAAACGACACGTGATGTCACTATCCCCGAATTAATGAAGGTCGATTTTAAATAGCAGTAACTTCTATTACCTGCAGGGGAAGGGACTCCCGCATCTCATTCAAATGTCGAAAAAAACCTCTCACAGACTCCCTGGTATAAGTGCGTTACTTATAATCCACCGCCGATTATGAAGCTCTCTTATAACAGCGTATTTCTACTATAAGTCTCACTCTGGTTTGCTACAATCTCGCCTCATTTTTTGGACGGACCGCAATTTTCTATGGTTTCTCAAGATAAAACAACACAAGCGCCTGGCTTACGCCGTGAGTTAAAAGCGCGCCACTTAACGATGATCGCCATCGGCGGTTCCATCGGTACTGGGCTATTTGTTGCCTCTGGTGCAACCATTTCTCAAGCGGGCCCTGGCGGCGCGTTGCTCTCCTACATGCTGATTGGTCTGATGGTGTACTTCCTGATGACAAGCCTGGGTGAGCTTGCGGCTTATATGCCGGTTTCGGGCTCTTTTGCTACTTACGGGCAACAATACGTTGAAGAAGGCTTCGGTTTCGCACTGGGCTGGAACTACTGGTACAACTGGGCGGTAACTATCGCGGTTGACCTGGTCGCATCACAACTGGTGATGAACTACTGGTTCCCTGATACCCCGGGCTGGATCTGGAGTGCACTGTTCCTCGGCATCATGTTCTTGCTGAACTACATCTCCGTTAAAGGTTTTGGTGAAGCAGAATATTGGTTCTCACTGATTAAAGTTGTCACCGTTGTCATCTTTATCATTGTCGGTGTGATGATGATCCTCGGCATCTTTAAAGGTGCACAACCTGCTGGCTGGAGCAACTGGGCAATTGGTGATGCACCGTTTGCTGGTGGATTCTCCGCGATGATTGGTGTCGCGATGATAGTCGGATTCTCATTCCAGGGGACTGAGCTTATCGGTGTGGCTGCGGGCGAATCTGAAGATCCAGGCAAAAACATCCCACGTGCTGTGCGTCAGGTGTTCTGGCGTATCCTGCTGTTCTATGTGTTCGCGATTCTGATTATCAGCCTGATCATTCCTTATACCGATCCGAGCCTGCTGCGTAACGATGTAAAAGACATCGGCGTCAGCCCGTTCACCCTGGTATTTGAACATGCAGGTCTGTTGTCTGCGGCGGCAGTAATGAACGCCGTTATTCTGACGGCGGTACTGTCTGCGGGTAACTCCGGGATGTACGCCTCCACTCGTATGCTCTA
Organism: Buttiauxella sp. BIGb0552; assembly: GCF_004366275.1. Classification (NCBI taxonomy): domain Bacteria; kingdom Pseudomonadati; phylum Pseudomonadota; class Gammaproteobacteria; order Enterobacterales; family Enterobacteriaceae; genus Buttiauxella; species Buttiauxella sp. BIGb0552. Next base: position 395,794 of record NZ_SODY01000004.1, read on the forward strand.
CACCCTGGCATGCGACGGCAAAGCACCACGCATTTTCTCTAAGCTGTCCAAAGGTGGTGTGCCGCGTAATGCGCTGTATGCGACAACCGTTGTAGCGGGTTTGTGCTTCCTGACATCCATGTATGGCAACCAGACAGTTTACCTGTGGCTGTTGAATACCTCAGGGATGACTGGTTTCATCGCCTGGTTGGGTATTGCGATTAGCCACTACCGTTTCCGTCGCGGGTATATCAAGCAAGGTCTTGATCTTAAAGACCTGCCGTACGTATCCGGTTTCTTCCCAGTGGGGCCAATTTTCGCCTTCGTCCTGTGCCTGATCATTACACTTGGCCAGAACTATGAAGCGTTCCTGGCTGATAAAATCGACTGGGCAGGCGTAACGGCTACCTATATTGGTATCCCACTGTTCCTGGCAATCTGGATGGGCTACAAGATCGCCAAAGGCACTCGTTTCGTTAAGTATGAAGAAATGACGTTCCCAAAAACGTTTAAAAACTAAGTGAGAAGGGCGCGATTATCGCGCCCTTTTTTACCCCCTCTGGCATCAACCTTCCGCATTATCCCCTTTCGATACATTACAAACTTTAACAATTTGATTGATAACCATTCTCGTTTAATTTATGGTGTCGCCACGCTTTATCTCGGCTGGATGTCGGTGAGTAAAGTGAGCAGTTGTTTGCCAAAGTAGCCAGCAACGCATTAAGGAATGTGAGCGCAATCCATCGTTTAGTTTGCCATTCACCTCATGGAGAAAGGAATGTTAAGGTTGAATCCCATCGTCCGGGGAGGACTTTGCGCGTCGATAATCAGTGCTGCGTTTCCGGTTATTGCCGAAGAACGTGAAGACACCATGGTGGTTACTGCTTCGGCTACCGAGCAAAACCTCAAAGATGCCCCTGCCAGTATTAGCGTTATCACCCAGGATGACCTGAAAAGGAAACCGATCCAGAACCTGAAAGATGTCTTGCAGGAAGTCCCGGGCGTGCAGCTCACGAATGAAGGGGATAACCGCCAGGGAGTCAGTATCCGTGGCTTGAGTAGTAGCTACACGCTGATTCTGGTGGATGGCAAGCGGGTTAACTCGCGCAATGCGGTGTTCCGTCACAATGATTTCGACCTTAACTGGATCCCGGTCGATGCCATTGAGCGTATCGAAGTGGTGCGCGGGCCTATGTCTTCGCTCTACGGTTCGGATGCGTTGGGCGGTGTGGTGAACATTATTACGCGCAAAGTTGGCAAAGCCTGGCATGGCACCGTGACGGCGGATACCACCGTTCAGGAAGATCGCGATCGCGGTGATTCTTATAACAGTAACTTCTTTGCCAGTGGGCCGATCATTGACGATCTGCTTGGGGTGAAAGTTTACGGCAACCTTGGTAAGCGCGAGAAAGATAAACAGGAAGCGTCAAGCACCAGCGCAACGGGCGAAACGCCACGCATTGAAGGCTTTACTACGCGCAGCGGCAGCGCTGAGTTTGCCCTGACACCAGCCGAAAATCAGGACATGACTTTCGGTTACGGGTTTGACCGCCAGGACCGTGATTCAGATTCGCTGAATCAAAACCGCATGGAGCGCCAGGATTACTCGATTTCCCACAATGGACGTTGGGATTACGGTAATACCGAACTGCGTTTCTATGGCGATAAGATTGATAACCTCAATCCAGGCAACAGCTCGCCTATCACCTCACGCAATAACAGCCTCGATGGCAAACTGGTTCTGCCATTAGGCGAAATCAACCAGTTGCTGACTTTCGGTGGTGAATGGCGGCACGATAAGCTGTCAGACCCGGTAAACCTCACCGGCGGCAACAGATCTGAAACGTCAGCCAGCCAGTACGCACTGTTCTTAGAAGATGAGTGGCGGATTTTTGAACCGCTAGCGCTGACTACCGGCGTGCGTATGGACGACCACGAAACCTACGGCGACCACTGGAGCCCACGCGCATACCTCGTATACAGCGCGACAGATACCATCACCATGAAAGGTGGCTGGGCAACGGCATTCAAAGCCCCTTCATTACTGCAACTTAGCCCGGACTGGGCCAGTAACTCCTGCCGTGGCTCTTGTAAGATTGTCGGTAGCCCGGATCTGAAACCGGAAACCAGTGAAAGCTTCGAGTTAGGTTTGTACTATGCGGGTGATGAAGGTTTGCTGGACGGGGTTTCAGGCAGCATCACTACCTTCCAGAACAACCTCGACGATATGATTGATATTAATCGTACTTCGAGCATCAGCCAGGCACCGTCCTATCCAAACTTTGTTGGTTTTGACAGCGCGGGTCGCCCAATCTTCAAATACTACAACGTCAACAAAGCGCGTGTTCGCGGTGTTGAAACCGAGTTGAAAGTGCCGTTCAGCGAGCAGTGGAAACTCACACTGAATTACACCTATAACGATGGCCGTGATTTGAGCGGTGGCGGCAACAAACCATTAGCTTCGCTGCCATTCCATACTGCGAACGGTACGGTGGATTGGGCACCATTAGATGACTGGTCATTCTATGTGTCTGCAAACTATACCGGTGAGCAACGTGCCACAACCGACGGCTCGCCAACACCTGGCGGCTACGTGGTGTGGAATACGGGCGCTGCGTGGAAGGCAACGAAGAGCGTTAAGTTACGTGCCGGGGTAATGAACCTGGGTGATAAAGATCTGAGTCGTGACGATTACAGTTACAACGAGGATGGCCGTCGTTACTTTATGGCGGTGGATTACACGTTCTGATTTGAGCTTTTGCCCTCACCCTAACCCCCTTGTCAGGGTGAGATCTATAAGATGAGATGTTTTTCCGTTCACCCGAACGTCTGGTTATCTCTGCAACCGTTGTTAACGGTGAACGAGCCAAGGAGAGAACGCCCTCTCCTTGGCAATCCTGGCGCCCGGCCATTAAATTGCCGCTACGCGGTAAACCCCAGCTTATCCCCAACGTTCAGGGTCGTTCGCGACTCGCTCCCGGCGATCGCTCTCTTTCGCTGCTCCCGGCAGCTCAACCCTGACTTATGGGGAACACTGGGGCAATTTATACCGGGAATAAGGTCAAAACCGGTTTGGTTTTTGACCCTAGGTTTTGCCGTTGACCTTTGGTCCGGCATAAATCGCCTCCGTTTTGACTGTAAGGCCGGGTCGAGCCGTCGGGAACGGCGAGAGGTTGTGATCGCCGGGAGCGAGTCACAACCGACCCTGGGACTGAAAGGGAAAATGGAGGTTTACTGCGAAGCAGCGATTTAAACGCCGGGAGCCGGGATTATCAAGGGTGCTGCGGTAGCACCCTTGATACGTTCACCGGTTCGGTGAGGACAGATATCACTGAACCTTTAGTGAACGGAATCTACTCCGTATAGGCAGGAACCTCCCCTCAAAGTTGTGTATAAGAAACATCCCCGGGGTGAGGGCAATGAATTACGCCAAATGCTCCGCATGAAAACGCAGGTGGTCTTCTATAAACGAGGCAATAAAGTAATAGCTATGGTCGTAACCCGGCTGCACGCGCAGGGTTAGCGGCCAGTTTTTCTGACGTGCTACTTCAGCAAATTGCGCCGGTTGCAGTTGATCTGCAAGGAACTGATCCGCATCACCTTGATCGATAAGCACAGGAATGGCGTTGGAACTATCAGCCTGCATCAACAAGCAGCAGCTATCCCATTCGCGCCATTTCTCTTGGTCTGTACCTAAATAAGCATTAAAGGCTTTTTGGCCCCACGGCACGCGAGTTGGGTTCACGATCGGTGCAAAGGCCGAAACAGAGCAATAACGATCAGGATTTTTCAATGCGATGCTTAGCGCACCGTGGCCACCCATCGAATGCCCAAAGATAGAGGCTTTCTCACTGATGCTGAAGTTATCAGCAATCAACGCTGGCAACTCATCATTAATGTAGTCGTACATGCGGAAATGGTCGGCCCACGGCTGTTCGGTGGCATTCAGGTAAAAACTTGCACCCTGACCAAGATCGTAGCTTTCATTATTCGGTACATTTTCACCACGTGGGCTGGTATCAGGCATTACCAACACAATCCCTAATTCAGAAGCGACACGCTGTGCTCCGGCTTTGGTGGTGAAATTCTCATCATTGCAGGTCAAACCGGACAGCCAGTACAGAACCGGTGGAGGTGTGGTGCGTGGAGTTGGCAGAAAAATACTGAACGTCATTGGGCATTTCAGTACCGCTGAATCATGGCGCCAGCGCTGTTGCCAGCCTTCAAAACATCGGTGTTCTTCTAGTAGTTCCATCCAGAGGTCCTTAATTTTACCCTTCATACTTCAAGCCGCATTTTTGTTGGCTTTCCTCGCTCACCCCAGTCACTGACTTATGTCAGCTCAGGGGATTCACTGCGTCGCCGCCTCAATGCAACTCGAATTATTTTGGGTATATATTCAATGTGATTGAGGAATATTCACTTCTCCCCAGTCTAGCCATGCGGCATCATACTGGCAACGAAATCGCAACATTTGGGGTGATAGTGGCGGCACGTATCGCGTTGACAGGGTTTCTGGTGTTGGTGGTTGCAATGGGCATTGGCCGATTTGCATTCACACCACAAGTCCCATTAATGATAACTGAAGGGCAACTTACCTTAACCAGTGCGGGTTTGGTAGCAGCGATTAACTACCTCGGTTATCTGGCTGGCGCATGGGATGCCATGCGTGCACATCGGCGGGTAGAGTTGCGTTTGCATGCTGGTGTCTGGGGAGCAGTCATACTGACGCTACTTTCTGCTACCGTGGATTCAGCCTTGTGGCATGCGTTGATTCGTTTTCTGATTGGTTGTGCCAGCGGCTGGGCGATGGTGTTAATCGCCGCATGGAGCAATGAGCAGCTGGCACATTTAGGCAAGCCGGGGTTAAGTGCGGCGGTGTTCGCAGGACCGGGGGCGGGAATATTTGTCAGCGGGTTGTTGGCGGTGGCAATCCACAGTTACGGGTTGTCAGCAAGCAGTGCCTGGCTGGTTTATGGCGCTCTGGCGCTGCTGTTTATCCTGTTAATCGCCCGAAATTTGCCACGCAAAGGGGAGTTGCACCGCCCGGAAACGGCACCCGAGCCGCTGGTGTTAACGCCACAACTCAAACGCCTGGTGTGGAGCTATAGCCTGGCCGGATTTGGTTATATTCTCCCCGCCACATTTTTATCGCAGATGGCGAGCGCACGCTTTCCTGGAAGCGCGTTTGCGCAGTTTGTCTGGCCGATATTTGGCGGTGCGGCGGTTTGCGGTATTTTGCTCGGCATTGCCGCGCGTCAAAAGCTGCAAAGCCATCAGCGCCTGGCGCTGGTTTTGTGGTTGCAAGCGCTTGGGGTATTCGCCTCAGATATGATTCCCGGCATGGTCGGGCTGGTTTTAGGTTCGTTGCTGGTGGGAGGTGGCTTCTTATGTGCGGTGCAATTATCGTTGCAATATGGACGCGAACTGGCGCCAAAGCATACCCGTTACATGGCAGGATTACTCACTACCGGTTATGCCATGGGGCAACTGGTGGGGCCGATGCTGTCAGCATTATCGACTTCGCTTACCGGGCAACTTGAGCCTGCGTTATACGTAGCCGGCGTAGCATTATTGATTGGCGGCGGCCTCGTCTGGCGTAAAGAGTAAAGGTATTGACGATTTCAATAATTATCGTTCGCACTACTGGATTATGCGACCGTGCTCACGCACAATGAGCGCACACTTTGCCCCATGTAGGGCCGAGGTCAGTCACACCTGCAGGAGAAAACAACATGTCATCACTAAGTCCAGAAGCCGCATTGGTTCATGAAGCATTGGTTGCACGCGGCCTGGAAACGCCACTGCGCCCACAATTGCGTGAGCTTGATAACGAAACCCGCAAACGCGAGATTGCCGGGCATATGACGGAAATCATGCAGTTGCTGAATCTTGATCTCAGCGACGATAGCTTGATGGAAACCCCACATCGCATCGCTAAAATGTATGTCGATGAGATTTTCTCCGGCCTTGATTATGCCAACTTCCCAAAAATCACCGTCATTGAGAATAAGATGAAGGTTGATGAGATGGTCACCGTGCGCAACATTACGCTCACCAGCACTTGTGAACACCATTTCGTGACTATCGACGGTAAAGCGACAGTGTCTTATCTGCCGAAAGATACCGTGATTGGCTTGTCGAAAATTAACCGCATTGTGCAGTTCTTTGCGCAGCGCCCGCAGGTTCAGGAACGCTTAACCCAGCAAATCCTGATTGCACTGCAAACCTTGCTTGGCACCAACAATGTGGCGGTATCTATTGATGCAGTCCATTATTGTGTGAAAGCGCGTGGCGTGCAGGATGCGACTAGTGCGACGACAACCACATCTTTGGGTGGATTGTTTAAATCCAGCCAAAATACACGCCAGGAATTCCTGCGCGCAGTGCGTCATAACTAACATTAATTAGGTAGGGTGTATGAGTAGAAACGTTACGCTGGATTTTGTCCGTGGCGTCGCTATTCTCGGCATCCTGCTGCTTAATATCGTGGCCTTCGGTTTGCCGAAGGCTGCGTATCTCAATCCAGCCTGGTCCGGTTCCGCTACTGGTCACGATGCCTGGACGTGGGCGATTTTAGATCTCTTCGCTCAGGTAAAATTCCTCACCTTATTTGCTCTGTTATTTGGCGCGGGCTTGCAGATGTTGTTACATCGCGGCAAACGCTGGATTCAGTCACGTCTGACGTTATTAGTTCTGCTCGGTTTTATGCACGCTATCTTCTTTTGGGATGGCGATATTTTGCTGGCCTACGGTTTAGTGGGGTTGGTGTGCTGGCGTCTGATTCGTGATGCACCGGGTAATCGTTCATTGTTTAATACTGGCGTTATCTTGTATCTCACCGGTATTGGCGTGCTGCTATTGCTAGGTTTTATTTCCGGCGATGCACCGAACCGCTCGTGGATCCCCGATGCTGCAAATTTGCAGTACGAGCAGTGGTGGAAGCTTAACGGCGGGACGGAGGCCATTAGCAATCGCATCGATTTGCTCTCATCAAACCTTGTAGCTCTGGGCGCGCAATACGGTTGGCAACTGGCGGGGATGATGCTGATTGGCGCGTCATTAATGCGCAGTGGCTGGCTGCGAGGCGAGTTTAGTCTGCATCATTATCGCCGCATTGGCGTGTGGCTGATTGTGGTTGGGTTGCTAATTAACATTCCTGCGATTTATGCCCAGTGGCATCTTGGCTGGATGTATCGCTGGTGTGCTTTCTTGCTGCAAGCGCCGCGTGAACTAAGTGCACCGTTTCAAACTATTGGCTATGCAGCACTCGCATTTGGCTACTGGCCGCAGTTGTCGCGCTTGCGCCTGGTGAATGCAATAGCGCATGTCGGGCGAATGGCATTGTCGAACTATCTACTGCAAACAGTGATTTGCACTACCTTCTTCTTCCGCATGGGCTGGTTCATGAAGTTTGACCGCCTGAGCCTGTTGGGAATTGTGCCTTTTGTCTGGGTAATCAATATCTTATTCTCTATGCTCTGGCTGCGTTACTTCCGTCAAGGGCCTGTTGAGTGGCTCTGGAGACAACTAACCGCACGTGCTGCAGGGGTATCACTGAAGCATCCAGCAAGATAATGATATACATCACAAACGTTAACAATATGTATGTAACCGTTTTCATTGGTGTGATCATCCTCACGTAGTCATTCCCAAGTCGCTGCCAGAATAGCCACCTTGCCATATACAGGGTGTATTCATGAGACTAATTCCTCCTTCGCTTGGTGATAAATATGATCACCATTCGTGACGTTGCCCGAATCGCCGGCGTCTCCGTGGCGACCGTATCCCGTGTACTCAATAACAGCGCGCTAGTCAGCGCTGATACCCGTGAAAGTGTGATGCAGGCGGTGGCGCAATTGGGCTATCGCCCGAATGCTAACGCCCAGGCTCTGGCAACGCAGGTCAGCGATACAATTGGTGTAGTGGTGATGGATGTGTCCGATCCATTTTTTGGCGCATTGGTCAAAGCGGTGGATGTTGTGGCGCAAGAGCACAACAAATATGTGCTCATTGGCAACAGCTACCATCAGGAAGAAAAAGAGCGTCATGCCATTGAGGTATTGATTCGCCAGCGCTGTAACGCATTGATTGTTCATGCTAAAGCACTCTGTGATAAAGAGCTGGCCGAGTTCCTCGATCACATTCCTGGCATGGTGCTGGTTAACCGTATTGTGCCCGGGTACGAGCATCGATGTGTCGGACTTGATAATGTCAGTGGCGCTTTGATGGCGACTAGAATGCTGTTTAATCAAGGTCATCAGCGCATCGGATATTTGGCATCGAGCCATGCAATTGAAGACAACGCGCAGCGTCGGGAAGGATGGCTGCGTGGCATGAGTGAACAGGGGATTGTACCGCCCGAAAGCTGGGTGGGCGTGGGTTCACCCGATATGCAGGGTGGTGAAGCGGCAATGGTTGAGTTGTTAGGCCGCAATCTGCAACTCAGTGCGGTATTTGCCTATAACGACAGCATGGCAGCAGGTGCGTTAACTGCTTTGAAAGATAATGGCATTGTCGTGCCGCATCATGTCTCAGTGATTGGTTTTGATGACATTCCGATAGCACGTTACACCGATCCACAACTTACCACGGTGCGTTACCCCATTGTTTCAATGGCACGCCTGGCGACCGAACTGGCGTTACAAGGGGCGGCAGGAACGCTCGATAATGGTGCAACACACTGTTTTATGCCGACTTTAGTTCGTCGCCATTCTGTTGCTCCACGGCAAATTGCGGCACCGGTCACTCTCTGAAAAAAGTCTTTTATGTAACCGGTTTCAATTTGTGAGTAAATTCACAGTTAATTAACAATGTGATGACTATGATGTCAGCGTCTTATCAGCTGAAACTATATGTAACGGTGACTAATCAGTTTACTTATAGGTATTCGGCAGAAAACTACCAATAAAAGCTGTTATGGAACGTTATTGAACACGGAAGAGTTTTTTAGAACAGAAAAATTTTCGGCATTCAGTAACGTTTTTGTAACAACGCTGCCTGCCTGAATACCCCTAAGAACTACCCTGCAAAAAAACCGGAGATACCATGAATAAGAAGGTTTTGACCCTGTCCGCCGTTATGTCTTGCATGTTGTTTGGTGCAGCCGCTCATGCAGCTGATACCCGTATTGGCGTGACCATTTACAAATACGACGATAACTTTATGTCAGTGGTTCGCAAAGCGATTGAGAAAGACGCAAAAGCTTCGCCAGACGTAGAACTGCTGATGAACGACTCACAGAATGACCAGTCCAAGCAGAACGATCAGATTGACGTACTGTTGGCAAAAGGCGTGAAAGCACTGGCAATCAACCTGGTTGACCCGGCTGCTGCTGGCACCGTTATCGAAAAAGCGCGCGGCCAGAACATTCCAATCGTGTTCTACAACAAAGAACCTTCTCGCAAAGCGCTGGATAGCTACGACAAAGCTTACTACGTCGGTACTGACTCTAAAGAATCAGGCATCATTCAGGGCGACCTGATTGCAAAACACTGGGCGGCTAACCCTGCGTGGGATCTTAACAAAGATGGTCAGGTTCAGTTCGTACTGCTGAAAGGCGAGCCTGGTCACCCGGATGCTGAAGCGCGTACGACCTACGTTATCAAAGAGTTGAATACTAAAGGCCTGAAAACCCAACAGCTGCAGTTAGATACTGCAATGTGGGACACCGCTCAGGCGAAAGATAAGATGGACGCATGGTTGTCTGGCCCGAACGCTAACAAAATCGAAGTGGTTATTGCCAACAACGATGCGATGGCAATGGGTGCAGTTGAAGCGCTGAAAGCGCACAACAAATCTTCTATTCCAGTATTTGGTGTGGATGCCCTGCCAGAAGCGCTGGCACTGGTTAAATCTGGCGCAATGGCCGGTACCGTTCTGAACGATGCTAACAACCAGGCAAAAGCAACCTTCGACCTGGCTAAAAACCTGGCCGCTGGTAAGCCTGCCGCTGATGGCACTAAGTGGAAAATCGAAGACAAAATCGTTCGTATCCCATATGTCGGCGTTGATCAAAGCAACCTGGCTGAATTTACGGGTAAATAAGTATTCTTCATACTTCGAGCTGCAAATGCGTTAATTGCACTTGCTCACCCCGGTCACTTACTTGAGTAAGCTTCCGGGGATACACGAGCATGTCGCCTTTGCGCAACTCGAATTATTTTGGATATTGTTTTAAAGGTGTCGAGTCGGAGGTAATTTACGTCCGGCTCAATCCACTCAGTGACACTATTGGAACCGTAATTATGGTCGACAATATTACAAATCAGTCGTCGGAATATTTGTTGGAAATGACCAACATTAATAAATCATTCCCCGGCGTTAAGGCACTGGATAATGTTAATTTAAAAGTCCGTCCTCATTCTATTCACGCATTAATGGGTGAAAACGGGGCTGGTAAATCAACGTTATTAAAATGTCTTTTTGGAATCTATGCCAAAGATTCCGGCAGCATCCTTTTTCAGGGAAATGAAGTTAATTTTTCCAGCACTAAAGAAGCGCTGGAAAATGGTATTTCCATGGTGCACCAGGAACTTAATCTGGTTTTACAACGTACCGTGATGGACAATATGTGGCTGGGGCGTTACCCAACCAAAGGTATGTTTGTCGATCAAGACAAAATGTACCGTGATACCAAACATATCTTCGATGAGCTGGATATTGATATTGACCCGCGCGCCCGCGTTGGTACGTTGTCAGTATCACAAATGCAGATGATCGAAATCGCTAAAGCGTTCTCTTACAATGCCAAAATTGTCATTATGGATGAGCCAACATCCTCACTGACAGAAAAGGAAGTTAACCACCTTTTCAAAATCATTCGTAAATTAAAAGAGCGTGGCTGCGGCATTGTTTATATTTCTCACAAAATGGAAGAGATCTTCCAACTGTGTGATGAGATAACCATCTTGCGTGACGGACAATGGATTGCCACCCAGCCATTAGAAGGGCTGGATATGGACAAAATCATCTCCATGATGGTAGGACGCTCTCTGAACCAACGCTTCCCGACAAAAGAGAACGTGCCGGGTGACGTGATTTTGGAAGTGCGTAATTTGACTTCGTTGCGTCAGCCTTCAATTCGTGATGTCTCCTTTGATTTGCATAAAGGGGAAATCCTTGGTATTGCCGGCCTGGTCGGTGCGAAGCGTACTGATATCGTTGAAACGTTATTTGGTATCCGCGAAAAATCTGCCGGAACCATTAACCTGCACGGTAAAAAAATTAATAACCATTCGGCCAATGAAGCGATTAACCATGGCTTTGCGTTAGTAACTGAAGAGCGTCGCTCGACAGGGATTTACGCCTACCTGGATATCGGCTTTAACTCGCTGATTTCTAATATTCGCAATTATAAAAACAAAGTTGGCTTATTAGATAATTCACGCATGAAAAGTGATACCCAATGGGTAATTGACTCAATGCGTGTAAAAACACCTGGTCACCGTACTTCTATTGGTTCGTTATCTGGTGGTAACCAACAGAAAGTTATTATCGGGCGTTGGTTATTAACACAGCCAGAGATATTAATGCTGGATGAGCCAACTCGCGGGATCGATGTTGGTGCTAAGTTCGAAATTTATCAGCTGATTGCTGAACTTGCTAAGAAAGGGAAAGGAATTATTATTATTTCGTCCGAAATGCCGGAGTTGTTAGGGATTACAGATCGTATTTTGGTGATGAGCAATGGTCTTGTCGCCGGAATTGTAGACACTAAAACAACCACGCAGAACGAAATCTTACGTCTTGCGTCAGTGCATCTTTGATAATTTAGGGGCTATTGAAAATGAGTGCGTTAAATAAGAAAAGTTTTCTAACTTATCTGAAAGAAGGCGGCATTTATGTCGTTTTACTGGTGCTACTGGCAATTATTATTTTCCAGGATCCGACGTTTTTAAGTTTACTCAACTTAAGTAACATCCTGACCCAATCCTCGGTGCGTATTATTATTGCACTAGGTGTGGCGGGGCTGATTGTGACCCAGGGTACTGACCTTTCTGCTGGTCGTCAGGTGGGTCTTGCGGCGGTAATCGCGGCTACACTTCTGCAATCAATGGATAACGTCAATAAAGTTTTCCCTGAGATGCACAGCCTTCCTATCCCGGTGGTACTGCTGATCGTGTGCTCTATCGGTGCGGTCATTGGTCTGGTGAACGGAATTATCATCGCCTACCTGAACGTGACGCCGTTTATCACCACCTTGGGTACCATGATTATCGTCTACGGCATTAACTCCCTGTATTACGACTTTGTCGGAGCATCGCCGGTTTCTGGTTTTGAGTCGCATTTCTCTACCTTTACCCAGGGCTTTATTGCGTTAGGTACTTTCCGGCTATCCTACATTACGTTCTATGCGCTATTTGCTGTGATGTTCGTATGGGTGCTGTGGAACAAAACTCGCTTTGGTAAGAACATCTTCGCCATCGGTGGTAACCCGGAAGCGGCTAAGGTTTCAGGCGTTAACGTTGCACTGAACCTGATCATGATTTATGCGCTGTCAGGTGTGTTCTACGCTTTCGGCGGAATGTTAGAAGCAGGTCGTATCGGTTCTGCAACCAACAACCTCGGCTTTATGTACGAACTCGATGCGATTGCGGCGTGCGTGGTAGGCGGCGTGTCATTCAGCGGTGGCGTAGGTACGGTTGTCGGCGTAGTGACCGGTGTAATCATCTTTACGGTCATCAACTACGGTCTGACATATATCGGCGTGAACCCTTACTGGCAGTACATTATCAAAGGCGCGATTATTATCTTCGCAGTAGCCCTGGACTCCCTGAAATACGCTCGTAAGAAGTAATCTCCACGGTTTTACCAAGACCCGCACAGCAAGATATGTGCGGGTTTTTTTATGGACTTTGCCCGCCTCTATTTCTTATCTTTCTTCTGCAATTCCAGCAACTGCTCTGGCGTCACAGCCGGATAAGCTTGTGCATCTTCGGGGACTTCATGCATGGCGGGAATAGGGACTAGCGGCCCAAGGAAACGCGGCTCACGCTTGAAGATATACAAATCTGCCAGCGCACCCAGACGCGCACCAAACTCTCTGATACGTACAGTCATCATATTTTTTGGTGAAGGAACGGCGTAACACTGCGCCTGAATCCCCATATGCAGGGCGATAAACAGTGCGCGTTCGCAATGGAAACGCTGAGTGATAATAATAAAATCATTGGTATCAAACACTTTGCGAGTACGTACTATCGAGTCCAGAGTACGAAAACCTGCGTAGTCCAGTACGATATCGGCAGGGTCAACGCCACCGGCAATCAGATCTTTGCGCATGGTCATCGGTTCGTTGTAACTCTGGAGGGCGTTATCTCCGCTTAAAAGCAGATAGTTCACTTTGCCGCTGTTATAAGCATTTAAAGCGCCCTGAATACGGAATTGATAGTACTGATTAATCACGCCAGTGCGGTAATACTTGGCGGTTCCCAGCACCACACCGACCTGACGGTACGGTAAATCCTGAAGTTCGTCGTAGACGTAAGGCGCTGTTTTCCAGCTTATCCAGCGGTCAAGACACAGCGCAGCTACCACAGCCAAGCCGATGATGACCAACAGGCTATAAAACAAGCGCTTCAACATGGACTTGCAGCTCAATAAAGGGATGAAATTTTATTCAAGGCTACTTTACCTGGTGGTTAAGAGCAAGATTCGTGGAGTTGGTTGAATTAAAATTCGCCAGAACGGGCGCATTTACGCCCGTTCTGTGAGTTTTAGCTCAGAAGTGCGCGGTCGATATTCAGGCAACCCAAAGCTTTCAGGGTCGCGGCCGTGGCATCCCATTGCGTCAATGGCGCATCAGCTTTCTCTGCAAGGATCGCTCGTTGAATTTCATTGTAGTCATAGCCTGAGAGGCTAAGCAGATTCAATGCAGCTTGTAGCGGAGGCAGGGAAGGGTTGAATGCTGCGTTCTCAGCATAACTTCCTTTGAAAATCGTTCCATCGCGCATTTCCAGTGCCACACCAGAAGGCGCGTTACTGTATGGCGCATGGCTGCGGTTTGCCGCTGCAATAGCCGCCTGACTTAGTTCATCACCGTGCAGCGCAAAGCCGTGGTCCATTGCATCAAGCAGTAATGTTTTGATTTCTAAATCGCGAGGGCCAAAGGCATCAGGCAAATAGTCGCCGAGGGTTGCAGGCTTACGACCTGGAAGGTTAATGCGCAGTGCCACGCCGCTGTTCAGTTCATTCATAAACTGGCGGCAGTGCCCACAAGGCGTGTAGTTGACGGTAATTGCAGCAAGGGCTTTCTCCCCGCGCATCCACGCATGGGTAATCGCGCTTTGCTCGGCATGAACGGTCTGCTGCATGGTGGAGCCAAGAAACTCCATATTGCCGCCAAAATAGAGATTACCGCTTACGCCACGAGCCACTGCACCAACATAGAATTGAGATAAATCAGCACGAGCACAGGCGGCTGCAAGCGGCAGCAAAGCGAATGCCAGTGCATCGTCATCAAGGCCGGTCTGGGCTTTCAGTGAATCTACTTCCGTTGCACTAAACATTGCCGGGAAGTGAGAGTCAGCAATCAAGGGTTGCAAAGCGGCTTGCAAAGAAGCCGGGAGCTGTGCGAGAGCAGCCTGAAAACGTGAGCGCATAAGTAGTAGCCTCATAACAAGTAATTGAACCGCAGTTTACGGGTCTGTATGGGCTTTATATGTGATCTTTATCTAATTACAAATGCAACATATGAAATAAAGAACAAAATTGCGCGATCTCTCGCAAGTTTTAACCAAACACAGCCAAAATCACCGGGAATAAGAACGGAGCAACCAGGGAAGTGATGATGCCGCAAATTACCAACGCCAGTGAGCTAAATGCACCTTCCTGGAAATCCATCTCAGCGCAACGTGCGGTACCCAGCGCGTGGGAGGCCGCACCCATCGATAAACCGCGAGATGCTTTGGTTTTAATACCCATTAGATTCAAAATACTATGACCGAATACCGCGCCCAAAATCCCCACGAAAATCACGCATACGGCGCTAATTGCTGGGATGCCGCCGATACTGCCGCCAACAGCCATGGCAATAGGTGTTGTGACAGACTTAGGTAAGATTGACGCTGCGATTTGCGGTGTGGCACCCATTAATAATGCAACGGATGTACCGGTAATCATCGCCACCATGCTGCCAATAAAACAGATGGTGATAATGGATTTCCAGCGCGCACGAATCTGGTGAAGCTGTTCATACAGTGGGAACGCGAGGGCAACTACAGCCGGTTGCAGCAAATCGTTGAGCACTTTACTGCCGGCAAAATAGTGATCATAAGGCGTGCCGGTAAATACCAGAATAGGGATGATAACAATCATCGAAACCAGTAACGGGTTCAGCAGCGGCGACTTATAACGCATTCCGATTTGGCGGGCGAGAAAGAAAGTCACCACCGTTAAAGGTAAAGACCACCAGATATGATGCATCATTTTGTTTCGCCCTCACTTTCACCCACAACTTTACGTTCGCCGTGCACTAAATGAGAACTCCAGCTCACGATGACTAATACCACTAAGGTACTGATAAAACAGGAAACCACCACTGGGCCGAATTGCTGTTTAATCACATCGACATACTGCATAACGCCTACGCCAATCGGTACAAAGAGAAGCGCCATATAACGAATCAGCAGATGGCAGCTTGGCTTAACCCACTTGGCTGGCAGGATTTGCAGAGACAGCAAAACAAACAGAATTAACATGCCAATAATACTGCCGGGAATGGTGATTGGTAGCAGCGAAGAGATAGCAATGCCTGCATATAAACATATGTAAATTAATATAAAAGACCGCAGGTACTGCCAAATTACGGTGAGCAAGTTACGCATGGTGATTACCCTTTAATAAACGCATTCATCATACAATTAAAGCTTAAAATGTGCTACCGATCACATCATGAATTATGAGCATACCAAATATTCCTCGAAGGAACTTTCCAGAATGTTTTGGGCAATCTCACAGCACCATGTTTTGCAGGCATAAAAAAAGCGACCCGCAGGTCGCTTTTTAACTCAAACGCTTGATTAGTTCAGGCGAACCGGCATACCGGAACGGCCCAGAACTGCTTGATCGACAACAGCGCTGTCAACATCAGGCTGAGCGGTAATCGCAGTCACATTGCTTTTCAGCGTGATTGGCACGATCTCAGTTGAGTTGAACTGTTCTTCAGTTGTAGACAGTGGGTTGTGTACTTCAATGTAGCGCGAACCATCAGGCTCAACAGTTGCTTTCACTGGTTCATTGATGAACTGAACACGGGTCCCGACTGGCACTTTTTCGAACAGGAACTTGATGTCTTCATTACGCAGACGCACACAACCGTGGCTTACACGCAGGCCGATACCAAAGTTCGCGTTAGTACCGTGAATTGCATACAGGCGGCCAATGTACAATGCATACAGACCCATAGGGTTGTCTGGGCCAGCTGGAACAACGGCTGGTAATGGAATACCGGCCGCGATGTATTCCGCATGCATTTTTGCAGTCGGCGTCCATGTTGGGCCTGCTTTCTTACGTTCTACTTTGGTCGTCCAGTTCAGTGGGGTGTCTTTACCCAACTGGCCGATACCGATTGGCAACACGATTACAGTGTTAGTACCCGCCGGGTAATAGTAGAGGCGCATTTCAGCACTGTTGATAACAATGCCTTCATGAACGGTATCCGGCAGGATGAGCTGCTGAGGAATGTTCAGGATGGTGCCTGGTTTTGGCAAATACGGGTCAACGCCTGGGTTTGCTTCCAACATGTTGGAAAGACCCATTTGGTAACGCGCTGCATATTCTTCCAGCGGTGCGGTACTACCTTCAGGAATTGTGACAACCTGGTTTTGACCAATCAGACGGCTGCCATCGGTTGGCAGAGGATAGGTCACGGCAGAAGCTGTTTTGCTAAAAGCCACAACAGCCACAAATGCCAGTAAAATTGTGCGTAGTTTCATATTCATGTTATGCAATGTATTTATGGCCATGCAGGCTAGTTAGTGAAGAAACGGAGCGATTTGAGCGCGCATTATATGTGCATTCCCTCAGCCTGGGAAATCAGATGTGGATTAAATCACACTTTTTTGCACATTGATTATTTTATCACCAGCGCACAAGCAGAGCGATCTGCACGTTGAGTTATGGCATAATGTGCCCGATCTCACATATTACAAACCTTCTTTTACCAGGACATCTCTGTGCTAGTTTCCAGTAACGTCACAATGCAGTTCGGCAGTAAGCCGTTGTTTGAAAATATTTCTGTCAAATTTGGCGGCGGCAACCGTTACGGCTTGATCGGCGCTAACGGTAGCGGCAAGTCTACCTTTATGAAGATCCTCGGTGGCGATTTAGAGCCAACGCTGGGTAACGTTTCACTTGATCCGAACGAACGCCTCGGTAAGTTGCGTCAGGATCAATTTGCCTTTGAAAAATTCACCGTTCTCGACACGGTAATCATGGGCCACGCTGAACTCTGGGAAGTAAAAGAAGAGCGCGACCGTATTTACGCGTTACCAGAGATGAGCGAAGAAGACGGCTACAAAGTTGCCGATCTGGAAGTCCTGTACGGCGAAATGGACGGTTACACCGCTGAAGCTCGCGCGGGTGAACTGCTGTTAGGCGTAGGCATTCCTGTAGAACAACATTACGGCCCGATGAGTGAAGTAGCTCCAGGCTGGAAACTGCGCGTGTTGCTGGCTCAGGCACTGTTCTCAAACCCAGAAATCCTGCTGCTTGATGAACCGACGAACAACCTGGACATCGACACCATTCGTTGGCTGGAAACCGTGCTCAACGAACGTAACAGCACCATGATCATCATTTCGCACGACCGTCACTTCCTGAACATGGTGTGTACTCACATGGCGGATCTGGACTACGGCGAACTGCGTGTTTATCCAGGCAACTACGACGAATACATGACAGCGGCAACACAAGTGCGTGAACGTCTGTTGTCTGATAACGCGAAGAAAAAAGCGCAGATTGCTGACCTGCAATCCTTCGTTAGCCGCTTTAGCGCCAACGCCTCTAAATCTCGTCAGGCGACTTCTCGTGCTCGCCAGATTGATAAAATCAAACTGGACGAAGTTAAAGCATCCAGCCGTCAGAACCCGTTCATTCGCTTTGAGCAGGACAAGAAACTGTTCCGTAATGCGCTTGAAGTTGAAGGTTTGGCTAAAGGCTTTGATAACGGCCCGCTGTTCAAAGACGTTAACATGCTGCTGGAAGTGGGTGAGAAACTCGCCATTCTGGGTACCAACGGCGTGGGTAAAACTACTCTGCTTAAAACGCTGGTCTCTGAACTGACTCCAGATGCAGGTACTGTGAAGTGGTCTGAGAACGTGCAAATCGGCTATTACGCACAGGATCACGAATACGAATTCGAAAATGACCTGACGGTGTTCGACTGGATGAGCCAGTGGATGCAAGTAGGTGACGATGAGCAAGCGGTGCGCAGCATCCTTGGTCGTCTATTGTTCAGCCAGGACGATATTAAAAAGCCTGCGAAGGTGCTGTCCGGTGGTGAAAAAGGTCGCATGTTGTTTGGTAAATTAATGATGGAACGTCCTAACGTTCTGGTCATGGATGAACCAACAAACCACCTGGATATGGAATCCATTGAATCGCTGAACATGGCGCTGGAAATGTACCCAGGCACGCTGATCTTCGTTTCTCATGACCGTGAATTTGTTAGCTCGCTGGCAACCCGCGTGATTGAGATTACGCCAGAGCGCTTGATTGACTTTACCGGTGGCTACGAAGATTACCTGCGTAGTAAAGGTATCGATAACTAAGGTTATTGATAGTCAATGAAAAACCGCCTTCCGGCGGTTTTTTTATATCTTAAATCCTCCAGAAATCCTGCTCTTTCCTGTCAACGATCAAGCGGCGCTTCTCACCCGCCGGTAGCGTTAACGCCATCTCTTTCCATGCTGGGATGTAATCACCTTTGCAGGTGAACTCCACACGGATCTCGTCTGCCGTACAGCGAATTTCCCAGTTCAGCCACAGCGCATTACCTTGCTGATAACCCCATGACTCGCCATCATCTTCAAACAGGCTACCGTGAGAAACGCCAGTGCCTTGTAACGGATACACTTTTAGCTCGCGTACATTGTCAGCACTCGCTTTCACGTGAGTAATACGCGCGGAATGTGGCAGTGCGGCTCCGGCGCGAACCAGCAGTGGCAGGCGTTCCAGCGGTGCGTCGACAACAATCGCCTGGCCACCGCTATACCATTGGCCGGTGTAATAGTCGTACCAACCCACGCCATTTTCAGGCAGCCAGACTTCGCGCTCACGCAGGCCTTCTTCCACCACACTTGCCACCAGCAAATCGCGACCCAGCATAAAGTCGTCACACTCTTCGAAGGTTTTCGCGTCGTGTTCGTGGTCGAGAAACGTCGGGCGCAGCATCGGCTCGTCGTCGGCATGGGCCTGCCACAGCAACGTGTAGAAGTACGGCAACAGGCGATAGCGTGTTTCGATAGCACTACGAATTGCCGGGGTTACCGATGCATACATCCACGGTTCGTTGACGGTGCTATCGTCATTCCACGAGTGAATAGTGAAACGCGGATGCATCACGCCGTTTTGAACCCAGCGTACAAACAGTTCGGCCTCTGGTTTGTCACCGGAGAAACCGCCGACATCGTGCCCCACGTTGTACAACCCAGAAAGGCTCATACCCACGCCCATGCGGGTGTTATAGCGCAGAGTATTCCAGTTGGTGCGGTTATCGCCGCTCCAGGTCTGCACGTAACGTTGCATCCCGGCGCAACCGGAACGGGAGATCAAGTATGGGCGTTTTTCTGGAGCAAACTTCTGCTGTGCTTCCAAAGAGGCGCGCATCATCAGCAGTGGCATCACGGGGCGGATATTTTTGATCGCAATCTCTTCGCCAAAACCGTGGCAGCGCGCTTCGCCATCCCACACTTCGTATTCGTTATTATCATTCCAGGTAGAATCGATACCCATTTCCAGCAACTGCGTGGTCACACCGTTCTGCCACCATTTAACCGTTGCCGGATTGGTGAAATCAAGATGTGAACCTTCGTCATCCCAGAAGATCGAACGTTCCGGGCTATCCAGCTCCGAATCCTTAATAAACAGACCTTGCTCAACCACTTCCTGGTAACGCGGGTGATCTTGCAACAGGCAAGGCTTAATGTTCGCTGCAAGTTTAATGCCTGCGTCGTGGAACGACTGGCTCATCACTTTCGGCTGCGGGACCTTGTCGTAGTTCCAGTTGAACACGTAACGTTTGTTATTGATTGAGGTATAACCCGATGACAACTGGAATGAATCGCATGGAATCGCATGTTCGTCACACAGTTTGATAAAGCTCATCAGCTGGTTTTGCGCATCGGGCGCATCGGTGTAGTGCATCGTTGAACCGCTGTACCCGAGACTCCATTTCGGGCCAAACAGCGTTTTACCCGTCAGGCGAACAAACGCTTTGGTGACATCCAGCACTTGCGGGCCGAGGAAGATGTAGTAATCCACATCACCAGATTCAGCCTGCCAGCGGCGATAGGGCAGATGATAGTTGTCGATTTCATTGCCCAAATCCAGCCAGCAACTGCTCAGGTTGTCGTAAAACATCCCGAAGCTCACATCCGGGCGGCGTGTGATGGTAAACGGAATGTGTTTGTAGAGCGGGTCAGTGGATTCTGCGTTATAGCCCATTGCGTCCAGGTTGCGCATTTCATAACGCTTACCGGTACGTTGAAGTGGACCCGCTTTTTCACCTAAACCGTAATACTGCTCTTCTTTATAGCGTCGCTGATAGTGCGCCACGCCATCGCCATGTGCGTTGAGCAAATAAGCGCTGGTTGGGCGGTCGCTTGCCAGGAATTGCCACTCGGCTGCTTCGTTCAGATATTCCCATTGAAGCCATAGCGGCTGGTGAACAGTCACACGCAGTTTATCGCTGCTGATGCGAAGCGTATCGCCGAGTTCTTCCATGGTGAAACCCGGCAACGCAAAACCTTCCAGACTTTCGCGGTTACGCCCTTCCCATGGCACATCATTTTCTGGCGCGATACTCCACGTACGGTTCAGCGCCAGCTTGTTTTCGCGTTTAATCAGCACGCGGAACATGCCTTGTTCCAGCACAAAAAGGTTCAGGCGGTGCTTCCCATCCACGCTCAATTCCACGTGGTTGGCATCAGACTTCAATAGTGTCCAGGTCTTCAAAATTTTCATTATTCACAATCCGTTTCAGGCACGCTTGGAGCGGCGTTCAGCAATAAAAGAAATCAGGAATACAGCGCCAATCAGGTCAAAGAAGCCCATGGCGATAAAGAGAGGGTTGTAGCCAATCTTGTCAGCGGTGACACCAATCAGCAGTGAGAATAAGAAGCTGGCAATCCAGGCGGCAGAGCCACGCATGCCATTGACCGTGGCCATTTGGCCTTTATCAAAGGAGTCCACCACCAGTGCACTCAACATGCAGGAAATTATCTGGTGCCCGAAGCCGCCGACGGAAATCAAGGCGATGGTGACGTACGGGTCTTTGGTGATGGCAACCAGCGCCAAAGAAATCATCAGAAACGCACCGGTCACCGAACTTGCCACGATGGAGTTGGTGCGGGAGCAACCAAACCAGCGGGTATAAAGCTTGGTCAGGTAACCACTTGCCACACTACCGAGGTCAGCGGCGAGGAATGGCAGCCAGGCAAACATGGCGATTTGTTTGAGGTCCATACCGCGTTCATTTGCCAGATACAGTGGCACCCAGAAACTCAGTACCGCCCAGGCTGGTTCAGCCATAAATGCGGGAATCGCGATACCGTAGAAACGTTTATTTTTGCCAACCGTTTTCAGTGCAGTCAGGAAAGGTAATTTCACCGCAGCGGGTTCGTTATCTTGCTTGATGAATTCCAGTTCATCTTTGCTCAGATTCGGGTGTTGTTCAGGGTTGTGGTAGAACAACCACCACAAAATCACCCATAACATTGCCAGCACGCCGGTAAACATAAAAGCGCCCTGCCAGCCGAAAGAGGCATGAGCAAAATAGACAATTGGCGGTGCAAGCATGGCACCAATAGAGAACCCAACTCCAGCCCAACCCGCGGCGATAGGGCGCTCTTTTTTCGGGAACCATTCACCTATGGTTTTGGCATTTGCCGGTGTTGCTGCGGCTTCCGCACCCCCCATAAAGAAGCGCAAAATTGCCAGATGCATCCAGCTTCCGGCACCAGCGTGCATTACGCACACCACAGCCCAGATCCCGGCACAAATCAGGAAGCCGAGTTTCAGGCCGATGACATCAATCAACCAGCCGCAAATTGGTTGGAATAGGGTATAGGCAAGCTGGAATGAGGCGACTATCCATGAATATTGCTCGGTGGTAATACCGAGGCTGGTTTTCAACTCAGGGGCCAAAATACCCAGTGAGTTACGGGTGATGTAGTTAACGGTAACGCCCAACAAAAACAGGACCAGAACCCACCAGCGCAGGTTGCGTACGGTACGCTTGGCCTTAACGGCGGTGACTCCCGGATTTATGCCATGACTCATGTCGTTCTCCACTAGAAGAGCTATCTATCGAAATATTTACCACAACCTTGAGATTGTGAAAGTTGTATCTAATTGATTAATAATTATTTTATTTGCTTCTTGCCACGAAAAGGCAGGCTCAACTGCGGCAATGGAGAGAGCGTAAAACAGTTATAAAATGGTCAATAGCGACTTTCATGCAAAAATTTTCACATGAAAGAAAAATTCGTGCGTTCGATAACGAAAATACCAGCGATTAAGCCCTACACTTCATCGTGAAAATTTTTTCATGGGTGAAATGGGCGCAGATCACAAAATGAGTAAAAAGCTAAAAATTGCCGAAATCGCTGCCGAAACTGGGCTTTCAATTAGCACGGTCTCTCGCGTGTTGGCTGGGAAATCGAACACCAGCGAACAAGCTCGCCTGCAAGTGCTGAACTGCGCTGGTCAAAAAGGTGTGCTTGCCGGAATGGCGGCGGGGCGCATGCTACTTAATAGTTTGGTCGTTTTTGCCCCGCAGCGTGCGTTCGATGAGCGATCTGATGTCTTTTATTATCGTGTTACACAGGGCGTGAGTAAGGCTCTGGCACCGCATGAAGTCCGGCTGCGCTACTGTGCTCTCGAAGAAAACGACAGTGATGCCAATATGTTCCTGAGCAAAATGAATGAAGTGGAGACGGAAGCGGCGATCTTACTGGGCATTGATGATCCACATATCCACGATCTGGCGTTCGATCTCGGTAAGCCCTGCGTGTTGATCAACTGCCGCGATCGCAAAATGCGCCTTCCCGGCGTTGCACCCGATCACCAACTGATCGGCGACTATGCGGCAAGCTACTTATTTGAGCAGGGGCACAAAGCCGTAGTCAATTTGCTCTGCCTGCGCCGCTATACGATGGAGTTACGTCTAGCGGGGATTCGTGATGCCTGGGATGCTAACAATCTGCGATTTGATGATGCGCAGCATTTGATTACCGCGCAGAATTTCAGTGCTAAAGAGAGCGAAAGATTAATCAGTGAGTTTCTGGAAAAGACCCCTCGCCATCAGCTACCCACCGCCTTGTTAGTCGGTGGTGATTTTATGGCAGCAGGGGCTGTAAGCGCACTTCAAAATGCGGGACTACGCGTACCACACGATATTTCAGTGATGAGTATCGACGGTTTTAATCTGGCGGCTATTCATGATGTGCCGCTGACCTCGGTTCATGTACCGCGTGACCAGCTTGGCGAAGAGGCTGTGCATATACTCCAGCAACTTTTAATCCGCCCCGATGCCCCAGTGGGGAATTTACTGCTAAACGGTACGCTGGTAGTGCGTGATTCGGTGCGCCGCATTCGCTCGAATAAGCGCCATGCGGCGGTCAATAGCGTGGGGCTTTATGACGAGTGATTATTCAGGCACCAGCAGCAAATCAAGTTCTGCCTGGTTGCTGGCATGCAGGATATTCTCCAGGCGTCCATCATCCAGCCAGGTAAATAATTGAGTAATGGCTTTGATGTGTTGTTGCCCGCTACCCGCAGCCAGAATAATAATCAGCGACGCAGGGTCGCCGTTATCAAATACCACCGGGTGGGCCAGCCGAAGCAAAGAAAAGCTTGTACGAGTTGTTAAAACGCCTTGTTCCGGGCGAGCATGGGGCAACGCGAAACCAGGGCTAATGATATACCAGGGGCCATTTTCCAGCGTTTCGCTGATGATGGCGTCCACATAGTCAGATGCTATCAGCCCGGTTTTGAGTAACGGTTCGCTGCATTTATGGATAGCCTGTTGCCAGTCAGCGTTTGAGTGAGTGAATCGATAGCCAATAAATTCAGGCACTTGCATATAGCCTCCGTAAAAAGGCAGGCCAGAAGCATCTGGCCTGCTGTTCAACTAATCAATTAATGAACTGATTTGTGCCTGAAGCTGTTCACCGCTGATGCCATATTTGGCTTTCAACTGACGGCTGTTACCCGATTCAGTGAATGTATCCTGTGTGCCTAAACGAACGGTGCGTGGGTTGATCCCATGTTTTATGAGCATTTCAGCGATTAACCCTGCCAACCCTCCATTGACGGTATGGTTTTCTATGGTGGCGAGCACGCCAACATTTTTAACTAACTGGCAGAAGCGTTGCTCGTTAAAAGGTTTAAGGCAGGCAACATGAATCAACTTGCCTTTTTTCCCTTCTGCCAGCAGCCCCTGATAACCAGACATTGCCTGTTCCAGGCAGGTGCCTTCGTACAGAATCGCAAAATCGTTGCCCGTATCCTCAATGGCGGCGATATCCATCACACGCGGTACTTTAGTTTTATCACGTACTGGCATTGGTTCACGGGCGACGCGGATATACACCGGGCCTTTAATGTTAATCGCCTGTTCAAATGCTTCGACAACCTCCTCTGCATCAGCAGGCAAAAGCACGGTAATCCCCGGCAGCACACGGGTCAGGGCCAAATCTTCCAGCGCGTGGTGTGATGCGCCGTCCGGGCCATCGTCCATGCCTGGGTGGCTACCCACTAGTTTGATATTGGCTCCTGCATAACAGGCCTGGCGCAACTGTGTCCAGGCGGTGCCGGTGACAAACATCGCGAAGTTGACGTAAAACGGAATGTGACCTTCTAATGCCTGGCCGATGGCAAAGCTCATGGCTGAGCCTTCGGCAATACCCATCTCAAAAAAGTGTTCGGGAAACTGTGCCTGAAACTGGTCGGTGCGGGTAGAGCTGGCCAGATCGCTATCGATAACAACCAGCGGATAACCTTGGTTTTTTAAGGCAATCAGTGCATTGCCGATTTCATCTCTTGGGGCTTTCATACGCTAAGCTCCTCCATTGCCTGTTGATATTGGGAAGCGGTGGGGGTTTTAGAATGCCAGTCGCCATTATTTTCCATGTAACTCACACCACTGCCTTTCACCGTATGCGCAATGATGGCAATCGGCTTATGTCGCAAATGGCGGGTTAACAGGAAGGTATCGGCGACCTGGCGCATATCGTTGCCATCGTGCAATTCAATAACGTGCCAGCCAAAGCAGCGCAGTTTATCGGCCAACGGCTCAAGGTTAATCACTTCATTGACCGGGTCATGGGATGAAAAACCATTGTAATCAATGATGGCCGTCAGGTTGTCCATCTTCATATGGCTGGCTTGTTGCAGCGTTTCCCAAATTTGGCCTTCGTGCATTTCGCCATCGCCCACAATCGCAAATACGCGATGTGGTTCCTTTTTCAGACGTTTCGCCGCTGCCATGCCGAGCGCAATAGACAGCCCCTGTCCCAGCAGCCCTGTGGTGGCATCTACCTGTGGTAGCGCTTTGATGCTCGGATGCCCTTGCAGGCGCGAGTTTATCTGGCGGAATGTGTGGAATTCATCACGCTGAATAAAACCGAATTGGTACAGCAGGGCATATTGCGCAGCGACAGCATGTCCTTTGCTCATCACCACCCGGCTACGTGAATCGGAGGACAAATCCACTTCCTGGTAATAAATCCACGTCAGGATATCGGCAATAGACAGCGCTCCGCCGGGATGTCCAATACCTGATTCATAAATCATGGTGACAATATCGCGCCGGGCCTGACGGGCATGGTCGATGAGTGGTTGAATTTCCATGGTGACTCCTTATCAGGGCAACATTTTGCCGATGTAGTAAACAATTAAACCGAGGGCAACAAAGTCGGTTTCAGGGAAGCTGGTACCCGATAACCCAACGGATTCCATGATGGGATAAATCAGGGCCGGCCCGATGCCGATTAAAATACCCGTCACAAAACTGCCTGCGATGGCACCTTTCCAGCCCCCGGAGGCGTTGCCAAACACCGCCGCCGTTGCTCCGATAAAGAAGTAGGGAATCGCTACTGGAATAATGACGGTTTGCCCAAACAGTGCGAGCAGTACCATGACCAGCAGCCCACCAATAAACGATGAGATGAAGCCCAACACTGTAGCCGTCGGGGCATAAGGGAAGACCACCGGGCAGTCGAGTGCGGGTTTAGCATTGGGGATGAATTTTTCCGAAATCCCAAGGAAAGCCGGAACAATTTCTGACAGCAGCAGGCGTACGCCAGTAATGATGATATAGAGCGAAGCGGTAAAGGTGAGTGACTGGAACAGCGGATAAACCAGCCAGTGCATCCCACCTGCGGCGGCAGTGACGGCTGCTTTGCCCGCACTCAGTGCTGCAATGTAATAAAAGATGCTTACCGAGATGGAAACGGAAACGATGTAGTCTTTAAATATTCCCAGCCAGCCGGGCAGATTCAGCTTTTCGGTTGACTGTTTTGGGTCGCCCACTTTAGAACCGATCCAGCCAGACAAGGCATAAGCAAGCGTAACGTAGTGACCCATCGCAATTTCATCGTTACCGGTGATTTTCCTCATCCAGGGTTGAGCAATCGCAGGGTAAATACAGGCGGCCAGGCCAAGAATGACTGAACCTACGCTGATGGTGACTAAGTCGCTATAGCCCAGTGCCTTGAGCGTGACGGTTAGCAAGGCAGACAGATACAAATTATGCTGACCTGTCAGGAAGATATACTTAAAGGGTGTCAAACGGGCAAACACCAGATTCCAGGCGAAACCCAGCACCATGATAAGAGAAACGCAAAGTGAGAATTTCGTTTGTGCCAGCCCGGTAAGAGCTTCTGCCAAAGGCATAACGCCTTTCAGACCGAAACCATCGCTGAACAGTGTCTGGAAGTTACCCAGCGAAGTGACGGCCAGGCCCGCGCCGCCTGCAAATACCAGAAAACCGACAATAGTTTTAAACGTCCCTGAGAGCACTTTTTCAATAGGCTTACGCTGGACAAGTAACCCTATAAGCGCGATAAAACCAACCAGCAATGGCGTGACGCCAAGAATGTCGAATACAATAAATTTAAGGAGATCCATGTTGCCCCCTGATTAGCGCGAAGTGTTGTTCTCGCTGATAAGTTGGGAAAGCGCAGCTTCCATTTCTTCGCTGTTCATCAGGTCGGTAATACCAATGGCGCGAAAACCCGAAGCCTCAACCTCAGCGGTAAGATCCTTCATTGTCAGAACGAAATCGATGCCGGGGTAAGTATTCAATCCTGAAAGAACATCATGTTCGAGATCGATATCCCAGCCATGTTTGTCGATGATTTTTTGTGCTTTTATTTTGAGCATCATAGAGCTGCCCATGCCGGTACGGCAGACGATAAGGCCTTTCATTTATACCTCCAATAATAATTATTTTTATATTCCCTGGTGCTATAATAATTATTATTTTAAGTTGAAAGACAAAGCTGTGATCGGCATTGCAAATTCATATAAAAAGGTCAGTTAATGAACAAAGAAAATATTAATCTGTTGATAAATATAAGAAATATGATTAGTGGGATGAGCCCTGTTCTCGGGCAGGTGGGACGTTTTGTGACGGAGAACCCTGAATATGTAATGCGACATACCATCACTGAACTGGCTGATTCAATCGAAACCAGTGAGGGGAGTATTACCCGTTTTTGTCGGGCTGCGGGGTTTAAAGGTTTTGCGGATTTCCGTACAGCCCTTGCGTTAGAACAAGGGGCAAATCAGCCAGCCCAGATGGTTGAACCTGAGCTAAAACCGATTATTGACAGCATCTGTGACAGTAATAAAATTCTTAATTCAGGTGAACTTAACACTGTTGCCACAAAACTCCATGAAGCGAGTCACGTTGCTATCTACGCAGTAGGGACGGCGGTGCCGGTTGCCATGTTGCTGCAAATGAATTTGATGCGCATGGGCAAGTCTGCCAGTCTGGTTGAACGCTTATATCAACCCATCACGCCAGACGGTATTGTTATCGCCATTCACATTACTGAAGTCTCGGCCGATATGCTGCAAATGTTGGCGCATGCCAAACAACGGGGCTACAAAATTATTTCGTTAAGCCGCGGATCATTTCATCCATTCACTCAGCTTGCAGACTGGAATCTACAGGCCGCAGTGTCCTGTGTCAGCGGCGGTGAGGGCGGTTTTGCGGAAATTGCCGGCACTATGATGGTGGTCGATCGTTTGTTGAATGCTCTGGAGAAAAAAGATGAGCGCTACAGCGAACATCGCGAAGCAAACCAGAAGAGCATTTTCTCCATCGACAGCATTACGAACAAATTAAGCGAATATTTTATGTCTTAGCGCTACCGCACACTTCACAGTGCGAATTTCGCGGCAGTTTCATTTCGCGGAACTGGCAGCTCATCGCATCGTACATCACGATTTTTCCGCTTGCTGGTGTGCCGTAATTAGCCAGTAGCTTGATGGCTTCCATCGCTTGCAACGAACCAATAACCCCTACTAACGGGGCCATTACTCCGGCTTCTACACAGGTCAGCGCATTCTCGCCAAACAGGCGGCTCAGGCAGCGATAACAAGGTTCGCCATCCTGATAAGTGAACACGCTGATTTGCCCTTCCATACGAATCGCCGCACCGGAAACCAGCGGTTTTTGGCTGGTGAAACAGCACTGATTAAGTTGGTTGCGAATCGCCACATTATCAGTACAGTCGAGCACCAAATCGTGTTGCGCCACCCGTTCCAACAGTTGCGCCTCGTCTAACAGCGCGTTCACCGTTTCAATCTGAATATGGGGATTGATTGCCGCCAGCATATCCCGTGCGGAATCTACTTTCGGTTGCCCAATCGTGGCATCACGATGCAGAGTCTGGCGCTGCAAATTGGACAGCGCCACGGTGTCAAAATCCAGCAATGTCAGGTGCCCGACACCTGCCGCGGCAAGATACGGGGCGGCAGCACAACCCAGTCCGCCAAGCCCAACAACCAATACACGCGCGGCTTTCAACGCTTCTTGCCCGTCGAAATCAAAACCGCGCAGAATAATCTGGCGGTTATAGCGCAGCATTTCCTGGTCGCTTAATTCAGCGCTCATCTTTAGCCCCCGAACAGCTGGTTGAATGGCTCAACCTCAACCCAATCGCCTGCGTCAACATTGCCGCGCTCGCGTTCCAGCACGATAAAACAGTTGGCCTGGCTAAATGAGCTAAAAATATGTGATCCCTGGTGGCCGGTGCTCAGCACTTCTAATTGACCATCTTCACCTGTGCGCATGATGCCGCGTTGGAAATCGAGGCGGCCCGGTGATTTTTTCAAACGCCCAACGGTACGAGCGCGTTGACGTGGCGGTAGGGCATTTCCTTGCTGACCACTTAATTTGGCTAATAACGGCTGCACGAGTTGATAGAAAGTGAGTGCCGCAGAAACCGGGTTACCCGGCAGGCCGCAGAACCAACTGTTTTTCAGGCGACCAAAGGCAAACGGCTTGCCCGGTTTAATCGCCAGTTTCCAGAAGCCCACTTCACCTAACTCTTCAAGCAGTTGCTTAGTGTAATCCGCTTCACCAACTGAAACACCGCCGCTGCTGATAACCACATCGGCCTGGCTGTCTGCTTCGATAAATGCGGCGCGTAGGGCTTCGGGGTCATCACGAATAATCCCTAAATCGGTAACCTCACAGCCCAACTGTTCGAGCATGATATGCACCGCAAGACGGTTGGTGTCGTAGATTTGGCCTTCACCAAGTGGAGTGCCAGGCAGTTGTAGTTCGTCGCCAGTGGAGAACACGGCTGCGCGAACTTTGCGCAGTACTGCAACATTAGCAATACCCAGAGAGGCAATAAGCGGTAACTCAGCAGCAGTCAGTTTCTTGCCAGCCGGTAACACGCTGGCACCCTGGCGAATATCTTCACCGCGCAGACGCACGTTTTGTCCGTTTCTCACTTCTTCATTAAAACGCACGCCAGTTTCGGTGACAGTTGTTTCCTCTTGCATCACCACCGCATCCGTTTCTGGCGGCACTGGTGCGCCAGTCATAATGCGGATGCAGGTTCCTTCCGGCCAGACGCCTGCAAAGGGCTGCCCGGCAAAGGCTTTCCCCGCGACAGGCAACGCCGTGCCCAGCGCGATATCTTTCAGGCGCACCGCGTAACCGTCCATTGCTGAGTTATCAAACCCCGGTACATCGATTGGCGACGTGACAGGGTGGGAGGTAATGCGTCCACAAGCCGTCAGCAAAGGGATGGACTCAGATTCAGTGACAGGAACAATACGCGACAACATCTGTTCCATTGCGGTTTCAAGGGGGATAAGCCCGGCGGTAAATTCCATGAAAGCTCCTGCGGCGCGGGAAAAATATGTCGGACATTATGGCAGAGAAACGCCTGGTGCTGCATGTCCCATTCGGAGTAATCGACTTAGGCATTTTCCTTTACATCACATTTACATCTTTCTATATTCAAAAATCGTATTAGTTAACAGTCACTATTCTGATATTTATAGCTTTCGTAGTTTCCGTAGCTCGGATAAGCGCAGCGCCATCCGACAGCACAACGGACTCCGACAATACAACGAACTCTGACAAGGCAATGTCGAAATGAGCAAAGCAGTAATCGCGATTCACGGTGGCGCGGGAGCCATCACTCGTGCGCAACTTAGCCCCGAAAAAGAGCTGCTTTATATCAAAGCATTATCGGACATTGTTGAGGCGGGCCAGGCATTGCTGGCCGCCGGAGGCAGTGCGCTGGATGCCGTCACCGAAGCCGTGCGGTTACTCGAAGAATGCCCGCTATTTAACGCCGGGACCGGCGCAGTTTTTACCCACGACGGCACCCATGAGCTCGACGCCTGTATTATGGATGGCAACACCCTTGAAGCGGGTGCTGTGGCGGGTGTGAGCCATATCCGCAACCCGATTCTGGCGGCACGCCAGGTTTTGGAGCACAGCCCGCATGTGCTGTTAATTGGGCGCGGGGCAGAAAGTTTTGCCGAACAGCAGGGACTTGAGCCGGTATCGCCAGACATCTTTTTCACTCAGGAACGTTGGGAGCAGCTACAACGTGCCAGAGCTAACCACCAAACCGTTCTCGACCACGATGGCGGCGAGCCAATTAATCCGGACACCAAATTTGGCACCGTCGGTGCCGTCGCGCTCGATCAATATGGCAATTTGGCGGCGGCTACCTCAACAGGCGGCATGACCAACAAAATGCCGGGCCGCGTCGGGGATTCACCCATTATTGGCGCAGGCTGTTACGCCAATAACGCAAACGTTGCGGTCTCATGTACCGGAACCGGCGAAGTGTTTATGAAGACGCTGGCAGCCTACGATATAGCGGCTCTGATGGAATATGCCGGTCTCAGCCTACATCAGGCGACAGAACGTGTGGTGATGGAAAAACTCCCGGCACTCCAGGGCAGCGGCGGAGTGATTGCCATCGACAACGAGGGCAATGTAGCACTGCCTTTTAACAGCGAAGGAATGTATCGCGGCTACGGTTATGTGGGCGATGCTCCAAGCGTTGGAATCTATAGTAGCCAGGAGCATTGATGCCCCATAGTCACGAACTGCCCGAAGATGAAGTGCTATCTGTCAGTGCACTCAACGTTAGCTTTCGCCAGGAAAAAGTCGATACCCAGGCGGTGTCAGACCTGTCATTTACACTAAAGCGCGGTGAAACACTGGCGATTGTCGGGGAGTCTGGCTCAGGGAAATCAGTCACTGCGTTGGCGTTAATGCGCCTGCTGGACAAGTCAGCGAGCATTGTCGAAAGCGAAAAAATCCTGCTGCGTCGCCGCAATGGCCAGGTGATTGAACCAGCAGAGTTAAGCTCATCGCAAATGCGCCATGTGCGCGGCGCTGATATCGCGATGATTTTTCAGGAGCCGATGACATCGTTAAACCCGGTGTTTCCGGTTGGCGAGCAAATCGCCGAGTCTATTCGTTTGCATCAAGGGCTTGATAAACACGCGGCGATGGAGGAAGCACGCCGCATGCTCGAACGAGTACGTATCCCAGAGGCGAAAGCTATTTTAGGGCGCTACCCGCATCAGCTTTCAGGAGGCATGCGCCAGCGTGTGATGATTGCCATGGCGCTCTCATGTCGCCCGGCGGTGCTGATTGCCGATGAACCGACGACGGCACTGGACGTCACCATCCAGGCGCAAATTCTCCAACTTATTCGCGTCCTGCAAGATGAAATGCAAATGGGGGTGATTTTTATCACTCACGATATGGGCGTGGTGGCGGATATTGCTGAGCGCGTGTTGGTGATGTATCGCGGTAAGGTGGTTGAAACGGGGACTGTGGAGCAGATTTTTAATGCAGCGCAGCATCCTTACACCAAAACATTACTGGCTGCGGTGCCACGTCTTGGCGCGATGAATGGGCGCGATTTGCCCTGCAAATTCCCGCTGATTGATCCAGATAATCCAGAGCAACAAGAACCGGAAACTGAGCAAGACACCGTTGCCCCCGGTTCCGTTCCCATTCTGCAAGTCAGCGATTTAGTGACACGTTTCGATATTCGCAGCGGCATTTTTAACCGCGTCACCAGCCGTGTTCATGCGGTGGAAAAAGTGAGTTTTGATTTATGGCCTGGCGAAACGTTAGGGCTGGTGGGGGAGTCGGGGAGTGGCAAATCCACCACCGGGCGGGCGTTATTGCGGCTGGTAGAAACCCAGGGCGGCAGCATTCGCTTTAACGGGCAGCGCATCGACACACTGTCAAATGCAGACATGCAGCATGTACGCAAAGACATCCAGTTTATCTTCCAGGATCCTTACGCCTCACTCGACCCACGCCTGACGGTGGGTTATTCGATTATGGAACCGTTACTGGTACATAACGTGATGCCCAAAGAGCAGGCTCAGCAACGTGTCGCTTGGTTGTTGGAACGTGTTGGTTTGCTGCCTGAGCACGCCTGGCGTTATCCGCACGAATTTTCTGGCGGGCAACGCCAGCGTATTTGCATTGCACGAGCGCTGGCACTTAATCCCAAAGTGGTGATTGCCGATGAGTCTGTCTCGGCGCTGGATGTTTCGATTCGCGCGCAAATCATCAACTTATTACTCGACCTACAGCGTGAATTTGGCATTGCCTTTTTGTTTATTTCTCATGATATGGCGGTGGTGGAGCGTATTTGCCATCGCGTTGCGGTGATGTATCTCGGGCAAATTGTTGAAATAGGCCCACGACGCGCGGTGTTTGAAAACCCGCAACACCCGTATACCCGAAAATTAATGGCGGCGGTTCCGGTCGCAGATCCCGCGCATCGTCGTCCAAAACCGGTTTTGCTTTCTGATGACATCCCCAGTAGCACGCACAAACTGGGGAGTGAACCGAAGGTTGCAACGCTTGTAAATGTGGGGCCGGGGCATTTTGTCGCCCGGCCCCAGTAAAAATAATATTCCGGCCAAGGATAAACAGGGGAACACAATGACCATATTTGAGAATAAAAAATGGCTGCTGGCAGCGGGTCTTGCGACCAGCGTCATCGCCTCACCGGCATTTGCTGCAAAAGATGTCGTCGTCGCTGTAGCATCCAACTTCACTACGCTTGACCCTTATGATGCCAATGACACGCTTTCGCAGGCAGTGGCGAAGTCGTTTTATCAGGGGCTGTTCGGTCTTGATAAAGAGATGAAACTGCAAAATGTGCTGGCGGAAAGCTACACCGTTTCTGACGATGGGCTGGTTTACACCATCAAACTGCATCCGGGTGTAAAATTCCAGGATGGCACCGACTTCAATGCCGACGCGGTGAAAGTGAACCTTGATCGCGCCAGCAATCCGGAAAACCATCTCAAGCGCTATAACCTGTATAAAGCGATTGCAAGCACCGAAGCGGTTGATGCAAACACGGTAAAAATCACCCTCAAACAGCCGTTCTCGGCGTTTATTAATATTCTGGCCCACCCGGCAACGGCGATGATTTCACCGGCTGCATTGAAAAAATACGGCAAAGAGATTGGCTTCCACCCGGTGGGCACCGGCCCGTATCAGCTGGATACCTGGAACCAGACCGATTTTGTGAAGGTGAAGAAATTCGACGGTTACTGGAAACCGGGCCTGCCTAAACTCGACACCATCACCTGGCGCCCGGTGGTGGATAACAACACCCGCGCGGCCATGCTGCAAACCGGTGAAGCGCAGTTTGCCTTCCCAATCCCTTACGAGCAGGCAGGGGTACTTGAGAAAAACGACAAGCTGGAACTGGTGGCATCGCCTTCCATCATGCAGCGTTATCTCAGCATGAACGTGACGCAAAAGCCGTTTGATAACCCGAAAGTACGTGAAGCCATCAACTATGCCATTAACCGTCAGGCACTGGTGAAAGTGGCGTTTGCCGGATATGCGACCCCAGCCGAAGGCGTTGTGCCGCCATCAATCGATTTCGCGCAAAAATACAAACCGTGGCCGTATGATCCGGCAAAAGCGCGCGAACTGCTGAAAGAAGCGGGTTATCCAAACGGTTTCGAAACCACCTTGTGGTCATCGCACAACCACAGCACCGCCCAGAAAGTATTGCAGTTCACTCAGCAGCAACTGGCGCAGGTCGGCATTAAAGTGAAAGTCACTGCAATGGATGCCGGGCAGCGTGCCGCTGAAGTAGAAGGCAAAGGGCAGAAAGAGAGCGGTGTGAGAATGTTCTACACCGGCTGGTCGGCCTCGACCGGTGAAGCAGACTGGGCTCTATCGCCATTGTTTGCCTCATCAAACTGGCCGCCAACGCTGTTTAATACGGCTTTCTACAGCAACCCGCAGGTTGATAAAGATTTGACTGAAGCGCTGAAAACCACCAATCGTGATGACAAAGCGAAACTGTACAAAGATGCGCAGGACACCATCTGGAAAGAGTCTCCGTGGGTGCCTCTGGTGGTGGAAAAACTGGTTTCTGCACACAGCAAAAACCTTAGCGGTTTTTATGTGATGCCAGATACCGGATTTAGTTTTGATGATGCGGATTTGAAATAACAACGGACTGTGCTGTTGTAAGGTGGATTAGCGTAAGCGACATCCACCGCAATACCTA
The DNA here is from genome assembly GCF_004366275.1 of Buttiauxella sp. BIGb0552. NCBI lineage: Bacteria > Pseudomonadati > Pseudomonadota > Gammaproteobacteria > Enterobacterales > Enterobacteriaceae > Buttiauxella > Buttiauxella sp. BIGb0552. The sequence continues at coordinate 431,061 of NZ_SODY01000004.1, forward strand.
ACTCGATGGAGCGCCATTGTTTAACTACTTCCTCAAACGTCTGCTGGGCCTTATCCCTACACTGTTGATTGTCGCGGTGCTGGTGTTTCTGTTCGTCCATATGTTGCCTGGTGACCCGGCTCGCTTGATTGCCGGGCCGGAAGCAGACGCCACCGTTATTGAGATGGTGCGTAAACAGTTAGGACTGGATTTGCCGCTATGGCAGCAGTTTTTGCATTACATCGGCAATATTCTGCAAGGCGATTTCGGCACATCAATGGTCTCGCGCCGCCCGGTTTCTGAAGAGATCGCCAGCCGCTTTATGCCGACATTCTGGCTGACCATCACCAGTATGGTTTGGGCAGTGATTTTCGGCCTGTTCACCGGCATTATTGCTGCCGTCTGGCGCAACCGCTGGCCAGACCGTTTAAGCATGACTATCGCCGTTTCCGGGATCTCTTTCCCGGCATTCGCCCTTGGCATGTTGCTGATGCAGGTTTTCTCCGTCGAACTGGGCTGGTTGCCGACGGTGGGAGCCGACAGCTGGCAGCACTACATTTTGCCCTCGGTGACGCTTGGCGCGGCGGTAGCGGCGGTGATGGCGCGCTTTACGCGAGCCTCGTTCGTGGATGTACTGCAAGAAGATTACATGCGTACCGCACGCGCGAAAGGCGTGAGCGAAACGCTGGTGGTTATCAAACACGGACTGCGCAACGCAATGATCCCGGTTGTCACCATGATGGGCCTACAGTTCGGCTTCCTGCTTGGCGGCTCAATTGTGGTCGAAAAGGTGTTTAACTGGCCGGGTCTTGGGCGCCTGCTGGTGGATTCGGTTGAGATGCGTGATTACCCGGTGATTCAGGCGGAAGTGTTGCTGTTCTCGCTGGAATTTATTGTTATCAACTTAGTGGTGGATTTGCTGTACGCCGCCATTAACCCAGCTATCAGGTACAAGTAAGGATGCGACTCTTTAACTGGCGCCGCCAGGCGGTACTGAACGCGATGCCGATAGTTCGGCCAAACCAAGTGCGCACGCCCTGGCACGAATTTCTGCGCCGCTTGCGTAAGCAACCTGTGGCGATGTTTGCTGGGATGTTCGTACTGTTTTTGATTGTTATTGCTCTGATTGCGCCATGGATTTCCCCATTCGATGCGGAAAACTATTTTGATTACGACCGGCTCAACGATGGCCCGTCGATGCTGCACTGGTTTGGTGTCGATTCACTCGGGCGCGATATTTTCAGCCGCGTGCTGGTAGGCGCGCAAATATCGCTGGCCGCAGGAGTGTTCTCGGTATTAATCGGCGCGTTGATTGGCACGTTCTTCGGGCTGCTGGCTGGTTATTACGAAGGCTGGTGGGACAGGGTGATTATGCGCATCTGCGATGTGCTGTTTGCTTTTCCGGGGATTTTGCTGGCGATTGCCGTGGTGGCGGTGATGGGCAGCGGCATGTCGAATGTGATTATCGCGGTCGCCATTTTTAGTATTCCTGCGTTCGCTCGCCTGGTACGTGGCAATACGCTGGTACTAAAACATCAAACCTTTATCGAATCGGCGCGCAGTATCGGTGCCTCGGACGCAACCATCATCTTTCGCCATATTCTGCCGGGGACGGTTTCGTCGATTGTGGTCTATTTCACCATGCGTATCGGCACGTCAATTATCTCCGCCGCGAGCTTGTCGTTTTTGGGTTTAGGTGCACAGCCGCCAACCCCGGAGTGGGGGGCAATGTTGAACGAAGCACGAGCCGATATGGTGATTGCACCACATGTGGCTCTTTTCCCGAGTCTGGCGATTTTCCTGACGGTGCTGGCGTTTAATTTGCTGGGGGATGGGCTGCGCGATGCGCTGGATCCGAAGATAAAGGGTTAACCCATTTTATGTTCCCGTCGGGTGACAAGGCATAACTCTGGTAAGGAATGCACCGGTCCTTGTTCGCCCTGCATGGCATTGAGAATAGCGGTTGCCAAATCTTCACCTATCACCTTGAAGGGGACGTCAAAACCCGTAGGTTTTATCGGCAGAAATGATGAGATATCGCTGCTAAAAATTCCGGCAAAGAACGGGTAGTGACAGCGTTGTTGCCGGGTATAAAAGCTTGCTCCTAGCATCTGTAAATCGCTAAGAAATATGATGTAATCAGGAGGCGCGGGCAACTGGTGGAAATAACACAGCGCCTCGAAACCAGACGCCTCACTGATTTCACCCTGGAAGAGATATTCTTCATTCACTTTCAGGTTTTGCTGGCGTAAGGCTTCGCGCCAGGCCTCCGTGAAGATAGCTCCCTGCGCACTCGATTTTTCCAACGTGACCAGCGCAATATTTTTATATCCCGCCATTTTTCCCTGTTGCACCGCTTCTTTTGCCACCGTGGCAAAATCCAGATCTACCCAGTTGAATTCGCCATTCAGGGTAGAGCTGCGCCCAAGCGTGGCAAACGGGAAATTATTTTTATACAAATACTCAATACGAGGATCGTTGATTTGAGTGTTGGTCAGTATGACTGCGTCGGCTTTCTGTTGCTCAACAATTTTTTGTAGCCACAGTTTTTCATCTGCATCGTCCAGTGCCAGGTGCAGGATGGTATCGATATCCTGCTGGCGCAGGCGGGTTTGCAGACCCGCAGCAACGCGCATGAAAAAGGAGGCGGTGTAAAAATTGTCCCGTTCACCGGATGGCAGCAGAAGTGCCACCGTATTAACCTTACCCTTGCGAAGATTCCTACCAGCAGCATTGGGCCGATAACCATACAAATTTGCCGCCTCAAGTACCCGCTTTTGCGTTGCGATGCTCACTTCTGGGTGGCTATTGAGTGCTCTTGATACAGTGGCAATTGAGAGATCCAGTATTTTTGCCAACTCTTTGATATTCATCTATCCCTTTTCCCCAACATGGACGATTGCGCCATATTTATATCGTACACTGCTCAGTTCATCCATTTGGGATGACTGCCACATAAATATATCATGGCAGGCCTGAAAAACTCTAAATAATAAACCTGAGATCACAGTTGCTAGATTTCATAACTTCCTTTGCTCATACCGTTATTGACATGCTGACTAATGTTAACCAGGATCGGAAACGTTTACGGAATCACGGTTGTAATTTCCTTTAAATAATCCGAGGTCATAATGAACACCTTACAAATTAAAAATAATTCGCTGTATTGGTCATGGAATGGTTATTACCTTTCCATTTTTCCTTGGGGTAAAGATAGTTTAAGAATTATTTCAGGTATTCAACCTGACAGTAGTGAAATTCCGGGTTGGGCTTTGCTGGAACAGCCCGATATTGCTGTCAGGTTTGAGCGAGATGATACAAGCCTGACGCTGATTAATGGGGGTGTCAGCGCATGTGTTGACCAGCAAGGACGGATTGCTTTTTATAATCAGAAAAAAGAGTGTTTACTGGAAGAATTATGGCGGCAAAGAGATAACGGTGAGCATTTTTGGGGGCAAGGGAATCAGGCAAAAAATAAAATAAGTGCATTAAAAATATCTGGCCGGGAGATGAAGCCATTAGCAGGGGATGCGTTTGAAATAAATGTCAGGTTTGAAGCTAATCCGCAAGAAAAAATCTCTGGCATGGGGCAGTATCAGCAGCCTTTTATTAATTTGAAAGGTTGTGCCATTGAATTAGCGCAGCGTAATTCCCAAGCCAGTGTGCCGTTTATGGTGTCGAGCCTCGGTTATGGTTTTTTATGGAATAATCCCGCGGTGGGGGAAGCCATTTTTGCGAATAACGAAACACGCTGGCATGCTCAAGCCGCCTCGCATATTGATTACTGGATAACGGCAGGTGATACGCCTGCGCAAATCATCAGAAACTATGCCAACGCCACCGGTAAACCCCCGTTGATGCCCGAATTTGCACTGGGCTTATGGCAATCCAAATTACGTTATCGCACCCAGCATGAGTTGCTGAGTGTTGCTCGTGAATATCGTGATCGTGGAATTCCTCTGGCGGTGATTGTTGCCGATTTCTTCCACTGGCCGGTGCAGGGCGACTGGAAGTTTGATTGCCGGGAATGGCCCGACCCCGCAGCGATGACCGCAGAACTCAAGGAAATGGGGACTGAATTGATGGTTTCAGTCTGGCCGACGGTAGATGTCAAAAGTGAAAATTATCCTGCCATGAACCAGCAGGGCTTGCTGGTGAATACCCGCAAAGGGCTAAACATTAATTTCGATTTTTTAGGCAACAGTCGGTTTATCGACCCGACGAATCCGGAGACACGCAAGTTCGTCTGGGATGTCTGTAAGAAGAACTATTTTGACAACGGCGTGAACCTATTCTGGCTCGATGAAGCAGAGCCAGAATATGGCGTCTATGACTATGATAACTATCGCTATCACATCGGTAACACCCTTGAAACCGGCAATATCTATCCCCTGCATTATAGCGAGGCATTTTACGATGGCCTGCGCGAAGCGGGGCAAAGTAACCCGGTAAACCTGGTGCGCTGTGCATGGGCCGGGAGCCAGCGCTATGGCGCTTTGGTTTGGTCTGGCGATATCCACTCATCATTTGAATCAATGCGTAACCAACTCTGCGCCGGGTTAAGTATGGGCATGGCGGGTATCCCGTGGTGGACCACGGATATTGGCGGGTTCCATGGCGGTGATGTGAGTGACCCGGCTTTTCATGAGCTGCTGGTTCGTTGGTTCCAGTGGGCGGTATTCAGCCCGGTGCTACGCATGCACGGACACCGTGACCCCATTACTGAACCTGAAATTCCTTACCGCGACGGTATCGCACAATGCAACACCGGAGCCGGCAATGAGTTATGGAGTTTTGGTGAATCCACCTTTGCCATTCTCAGCCGTTACGCAGCACTACGAGAAAGGCTGCGGCCCTATCTGCGCAAACTCATGCAGCAAGCCCATGAGACCGGCGAGCCGTTAATGCGTCCGCTGTTCTATCACTATCCGCAGGATGAGCAAGCCTGGCAGCTAACTGACCAATACCTGTTTGGTGAAGACATTCTGGTTGCGCCAGTGGTTAACGCAGGGGAGCGGCAGCGTCGTGTCTGGTTGCCCGCTAACAGCGTGTGGGTTGATGTTGCTTCGGGTGAACGCTATCAGGGCGGCAAGTTCATAAGCGTTGCCGCGCCCCTCGAAACGTTGCCTTTATTTGTGCGTGATGGCGCAGAGGTTCTGGCGCTGGTGGGTCCATTCTGACCCTGGAAAATGCGGAGAGCATAATGAGTGGGATATCTGAAGATTTGGGTATGACCAGCAACTCTGTTGGGCTGGCAAAACTCTCGGTAAGTGAAAAAATAGGCTACGGCCTTGGCGATGCGGGTGGCACGATTGTTACCGGCCTTATTTCGAATTTTTTAACGTTCTTCTATACCGATATTTTTGGGTTAACACCGGCGGTGGTGGGAACACTATTCCTGATATTACGTGTGATTGACGCAATTTCTGATCCGATGATCGGTGTTATTGCCGATCGTACTTCGACCAAAATGGGCCAGTTCCGACCATTTATACTCTGGACTGCCGTTCCATTAGGACTGATTGCATTTCTGACCTTTAGCGTTCCGGATTTAGCTTATCACTGGAAGGTGCTTTATGCGGTGGTGACCTACTTTGCGCTCTCGGTACTTTATTCCCTTAACAACGTGCCTTATTGCGCCCTGATTACCAAAATCACCACTAATCCGCTGGAGCTTGTTTCATGCCAGTCCTGGCGTTTTGCGCTGTGCGGCGTGGCGGGTTTTGCTGTCTCGGTTGGTTTACCGATTATGGTGGATTATTTTGGCAAGGGAAACGCGGTTCGGGGATATCAGTATGGTGTCGGTGTTCTGGCATGTCTGGCCATCGCGATGTTTCTACTGTGTTTTTATGGTGTGAAAGAGCGCGTTGTCGCCCGTAATAATCACACTTTTAATCTGCGTGAGAGCCTGAAAAGTATTCGTCGTAATGATCAGCTTTTACTGACCTTTGTGATGTCGTTATTGATCATTAGCATCTTTAACACCAAAGGCGGTGCTGCCATGTACTTCATTACGTATGTGCTGCATGGCGACGCGACTTATACGTCACTGTTCTTTGGTATGGCGACGCTGGGAGGAATTGCAGGCTCAATTCTGGTGCAATATTTAACCCGTAGTATTGAGATTAAAACCCTCTATTTCTGGGTGAATATCCTTCTGGCCCTTGCTCATTTTGCAGTATGGTTTGTTCCCAGTACCGCGACCACGGCGTGGCTGGTTTTAGTGTTCGTCTGTTGTGTGGTGATGGGCTTTATTTTACCGATGCACTTCACCCTGGTGACCTTTGCCGATACCTATGGCGAATGGAAATCAGGCCGCCGTTCATCGGGCATGAACTTTGCGTTTAACCTGTTTTTTGTCAAGCTGGCCTGGGCTGTCGCCGGGGTTATCGTCAGTGTTTCATTGACCCTTGTGGCTTACCGTTCCGGTATGGAAAACCAGACACCATTGTCTTTGGCGGGGATCACAATGCTTTCCACTGTCATTCCCGGAGTATTGCATTTGTTGCTGGCAGCAACGGTATGGTTTTTCAGGATTGATAACAAAACAGTCGCGCAAATGGAGCAAGAGTTAGGTCGCTAAAGCAAAGAGATATTTGCTGTGGCGTAGTAAAGGGCGGACTATCCCCTCTCCCGTGGGAGAGGGTTAGGGTGAAGGCGTTAAACCACCGTTCCCCACAGGTCATATTCGTCCGCGTTTTCAACCTTCACGCGCACCACATCACCTGGTTTCAGTTTGGTTTCGCCATTGAGATAAACCGCGCCGTCGATTTCTGGAGCATCAGCCATACTGCGGCCAATCGCGCCTTCTTCGTCAACTTCATCAACGATAACCAGAATTTCGCGACCCACTTTTTCTTGCAGACGTTCAGCAGAGATCTGCTGTTGGAGCTGCATGAAACGGTTCCAGCGCTCTTCTTTAACTTCTTCTGGCACAGGATCGGCCAGTTCGTTGGCGGTAGCACCTTCAACCGGGCTGAACTTGAAGCAACCGACGCGATCCAGACGAGCTTCTTTCAGGAAGTCGAGCAGCATCTGGAAATCTTCTTCGGTTTCGCCTGGGAAGCCAACGATGAAGGTAGAACGCAGAGTCAGATCCGGGCAGATCTCGCGCCATTGCTTAATGCGCTGCAACTGGCGATCAACGCTGCCTGGGCGCTTCATCAACTTCAGAATACGTGGGCTGGCGTGCTGCAGAGGGATATCCAGATACGGCAGGATTTTACCTTCCGCCATTAATGGAATCACATCGTCAACGTGTGGATATGGGTAAACGTAGTGCAGACGCGTCCAGACGCCGAGTTTTGCCAGTTGTTCACACAGGCTAACCATGCTGGTTTTCACCGGCTCACCGTTGTAGAAACCGGTGCGGTGCTTAACATCTACGCCGTAGGCCGAGGTATCTTGCGAAATCACCAGCAGCTCTTTCACGCCCGCATCAACCAGACGTTTCGCTTCAGACAACACATCGCCAATCGGACGGCTGTCCAGATCGCCACGCATTGAAGGGATGATGCAGAAGGTGCAACGGTGGTTACAGCCTTCGGAAATTTTCAGGTAAGCGTAGTGACGCGGGGTCAGCTTCACGCCTTGTTCCGGCACCAGGCTCAAGAACGGGTTATGTTTTGGTTTTGGCACATAGTGGTGAACGTGCTGCAAAACTTGCTCATAGCTATGTGGGCCGGTGATTTCCAGAACTTTAGGGTGTACTTGGCGGATTTGATCTTCTTTGGCCCCTAAACAGCCGGTCACAATCACTTTGCCATTTTCGTTCAGCGCTTCACCGATCGCTTCGAGCGACTCTTGTACGGCACTGTCGATAAAGCCACAGGTGTTAACGATAACCATATCGGCATCATCATAGCTAGGCACTACATCGTAACCTTCGGTGCGCAGCTCAGTCAGAATTCGTTCAGAATCGACGAGGTTTTTTGGGCAGCCGAGGGAGACAAAGCCAATACGGGGTTGTTGCATACAGGTCACGCTCACAAAGTAATCAATAAAAGAAAAACCGGGCGATTCTACACGGGTTTTGGGTGTGGCTCTACTGGTTGTTTTTTCCAGCGCACAAGATGAAATTTCAGAATCATTGAAGTGCCTTAGTTTTTGCTTACCTGGGGCGCTGGTTCTATTATCTTCCCGCTCGCCTTAAACATCATCCCCACTAATAGAGATAATACTTAATGCGCAAGATTTTAGCCCTTACCGGTATGCTGACTGCGGTTGCATTGCTTTCGGCCTGTAATGTGATCCCAACCCCTCTCAACACACCGCCTGCGACGGCGCAAAAATTTGTTTGTGGCGGTGAAAAACTCGCTATCGATGGCGACTACGCCTGGTATAACGGCGATCGTTACTCCTATCAAAGTATGAGCGGCGGACAGGCATTTTATCGCTACCACAGCAGTAACTTCGGCCTGAAAAAAGTCGGTGAAAACCGTACCATGCTTGTCGGCCTTGATGCTAAACCTTGTGTGGCGGCAAACTAATTGATGAATTCGCCCCGTCGCCTGAGTACGCTGCTGCTCGGTTTTATGCTGGCGGGATGTGGAACGCTGTCGAATGTTGCTCCTGAGGCTGAAGTGCCGCAAAAAGCCCAGCGAGCGTGCGGGGAGCCCGCAACTCGTGATATCAACCAGTGGTTGCCTGCCATGGTTGAGGAGCAATCACCCGGCATGGTGGTGGGGGTGATTGACGCCCGCAACCAGCGCCGTTATTGGCATTTTGGTGTCACCGATGCCGAGCACAATAAGCCGGTCAATGAACATACCTTGTTTGCCGTGGGGTCGTTGAGTAAAGGCATGACTGCTGAGGCGACCGGGGTTTTAGTGGCGCAGGGGCGCTTGCACTGGTCAGATACGCTCGAAAATTTGCTGCCGCCATCGCTGTCATTAAGCCGTGATGCGAAAAAAATCACGCTGCTGCAACTGGTGACGCATACCTCTGGTTTGCCACGGCAAAACATGGATTTGCCAATGTTGACAGCCTTTATTCGTTATCTTGGCAACGGTGAGAATTTCTATTCTCATCTTGATAGTGACGATGTTGTCGCAGACCTGGCTGACTTCAGCAAACCGGGCAATGCCGAACCGCGTTACTCAAACCTGGGTTATGCGGTGCTCGATTACGTTCTGCGCTACCAGACCGGCCAGCGGGCTGATCAACTGGTGCAATCGCTGATCTTTGATCCTCTCGGGATGCATAACAGCAGTTTTACCCCGCAAAAACTGAAAAGCTATCCGCTACGAGCTATTGGCCATGCGGGAAGCCAGCCGAAATTTATCCCTCGCGGGCAAGTGGTGCCTGACTGGCAATTCACCGGCAATATGCTTGGCGCGGGTGGTTTGTATACCGACACTGCCGATTTACTGACTTTTGCCGCAGCACACCTTGCCAGCACTGGCGATGGAACGTTGGATAAAGCGATTCACGATACGATGCAGGTCTATTATCCACGGGATAAAGAAGCCGCCAATATTGCCTGGGTGACGGATACCTATGGCGAGCAATCCATCACTTATCAGGTGGGATATATTGGCGGTTACTCAAGCTATATAGGTATTGATCGCGTGAATCATTTTGCCGTTGTGGTGCTGCAAAACAGCTTCACCTGGCAAAATAACCTTGGGCACAGTGTGTTACGACAAATGCTTGAGGAGCAGCGTCAGGCTTCGACTTGTAGCGTCAATGCCGCTGCGTAATCCCTTGTTTAACTGCAATTGTTAGCCATTGTAAAGGTTGTTGCCAGGGATCAAAAAACACGGCAAAAAAGACAGGTTAGCTTAAAATTTATCCATACTATAAGTGTGTGTTATCAATTCAAACCACATGGAGGGTAAATGCATGAATGGGGAGCCACTCAAACGAGATCTCTTGAAAAAGATGATTATCGCCAAAATAGACATCGCTGCTTATCTCTCTTTGAGAAAAGCTAAAGGCTATATGTCTGTGATGGAAACTGAGCATCTGCGCGATAACCTGTTTGATTTGTCTACTGAGTATCGTGAGAAGGCTTTACGCCTCAAATTCCACCTTGCAGCGCAAGAAATGGAAAGTATTAACCAGGGAATGAGTGCGGTGTGTTCTGCCGGAGTTTGCCTGATGACCGGGCGCCACGATTGCCCACAATATATCGCCGTTGATGCCGAAAAACTGGAAAGCTGCCTGTCCGAACTTTCCGACAGCCTGAAAGATATTATGGGCCACCAACTGGCCGTAGAGTCGTGATATATGGGGGAGGAGACTCCCCCAATTTAAGTTTTTGTAAAATTGCCATCCTACCAATCCTGGAAGACTAACCTTATCGGGTATACCGATAAGGAGAAGGTTATGCCACGGTCGCCATTACGTTCATTCATCGCCGCAACATTATTATTTTCAGCAAGCTTCAGCTGGGCTGCGGATATCAAAGTTGAGGTGTTACAAAGCAAGCTCGACCACCCATGGTCTTTAGCTTTTTTGCCTGACAACAAAGGGATGCTTATCACGCTGCGTGATGGGCAATTGCGCCGTTGGCAGCCGGGTGAAGGGATGAGTGACCCGATTGTTGGTGTGCCGAAAGTCTGGGCGCATGGACAGGGCGGGTTACTGGATGTGGTTCTGGCACCGGACTTTGAAAAAAGTCGCCGCATCTGGCTGAGTTTTGCCGAAGGCAACAGTGAAGACAAAGCGGGTACTGCCGTGGGTTATGGCACGTTGAGCAGCAATATGCAGCGGCTGGAGAATTTCAAAGTGGTCTTCCGCCAGGCGCCAAAACTCTCAACCGGCAACCATTTTGGCGGGCGCATGGCATTTGATGGCAAAGGCTATCTGTTTATCGCGCTCGGTGAAAATAACCAGCGCTCTACCGCACAGGATCTGGATAAGCTGCAAGGTAAAGTGGTGCGCCTGACGCAAGACGGAGAGGTGCCGCAGGACAATCCATTTGCAGGTAAGCAGGGTGCTCGTAGCGAAATTTGGTCTTACGGGCACCGTAACCCACAAGGGCTGGCGTTTAACCCCGCCAATGGCGAGCTGTGGCTTAATGAGCATGGCCCACGTGGGGGCGATGAAATCAATGTATCTCAACCCGGTAAAAACTACGGTTGGCCGCTGGCAACCTGGGGCATTAATTACAGTGGTTTGCCGATCCCTGAAGCGAAAGGCGAAATTGTGGCAGGCACTGAACAGCCTGTTTATTACTGGAAGGTTTCCCCGGCGGTGAGCGGCATGGCGTTTTACAACGGCGACAAATTCCCGCAGTGGAAAGGGAAGCTATTTATTGGGGCGCTAAAAGAGAAAAACTTGATTGAGCTGACGCTTGCGGGCGATAAGGTCACGGATCAGAAGCGGTTGCTGGACGACCACGGGGCGCGTATTCGTGATGTACGCGTCGGCCCGGACGGCTATCTTTATGTCCTGACCGACGAATCTGACGGGCAATTACTAAAAATTAGCCCATCAGCCTAAGGTATTAACTTAGCGGAATCATCACGACTTTCTTGAATGCCGGGCGCTGGGTCAATTGCTGATACCAACGTTGCAGATTGGGAAAGTCATTCCATTGGATGTCGAGATTAAGAAGGTTGTAAATGCTCGGGCCAAGCGCAATATCGCCGGTACCGAACTCATCACCACCTAACCACGGCTGCTTCGCCAGTTCGGCATCAACCATGGCAAACAGCGTGTTGCACTGCGCGATGCTATCGGCTATCAATTTTTCATCGCGTAATTCAGGCGCTGTTCGTACCAGGCTGAAAAACACGCCGCGATGTGGGCCTGCGAGGGCGGTTCCTGCCCAGTCCATCCACTTTTCACCGTGTGCTCGGGCGGCGGGTTCAGCAACCCACAACGACTCTTTACCATATTGCGCAGCCAAATAACGCACGATGGTATTGGATTCCCACAACGTCAGATTGGTTGCATCATCATGAATGCAGGGCACCAACGCATTAGGATTCATCGCCAGATATTCAGCATCATGCGTTTTACCAAATTTCCCGCCAGCAGGAATTGAGTGATACTCCACGCCTAACTCTTCCAGGCACCACAGCACTTTCTTCACATTAGTCGAATTGTCTCGGCCCCAAACAGTGATCATTTTGTTTCCTCATTCGTTGGTTTCCTCCTCAGTATGCCGTGCGCTGGTGAAGAAAACAGCACGTGAGTTAAACGTCAGGTAAAAAACTCATCAACGTGGCGGCAAGTCGCGCAGTTATCGAATAAACTTAAAAAACTTTACCAACGTTATGTTTCATTAAGATGTTTCCCGCGATAGCTTACTGGCAACTTGAAACATTAAGTCACGGCGCGCGTCGTCACTTTTATAGAATGGATACTGGGTGGTGTTATGAAAACTTTGCAAATCCCTGCTTCGCTTCGAGCATTACTGGCAGGTACAACCCTGCTGTTGATAGCCGCGCCTGCGGTTAGTGCAGAACAGACTGCTGATGCACCGCAAGTTGATGCTAAAGCCTGGATCTTAATGGATTATGCCAGCGGCAAAGTTCTGGCCGAAGGCAATGCCGATCTACAACTGGATCCGGCGAGTCTGACTAAACTGATGACCAGTTATGTGGTTGGGCAGGCTATCAAGGCTGATAAGATCAAGCTTACCGATATGGTCACCATTGGCAAAGATGCCTGGGCCACCGGCAACCCGGCTCTGCGTGGTTCCTCGCTAATGTTCCTGAAACCAGGCGACAAAGTCTCGGTTGAAGACCTGAACAAAGGCGTAATCATCCAGTCAGGCAACGATGCCAGCATTGCAATTGCCGATTATGTGGCAGGTAGTCAGGATTCTTTCGTCAGTTTGATGAACAACTATGCGCAAAAACTGAATCTGACCAACACTACCTTTAAGACCGTTCACGGCCTCGACGCACCTGGGCAATTCAGTACCGCACGTGATATGGCGCTGCTGGGCAGGGCTTTGATTCATGACGTGCCGGAAGAGTACGCCATCCATAAAGAGAAAGAGTTCACCTTTAACAACATCAAGCAGCCGAACCGTAACCGCTTGCTGTGGAGCTCCAATCTTAACGTTGACGGGATGAAAACCGGCACCACAGAAGGCGCAGGCTATAACCTGGTCGCATCGGCAACGTCTGGCGATATGCGTTTGATTTCCGTGGTGTTAGGCACCAAAACCGATCGAGTTCGTTTCAATGAAAGTGAAAAGTTGCTGACGTGGGGTTTCCGCTTCTTTGAAACCGTTACACCGATTAAACCGGATGCCACTTTTGTGACTCAACGCGTGTGGTTTGGGGATAAAAGCGAAGTGAATTTGGGGGCCGGGGAAGGTGGCTCTGTCACTATTCCACGTGGCCAGTTGAAGAATCTGAAAGCGAGTTTCTCGCTGACCCAACCGCAGCTTACCGCGCCGCTTAAGAAAGGCCAGGTGGTTGGCACCATCGATTTCCAGCTTAATGGTAAATCAATTGAGCAGCGCCCTCTGATGGTGATGGAAGCAGTCGAAGAGGGTGGTTTCTTTAGTCGGATGTGGGATTTTGTGTTGATGAAGTTTCATTCTTGGTTCGGCAGCTGGTTCTAATACCCTTCATATTTTGAGTTGCAGGGGTGTTGGCTACGGCCATTCACCCCAGTCACTTACTTATGTAAGCTCCTGGGGATTCACGTCCTTGCCGCCTACCTGCAATCTCAAACTATTTTGGGTATAGCTTATTTATTACCACTCGAGATGAATATTCTCCGACGCGGCAAATTCAACAAACGCCGCATCAGGCTCTTCGTTACTGATAATCAAATCAAAAGCAGCAAGTGGTCCCATACAGGCTGAGCGCACTTTGCCAAATTTACTGCTGTCCACGACCAGCACACGCTGTTGCGCCATCGCTAATGCCCAATTTTTTACTGGCAGTTCATCGAGATTAAAACAGGTTGCCCCGTGACGGGTGTGAATGCCTGCCGCCGAGAAGAAGGCGATATCCGGGCAAAAATTGTTCAGGCACTCCTGGAAGTTAATCGGCTTGAAAATCGCATTGCTGGAATGAAACTCACCTCCGCTCAAAATCACCCGGCAGCCTGGTTTATCTTGTAGCGCCAGGAAGGTGTTTAACGAGTAACACACCCCGGTAAATTGCAGCTCATCGTCCAGCGCTTCAATGATGTATGGGGTGGTGGTACCGCAGTCAAAAAATACCGTCTGATGTGGGCGAACCATTGCTGCTGCAAGGCGCGCAGCATGGCGCTTTTCGTCAATGCGGCGGGTTTTCTGATCGCTTAACAAATAATGGTTGGCGGTGACGCTACGTGGTTCGAGAACCACATAGCCGCCCAATAACACCACGGGACCGGATTCACTGTTGAGGTCGCGGCGAATGGTCATTTCAGAGACACCGAGTAGCGCCGAAGCCTCTTTAAGATGAATTTTGTCGCTGCGTTTAAGCGCCTGAATGAGGCGGTTGATGCGTTCGTCGCGCCGGGTTTCCATGATGCCCTCTGAATATGAAAAACCCGGCATCGCCGGGTTTCGATTAACGCATCTTACCTTTGCAAAAACAGTTAGTCACGCACCCAGCCTTTGCGGATAGGCAGGGCAAAACAGAATCGATAAGCCTGATGCAGGCGGGCGTGAAGTTGCACCCCGAACCAGTTCCATGCCATTTGAGCCAGTAAACAAGAACACAGGCCCACCAGCAAACCACCGAGCATATCCAACGGCCAGTGCACGCCGAGATAAACACGCGACCAGGCAATCGCACAACCAATCACAAATAACACCACGCCCGACCACACACGGTGCCAGAACAAAAACGCCAGCGCGAAGGTGAAAATCACCGTGCCATGGTCACTTGGGTATGAGTCATCCGGCGCATGGTGCAGGAAGTTAAAGCCAAATCCTGTCACGAACGGGCGGTCATGCGGGAAGCTATGGCCAATAATCCACGACAGCGAAACGCTGATGAGAATCGCCAGTGCAGTCTTAATCACCACCGCACGTTGGGCGCTCATATGGCGGCGTTGCCCCCATAGCCAGAGAATGGCAATCAACAACGGCACAATATTAATTAAATCTTTCGCGATAAAAATGGCGAGCTTAATCAGCCACTCAGGTGAGTCAGGTGTGGCATTAATCAGCAAAAAAAGTGTCTGATTGAGTTGTTCGATCATATCTATTTTGGTTCCTTTATCAGCCGGTTGAAGATGATGCCGTACACCATGCATCGTGACCATAGGACGACAGCCTACTTTGAGCTTCTTAAGAAAACCTTAAACAACTGAACGATTGCTCTGCTTAAATAACAATTCACTATCTACCGCGATGCCAATTTATTACAATTCGCGCGTTTTCTTCTCTCTTGAGTTTCTCATGCAAAATAATAAGCGACTGGGTCGCCAGGCACTGCTATTCCCGCTGTGTCTGGTGCTCTATGAATTTTCTACGTATATCGGCAACGACATGATCCAGCCAGGCATGCTGGCGGTTGTCGAACAATACAACGCGGGAATCGAATGGGTACCGACCTCCATGACCGCGTATCTGGCTGGAGGCATGTTCCTGCAGTGGCTGTTAGGGCCGCTGTCTGACCGTATTGGTCGCCGTCCGGTGATGTTGACTGGCGTGGTGTGGTTTATCGTCACTTGCCTCGCAACACTTCTGGCACAAAACATTGAGCAGTTCACCATCCTTCGTTTCTTGCAGGGCGTTAGCCTGTGCTTTATTGGCGCGGTGGGTTACGCGGCAATTCAGGAATCTTTCGAAGAGGCGGTGTGTATCAAAATCACCGCGTTGATGGCGAACGTTGCGCTGATTGCGCCGCTGCTCGGCCCGTTGGTTGGGGCTGCATGGATTCACTACGCGCCATGGGAAACGATGTTTGTGTTGTTCGCGGCACTGGCGGCATTCTCATTCTTCGGTCTGCATCGCGCAATGCCGGAAACCGCGACGCGTTTGGGCGAAAAGCTCTCACTGCGAGATTTGGGCCACGACTACAAGCTGGTGCTCAAGAATGGGCGCTTTGTGGCGGGAGCGCTGGCCATCGGTTTTGTTAGCCTGCCGCTTCTGGCGTGGATTGCGCAATCGCCGATCATCATTATTAGCGGTGAAAAGCTTTCGACCTATGAGTACGGCTTGTTGCAGGTGCCAATTTTTGGCGCATTGATTATCGGCAACCTGGTGCTGGCGCGGTTAACTTCTCGTCGTAGCGTACGTTCGCTGATAATCATGGGCGGCTGGTGGATTGTACCAGGGCTGGTCGTCGCCGCAGTGGCGACCGTGGCGTCAACACATGCTTATTTGTGGATGACGGCTGGATTGAGTATCTACGCATTTGGTATTGGCCTTGCCAACGCAGGACTGGTGCGTCTGACATTGTTTGCCAGTGATATGAGCAAAGGCACCGTTTCGGCGGCGATGGGGATGTTACAGATGTTTATCTTCACCGTGGGTATCGAAGTAAGCAAACATGCCTATCTGTTCGGCGGTAACGGTTTGTTCAGCCTGTTGAATTTGCTGGGCGGCGTGATTTGGTTAGGTTTGATGTTTGTGTTCTTAAAAGATAAGACGGTCGGCAACAGAACGGATGTGTAATTTTCCGGGCTTGAGGTTAAGGGCCATTGAGGATTCGTCACGTTCAGGGGAATGGTTCTGTACTGTTCCCCTGAACGTCAGCACTAATTAATCCGTGTGCCGCTGTGCTCATCAAACAGATGCGTTAGCTGAACGTTTGGCAGTAAGCGCATTTCACTCCCCGGTTTTGTTTGTATCCTGTCTCTGAAGACGGCAATCGCCTTTTGATTGCCGATATTAAGGGCAATCTGTGTTTCCGCACCTGTGGGTTCTACGACATTCACTTCTGCCACCACGCCTCCTTGTGAAACCTGAGAGAAATGCTCTGGCCGCACGCCATACAAGACTCGTTGTCCCTGTACGCCAGCAGGCACGTTGGCTAACGGCAGACGCAAACCATCATCGGTGACCACCGATTCACGGTCGACTATGCCGCTTAGTAAATTCATGGAAGGGGAGCCAATAAACCCGGCGACAAATGCATTGCGTGGGCGATCGTACAGCTCAAGTGGCGTCCCGACTTGCTCGATGACCCCGTCTTTGAGTACCACAATCCTGTCGGCCATCGTCATCGCTTCGACTTGATCATGAGTCACATAAACCATGGTGGCGTTCAGGCGCTGGTGCAGCGCTTTAATTTCCGTTCGCATCTCGACCCGCAGCTTGGCGTCAAGGTTTGACAACGGTTCGTCAAAAAGGAACACGCGTGGGTTGCGCAAAATAGCCCGGCCCATGGCCACACGCTGACGCTGACCGCCAGAAAGCTGGCCAGGTTTTCGCTTGAGCAACGAGGATAAACCCAGAGTTTGTGCCAACTGAGCGACGCGTTCATCAATCAGCAGTTTTGCTACGCCCTGCATCTTGAGCGAAAACCCCATGTTCTCTGCCACGGTCATATGCGGATATAACGCATAGTTCTGGAACACCATCGCGATATTTCGCTCTTGCGGAGAAATATCGTTAACGATTTCACCATCGAGCGCTATCTCACCGTCGGTAGTGCTTTCAAGCCCAGCAATCATGCGCAGCAGAGTGGATTTCCCGCATCCAGAAGGGCCAACCAGTGCGACAAACTCGCCTTCGCGAATAGTTAATTCCAGCCCGTTGATTATCACGTTATCTTCATAACGTTTATGAATATTGCTTAACGTAATCGTTGCCATGATTTAATCCTTGAGACCGCCAGCAGTCAGGCCGTGAACAAGATAGCGGCGCACCAGCAGTGTAAATGCCACAACCGGAAGCATGACCAGCGTGCCGCTGGCCGCTATTTTGCTCCACTCCCATCCTTCGTACTGGAGAAAATTGACGATAGCCACCGGTGCCGTGACGGCCTGAGTGCGAGTCAGGATCAAGGCATAGAAGAAATCGTTCCACGAAAAAATAAAACACAGAATGGCGGTCGCCGCTAAGCCTGGAGCCACAAGTGGTAGCGTTATGGTCCAGAATGTTCGCCATATAGAACAGCCATCAAGCCAGGCCGCCTCTTCTAAAGCTGGAGGGACGGCTGCAAAAAAGGTCTGCATCAGCCAGATAACAATCGCCAGGTTGAAGGTGAGATAGACAATCGCCAGCCCGATGACCGTGTCCTGCAAACCTAACCAGCGCCAGGCGAGATAAAAGGGGATGGTGAACGCTATGGGCGGTGCCATACGGGTCACCAGAATCCAGAGTGCAACGTATCTGCGCCCGGGGAATTGCCAGCGTGTTAATACCCATGCTGCGGGAACGCCGATGACCAGCGAAAGTCCTGTTGATAGCGTACTTACCAGTAGACTGTTACCAAACGAATGGAGAAAATTCCCCTGCCAGAGTGCGCGAAAGGCATCAAGCGTCGGGGTAAACCACAGCGAGAGATCAAACACCTCAATAGCCGGTCGAAAGGCCATCACCACCATCCACAGGAAGGGGGAAAGCACCGCCAACAGTAATAGCCAGGTCGCGACTTCCCGACTGCCGCGCAGACGAAATGACTTTCTGCGCCGGGTGCTGCCAGAAACTTGTTCAAGCGCTAGTTTTTCGCTCATCGCTCCACCCCGCTTTGCCAATGATATAGCTCAGGACAAATACCCCGACAAGAATCACCACGGCGATCGCGCTGCCATAGCCCCAGTACGAGAAATTAAATGCCTGAATGAAGCCGTAATAGTTGGTGACTTCAGTGACTGTGCCTGGCCCGCCATCGGTCAAAATGTAAATCAGCGGGAAGGCTTTAAAGCTGTCGATAAGCCGGAAGAGGGCGCAGACCACCAACACCGGTTTGATGTATGGCAGCACGATATAGCGGAAGATAATATGTGCACGAGCGCCGTCCAGACTTGCGGCTTCTAGCGGGTCGCGGGGGATCATCTGCAAAGCCGCGAGCACCATTAACATGGTAAACGGGAACCACTGCCAGATATCCGCCACCGCAATCGCCCATAATGCCGTTGCAGGATTGGCAATCAGCGAATTGAGGGTGATTCCCCATAGCTCTAAGACTTGATGCAGCGGGCTAATATCCGGCGTGTAAATGATTTTCCAGATAAGCGCCACGATAATCGGTGGGAGCACCATGGGAATCAAAAATAATGTCCTGGCAGTATGCAACCACGTTGATGCACCATTTAATAGCAACGCTAAACCCAGCCCAATAATCACCTGGAATAACACGCTGACTACCGATAATTTTATTTGCGTAATAATAGAATTAAGAAAACGTGGATCCTCGAGAAGTTGCCGGTAATTAATTAACGGGTCGCTAAAATTAAATGTTTCCTGGGGATTTGTCAGGCTTAACGGTGTCAGGCTGGTAATAACTAATGCCATCGCCGGTAATAACGTAATCACCACCAGCAAAATAATTGACGGCATTAACCCGGCAAACCAGGCGTTACGCTGTTGGCTACGCCAGTTGATTTTACCCTTCATCAAGGCTCCTTAGATTTTCGCACCCGAGCGTTTGAGATCGGCAATCGACGCAGTTTGAGCTTGCTGCATTGCTTGTTTCGCTGAAAGCTGACCCGAAATAATCAACGCGATAGCCTTATTAAGCTGCTGGTCAACCTGAGGATAAACATCCACTGTGCGGTATTTCATGTAGCCACCCTGGGCTGCACGTTCAATGGCGCTGAGCGAAAGCTGAGCCAAATCGACACCGTTGATAATTTGCTTGCTGCGATAGGCCTGGGAATCAATATCGCTCCGGCGTGTTGGCGAACCATACCCCGCCTGAACCGCACGTTGCGTGGTTTGCTTAGAAAGCGCCCACTGAATAAATGCCCACGCGGCTTCTTTATTTTTCGAACCGGCAGGGATGCCCAGAGCGTGTACCGCCATTCCCGGGAAGCGCCCCGCAGGCCCTTGTACCAATTGGCCGAAATTCACGGTTTTTAATGTCCGTGAAGACGCCGGGTCGCCAAGCTGTGCAAGGTAGGCCTGGCTTGAGTCGGAGAAATTAACGCGTCCTAATTTTAATGCCTGAGTCGATTGATCAGCGGTGTAAGTCAGGCCACCGTTCGGGCCAAACTCGCGGATAAGTCGTGCAAAATAGTCCGCTGCGGCGATAGCCTCTGGGGTATCAAGTGTCGGGAATAGGTCGTCAGGCGGATTGCGGAATACGTTGCCGCCAAACGCTTGCAGATAAGGAATGAACGTCCAGCCGTAATGGCTATCGGTCACATAAGCCGACACACGTTCCTTTTTATTGACGGCCTGGAAAACCTTAACCAGATCGTCGGTGGTATCAGGGTATTTGAGCCCGGCTTGTGTCACCAAATCAAAGCGCGAGGCGCCTGATAGCATCCCTTCGAGTACCCACGGAATGCCGTAAAGTTTGCCATCCCGCCCGGTTTCCGGCCCCAGGCCGCCGGCCAGGAAGTCGTGCACATCCCACTCGGCACTGGTCAGGTTTGGGTTGGCGATAAATTCATCCAGCGGCGTTAACCAGCCGGAGTTTATCCAGCGGCTGGTGTAGATAAAGGTCACGTTGACCACGTCGTAGGCGGAACTTTTGGTGGACAACTCGAGATCTGCTCGCTGGTTATAAACCGGAAATGCAGGCGTATCGAAGTTCACTTTCGCCCCGGTCAACGCTTCAAATTCCGGTAGCCACTGGCGCAGTAAAGTGGGGTAGGCGGTGCTAAACGTCGAGACATTCAGCGTCACGCCATCATACTTTTTGGCACCATTAGCGCCGCGTGCAAAAGACGGTACCATCGCATAAACCCCGAAGGCCGCCATCGCTTTCAATAAATCCCGACGTTGCATCATTCTCTTCCTTTTTATTTCGCGGCTTAGGCCACTTCGCTGACGGGAGATTGCGCGTCCGGGCGGCTCAAGGTGCGGCTACGGCTGCCATCAACGGCAACAGCGGCATCGCCCTCAATGGTGACGCGGCGTACGAGACGCGGTTGCGTACCGTAATCATTGACCGCGTAATGCTGGGTGGCCCGGTTATCCCAAATCACTACGTCATCTTGCTGCCACTGCCAGCGCACGGTGTTTTCCAGTTGGATGACACGGTTTTGCAGCAGCTCAAACAGGCGTGCCGATTCACGGCTGCTAAAGCCGGATAAGCGTTTGAAGAAATGCCCGAGCAGTAGTGCCTTTTCGCCGCTGACAGGGTGCACATGGACAACCGGATGCTCAGCCTCATAAACCGCAGAAACAAAGACCTTACGGTGATGATCCAGGCGCTGCTGTTCGGCCACAATACGGTCTGCGCCATAGTCATAATCATTGCTGTGCACCGCTCGCAGGCTTTCAGCAAAGCGCTTTAACTCTTCAGGCAGGTTTTCATAAGCCGTCGCGGTATTTGCCCACACGGTATCGCCACCGTATTCAGGGATTTTGACGCCACGTAAAATAGAAATTTTTGGGAAGGCCTCAACGAAGGTGACATCGGTATGCCAGGAATCCGCTCTGCCGCCGCCTTTTGAGGCATCCAGTTCGAAGAGTTTGGTGCCGGTAGGCGCCGGAACGGTAGGGTGTGCCACCACTTTGCCAAACCGTGCACCAAATGCCTGGTGAGATTCGTCATTTAATTGTGTCTGCTTACGGAAAAAGAGAACTTTATATTTCACCAGAGCAGCTTCTATTTGTGAAAATATATTTTCATCGATGTCAGGTATTATTTTGAAGTCAACAATCTCAGCGCCAATATTTCCGGCAACGCGGCGAATAGTCAGATTTTTAAATTCAACGTCAGGATGTGAAGAATGAATTGTCATAGTGGTGGACCATTAATGGTGAAGTGAGTCCGCAGTATAAAAATTACAAATTGATAACTTAAATAACGATTATGCATAACTTAAAGATTTGCTGGTGGGAAAGCTTAGTTAATTTTTAGATATATACCCGTCATACTTCAAGTTGTTTGTGCGTTGGCTACGTTTGCTCGCCCAAATCACTTACTACAGTAAGCTCATCGGGACTCGCTCCCTTGCCGCCTTCCTACAACTCGAATTATTTTGGGTATAGACAGAAGGGGGGCATTATTGGCGGGAAATAAAAATGGCCCCCGGTTAGGGGAGCCATTAAAGATTTTACTGATATGCGATTACTTAACTGCCATACCCGCTTGCGCACCGTTATCCGGGCTTAACAGGAAGATATCTTTCCCGCCAGGACCTGCCGCCATCACCATCCCTTCCGAGATGCCGAAGCGCATTTTACGCGGTGCCAGGTTTGCCACCATAATGGTCAAACGGCCTTCCAGTGCGGCTGGATCTGGATAAGCAGAACGAATGCCGGAGAACACATTACGTTTCTCGCCGCCAAGGTCCAGCGTCAGTCGCAGCAGCTTGTCAGAACCTTCAACAAATTCTGCTTTTTCAATCAGCGCAACACGCAGGTCCACTTTAGCGAAATCATCAAACGCGATGGTTTCTGCAATCGGGTCATCAGCCAGTGGGCCAGTCACCGGAGCGGCAGCCGCTTTCACTTCTTCTTTTGACGCTTCGACCAGTGATTCAACCTGCTTCATCTCAATGCGGTTATACAGCGCTTTGAAAGTATTCACTTTGTGGTTCAGCAACGGTGTATTGATGCTATCCCAGCTCAGTTCGCAGTTCAGGAATGCTTCAGCACGTTCAGCAAGCGTTGGAATAACTGGTTTCAGCCAGGTCATCAGTACGCGGAACAGGTTAATACCCATGGTGCAGATAGCTTGCAGGTCAGCATCGCGGCCTTCCTGTTTTGCCACAACCCACGGCGCTTGTTCGTCGACATAACGGTTTGCCACGTCTGCCAGCGCCATAATTTCACGCACGGCTTTACCGAATTCACGGCTTTCCCACGCTTCACCAATTGACTGCGCCGCATCGGTAAAGGTTTTGTACAGCGCCGGGTCAGCGATTTCAGCAGACAGTTGGCCGTCAAAGCGCTTGGCGATAAAGCCGGCGTTACGCGATGCCAGGTTAACCACTTTGTTGACGATGTCGCTGTTCACGCGCTGCACGAAATCTTCCAGGTTAAGGTCGATATCGTCGATACGTGAAGAGAGCTTCGCGGTGTAGTAGTAACGCAGGCTATCGGCGTCAAAGTGGTTCAACCAGGTGCTCGCCTTAATGAACGTGCCGCGAGATTTGGACATCTTCGCGCCGTTTACCGTCACGTAGCCGTGAACAAACAGGTTGGTTGGCTTACGGAAACCGCTACCTTCCAGCATGGCTGGCCAGAACAGGCTGTGGAAATAAACGATGTCTTTACCGATGAAGTGATACAGCTCGGTAGTGGAATCTTGCTTCCAGTATTCGTCAAAGCTTGTGGTGTCGCCGCGTTTGTCGCACAGGTTCTTAAATGAACCCATATAACCAATTGGCGCGTCCAGCCAGACATAGAAATATTTGCCCGGTGCATCAGGAATTTCGAAGCCGAAGTAAGGCGCATCGCGGGAGATATCCCACTGTTGCAGACCAGACTCGAACCACTCCTGCATTTTGTTCGCCACTTGCTCTTGCAGGGCGCCAGAACGGGTCCAGGCTTGCAGCATTTCGCTAAACGATGGCAAATCAAAGAAGAAGTGCTCGGAATCACGCATGACAGGCGTTGCGCCAGAAACAACAGATTGCGGGTTAATCAGCTCGGTTGGGCTGTAAGTTGCGCCACAAACTTCGCAGTTATCGCCGTACTGGTCCGGTGCTTTACATTTCGGGCAGGTGCCTTTTACGAAACGGTCAGGCAGGAACATGCCTTTTTCCGGGTCGAAAAGCTGAGAAATAGTACGGTTTTTAATGAAACCGTTCTCTTTCAGGCGGCCATAAATCAGCGTTGCCAGCTCGCGGTTTTCGTCGCTATGCGTGGAGTGATAGTTATCATAGCTGATGTTAAAGCCAGCAAAATCAGTCTGATGCTCCTGACTCATTTCGGCAATCATCTGCTCTGGTGTAATACCTAACTGCTGTGCTTTCAGCATGATAGGTGTACCGTGTGCATCGTCCGCGCAGATGAAGTTGACCGTGTTTCCGCGCATTCGTTGGTAACGGACCCAGACGTCAGCCTGGATGTGCTCCAGCATGTGACCAAGGTGGATTGAGCCGTTAGCGTACGGAAGTGCGCACGTTACCAATAATTTTTTCGCGGTATGAGCCATAGTAGAAATTGCATCTTCTAAATAGAAAAGGGCCTTAGATGTTAACTGAGAGCCGCCTTGTGGTAAACCACACAAGCTGAACAAGGAAATTTTATCGCGCCTGGCGGGTTCTGGTATGCTTAACAAACTGCAATGTCCGACAATAAAAACATAAGGAGCCGGGATGAATTCGCAATCCCCGTCAAGTCGTTCCCCCGAGCAGCTACGCGCTATGGTCGCCGGGACACTGGCCAATTTTCAGCACCCAACCCTCAAACATAATCTGACCGCGCTTAAAGCACTGCATCATGTCGCGATGTTAGACGACACGCTGCATGTTGAGCTGTTGATGCCATTCGTTTGGCGCAGCGGTTTTGAAGCCTTGCAAGAGCAGTGCAGTTCGGATTTGTTACGCATTACTGGGGCGAAAGCGGTGGACTGGAAACTCAGCCACAACATTGCCACCTTAAAGCGTGTGAAAAATCACCCCGGCATTAATGGCGTGAAGAACATTATTGCGGTGACTTCAGGTAAAGGCGGGGTTGGCAAGTCGAGTACTGCGGTGAACCTGGCGCTGGCGCTCATCGCCGAAGGGGCGAAAGTCGGGATTCTGGATGCGGATATTTATGGCCCGTCTATCCCAACGATGCTGGGTGCGGAACACGAACGCCCAACGTCTCCCGACGGCACGCATATGACGCCAATTCTTGCGCACGGACTGGCAACCAACTCCATTGGTTATCTGGTGACCGACGAAAACGCCATGGTGTGGCGTGGGCCGATGGCCAGCAAGGCACTGTTGCAGATGCTGCAAGAAACCATGTGGCCAGATTTAGATTATCTGGTGCTGGATATGCCGCCAGGCACCGGTGATATTCAACTGACGCTTGCGCAGAATATTCCAGTAACGGGTGCTGTTGTTGTGACCACGCCGCAAGATATTGCGTTGATCGACGCCCGTAAAGGCATTGTGATGTTTGAGAAAGTCGATGTGCCAGTGCTGGGTATCGTCGAAAACATGAGCATGCATATTTGCAGTAACTGCGGTCACAATGAGCCGATTTTTGGCACCGGCGGAGCGCAGAAACTGGCGGATCAATACCACACTAGATTACTGGGCCAGTTGCCGCTGCACATTACTCTGCGTGAAGATCTTGATGCCGGTAAGCCAACGGTTATCAATCGTCCTGAAAGCGAGTTCACAGCTATCTACCGTCAACTGGCGGGTAGCGTTGCAGCGCAGCTTTATTGGGAAGGTGAAGTGATCCCAGCGGATATTGCGTTCAGAGCGGTGTAATTTAAACCCCCCCTCATCCCGACCTTCTCCCTCAGGGAGAAGGAGCAAACTTTGTAGCCCTCTCTTGGGAGCTGTCTCTGAGTTACAACTTTGAAGAGGGGCCTGCCAATCCGGAGAAGGTTCCGTTCACCGTTTTCGGGAATTAAAGAGATAACTGAACGCACGGGTGAAAAAACAGTATGAAAGTGGCACAGGTGCTCCATCTGGAGTTGGATATCGGAGCCGACCATCATTTACCAGGCAGCCCGATCTCGTCTGAATATACCTGGCAAGCATCGTCAATACCTGGTCAATATGGTGCATCTCAAAGAGATCCGCTTTGAGGATGGCGGGCAAGCCGAATTGATGCTGCGTGACGGGCAGTCAGTCCCGGTGAGTCGGCGTTATTTAAAGAGCCTGAAAGAAGCGCTGGGGCTTAAGACAGTGTAGTTTTTTCCATCCCCCTAGCATAAATTGCACAAGTAGAGCAGTCATGCAGGTTATTACATTCTCCGAAGCACGTAATCGGCTCAAAACGGTTCTTGATGAAGACGACGAATAGGCTGCTCGCATGGTCCGATCACGCCAGGGATGATTATCTCTGGTGGCAGATGCAGGATAAAAAGACCTTAAAGCGCATTAACGACGCCGATTGACTGGTCTATTGCGTGAGCGACGAATACCTGACTATTTTTCAGTGCCGACTTCATTACTAAATCTGCGCGCGGCGGCAGAACGCTATATACTGCCCGCTTTCGAAATACCCCCGCTTTCAAGATTTAGAACGAGAGAATCACCACTATGATGAATAACGACGTATTACGCAGCGTGCGCTACATGCTGAATTTGGGCAACGACGACATGGTGAAAATCTTCGCCCTGACCGACACTGCCGTTACTGCCGAGCAGATTGTTACCTGGACCAAAAAAGAAGACGAAGAGAACTTTAAACTTTGCCCGGATATCCTGATGGCAAACTTCTTGAACGGCCTGATTTACTTCAAGCGCGGCAAAGACGAAAGCAAGCCTGCGCCAAAAATCGAACGCAAGATGACCAATAACATCATCCTGAAAAAACTGCGTATTGCGTTTGATTTGAAAACCGACGACGTGCTGGAAATTCTGACCTCACAAGAATTCCGTATCTCTATGCCAGAAATCACCGCGATGATGCGCGCACCAGAGAACAAAAACTTCCGCGAATGTGGCGACCAGTTCCTGCGCTATTTCCTGCGTGGTTTAACTGCACGCGTACACGTAGCGAAGAAGTAAGATTTATTGCGCTTATCCACTATACGAATGCATTTCGTAGGTCGGATAAGCGCCAGCGTCATCCGAAACAAAACCTCGAATATCTGACGCTATCCCCGCGCTTCATTCTTCCGCTTCACAATATCTGCCATCACCGCCAGTGCAATTTCCGCCGGAGTTTTGCTCCCCAATGGCAAGCCTATAGGGGCGTGAATGCGTTGTAACTGAGTCGGGTTTAATTCCGCTATTTTCTGCAATCGTTCCAACCGTCGCGCACTGTTCTTCTGCGACCCCATCGCCCCAATGTAAAACGCAGGCGTGTTCACCGCTTCCATCATCGTCAGGTCATCCATACGTGGATCATGCGTTAGCGCGACAATCGCTGTGTTGGCGTGGCAACTTTGTTGCTCGAGATAATTCGCCGGGAACTGCCTGAGCAGAGTAATACCCGGTTTTAGCTGGGCGGCGAAATTCTCTAAGGCGTCTGGTCGATTCTCACAAACCAACACTTCAAAACCCAGTGAGCTGGCAAAATCGGCACAGTACAACGCAACGCTCGAGAGCCCTGCAATCAGTAAGCGCGGTGCTGCGGCAACATGCACGGTAATCTGCTGCCCGTTGCGCTCAACCTGGGTGATATCGGCAAATTCGGTAACTTCAAGGTGGCGACAAGGCTCAGGAAGCGTCAGACGTTTCTGCAAGGCAAAATGGCCACCTAGCGCCGCGGCCATCTTTTCCAAATACGTAATATTGCCAGGGGTAGAAGGGAGATATTCGACCAAAATATCCAGCACGCCACCGCAGGGCAGGGCAATTCCTGGCTCTAATCCACCTTCGCCGTAACGCACAATCTGGCTGGCTTGCTGGTATTCACCCTGAGCAATACGCTGCAAAAAATCCTCTTCTACACAGCCACCGGAAAGTGAACCACAAAAACGATTGTCGGCTGTTGCCACCATTAACGCCCCTGGTGAGCGGGGTGAGGAACCGTAGGTATTTAAAACCGTACATAACCAGACGGGTTGTTGTTCCAGCCATTCACGAGCCTGGTGAATCACACTAATATCAAGGTGTTGCATGATTACTCACTCCTTTGAACCAGTTGTGATGGGAGATCAATATCGCGCTGGGAATCGGCATCTTTAATTTCGATGAGGTGCATGGACTCGCCACGTAACAACTCACGCGCGCCGTTGTCACCGGTTAACTGACTGAGTTTGCTGTACCAGTTATGGTCGAAGGCCACGGGATGACCCGGTTGCGTGCTAACGCATGGCCGCACCAGCGTGTGAGATTTCAGTGCATCAGCCACTTCCACAAACACAGCCGGTGGAACAAAAGGCATATCCGCAAGATGAATCAGCCAGCCTTGCCAGCTCGCATTTGCGCGAACACCGGCAGCGATCGACTCACCCAACCCAGAACTCTCAATCAGTGTAACGGGAACTTGCTGTGCGAGGCACAACGCTTGAACCTGGCTGTTTTCCGGCCGCGTCACTACATGCACTTGCAGGCCAGAAGCCAGTGCATTACGTAGCGTTTGCGCAAACACGCTGCTGCTGTTGAGCAACGCGTTAAGTTTATTGCCTTCGCCGCCCGCTTTTTTGAAGCGTTCGGCACATCCTGCCGCAGCAATAATAATGCCCGCTTTCATATTCAAGGGTGATTCCTCACTGCCTTCCTGATTACGCAATGCCATGAGTAATTTGCGCAACAATGTTTTTTTTATGAAAATGAGATGTTAATTCTCACATGATTTAGCTTAAATATATATACTTATATTCACTACGGAAATGTATAAGATCTACGCATAATTGTTTGAAAAAAGACAATAATAATTTTAAACGGGACGTTTTATGAGCAATTTTAATCCATCACGGCGCAGTTTTATTAAACGTGCGGTGGTTGCCGGAGTCGCGGTGTATCTTGCCCCTCTCTATAGCCGTGCTTATGCCGCGCTATTTGAACAAAAAATCCTTCACTCGCCGAACTGGGATGCCAAAAATAAGCGCATCCGTTTCCGAATCGACGGGAAATCAAAAGTGATGGGGCAGAAAGTCTTTGCCCGCGATATTCGCGCGGTAGACATGCCTCATTGGCCGCAGAAACAGGCTCACGCCTTTATTCTGCGCACCACCAAAGCCGACAGGTTGTTTAGCGGTATCGATCTCTCCTTATTGGACGATGATCTGAAACCCGATCGCCTGGTGACTGCCGAAGATCTGGTGCGTGATGGCCTGGCATTCCCGGCGTTCTACGGTGAAGACATGCTGCTGCCGACCGGCAAAACGCCGGCCTATCTTGGGCAAGCTGTTGCCATCCTGATTTACCACGATTTTGCCCGTTTCCGCTTTGCCAAAGACAAACTGAAATTTAAAGACGAAGTGATTCAGTACGGTGCCGAAACCGGCCCGCTGGAACGCGACCCGTGGGGCACATTCCGCTTTGTGCGCGTCGGCGGTGCCACCTCGCAAGACGACGATCATTTCTCCAGCCTGAAAGACATGCCGATTTTCCCGGTATCGATGAAAAAGCATTTGCCGGTCTGGCCTGAAGGGCGAGAAGGCGGCAAGCTGGATCAGGAAGGCATGTATTACGCGGGCATGATTGCAGATGAACTTAAGAACCCGCCTGAAGACTGGCTGGTGCTACAACGCCGCTACACCACGCAATCCATCGACACCGCCGCCCTTGAGCCGGATAACGCCAACGGCTGGTTTGATGAAGCGACGCAAACGCTGCATATGGTGGTGCCAACGCAATCCCCGCAGGAAGTAGCTGACGAGATGCCGCGCATGCTGGCAAAAGGCACCACGCCGGTAAAACAGCTGATTCTGCACCCGTGTTACACCGTGGGTTATGGCTCCAAAGATCACTACAACTTCCCGTATTACGGTGCGGTTGCCGCAATGTATGGCGACGGTCACCCGGTACGTCTGGCGAACGACCGTTACGAGCAGTTCCAGAGCGCACTCAAACGCCACGCGTTCGATATGAATTACACCATCGCGGTAAATAAAAAGACCGGTATTCTGCAATCGTTTTTGGGCGATATGACCGCCAACGGCGGCGGACGCAGCAACTTTACCCCGTCAGTCTCAATGGTGGGCGCGACGGCGGCGCAGTCTATTTACTACTTCCCGAAAAGTGATTTGTCGGCGGTGGGCGTGGCTTCACGCGCTATCGACGCCGGTTCCGCGCGCGGTTACGGCACGCTGCAAAGTATGGCCGCTACCGAAATGATGGTGGATGAAATTGCTGACGAGCTGGGAATCGATCCGATTGAATTCCGTATGCGTAACGCGCTGAAATCTGGCATGAAAAACACCCAGGGTGCGATTCCTGCTGGTGCGATTCGTGTTGATGAAGTGCTGGCTAAAGCGGCGAAAAATGAAATCTGGATCAAACGTGCCGAACGGAAAGCCGAATTTGAGATGAAAAACCCTGGTAAACGCTACGGCGTGGGCTTTGGTTGCGTACAAAAAGACTTTGGTACCGGGGCTGAAACCTCCTTTGCGCGCGTAGAAGTCGGTGCCGATGGGCGTATTGTGCTGCATCACAGCGGTGCGGAAATGGGCACCGGTATGTCAACATCACAGTCCGTATTGTGCGCACAATGGCTGGGCAAACCGGCAGACGAAGCGCATTTCTCGGTCACCGACTGGAGTTCGCTGCCGATTGTCACCAGTGGTGACCCATACATTATGTCCCAGGAAGATCAGGACAAACTGGCTGCTAATCCATCCTGGTCACCGTCGTACTGTTCGCCATCGAGTGCCAGTAACTCAGCTTATTACTTCTCGCACAGCACGCGTGAAGCGGCGCGTTTAGTGTTCGAACACGGCTTGTGGCCGGCGGCAATGGCAATCTGGACCACCGGAATTGGCGGCGGCCAGGCAGCACCTTTAGTGGTGCGTATCGAAGACGCCCGCTGGGTAGAAGGCGGTCTAACCGCTGCCGGTATGGAAATTTTAAGCCTTGAGCGGGTGGCGAAAAAAGCCCATGAAATGGGGTTAATGACCGGCGCCGCGGTGCATGTCTTTAACCGCTGGCAATGGGCAGAAGCCGATTTCAAAATTGGCGAACAAAGCAAACGCCTGCCGATTGACGGCTTGTCGGTGCGTAACGGCAATGGCGAATTCGTAACGCTTGCTCGTGAACATGTCTACTATCCGCCAACTCAGCGTAACAACGCATCGGTGACCTACTATAGCGCCGTCGGCACACTCGCCGAAGTTGCGGTAAGTCTCGCAACCGGCGATGTCGAACTGCTGAACCATCACTCGATTATGGAGTGCGGCAATTTAATTGTGCCGGAATTGGTATCCGGGCAGTTGCAGGGCGGCCTGGCGATGGGTATCGGCCATGCGCTACACGAATATTTACCTCTCTATGAAGACGGACCGGGCAACGGGACATGGAACTTCAACCGTTATCACCTGCCGCGAGCCAGCGATGTGGCGGTCTGGAAACAGACTGGCGATATCCTCCCCGCACTTTCGGAAACTGACCCACCAAAAGGCATGGCTGAAGTCGTGATGATCCCGGTTGTTGCCGCGATTGTGAATGCGATTGCCGATGCCACCGGCCACCGTTTCCGTGATTTGCCCGTTCGTGCAGAAAATATTCGTGAGGTATTACCATGAGCATCAAAACTAAACCAATGACCCTGACCATCAACAACAAACCGTATGGCCCAATTGATGTGCCAGAAGGGTTGATGATGATCGATTTCCTGCACGAATATGTCTATCTGACCGGCTCTCGCCTGGGCTGCGGACAGGGCATTTGCCACGCGTGTGTGGCGATTGTTGATAACCCAAGCGGCACCAGCGAAGAAGTGCGCACCTGTATTACCGGTGCCCATTTCTTTAACGGCAAAAAAGTCCGCACCGTTGAAGGGCATGCAAAAGTTGATGAGCAGGGCGACGTCGTAGAACTGTCGCCAATTCAGCAGTCATTCCTCGACCACTACAGCTTCCAGTGCGGCTACTGCACGCCGGGCTTTGTTAACGCAGCAACGATTTTTGTCGAGAAACTCAAACGTCAACCGATTGCACGTGAAGAGCTGGAAGGTGCGATTTCACATGCGCTGGAAAACCACATCTGCCGCTGTACAGGCTACGTTCGTTATTACGAAGCGGTGCGTGACGTGGTGCTAAAAACGCCGGGGCTTCTGAAGGAGACGGTGAAATGAAAAAACGTCTCGCACTGATTGTGCTGACAATTGTAGTCATTATTGTCGCCATTTTGTATTGGCGGGAATATCGCACTTATGACGGCCCGGTACAAAAAGTCACCGCCAGTAAAGATCAAATCGAACGCGGTAGTTATCTGGCCAAAGCAGCTGACTGTGCGGCTTGCCACACCGCTTCTGGTGGTGCTCCATTAGCTGGCGGCTACCCGCTGGAATCCCCATATGGCACGATTTACGGCAGCAATCTGACGCCTTCTGCCGATTACGGTATTGGCCGCTGGACGAAAGATGATTTCTACAAAGCACTGACCGAAGGCGTTACCCCAACCGGGCGTCATCTGTTCCCGGCTATGCCTTACACCTCGTACAAAAATATTTCGCGCAAGGATTCAGACGATATTTATGCTTATCTGATGACGCGCCCGGCGGTGGATGTTAAGACGCCGGATAACGAAATGGCCTTCCCGTTCAACCAGCGTATTGCGTTGATTGGCTGGAATATTATGTTCCATGACAAAGATCCGCTTCCTGCAATTTCAACGGGTGATTCACCGGACTGGCATCGTGGGCGTTATCTGGCTGATGTGCTTGGGCACTGTGGCGAATGCCATACCGAGCGCGGTTTACTCGGTCAGATGAAACTCGACAAAGCGATGCAGGGCGGAGAACTAGGGCGCTTTATGGCACCTGACATCACACCAAAAGCGTTAGCGCAGCGAGGCTGGACGCCGCAGGATGTACAGCAATTCCTCACCACTGGGATTGCCCCGCAAGGCAGCGCGTTTAGCGAAATGCATATGGTGGTTGACCTCAGTACTCAGCATTTGACGGCTGCCGATCAAAAAGCGATGGCAACGTATTTGATGGGCGAAGCGCCACCAGCGGCAGTGCCTGCAGCACTCGGTAACGGTAACGAAGCCGGACGGATGACATATCTCGACCAGTGCGCTGGATGCCATGCCCGTGAAGGCGAAGGCAAACCGCACGTGGCGGTGTCGATGCTGAACAACGCGACGCTGCGCCAGCCTGATGCCAAAAACCTGATTGTTTCGGTGCTCGATGGCCTGCCTGCGCAGAACTTCCCGAACGGGGAAAGTATGCAAAGCATGCCGGGCTTTGGTGAGCGACTGAACGATGAGCAAGTTGCGGAACTGGTGAATTACCTGCGAGTGACATGGGGTGGTTTACCGGGGGATGTGACTGCCGAGCAGGTGAAGGCGCTGAGGGTGGAGAAATAAACTGGACGTTTATGCCTGAAGGGTGAATATTCCGTTCACTGAGCGTTCAGTGTTCCCTGTACTTATCGGAACGGTGAACGTGCAAAGGGTGCTACCGCAGCACCCTTTGCAATCCCGGCTCCCGGCGTTTAAATCGCTGCTTCGCAGTAAACCTCCGTTTTTCCTTTCAGTCCCTGGGTCGGTTGTGACTCGCTCCCGGCGATCACAACCTCTCGCCGTTCCCGACGGCTCGACCCGGCCTTACAGTCAAACCGGAGGCGATTTATGCCGGACTCAAAGGTCAACGTCAAAACCTAAAGTCAAAAACCGAATCGGTTTTGGCCTTGAGTCCCGGTATAAATTGCCCCAGCGTTACCCATAAGTCAGGGTTGAGCTGCCGGGAGCGAGTCGCGAACGACCCTGAACGTTGGGGATAAGCTGGGGTTTACCGCGCAGCGGCAATTTAATCACCGGGCGCCAGGATTGCCAAGGAGAGGGCGTTCTCTCCTATCGCCTTTACGGGGTGTTTTTCGTCCGTAAAGTGTTGAATGCAGATGACTCAGAAATCACACCGTCACATATTCTTGAGGACGGCAAAGACTACGTCCCGACAAAAAAAATGGGTTAACTTCGGCAGTCACTTTGCCGCAATCGCGGCAGCAGGACCGTTAGGACGGCTCAATACGGTTATCTGCCAAGCTTCTTATGGCTGCTTATCGGATGTGTGGTAGGCGGCGCGGTGCACACACCGTAGTGCTTTTCGCCTCGATGAAACACCGCGGAAAGTCACTCTCAGAAGTGGCAACAGCGGAACTTGGCCCGGTGGCTGGCTGGTGTACCGGTCTTGCTATGCTATTTATCATCACCATCACCATTACCATGGCTGGTTTGTCGATGGTGGTGGTGCATGCACTCGAACGTAACCGATGGGGCACGTTCGCTGTGTTTATGACTATCCCTGTAGCGATTTGCGTCGGGCTCTGGGAGCGTTGGGCATTGTTTGGTGTTTCTAACCAGCTAATGGCTTCAATTGGTCTGATGATTGGCACAACCATTATTCTGCGTATGTCAGAAAAACGCTGGTACGTGCTGACCTGCCTGGTGCCACTGTCTTATCTGTATGTGACGGTAAACTACGCGGCTTACTGGATGGTGAAAAACGTCTACTTCAATAGTGCAGCCAAAGGCTTCAACATTTTCAATGGGACGATTTCAATTGTGATGGTGCTGTTGGGGTCGGTGATTATGGTGGCATCGATTCAACGCTAGGTCGTGCTGTGGCGCGCTCGCGGGAATTCAGAACCTATTGAGTTGCTTTCCTGATAGTTAAACTTGAGGCTGGTCATCCCTGACCGGCCTTTTTACTTACTGAAAAATGACTGAATTAGCGTGATCGGCGCGGTATTGAATCTTCACGCGCTGGCCGTTCAGGGTGTATTCGGTATACGGGTACACTTCTTTCCAGCCTGCAGCTTTAAGTTTTGCTTCGACCTGGCTGGTAGTTAAGTCCATCAGATCTTTTTTCTCGAGTTTCTTCGCACTTGAGGTACTGGTGCTGCTGACTTGTTGCAGTGCGCCATGTTTATGCGGTGCAGACCATTCGCCACTCATTTCATCACCGCTACGGGTGAAGCTCAGGGTGTAGCCAGCGCCTTTCCATTCTGCGAAATCAGGATTGTTAATGGTTCGGGTCGCTTTTTTACCGTTAATTGTCACGGCTTTGTTGTTAACCACGACTTTTACTGAATCACCTGCGCCTTTCCAGCTACCGTTGGCCAAATCGAGTGCCATCGCTGCAGGAGACAACAACATTCCGCCCACCAGGGCTGCTACTGCTACGTTGAATTTGCTCATCATTAACTCTCTTATATATTAGATCTTCTTAATTATTACCCATTGGGAAAGTTTAAGAAGTGGAATGTATTTTCGTGGCGAGATAATGCTGCCGAGTGCGTTAGCAGTTGTTGATATAAATCAATTTCATGAATGTGTTTTCGGTAAGTATTCTTAAAAATAATGATTGGCCAATGAGAGCTGTTTTGACTCTTACATTCGAAAGCCACTGGCGCATGGACGGCCAGTGGCTTTGTTGATTATTCCTCTATTACAGCCTTAGTTGTCGGCTGTTCAAGGATCATCGTTTGTGTCTGGCTAAGGCTAATGCCTGCCGCGCGCAGCATTTTGAGGATCTCATAAAGCAGGTCACTGCGCGTTGAGCTGACCATTCGCGGGCTATTCACATAACCGGTAACACTCAGCACAATCCCGGTTGGCCCCAGTTCTTTAAAGCTGACTGAGGGCTGAGGGTTTTCCAGAATTGATTCATGCAGGTTATACGCCTCAAGCAGTAAATTACGGACTTGCTCAGGGTCGATATCCAATGGGAAAGTCAGAGATATAGTTGCCACACCTTGTGCATTTCCCATCGTGGCATTACGCACGTTTTGCGAAATTAGCTGCGAGTTCGGAACAATTACCGTTGATTTGTCACCTAATTGAATCTCTGTGGCACGTACGTTGATACGCCGAATATCACCCTCAACCCCGCTGATACTAACCAGATCGCCCACTTTTACCGGACGCTCGGTCAACAGAATCAAGCCGGAAATAAAGTTCTTCACAATTTCCTGCAAGCCAAAACCGATACCAACCGACAGGGCGCTGACTATCCAGGCCAGTTTGTTCCATTCAATACCGAGCATCGACAACGTGAGCATGATAATCAGCACGTAACCGACGTTGGTGAACAGCG
The DNA here is from genome assembly GCF_004366275.1 of Buttiauxella sp. BIGb0552. NCBI lineage: Bacteria > Pseudomonadati > Pseudomonadota > Gammaproteobacteria > Enterobacterales > Enterobacteriaceae > Buttiauxella > Buttiauxella sp. BIGb0552. The sequence goes on from NZ_SODY01000004.1 coordinate 466,795, forward strand.
TTACCAGCGAAGCACGCAGGCCGCGGTCCATATTGGTTTTTGGCAGGAAATCGTTATCCAGCCAGCGACGAGTAGAGCGCAGAACATACCAACCCACCACCAGACACAACACCGCATTAAGTGCATGTGCCGGGATGATGTTCATCCCTTCGAGACCTTTACCACCCCACATATCAGCGATTTTAGTCAGTAACTCCATTGGCGTCGTAGTGCCGAAGGTACCGTTAAGCAAAGCGACTGCTGCCATTACCAGCAGTGATGTCTTCCCAACCGCTGAGAACAGAGTCGCGGCAAGCGACAGATGGCGGTCGTTGAGACTTAGCGTGCTTTTAAGGATTTTCCCGCTGTGGGTTGACGGGGAGAATACTGCTTCACACAAATCCACCACGAAGTGAATCAGCAGATACAGGCTGCAAACAACCAGGCCAATCCACAACAATTCAAAGGTGACGAAACGGGCCAGTGGAATGTAGCCAATCAACAGTGCCAGCAAGATAACCAAAGCGGTGAGGCTGATGACGAGGTGAATAAGGCCCGCAACGGTTGAACGCGCTTCTGTTTGCTCGCCTTCAGCACGCATTTGCCTGCGTATCCGGTTGACGCGAACAGGTGCGATCAGGCAATTGAGCGCAACTAGCAAAGCGGCCAGACCATTACCAAATAACGTGGCATCAATACTCGCTCCAACCAGCGAGTTCAACTGCTCGATGATACCGAAGATAAATATGAAGGCTGCCAGTAAAATCGGGAATGACGCCAGCGTTTTTGCCAGCGGGTCGGCAATACCCGGCAGACGCCAGGAAGGGTGACTATTAGAGAGCAATGCGATGCCAAGACCGGCAATCACCGCGGAAAAATAGGTCAGCTCGACCAGTTGTCCGGCAAACTCATTAACCCATGGTGAGGTATCAGGCAGGCGCGTGAAGGTATAGCACAGCAACTGCATGCTGATACCCAGCGTCAGTGTAGTACTTAAAGTTGTGAAACAGGCGAGGAAACTGCGGCGAAAACGGCCTTGCGGCAGCCAGCGAGGCAGAATCCAGTTCATTGGTTTATCCAGCCCGAAACGACCAAATACCCCAATCCCCAGCGCCAGTAACAGATAGATACCCGAACCTATTCGCCATTCATCGCTCCAGGCCTCGGCCCAGGCATCACTAATCTGAGCGCCAAATTCACCGAAGCGTACAGCGTCTTTGTCGTTGGGTTCGAATACGGGGGACCAGAATTTTTCGCCAAGAATACTGCCGGTATTCAGGGCAATTTGTGTTTTCAGCGCATCGCGGCGCAATCCAGAGATTTGCGAAGAGAGGTTTTGCGCGGCAACTGCAATGGCTTTGGTTTGCTCGATTTGTGTGGTGAGCAAAGTTTTACTGTTGTTCAGTTGTTTGCGTTGGCTTACAACTTGCGGTGTTTCGGCCAGTGCACCTGGTGCCGGTGCCGGTCCAAGAACATCCAACTGTGCCTGAACCTGAGTTAATTGCGGTGCCAGTGCAACGGCGAGCTTATCGGCTTCACTCACCAATTTTTGCGAATCGTCATTTAGGCTGGTGAATTGTTTATCGGTTTTTGCCGTGGACACTCGCTGCTTAAGTGAATCCAGGCGCTTTTGCAACGCGGGAATTACCGTGCTGGCATTGATCTTAACCGGCTCTTCACTGGCTGTTTGCCCAGTAGGGTCATCCGCATGAGACGGGAAAGACATCATCATTAAACAAGACAACAATGCCAGCAGCAGCGGCATTTTTAACATTTTGGGTATCATCAGGACAGATCCAGTGAATCAATAAATTAGCGGCTTAAAAAGAATTTGCTAAGAATATCTTGAATTGGCGCTGAGTATACCAGGTTTTATCTGTTTCATTCACCCAGCGTCACCCTTCGTGGTGCTTCTTCGTCAGCATCACTCATCCATCCGGAAGTCGTTGGTCGATATCTTAGAAGTTAATAGGACATTACTGAGGCAAGATAAAGGTTTGTTACATGTTATTAAATGTTTATTTGACTTAAATTACTCATCGTCGAAGAGATGGTGTTTTAAATATTAATTTAGACTTCATTGATGACGATAAATAAATATCTCCTTAAGGATTGAGGGGAGGGGATGGACTATCTATGGCCCCGGTTATTCACTGGAATAATGAAGGATGCATTATTCAATAAGGGTAATTAAATAATTAAAGGAATCTCGATGAAATTCAGAAAAATTGCGTCCTCATTGGTTGCAGGTATTGCATTAGTGAGCGGTGCAGCACAGGCCGACGTAGTGACTGTAAATGGCGGTACGGTTCACTTTAAAGGTGAACTGGTGAATGCGGCCTGTGCGGTGAGCACGCAGTCTTCCGATCAAACGGTGAAACTGGGCCAATACCGTACGGCGGCGTTTACTAAAGTGGGTGACACCTCCGCGCAGATCCCATTCACCATCGTACTTAACGATTGCGATACCACAGTCTCCACCCTGGCTTCTGTCTCATTCTCAGGCCAGACTGACGGCACCGACCCTACGCTTCTGGCGATTAACTCGGGTGACAACAGCACCACGGCAGGCGGCGTCGGTATCGAAATCCTCGATAGCAAATCGAAAGTGTTGACCCCGGATGGTACTGTCTTCTCCACCGCACAGACACTGATTGACGGGACGAACACCCTGCCGTTCACCGCGCGCTATAAATCTACCGCAGCCATCGCAACAGCAGGCCAGGCCAACGCTGATGCGACATTTGTAATGAAATACGAATAATCAAATTTTGTAGGGATAACGCAAGCCTCAGAAATGAGGCTTCTTTTATTGACGAACAGAAATTCATTATTTCTGAATTAAATATTTTAATAATAGTAATAATGATGGTGCCGTGTAATGACGACTTTATTTAAACAATGCTCGGCCATAATGCTGTGCCTGTTAATGCTGTGCTTTAATGCGCAAGCTGCCGGAGGCGTTGCATTGGGTGCGACACGGGTTATTTATCCTGCCGAGGCAAAACAAACTTCGCTCTCAATTAATAATAGCGATAGCAAAGAACGCTTTCTGGTGAACTCGTGGATTGAAAATAGTGCAGGTGCCAGAGATAAAAGTTTTATTGTCACGCCACCACTTTTTGTTAGTGAGCCCTCGAGCGAAAACACACTGCGTATTATTTACGCCGGGCCAGCGTTGCCAACAGACCGCGAAACTATTTTCTGGATGAACGTGAAAGCGATTCCTTCGGTCGATAAAAATAATCTCGAAGGCAGCAACGTACTGCAACTGGCGATTTTGTCGCGCATCAAGCTGTTTGTGCGCCCTAAAAACCTGCAAATGCAGCCAGAAGAGGCGCTGAAACAACTGCGCTTTAGCCGCAACGGCGAGCAACTGAGTATTCACAATCCTTCACCGTATTACGTCAGCACGGTCAATCTTAAAATTGGCAACGAGAAACTGGCTAATACCATGGTCGCGCCAAAAAGCGTGTCGCATGTGGTGGTTTCGACCGCGCTAAAAGGTGCTATCTCCTTCCAGACCGTCAATGACTATGGTGCGGTGACGCCTGTGCAAGCGGGCGTAATGCTGTAATGCAGGTAATCTGTGCAACAAGGATATCTGGCAGATGATCAACAAGTCAGTCACCCCGCTTGCGGCGATGATAATGGCCGCGCTATGGCCGGTAATCAGCTCCGGGGAAAGCTACTTTAACCCAGGGTTTTTGTCGGCAGAAGATGCCGCAATGGCGGATTTATCGCGTTTTGAAAAAGGCAGCCATCAGGCACCTGGTGTCTATCGCGTGGACATCTGGCGTAACGATGAATTTATCTCGACCCAGGATCTCCGTTTTATTGCCAGCGACGTCAGTGGCGGAAAAGCAAAATCGAGCGGCCTGGTACCGTGCCTTGACACTGACTGGTTGAAGCGGCTGGGACTGAACATGCTCGCTTATCCGGCGCTTGCGAAGTTTAAGTCCGGGGAATGTGTACCGCTCGCGGTGTTGATCCCTGATTCCGAGACAAATTTTGATTTTGCCAAACTACGCCTGGATATCAGCTTGCCGCAGGCATCGCTGCTTAACAGCGCCCGGGGCTATATACCGCCGCAGGAGTGGGACGAAGGGGTTCCGGCAGCGCTCCTCAACTACAGCTTTACCGGCAACCATGGCAGCGACGACGATAACTATTATTTAAGCCTGCAAAGTGGCCTGAACTACGGAGCATGGCGGCTGCGTAACAGCGGTGCCTGGAACTACACTCGCGCAGATGGCTACCACACTAACAGCTGGAACAACATCAGCACCTATGCGCAACGGACGATTATTCCACTCAAAAGCGAGCTGGTATTAGGTGACAGCAACACAGGTAGCGATGTGTTCGACAGTCTGGGATTTCGCGGGGCGCGGCTCTATTCGGCTGACAGTATGTACCCCGACAGCCTGCAAGGTTACGCGCCAACGGTACGCGGTATCGCGCGTACCCACGCCAAAATCACCATTCGCCAGAACAGTTTTGTGATTTACCAAAGCTACGTTTCACCGGGTGCATTTACCATCAGTGACCTCAATCCCACCTCTTCCAGCGGCGACCTAGAGGTCACTCTCGAAGAAAAAGATGGTACTCAGCAAAAATACACCGTGCCTTATTCCACCGTCCCGTTATTGCAACGGGAAGGACGGCTGAAATTCGATCTGGTGACCGGGGATTTCCGTAGCGGAAGCGACCAGCAGGATACGCCATTCTTCACGCAGGTCACGCTGATTGCGGGTTTACCCTACGGTTTTACCGCCTATGGCGGTACTCAGCTTGCCGAAGACTACACCGCTGTGGCGCTGGGGGCCGGGAAAAACCTCGGGGAGTGGGGCGCGCTTTCAATGGATGTTACCCACGCTCGCAGCCGACTTGCAGATGACAGCGACCATCAAGGTCAGTCGCTACGATTCCTGTACGCCAAATCCCTCAGCGGTTACGGCACTAACTTCCAGTTGTTGGGCTATCGCTATTCCACGCGTGGTTTTTATACGCTCGATGAGGTGGCATACAAAAATATCGAAGGCTACGAATACGCCGACGAAGCGGATGGTGGACGCAAAGATGAGCCGGTTGTGCAGAGCTACCACAACTTGCGTTACAGCAAACGCGGGCGATTTCAAATCAACGTTTCTCAATCACTGGGTGATTACGGGTCACTCTATGTTTCAGGCAGCCAGCAAACTTACTGGGAAACCAACCAGAACAACACATGGTATCAGGCCGGATATGCCAGCGGCTGGCGCGGGATGAGTTACTCACTTTCGATGTCGTGGAGCAAATCCGTCGGGATCGCCGATAGCGATCGCATTATGGCCTTTAACCTTTCGGTGCCATTTAGCACCTTGCTGGGGCATGGCTATTCGCGCACCAGCACCATCGATCACGTTTACGCCACTTTTGCTGCCAGTAACAACTCAGATGGCGATGCTACCGTGCAAACAGGTATCGGCGGAACATTACTTGAAGACCGAAACCTCAATTACAGCGTCACTCAAGGCCAAAGCGACACTAACGGATACAGCGGAAGTGCCACGGCTAACTGGCAGGTTACCTACGGCACATTGGGGCTTGGCTACAACTACGACCGCGACCAACATGACTACAACTGGCAGGCTTCTGGCGGCGTGGTGGGTCACGCAGATGGCATCACGTTTAGCCAGCCGCTTGGTGACACCAACGTGTTAATAAAAGCGCCGGGAGCCAGCGGGGTTGGCGTCGAAAACCAGACCGGGGTGAAAACTGACTGGCGCGGTTACGCGGTGATGCCTTACGCCACGGTATATCGCCACAACCGTATCGCTCTCGATACCAACACCATGGACAACCACACCGACATTGAAAACAACGTCAGCAGCGTGGTGCCAACGGAAGGCGCATTGGTGCGTGCGGAATTTAAGGCGCGTGTGGGCGTGCGGACAATCATCACCGTAACCCGTGGTGGGCGAGCGGTACCGTTCGGCTCTGTGGTGCGCGAAGAAACCACGGGCATCACCAGTATGGTTGGTGATGACGGGCAAATTTACCTCAGCGGCTTGCCACTCCAGGGAAAACTGCTGATTCAGTGGGGCGAGGGTAAAGGATCACAGTGTTTCGCACCATTTACATTACCGCCAGAAAGCCTGACTCAGGCGATCGTCGTGGCGAGTGCGACCTGTTCATAGGATTCAGGGATCTGTTTATGAAATTGATGACATCTTTAGCAGGGGTGGCGCTGTGGATATGTGCGCTCCCGGCGTTTGCCACAGTCTGCCAAAACACCAATGGTGTGCCAGCGGATATTTTTTACGATCTGTCTGACGTATTCACCAGCGCAAACAATAACGTCGGGCAAATCATCACCCTTGCAGAAAAGTCGGGTTGGATCGGTGTCAATGCCACTTGCCCGCAAGGAACCACCGGCAACACCACGATGCGCAGTTACGTGAGTACCTTGCCGGTGCAAGAAGTGATCGGCGGTTACCAGTACATCAAGCTCAATGATTATCTCGAAGGGGCGATGAGCATCACAGACAGCTACGCCGGTCAATTTTATCCGCCACGCAACTATATTCAGATGGGAACCCACAACAATGTGTCCAAACAGCAGCCGTTTCCGGTTCAGGATTCGAAGCTGGTTTTTAAACTCAAAGTGACACGGCGCTTTATCAATATGGTGCCGATTCCACGGCAGACCATGTTTACGGTATATGTCACGACGCGGAACACCGACCCACTCACCACTCCGGTTTATACCATTAGCTACAGCGGCAAAATTGAAGTGCCGCAAAGCTGTGAAATCAACGCCGGGCAAATCGTTGAATTTGATTTTGGCGACATTGGTGCCGCGCTATTTAGCCAGGCCGGAGCCGGGAATCGACCGCAAGGTGTGACGCCGCAAACTAAAACCATCGCTATTAAATGCACCAATGTGGCGGCGCAGGCCTATCTTTCTCTGCGGGTGGAGGCAGAGAAGGCGTCCGGTAATATGATGGTTTCAAATAATAACGATCTCGGGTTTATCGTCGCCGATAGCAGCGGAACGCCATTTATTCCTAACAATTTGGGTAGCAAAATCAATTTCCGTCTTGACGATGCAGCTGCGGCGCAAGTGGGGATTCGGGCCTGGCCGGTAAGCGTGACAGGGAACAAACCGGCGGAAGGGCCGTTTAGTGCGCGGGGCTATTTGCGGGTGGATTATGACTAAAATTGCGATGCTGCTGTGGTTGGCGGCAAGCCTTGTGAGTCATGCTCAGGCCGACACTTCGCTCGGCGCCATCAATATAGAACTGCGTGGCAACGTGGTGGATTTCAGCTGTTACGTCGAAATTGGGGATGACAATAAAACAGTGCAGCTTGGGCGTTGGCCGACCAAACAACTGCGCACCGCAGGCAGCACTACGCAAAGCATGCCGTTCACGTTGAAGCTTAACGGTTGCCCACCGGGTGCTGCGTCCATCACCTTTTCTGGAAAGCAAGCCACGGGCAACGCCGGCTTACTGGGGCTTAATAATACGAGTGGGGCGACAAATGTGGCCGTCGAGTTGCGCGATAAAGATAAAACCCGCCTGCCTCTTGAGGAGGCAAGCCAGGATGTGCCAGTTGATGCTAACGGAAATGCGGAATTAACCTTTTTTGCGAATTACATCGCGCTTGCCGATAACCCACAAGCCGGGCAAGCCGACGCAGATGCTACGTTTATGATTAGTTATTATTAGAAAACCTCTCAGGTATCATTAAATTAAATAAAAACCGGACGTCAACCCGGTTTTTTTATTTAAAACAGTGGTTGGGTGTGCAGTTATAATAGCTCTTTTACTCGGGCGTAATCGATAAGTTCGACAATCGATGATACATGCAGCTTGGAAAATATATTAGATTTATGTGCGCTGATGGTTTTGTTACTCAGCAGAAGTTGTTCGGCAATTTCTTTATTGGATAGACCATTGGCCAGGTAACGTAATACGGTTATCTCTCTATTAGATAATGGCGTATCGTCAGTAACTCCGCTGCGTGAACCCGGATTACTGATTAACTCCAGCGTTTCGGAGGGGAAAAATGAATACCCTGCAAGCAACATTTCCACCGCATGATAGATATCCTCCTGCTCCTTCCTTTTACTGACAAACCCATTTGCACCGGCCTGAATAGCACGGCCCGCATAAAACCTTTCAGACTTGGAAGATAAGAATAATATCCGAGTGTCAGCCTGTATACTCTTGATTCTTTTTAATAAAGTGAAGCCGTCAATAGACGGCAGTTCAATGTCGAGAATCACCAAATCGACAGGGTTAGACCGCATATAGTTAACTACCTCCCGGCTATCGTCAGTTTTCATCACCACATCAATATTTTTATTTTTCTGTAGCAGTACCTCTATCGACATTCTGACAATAGGGTGTTCGTCCATAATAATTACGGATGCAGGTTTCATATTCTTGCCTCGAATTTTTTGAGGAACATATCGCATTGACGCAAAGTCACTGGCGGCGAAAGTGAAAAAGTGTTTCACTATTTCGTGTTTTATAATGTATGCAAGATGCTCCCTTGAACTTAAACACTTCCTTCATAAGTACTATTTTCTAATTGCTACGAGTGAAACAAAGAGAGTTATTTCAGTAAGAAAAACAATCTATTCATATTAGATAAATGAATAGATTGATTATACAGCCATATTATTTAAGAAAAAGGCCACTGTTACGCTCGGGGAATAATACTGTGATTAAATTCTAATTAAATTGGTTAATTAATTGTTATTTGGGGAATGCATCTGTGTTAAGTGAAATATTTGGGAAAAAAGATTGTTTTGAACATGAAGAATAGTGCGAAGTCTCGAATGTTTACTATTTGTTATCCGTAGCACAGAGTGATTACGTGGTTAATCGTCGGGAAGCGGCATAGTTTGCGGGAAACTGATTTTCCAGGAATAGTTGTAATTGTTAATAAATAGATCTCATTTAACAAAATTGAAACATTGAAAATAAGTCGTTTCCTGGCTTTCACTCGGAAGGCGGTTAGTTAGCGCGGCTACACTTTAGCGGATGACCTGCAGGACAATTTATTCAGCAAATGTATCAGTGATTTGTTGTTCCCTACTCCAATACGTGCGGCAACCCGCCTAAGGGTGTAAACCACAGAGTGGTAGGGTTTGTGAAATGACGCGGCAATGGTTTTCAGCGACTCTCCTTTTGCCACGGCCAGCAGAATATTCCATTCACGCTTTGAAAGTGGGACTGAGTGTGACCCATTCTGAGCAATGGACCAATCTTGCCGGGCTCGCTTTTGAGTCAGCAGAATAAGAAGATCGGTAATTCTTAGTCGCCGTTCCACCACAGGGAAGATTGATGACGCATCAATCAGTCGGGCGACTTCCATACAACGGCAGGCTGTCAGTTGCATCATATTCAGGCGTGGCCAGGTTTGTTGCCATTGTCTGATCATATTTAGCACATCAATTGCTGGCTCGCTTACGCCATCCAGATCGATGAACACTCGCGGTTGTGGGGTTTGTTGAAGCATCACTTCAGCCTCCTCCAGGTTTACACAGACGTGAGTTCGCTGGAACTTAAAAAAGTGCTCAGTCAGTGCCAGCGACAAGTAGTAGTCACTGGTCACAAGTATGATATCGAGTGGTTCCGGCAACTGCTTTGCATACATTTGCTGTTGTAGAGACTCAATGCGGTCAAAGACAATTGGGGTCAACCGGCTATGAAAATGTGTCAGATCGCCATTTTTGATGCGTCGAAATCTACGTTTGCGCGCGGCTATGTACAAATCTTCAGTAACCCGCAGCACAAAGAAAAGGTTTGTGGATAGTGATTCGGGCGTGAGTCAGTGGTGCATCAATCATCATTTCCATCTTTTTTCATCAACAGCACCTGTCAGTGCTGAAATATACTCTTTGTCAATACCGCTGATAATCGTAAGTTAATTTTATATAGCTTACGATTATATCGTTGCGATAAATCCTGACATGAAATAATGATGTTAGATATTAGAATTGACTTAAGTAAATATAAGGGGTTTCTTAAAACAATAACCAAGGGAAGGGAGGTGGGTATTTATATCCAGACGGTTACCGCCTGGATATAAATGTCTATAATAATGACGGTATGAAATTTTGGTTAGGGAGCATTTTTTCGCAAGGTAGGTACTCCTGCCATTGATTGCGCCCATTATTTTTTGCTTGATACAAAGCCAGGTCAGCATATTTAAACAACGTCTCATATTTTTGACCTTCAGACCAGGCGGCCATACCAGCGCTAATTGTTAGTGGGAACGGCTCATTATCAATAGAAAGAGGGTTTCTGGACAGTTCATTAACAATGGTATTAGTTAATTCCTGGTGATTTATCTCAGGAGTATTAGTGAGCAACAGGGCAAACTCTTCGCCGCCTACGCGTCCAAATAATTGACTGTCGGGGATACACTGTTTTAACCGTTGGCAAAAGGCAACGAGAACCTTATCTCCCTTTTGATGCCCCCATACGTCATTTATTTTCTTGAAAAAATCAATATCAATTAAAACCATTGAACAAATATCGCCCTTGTTCAATGACGACGTAATAGCCTCAGCTGCTTTAGTAAATGCCCGGCGATTGAGAATACCGGTCAAATCATCGTGATTAGCAAGTTGGGATAGCTTAGAAAAAAGTTTATCTCGTTCAGAAATGGCAACCGCAATTGTAAGCGCGCAAAGCGCCAATACTGCGACAATCGTCCTGACTGCAGAGATGTAGATATTCTCGGAAAAATGTAGATAACCATGTGTAGAGTGAATGATCCACATAAAGAAGAATGCACCATTCATACTGATACCAAAGGTTGTTAAAAATAGATTACCTGAAAGTGCCAACCATATTATGGTTGGAATAATTAGTATTGACGCCATCAGGAAATATATTTTGTCTTTTATAAAAACAAAAGCAAACAATAATAAAATAGACGGGATAATATGTAAGAATGCATTAAAAAAATCATTTGCGAAAGATTTAAGTATTCTTGGGGCTGCCAAAATGACTGGTAAAAACACTATGAAATCAAGCGACTCGTTTAAATACCAATAAAATGCTGTCTGTAAAAAAGCATTATCATACAGAGCAAATAATGCCCCTGATCCTACTAACGAACCTATGATAAGAGAGGGTTGGCAGAGCAATAACCATTGCGGAACGCTATGCAAGCTACCCAGCCATTCGCCTTCTTCAGTACGCGTAGCAAAGCGTTGCAGGGTAATATAACCTATTGAAATTGTCATAACATTTGCAATGGTCATCAATAAAACCTGGTTAAGGCTTGTGCCGATTAATAAATCTGGCAACACCATGCCGGCGCAACAAATTAAATAATGTTGCCAGTTAACATGTTTGTAGAAGCGTAATAACACACCAATGGTTATAGCATTGGTCAACCAAACTAAAGAAAATGGGCCATTAACTCTTTCAATAATACCTATGAAGGTTGTCAGCGTAGTGACTATAAATAATGTTATTATTGGATAACATTTATAGAAAAATTTCTTCAGCGTAAGTATCATTTCAGGTTACTTCCCAATCTAACTATCAACACATTAGAGAAACATATGAATTCAAGTGTCTATTAATTACGACCATAGAGACTCAATTGGGACAGGTTTCCCGGTATGATATCCCTGCAACCACTCTATTCCCATCGATATTAGCATTTGTTTTATTTCTTCATTTTCAACAAATTCCGCGACAACTTCCAGACTTTTAAATTTAGCCGCTTCACAGAATGACATGACGATTAGTCGGTCAAACTTATCTTCAACAACATTGCGAATAAAGGAGCCATCTATTTTCAGTATGTCGACATCTAATGTTTTTAGACGAGAGTAACTGGATGCTCCTGTACCAAAATCATCAATCGCAATTTGGCATCCCAGTTTGCGTAGCTCCTGCAGAACACGGGATGCATTAATACTATCGATAATATCTGACTCTATGATTTCAAATATTATGCGATCAGGACGTATTAAATAGTTCTTTAAAAGAACATTCAGTCTATCCAGAAAATCTTTTCTACATAGCGACTGAGGTGTCAAATTGATGGAGAAACGAGTCTCAGATTCAGTTTTATTTATGGATTGCATAAATTGAAATGTTTGTTCAATAACGGTCAGATCTACTTCCGCAAGCAATCCTGCTTCTTCAGCCACTGGTAGAAAAGTATCCGGGAAGAATATCTTGTTATTGATTGTCTTCATTCGAATAAGAATTTCATAATACTGGCTGCTGTTTTTAGTTGAAACTATTGGCTGAGCAACGAGCATAAATGATTTACGGTCTATCGACTTTTGCAGAAGATGGCGTATAGCTCCCGAACTGATGGTTTGATCACCGGGGGATATGACATTAAGTGCTTCAGCTTTACCTTGCTTTAGCGATTCATAAGTACGGGCATTAAGCTGGCCCACGACATAAGAAAGGTTATTGATGCATTTTCCGTATGCCATGTACGCGATGCCAAAATTGAGGCCCAGCTCCATTTCTTCCCATGAAAAACGGAAAGATGACATCGCTTTATAGTAAGGATGAATAATATTGTCATCAACTTTGTTAAGGCGCAGAAGAAGCCCATATCCAGGGCTGTAATACATTTTTTCATTATTCAGAAGCAATGGGCTTAAATAAGAAGAAACAGCCTTAACGAATTCGAAGCGAAACATTATTCCATGAGTTTGTGTTAGCGTGTTTAATTCTGGACATTGAATAATACATAACCCAGCATGTGGGTAACGAACTATATCATTTTTTAAAGCAAGAAGATTAGGTAAACCAGTGTGGGGCTCTGATAAGGAAATTCTCTTGAGGCTTCTTATATATTTTAAAATGCGTGTAACCAATACACCAACAATAACAATTGTTAGTGAAAATGTAAAAATCATAGAGCAGGTTAAAGCCAAATGGCTAACATAATGACTAAAAGTAAACTCATTGTTTATTGATATGTAATTATCAATGTAGTCACTCAATAAAATGAGCATGACGACCCAAAGAGGGGACATTAGTGCATGGCCGAGACAAATTGCCCCCCAGAGCATTACCGGTAAAAGCCATACAATAGTGTAATCTGTATATATTAAAGTATCGCCTTGTAAATAAATCAGACAATACATGATTCCGACTACCAACAATGCCCAGAGTAATTGATAAATTGCCCGCGGCCCAGAAGTGATTAATTTTTTTAATTGTTTTAAGTAATTGAAAAACCATAGCGGCTGGTAACAAGCCCTAAGAATGAGATAACAAAATGGGGTGCCTGTAATACAGGATGTCAACATCCATTGCACATTAATCAGTGTGGGGATACTAAGAATATTGACTTCTGATATGAAATGAAATTTTAGTAATAACCACTGTTGAATGACTGTAAAAATAAGGGTGTTAAAACATATCAACCAAAGTATGCGCTGGGCACTAAGGCTACTGCGTCCGAAACTTACGGCCCCACGCTTACCAGCAGCATAAAAATAGACTTTAGTACTGATTAAAGCCGCTATGAGTTGAGATATTGTGCCAAGGAGGTGGGGTAAAGGCTGTGTATGAACACTATACAGGGCAAACAAAATGAGAACAGGAATTGCTTTTTTGTTATACAAAATGAGCAGCGCGGAAATTACTGGCAACGTGAGATCGTAGAGCCTGATAGTTGTACCAGAAATCTCAATGCTATTACTCAGTTTATCCGCAAATGAATACAGAAGAGCAAATGAAAGGCAGAGCACGATGTATTTTTTTAAGTTTTCAGGGCGTGCCAAATGCATCAATGGAAAATTTTTCCATTGATTGAATACTGTACTTTTGCTGATCTTTGAGTTTCTTTTAGTTAACTCAGTTTCCATGACCACAGGTGTGTACATTTTTACAAGAAAACTTCTAAGCCCCATGGTACTTACTCTCAATGATTTACTTTTCGATTATAAACAGTCTAATGATAGCCATGAGGTTTTAATCTTATCCGTGATTCATTCAACAAACACTAAACCAATAAGTTGCTATTAATTTTCATATAAATTTTAGTAACTAGTCAAACGGAATATATGATTAACCAAAAACAAATGTTATTAACATGCTGCGAATGTTGTTTTATGATGCTTATATGTTTTATTAAAGTTTAAAAATGAGTTGATATATTTTCATTGAGTAATAGTGTGAAGCATAAGTAAGTGAATTGAAAATATATCCAGAAATAGACATTTCTTTAGCAAGGTTAGGATTCTAATACATTCCTCAAGTCACCTGATGTCTTGAGCAACTAATTATTTATCGCCCTGTTCTTAAACAATCGTCAAATTGCGTTAATACTTTATCCATTTCTTTTGAGTAAGGAGTTTGTAAGTTTAGCTTTAAATAAGGAATCGGTTTATTAAACCAGACATCATGGATCTTACCAAAATCTGGTGATTTTCTAATTTTACAAAGACTCTGATTTACCAGTGACTTAAATTCTTTGTCATCGTGCGGCAGTAGTATGACAAAGAACTGTGGTTTCCCAACACCTTTATCGCTAATTGAAAATAAATTTTTATCGCTCTGAGCCTCAATGATTTCTTTTAATGAAATATCGTTGATAAAAGCAGCCGATGTTTTGCCACTGCGCATCAGTTCAAAAGCTTTTTCCATGGTTGGAGTCGTAATAACGAATAAATTGAGATTCAACTCACGATTGGCCTGGTTAAGCGCAAGAGCATCAACTGATCCCGAAGTTACACTAACAGTATGACCCGCTAATTGATCAATGGATGATATCTTTTTGTTCTTTAAAGTTGCGAATCGTGTATATGAATAAGTATAGGGGCTTGAATAGTCTGCAATCGTTTTCCATTCAATAACGTTAGCATTAACTGAACAGATCATATCTACCTTTTTCTCACGCAATAATTCATCTCTTTCTGGCAGATATTTGTTCTCAATATAATTAACTTTTAAATCCGGTATGTTCAGATGTTTGCTAATATCACTAACGATAACATTACATAAATCGATAACATAACCAACAACTTTGCCATCCGATGCTACATAAGAAAAAGGTGGGGCATCACGATAGGCGATGTTTATTTGATGAGTTTTTGTGATGCTCTCTATTGTCTTTGAAAGCTGAGCTTGAGCAACAGAGACAAACAGCCCAGAAACAAGAAAAACACACATATTTAACCAATTGAATATTTTAGCACTGCTGTTTTTATTAAGTAAAACTTTGTTATCGATATTCATATAGGATGTTAATTTTATGTTTTTTATAAGAAAAGATCATAGGTAATTATATGTTTCTAGTTATACACATAAAGCATGCTGTTGCCAATTTCATTATAACGAATCAGATAGTTCCGAGGAGTGATTTAGTATGTTTTAAATACATTGCGATCATTTAATGGTCAAGTTATTTCAATGTGTTAACAGTGTTTTGTGAGATTAAATAATCCATGGAAATAATTTTACTGGTTGGTAAAAAATAATAAATGATGAACTCGTTAACTATGCTCAATTAATTTTTTAGATTTATGTTAATAGGTGTGGGGCAGTGTTTTCATTAATAGTCAAATCCTGATAAAGATGATGCTTGAGAGAGTTGGTCACTATTTCACTGTGCGCACTTAGATTAAGAACTTGTTTGTCTGACTTCCTGCTGGCATTATCCTGAGCAGGGATTAACGGAGCGTTAATCGCAAGTATTTGATTTTGAATTAAATGACTCGGGGTGCCCTTCTTTGTGAAGGCTGAGAAATACCCGTACCACCTGATCTGGATAATGCCAGCGTAGGGAAGTCAGATGCCTGTCAGGTCATCCCTTCTTCACGCCGGGCAGGAGCTTTTAATATGCAGCCTGACCTGCTACCCGGCCACCTTGCCGCGTCGGTTTTACACAATTTACATCAAGCTTCTCCTTTGGTTCACTGCATGACTAACGATGTGGTGCAGAATTTTACCGCCAACGTGTTGCTCGCTATTGGCGCGGCTCCGGCAATGGTCATTGAGCCAGAAGAAGCCGCACAATTTAGCCCTATAGCCTGCGCTCTACTCATCAATATCGGCACACTCACCTCTGAGCGCAGTACCGCAATGCTTGCTGCCATTCATGCTGCGAACCAATCTTCTATCCCCTGGGTGCTCGACCCCGTGGCCGTCGGTGGCCTGGAGTTTCGTACACAATTTGCACGCGCGATCCTTGAATTAAAACCGGCCGCAATTCGTGGTAATGCGTCGGAAATCATGGCGCTTGCGGGCGAGCACTGTGGTGGGCGAGGTGTGGACAGTACTGAAGAGGCGCTTTCAGCTCTACCCGCGGCACTTAAGCTTGCCCAGATTACTGGTGCGATTGTTGCGGTAACAGGTGAGGAGGATTACGTCACCGATGGGGAAAATGCCTGGAGCATTGCCGGTGGCGGCGTGTTGATGACGCGTGTTGTCGGCACAGGATGTGCACTTTCCGCAGTTGTTGCTGCCTGTTGTTCATTGCCTGGCTCCCGGTTAGACAATGTCGCTTCCGCCTGCCAGTTTATGAAATGTGCTGGCGAACAGGCAATTGCTGCAAGCCGCGGGCCTGGTAGTTTCACTCCAGCCTTTCTGGATGCGCTTTACGCACTAAATGCGGAGGCTCTGGTATGAAAGGAGTTAAACGCATTAACGCGCTAACTATTGCAGGAACCGACCCAAGTGGTGGCGCGGGTATCCAGGCTGACCTTAAAACGTTCTCGGCTTTGGGCGCGTATGGCACCAGCGTTATTACCGCGCTGGTTGCACAAAACACACGTGGAGTGCAGTCGGTTTATCGTATCGAACCGGCGTTTGTCGCAGCCCAACTTGACTCTGTGCTGAGTGATGTTCGAATCGACACTGTCAAAATCGGCATGCTGTCAGAAACAGATATTGTTGAAGCCGTGGCCGAGAGGTTGGCATTTTACCAAGTCAAAAACGTGGTGCTTGATACGGTCATGCTGGCGAAAAGTGGCGACCCGTTGCTTGCTCCTTCTGCTGTAGAAAGTTTACGTCGCAGGTTATTACCGCAGGTGGCATTGATTACCCCGAACTTACCCGAGGCAGCAGCTCTGCTGAATACGGTACACGCTCGCAACGAACGTGAAATGAAAGAGCAGGGCGATGCGCTGCTGGGGATGGGTTGCAAAGCGGTGTTGATGAAAGGCGGGCATCTTGATGACCCCGAAAGCCCGGACTGGTTGTTTACTCGAAGTGGAGCGCAGCGTTTTACTGCACCACGTGTGCAAACGCGTCATACGCATGGTACGGGCTGCACACTGTCCGCCGCACTTGCGGCACTTTATCCACGCTATAACGACTGGCCTCAAACTATCACAGCGGCGAAAAAGTGGCTGTCTCAGGCATTAGAACAAGCGGATTCGCTTGAAGTTGGGCAAGGAATTGGGCCTGTTCATCATTTTCACGAGTGGTGGTAATGGTGTAAATCTCCGCCGGGCATAAAACGTTACACCATAAAACAAACCGATAGTGCTCCCGTAGGTGGCGAATACCGTGAGTCACGGCCAGGATTATGTCTGCCTGTTTTAACAAAAGCAGGCCAGGAGAATCCATCCTCAGCGGGCAGGGTGCTCGCTGAATTTACGGGAGCGTATTATGACTGATATTGCGCAGCTGCTTGGCAAAGACGCCGACAGCTTGTTACAGCATCGTTGTATGACTATTCCGGCAGACCAGTTGTATCTGCCTGGTTCGGATTATGTAGACCGCGTGATGGTGGATAACAACCGCCCGCCAGCGGTGCTACGGAATATGCAAACGCTGTACAACACCGGGCGGCTGGCTGGCACCGGCTACCTTTCAATTTTACCTGTCGATCAGGGTGTGGAACATTCCGCTGGCGCTTCGTTCGCCGCAAACCCTCTCTATTTTGACCCGAAGAATATTGTCGAGTTGGCGATTGAAGCGGGCTGTAACTGTGTCGCTTCAACCTATGGCGTGCTGGCATCGGTATCGCGACGTTACGCGCATCGCATTCCTTTCCTCGTCAAACTTAACCATAACGAAACGCTCAGTTACCCAAATACTTTCGACCAGACGTTATATGCAAGTGTTGAGCAGGCGTTCAATATGGGCGCGGTGGCAGTGGGGGCGACCATTTACTTTGGTTCGCCAGAGTCACGCCGCCAGATTGAGGAGATCTCGGTTGCATTTGAACGCGCACATGAGCTGGGGCTGGTCACTGTTCTTTGGGCATATCTGCGTAACCCGGACTTTAAAAAAGACGGTGTGGATTACCACGTAAGTGCCGATCTCACTGGCCAGGCAAACCATCTGGCCGCCACTATTGGTGCGGATATTGTGAAGCAGAAAATGGCCGAAAATAACGGGGGTTACAAGGCGGTAAACTTTGGATACACCGACGACCGCGTGTACACCAAACTGACCAGTGATAACCCCATAGATCTGGTGCGTTACCAACTGGCCAACTGCTATATGGGTCGCGCAGGGTTGATTAACTCGGGTGGTGCCGCTGGAGGTGAAACCGACCTGACAGATGCAGTGCGTACCGCTGTCATTAACAAGCGTGCGGGTGGCATGGGGCTGATTCTGGGCCGCAAAGCCTTTAAGAAATCTATGCCTGAGGGTGTTAAGTTGATTAATGCTGTGCAGGATGTGTATCTGAACAGCAAAGTGACTATCGCCTGATTTTCTGCGTATTGCTGGCGGGTTAGCGCAGCGACGCCCGCCGAAAACTTCCCCAAATCCATCAGTTACCTTCATCACAGTTCCATAACATTTTGTGAAAAGCATCACGCCCCCCTGGACATATGTCCAAAAAATCACGCGCATTTAAGCACCTTTGAACGAGGCGGAGGTGAATTTTTACGCATAGAGTAAGTGATGAAACGCTGTTTTAAATTAACAAAGGGACAATAACAGCCGTGAAAATAGAATCCGTAAACGTAACCGTTTTTACTTACCCAACCCGCCGAGTTTCTGACAGTGCAGGCCATTCTCACCCGGGTCCGGAAAGCCTTGCGAAAATGGCGATGCTGACGATCACCACCGATGAAGGTGACTGTGGTTACTCTTTCGCGCCACCGGAAGTGGTGCGCCCTTATGTCGTCAATGCCTTCTTCCGTAAAGTTCTGGTCGGGCAAGACCCGTTTAACCGCGAGCGGATCTGGCAAGACCTGGTGCACTGGCAGCGTGGCAGCGCACACCAACTTACCGAACGTGCGCTCTCGTTTGTTGAGCAAGCACTGTGGGATTTAATTGGCCGCAAACTGAAAGTGCCGGTCTACAAATTGCTTGGTGGATTCCGCGACAAAGTGCCGGCTTACGGCAGCACCATGTGCGGCGACGAACTGGAAGGCGGTTTATCTACGCCAGACGAATTCGGCCAGTTCGCTGAAAAGCTGGTCGCTCGCGGCTATAAAGCCATCAAACTTCACACCTGGATGCCACCGGTTGCCTTCGCTCCAGACCCAAAAATGGATGTTAAAGCCTGTGCCGCCGTGCGTGAAGCCGTTGGCCCGGATATCGATTTAATGCTTGATGGCTACCACTGGTACAGCCGCAGTCAGGCGCTCTACATTGGCAAGGCGCTGGAAAAACTCAACTTTGCCTGGTTCGAAGAGCCGATGGAAGAAGAGAGCATGGCGTCTTACGTCTGGCTTTCTGAGAACTTATCTATCGACGTTGTCGGGCCAGAAAGCCTCGGCGGCAAACACCATAGTCGTGCAGACTGGGTAAAAGCGGGCGCGTGCGACATCCTGCGTGCGGGGGCGAACGGCGTTGGTGGCATTTCACCAACCATGAAAGTTGCTGCTCTTGCTGAGTCCTTCGGCATGGACTGCGAAGTTCATGGCAATGGTGCGGCAAGCCTCGCAGTAGTGGGCGCAATTCGTAATTGCCGCTGGTACGAGCGTGGTTTACTGCACCCGTTCCTTGAATACGATGAGCCAGCAGCGTACCTGAACAGCATCGTTGACCCGATGGATGCCGATGGTTTTGTGCATTTGCCACAGCGTCCGGGCCTTGGTGAAGACATTAATTTCTCGTATATCGAAACGCATACCGTAAGCAAAGACTAACAGCCGTAAAAATAATAAGCCCGGCGCGAAAGACGCCGGGGAATACTGACCCTACAAAACGGTATCTATCATGAATCGAAGCTCCCGACTGGGGGCGTGGCTGCTCACGCTCCTGTTCATGTTCGGTAGTAGCTCGGTGATGGCGAAAACGCCACCTGACCAGCTGATCATCGGCATGAATATGAATAACCTGCTCACCCTCGACCCGGCCGCCATGACCGGTAACGAAGTGGTGGGACTGGTGGTAAACCTCTATGACTCGCTGGTGGAGTTAGACCCGGCGAAACTCACCAACGTGCGCCCGGCACTGGCAACCTCCTGGGATATCTCGGAAGATGGCAACCGCCTGACGTTCCACCTGCGTGATGGCGTGAAATTCCACTCTGGTAACGAACTCACCGCAGAAGACGTGGTGTGGTCAATGCGCCGCGTTTTACACCTCAATTTGGCGCAGGCATCAGTATGGAAATCCTACGGTTTTAGCAAAAAGAACGTTGATGAGCATGTCAAAGCACTGGACGCTTCAACGGTTGAAATCACGCTGCCTAAAGCCAACGACCCACAGCTGGTTATCTATTCGCTGGCCGCACTCGGAAGTATCGTGGTGCTGGACAGTAAAACGGTAGAACAGCATGTACAAAACGATGACTGGGGCAATCGTTGGCTGACGACCAACGAAGCGGGTTCTGGGCCATTTAGCCTTGATGTGTGGCAAGCAAAAGATGTATTGCGTATGAAGCGTAACCCGGATTACTGGCGCGGCGCGCCTAAACTCTCCCGCGTGGTATTCCGCCACTTCCAGGAGTCGCAAACTTTACGGCTGATGATCTCCAAAGGCGATCTGGATATTGCCAGCAACATGGCGGTATCTGACGTAAACGCCTTGCGAAAAGATCCCGATTTGACCGTCGATGCCGTAAAAAAAGGCACCATTTATTACGTTGCCATGAGCATGAAGGAAGCGCATTTCGCCAACCCGAAAGTGCGTGAAGCTGTGCGTTATCTGATTGATTATCAGGGTATCAATAAAGCATTGATGCCGGGATACGGCGTGCTGCATCAGCGTCCAATTCAATCAGGTATGCCTGCAACGCTTCCGAACCCAGGCTATGCGCTGGATATTCCACGGGCCAAAAAACTGTTGGCTGAAGCTGGTTATCCTGACGGGTTTGATACCACGCTGCGCGTGTTGGCGGACCAACCCTTCCTGAATATCGCGATTGCGGTGCAATCCACGCTGATGCAGGCGGGAATCAACGCGAAAATCGTAACCGGCACGGGCAACCAGATTTACGGCGCAATGCGCGAGCGTAAGTTCGACATGTTGGTTGGGCGCGGCGGCAGTGGCGTAGAACCGCATCCACATTCCAGCCTGCGCTCTCTGGTCTACAACCCGGATAACAGTGACGCGGCTCGTCTGACTAACTTCCAGGGTTGGCGTACCAGCTTCTATGACAAAACGCTGAACCAGCAAATCGATAAAGCTCTGGTGGAGCGTGACCCAACTAAGCAGCGTGAAGAGTATCAGGCGATTCAGACCCGTTATGACGAGTTGATCCCTGCATTATTGCCGCTTTCACAAATGGTGGATTCGGTGGTGGTACGCAACGAAGTGCAGAACTACCAGCCGCACCCATCAGCCACCACTTTCCTGCGTGATGTTTATAAAACGCCTGCTGCTGAAAATGGGGAGAACAAAGGATGAGCATGATCTTGCTGGCTCCGGGCGGCCGTGTCCGGCGTTTTTCAAAGCGCTTAAGCCAGGTGCTGGTCACCTTGTTTGGGTTACTGCTGCTTACCTTCTTTATTGGCCGCGTCATGCCAATCGACCCGGTGCTGGCGATTGTCGGCCCGGATGCAGACCAAAGCACTTATCAGCAGGTTTATCACCAGTTAGGGTTTGATCAATCGCTGGCTACTCAGTTTTGGATTTACCTTGGTGGTTTGCTGCATGGTGATTTGGGCAATGCGCTGCTGACTGGGAAACCGGTGGTTGACGATATTCTGCGTGTCTTCCCGGCAACGCTTGAACTGGCGACGGTGGCGATTATCGTCGGTGCGGGCCTTGGTATTCCGCTTGGCGTCTGGGCAGCGGCTCGCCGTAACAGCGTGGTCGATTACGCCGTGCGTATCATCAGTCTTGCGGGTTATTCCACGCCGATTTTCTGGGTTGGGATGATGGGACTGCTGCTGTTCTACGCCTGGCTGGGTTGGGTGGGCGGCGCAGGGCGTATTGATTTAGGCCTCGATGGCATTGTGCCGCGCCGTACAGGTTTGCTGTTAGTGGATGCGTTGCTGGCGGGAAACAGCGCGGTGTTCTTTAACGCGCTAAACCATCTGATTCTTCCGGCTTCTCTGCTGGGCTTCCATTCGCTGGCCTATATCAGCCGCATGACGCGCAGCTTTATGCTGGCTCAACTGTCGCAGGAATTCATTATCACCGCACGCGTCAAAGGGCTGACCGAGCGCCAGGTTATCTGGAACCACGCGTTCCGCAATATTCTGGTGCAGTTGCTGACGGTGGTGGCGCTGGCCTACGGCTCTTTATTGGAAGGGGCGGTGTTAATTGAAACTGTGTTCTCGTGGCCGGGTTTTGGTTCTTATCTCACCGGTAGTCTGCTGCTTGGCGATATGAACGCGGTGATGGGTTGCGTGCTGGTGGTGGGAGTGATCTTTGTGTTGCTGAACCTGCTGTCCGACATGCTCTACCAACTCTTTGATCCGAGGACAAAATCATGACTGTCTCCTTTGGAACACCACAACTCACCGCCGCCGACGAGCGTTCATTACGCTTCAAACGAGCCGGTCTGCGGGCTGTTGGGTTTATTGGCAAAATGGCGCGCAATCCACTGACGGCGATTGGGGGAGGGATTGTTTTCCTGTTGTTGCTGGTGGCAATTTTCGCCCCATGGATAGCGCCTTTTAACCCGCTGGTGCAGGATTTGAATAACGCGCTAACCGCACCCAACGCCACGCACTGGTTTGGCACCGATGAGTTTGGTCGCGATATTTTTAGCCGCCTGGTTTACGGCTCACGCATCACGCTTTACATCGTATTACTGGTGTCGATAACCGTAGGTCCGCTTGGCTTGCTGCTCGGAGTGACCGCCGGTTACTTCGGCGGAAAAGTCGATATGGTATTGATGCGTGTAACCGACATCTTTATTTCGTTCCCAAGTCTTGTACTGGCACTGGCATTTGTTGCGGCACTCGGCCCCGGCCTTGAGCATGTTGTGATTGCAATTACGCTCACAGCCTGGCCGCCGATTGCTCGCCTTGCGCGTGCGGAAACCCTTTCATTACGACAAGCTGACTTTATCTCTGCCGTCCGCCTGCAAGGGGCTTCACCGGTTCGTGTGCTATGGCGTCACATCGTGCCGCTGTGCATGCCGTCGGTGATTATCCGCATTACGATGAATATGGCGGGCATCATCCTGACTGCCGCAGGTCTGGGCTTCCTGGGCCTTGGCGCGCAGCCTCCAGAGCCGGAGTGGGGCGCGATGATCTCCAGCGGGCGCACTTACATGATGGAGTGCTGGTGGGTAGTAACGATTCCGGGGCTGGCGATTTTAATCAACAGTCTGGCATTCAACTTCTTGGGAGATGGCTTACGTGACATCCTCGATCCTCGCAGCGAATAACTCGCCGCAACTGCTTGATGTACGCGACTTGAATGTGACATTCGTTAATGGTCGCCAGCAAACCCACGCGGTGCGTGGTGTTTCATTCCAGCTCGGGCGCGAGAAACTAGCCATCGTTGGCGAGTCCGGCTCCGGGAAATCCACAGTGGGCCGCGCGCTTTTGCAACTTCACCCTAAAAAAGCGCAGATCACCGCCGATCGTATGCAATTTGGCGATGTTGATCTGCTCAATGCTACTGACGCACAAATGCGCAATGTGCGTGGCAAACGAATTTCCATGATTATGCAGGACCCGAAATACTCACTGAACCCGGTGATGTGCGTGGGGGATCAAATCGCTGAAGCCTGGCTGACGCACCACCGCGTCGGCCATAAAGAAGCGAAGCAGAAAGTGCTGGAGATGCTGGAGGTGGTGCGCATTCGCCAGCCGGAGCGCGTCTATAACCTCTATCCGCATGAAGTTTCCGGCGGCCAGGGGCAGCGCATCATGATTGCCATGATGCTTATCACTGACCCTGAAATGGTCATTGCTGATGAACCGACTTCAGCACTCGATGTTTCAGTGCGCCTGCAAGTGTTGGCGCTGCTCGATGATTTGGTACAGTCGCGCGGGCTGGGGCTGATTTTCATCAGCCACGACATCAACCTGGTGCGCAGTTTCTGCGATCGTGTGCTGGTTATGTATGCAGGGCGCGTTGTGGAATCTATCGCCGCAAATGATCTCGATAATGCGCAGCATCCCTATACTCAAGGGCTTATCAGTGCCTTGCCGGATATGGATATGCGCCGGTCACATCTACCGGTTCTACAGCGCCAGGCTAGTTGGCTAACGGAATAAGGAGCAACGTATGTCATCCATGATTGAAGTCAGCCAGCTTAATTTAACCTTTGGTGAAGGGGCGAAAACTAATCAGGTGCTATTCGACGTGAATTTTAACGTCGGACATGGTGAGATTTTTGGCCTGGTGGGGGAGTCGGGCTCCGGGAAAACCACGGTGCTGAAATGCCTGGCGGGTTTATTTACCCACTGGCAGGGCAAGTTGGTGATTGACGGAACTGAACTCGAGCACAAAATCAGCCGCGAGCGGTGCCGCATGGTGCAGATGGTATTTCAGGATCCCTATGGGTCGCTCCATCCGCGCCATACCATCGGCGATATTCTGGAAGAACCGCTGCAAATTCAGGGTTTCACCGACCGTGACCGTCGCATTAATATGATGCTCGATAAGGTCGGGCTGAACCGTGCGTTTCGCAGCCGATATCCGCATCAGCTTTCCGGCGGGCAGCGCCAGCGTGTGGCGATTGCGCGTGCGCTGATACTTGAACCGGAAGTGCTGCTGCTTGATGAGCCTACTTCAGCATTGGATGTTTCGGTGCAGGCGGAAATTCTTAATTTACTTTCGGATTTACAGCAAGAATCGAAACTCACCTATTTAATGGTGACACACGATTTAGGCGTCATTGCACATTTATGTCATCGCGTGGGTGTAATGCAACACGGGAAGATTCTTGAGTCACTCAGTACCGATAATTTAATAAGCGGTGCGGCACAAAATCCTTATACCCAAATGCTGGTGAATGCCAGTCGCCAATATAGTCGGGAGATGGCAAGTCAGGTGGCTCAATTTTAATTAATACTGGCTTCCATAATACCGCGCGTCAGGTTACCCCCCCCTGGCGCGTTTTTTATTGTTAAGATTAATAATTCTGCACCATTCACCTTTCGAATTCCTTTCTTGATAATCATCATAACCGCATGAATTTTATGAATTCACATACTCTTATATAAGATGTTTTTCTTATATAAGAAAGGTGGAAAAGATTATTCAGAAAACAAATCTAGGAATTTTCCTAAGAAGCAATAATATGCCCATACCTTATGCAGTGTTTCTGTGTAAGGTGATATATCTCACTCTCAACTGCTTAACCTTATCTGTTTATTTATCAGTAACAGGCTTATTTACTCTGGGATTCCGCACTGCACGATAAGGACAAAAGCAACACAACAAGGATAACAAGATGAAAGCTTTATTACCTGTAGTATTCGGCACGGCAGCCTTATTAAGTGGAGCGACTTTCGCGGAATCAACAAATACTATTACCTTCAAAGGTGAGATCACAGAACAAACCTGTTCGGTGACCGTTAACGGTTCAGATGCTCACCCTGTCGTACTGTTGCCTACCATCTCTAAAAGTGAGCTTAAGGACGCTGCCTCTTCGGCAGGGCTGACCACGTTCACCATGGGCGTCAGTGGATGCAGCGTAGACAGCTCCACATTAGAGATTAAAACCTTATTTATCGGCACTAACGTCACCAGTAGCGGAAACCTTGCAACCAGCGGTTCGGCTAATAACGTTGAACTGCAATTGCTAACGGATGCATCGGGCAGCACGGTTATCGACCTAAGTAACCCAATGGCTGTTGCAGGGATATCTATCCCGGCAGGAGAACAGTCTGGTGAACACGACTACGCCGTGCGTTACTTCTCGCCAACCGGCAATGCTACTGCGGG
Source organism: Buttiauxella sp. BIGb0552 (assembly GCF_004366275.1). Lineage (NCBI taxonomy): Bacteria > Pseudomonadati > Pseudomonadota > Gammaproteobacteria > Enterobacterales > Enterobacteriaceae > Buttiauxella > Buttiauxella sp. BIGb0552. Next base: position 492,978 of record NZ_SODY01000004.1, read on the forward strand.
TGATGTTGTCGCCGCAGTGCAGTACGCGATTTCTTATCTTTAATAGTGCACGGCGTAGGGAATGAAATATGAGTTTAGGGAGAAGTTTGCTGACATTTGCCCTGCTGGGTGCCTGTTTAAGCAGCCAGGCAAGTGTGGTGATGACGGGCAATCGTGTGGTGTATCCAGCAGATGCAAAGCAAGTTAGCGTGCAGTTAACCAATCAGGATGACTTTCCGAATGTCATGCAAGCTTGGCTGGATAGCGGCGATGAGCAGTCAACACCGAAAACCGCGCGAGCACCTTTTATGCTGACTCCTCCTATGTTTCGCATGGCCGCGCACAGTGGCCAAACCCTGCGCTTGCAGTTTACCGGCGCGGATTTGCCACAAGATAAAGAGTCAGTGTTTTGGCTCAATACCTTGCAAATCCCGCCGGTGGCTAAAGGGAGTGAAGCATCCAATCAGATGATCGTGATGCTGCGTAGTCGTATGAAAGTGTTCTGGCGTCCCGCTGGTTTACAGGGCTCGCCGGACACGATGAACAAAACGACAACTGCTTCGGTTTCAGGCCGCCAACTTAGCCTCACCAACAATAGCGGCTATTACGCATCGATTGCCCATGTGCTGGTGACGGTTGCCAATAAACCCGTGAAGCTGGGTGGCGAGATGATTGCCCCCGGTGCGACAAAAGCATGGCCCTTAGTCGGTACACCTTCGGGTGACAGCGTGCAGATGACATGGATTAACGATCAGGGCGCTTATCTGAGCGGAACACTTCCACTGAAGCATTAGCGGCTTTGCAGGGAAGCAAAATATTATGGAAAAACATCACTGGCTGAGTCTTTGCGCGCTGGGTGGATGGGTGTTGCCGTTCGTCTCGCAGGCAGAAAACTACACCTTCGACGAAGCCTTATTGTTGGGGAGCGAATATGGGCAAGGGCTTGGCCGCTTCAATAGCGAGGCTTCGGTGGCTCCGGGTCAATATCTGGTTGATATCTGGCTAAACGGGCGGTTTATCGCCCGTGAAGGAGTGATGTTTCGTAGTGAAGGTGAGGATGTTACGCCTTGTTTGCCGTTGGTTTTTTATGAACAAAATGGTGTGCTGGCATTAAGCACACCCGGCAGCGAAAGCTGTGTAAGCCCCGCGAAACGCGTCGTAGGGGCAAGTTATGTGTTTGATAACACGCTATTACGGCTGGATATTGCCATCCCCCAGGCTGAAATGGTGCAGGTGCCGCACGATTACGTCGCCCCCGAGCAATGGCAGGCGGGGGAAAGTCTGTTGTTTACCAACTACAACAGTAACTTTTATTACAGTGATGCCGGTGGAAGCCAGAGCGAATATGGTTGGTTGGGGCTGACGTCGGGTATTAACTTTGGTTTATGGCAACTGCGCCAGCAATCCTCAGCAAGCTATAGCCGTTATGGGGATAAAAAACGCTACCAGTGGGATAACTTACAAGCCTGGCTACAACGCCCGGTAGCGGCGCTGCAAAGCACGTTGAGTGCTGGTCAAAGTTATAGTGGTGGCAACCTGTTTAGCAGCATGGCGTTTACTGGCGTCAAACTGGAAACCGACCAACGGATGTGGCCTCAATCCCGCCAGGGATATGCGCCAGAAATTCGCGGTACCGCGGCCAGTGCGGCTCGTGTGGTAGTCAGCCAGAACGGGCGCACATTGTACCAAACCAATGTGGCACAGGGGCCGTTTGTGATTAACGACCTTGCCAGCACCGCCTGGCAGGGGGATTTGCAGGTTGATGTGATTGAAGTCGATGGCAGCCGCAGCCAGTTTACGGTTCCGTTTTCAGCTCTACCGCTCTCTTTACGTCCTGGGGTCTGGCGCTATAACGCGGTTATCGGGCGTGCGCGTGATTACGATACGGATGACAACTGGTTCGGTGATTTCACCCTTGAACGCGGTATCGCCAATAGCCTGACGGCTAACGGTGGTGTTCGTCTGGGGAAAGAGTACGCCTCCACGGTACTGGGTGGCGTCTGGGCTTCAGAGCTTGGGTCGATTGGTGCGGATGTGACGGCATCATCTGCGCAGCTCCCGGAAGGCAAACAAACGGGCTGGCGTTCACAGCTTTCCTGGAGCCGGTCATTCAACTCAACCGGTACCAACGTGGCACTGGCTGGCTACCGCTATTCCACTGCTGGGTACCGTGATTTCAGTGATGTGTTGGGTGAACGAAATGCTGCTAAAAGCAGTGATATCTGGCGTTCTGATACACTTTCACAGCGCAACCAGTTTACAGCCACCGTTAACCAGCAATTGGGTGACTATGGCTCGATATGGCTTTCCGGTTCGGTGATGGATTACTACGGCGAGCGCGGGCGCAATACACAGCTTCAGTTTGGTTATGCCAATCAGTGGCGACAAATTAGCTACAACCTGGCCGCGAGCCGCCAGCAAACATTCTGGCGTGATACCACGCGACGTGCAGATGGGCAGCCAGGGCAGAATGTCAGGCATGGGCAGGCGGAAAATATTGTCACACTGACATTCTCTGTGCCGCTGAAGTTTGGTACGGGTGAAGATTATCTCTCGCTTTCAACTAGCCATAGTAAAACCAGTGGCGCGAGTTATCAGGCTTCGCTTGCGGGCTCAATCAGTGAGGACGATAGCGCAAGCTATGCCGTTTCTGCGGGATACCAGAACGCATCGGGCGAGGCTGCACAAAAGAACTGGAGCGCCTCGCTGCAAAAAATGACTTCGTTTGGCACCTTGAACGGCAGCTATTCACAAGCCGAAAACTATAAGCAATGGGCGGGAGGAATGCGTGGTGCAGCAGTTGTGCACCGTGGCGGCGTGACGCTTGGACCATGGCTTGGCGACACCTTTGCGCTGGTGGAGGCTAAGGGAGCCGAAGGGGCTCGCGTGAGTAATGGCCAGGGCGCAGCCATCAACGCTCAAGGCTTCGCGCTAGTGCCGTCGCTAACACCTTATCGTTTTAATAATGTTCAGTTAGACACCCGTAATATGGCGGCCGACATTGAGCTTGAGGATAACCAGCAGCGCGTTGCACCGTATGCCGGAGCCGCAGTGAAGTTATCGTTCTCAACGATAAAAGGAACCGCGGCGTTGATAGATGTCACTACTCGCCGTGGCTCGCTCCCCCAAGGTGCGGAAGTCTTTGATGAACACAATCAGGTTGTCGGGATGGTGGGGCAGGCAAACCAGGTGTATGCCCGTTTACCGGCAATGAAAGGACAGTTAACCGTGCGCTGGGGCGATGGCCCTGATGAAAGGTGCGCATTTAAATATCAGTTAACAGATGACGACCCCCAGCAGGCGATGATCGCGCTAACTGCCCAGTGTTTGGACGCGTAAGGAAACCATTAAGTGAAAATCAGGACAAAACTCGCGATCGTCATACTGATGATGTTAAGCGCTACGGCGCAGGCGGCATGTGAATACATTATTTACCCGTATACCGGTGCGAACAGTCAATTCGGTTCACATCGCCTGAGTTCGGCCAGCGATGGCAAAGCTGAAGCCTGGTGGGGTCTTAGTGGGGCCGATGCTAAGAACGGGCAACTGACCGGCGTGAGTAAATCGATTGATGTCAGCAGCAATAATATTTTCCAACCGCCTGGTACGGTGCTGGCGGCAGCTGGGGGGATTCCTTTTACCCAATATGCACACAAAGGCGGGTGGGACCCTGAACTGGTGTTTTACCGCTGTACGCCGGATACCGCAGGCCAGCTTTACCAGGCGTTTTCCACCAACGGGGATGACGCTTATGCCGGGTGGTATGAAGCGCAAGATGTGCCGGGGGCTTATCTGACGCTTGCCAGAAATGTGGCGATGCGAATTACGCTGGAAGCGACCGGACAGGTATTCACGGATATCTGGCAGCAGATCGCAATGACTAACCTTGATACGGATAAAGACGGCAACTTTTTAATTAAAGCCAAAAACTTTTCGCCGATTCGTGTGGAGCTGATCAAAACAGCGGATACGCGATATTTTATTAGCTCGGCTGCGACTTACACTTTTGCCGGGGTAAACCCGAATGCTTATGTTGTGTTTCGCGGGCCAGGGCTCGACTCGAATGGCATCAAAGTGGGCCAGGCGCATCGTGGCGGTAACTGGGCTGGCTGGTATCACGAATGGCCGTCGGTGATTAGCCTCTACAATAATGGGATTACCGTGCGGCGAGGGGCGATTTGTCAGGTGATCCATTTCACACCTTTTGTGCAATTACCGCGAGTTAGTGCCACGGATATCAGAGCAGGGCGTAGCGTCAGTGCACCTTTCTCACTGGAGTTTACTTGCGAATCCAACGTGGTTTCAGGAGTTGTCACCAACAAGCAGAACGTCGCACTCGGGTTTCTGGCTCCTGAGGCGAATGTCCTGGCAGCACAAAAATATGGCCTGACTAGCGGGAGTGCGGTGACTCACTTACTTGATGATGCTTACGGCGCACCGGGTCATGCGCGGGGTGTTGGCGTCAGAATATTACGCAATGGTTTGCCGATGAACTTCTTGACCACCGACGTTGCTGGAACAGGCGCAAGCGCCGGTTGGGTGCCTGTTTTGGGTGGCTCGCAGGTAAAAACCGGAACCCAGAGTGGTGTTGATAGTTACCAGGAAACATTTGAAGCGCGTCTTGAACGCTTCTCAAGTGATCAACTGGAAACAGGGAGGTATCAGGCTCATGCCCAAATCCTTATGCGTCTTCAGTAGACTGCTGTTTTTGTGGCTATGTTTAGCCTTACCCGTACAGGCGGTGGTTAACCTGAGTGCCACGCGGGTGGTTTTTGACAAGGGAGCGGTGAACCAATCCATTACGCTTGCCAACAGTGCCGATTATCCGGTGATGGTGCAGGCGTGGATTGACGATGGTGACCCTCAAGGTCTCCCGCAAACTGCCGAATCGCCGTTTGTAGTACTGCCGCCCATTTTTCGCCTTGCGCCGCTTGAGCAGCGTTCTATCAGGCTGCTAACCAGCGCTAAAGGTTTGCCAGATGACCGTGAATCTCTGTTTTGGCTAAATATTTATGAGATCCCGCCTAATCAGTCAGAGGTACAAAATGAAAAAATCCTGCTGGCATTTCGTACGCAGCTGAAAGTGTTTTGGCGTCCAGTTGGAGTGGGGCGGTTGACCGAGGATGCGGGGAATCAATTACGTTTTACGCGCTCGGGTGAGGGAGTGACGGTATCCAACCCAACACCCTGGAATATCTCTTTGGCCGAGGTAGAAATAGCCGGGTATTCTGCTTCGGGAATAACCTTAAGTCCTTTTTCGCAGCAACCGCTCTTTACGTTTAATAAGGTAGATTTACAGGATGGTGTAGTTAAATTTGTCATAATAAACGATGAGGGAAATCAGTGGGGTTATGCTTTGTCGATTAAATAAACAGATCTAATAAGCCTTTTACACCCCCCAGATCTGAATGCGTAAGGAATAGCGTGAATAAACAAATTATCTTGAATGGCGTGGCGGCCTTTCTACCTGAAAAGCACAGGATTATCGCTATTAATAGCGACAAGCCACCCCTGTCACTGAGTATACCTGCGAGCAGATGCCTGGCATTGTTGGTTAATTGTCAAGGGGAAGTGGTTCTTCGGGAACGCTTTTTCCATGAAGTCTGGGTGAGTAATGGAGCCCAGGTAACCAATAATACCTTCTATCAAAATATTTCCCTTTTGCGGCGGGCATTTAAAGAGTTTGGCCTTAATGAGGACTATATCGTCACCGTCCCAAAGGTCGGGGTCAAACTTGAAAATACGTTGAAGATAACCCGCAGCGAAGAAGGCGAAAACATTGTTACGGAGCTACCGCAACCTTCTACACCTGTGCAAACACAGCCGCGTAAGGTCGTGCAACGTTTGTCTTCTTCGCTCACCAGGGGGTGGTTTGGCGTAAGTGCAATGGTGCTAGTGCTCTGTTTAGGTGGGGCGCTTTTAACCTGGCAAGCCAGCATGGATAACCGCTTCACAGAATTTAAACCGCTAATTACTCAGAGTAACTGCAGCTATTTTGTGAATTCCGATACCACTGACTATAAAAAACATCGTTTATTTGTGCGTGATTTTAAATTGAGTTGTGAAGATTTTCATTATGTCTATTTAACGGCTTATAACAATTTTGCCCGTTTTTCTGCTGTGGCCTGCGAAGGTCCATTTAGTGCCTGGCGAAAGAACCACTGTGTCACACATTATGTTATAGCGGATAATGGAAATGCGTTTGAAAAATAATACTTCATGGTTATTAGTAGGCTTACTGATCATCACATCCTGTATCGCGTCGGTTAAGATATATCTGTATTGGAAAAATACGCATTTTAGCTGCACTGGCGAATTAATACTTCATCGTAAAGACAATGTTGCAAATGTTACGATGCAATATGTTTTTAATGGTGATACCGGGGCGGTGCTGCTACGGGGTGAGGTTATATTGAACAACAATCTGGTTGAACAAGTGAGTCAGAATGTATTTTTTGATTTTCAGCGTAAGGGAAATGATTATTTTCTCATTTCAAAGTCAGTGACGGATTCAACTGGAAGCCCAACGGATATCCCATTATTAAAGAGAACATTTCCGCTCTTCTATTTAGAACCCGATGCGAAGTTTTTTCTTAATATCAAACAATTGACTGGCTCCAGCTGGCTTTTCACAACCAGCCGTTCACCTTCATTACTGTGCAGTAAATAACCCGCTAACCTAACAGCAGGCAGTTTGGTGGCAGGCGGCAGCTTATCGCATTGGGATGTATATCAATGCGGAACTTCTGGCTGGTCAGCGGCTCGCCATCAAGGTTAAAAGTAATGTCGTGCGGGGCGGTTATCTCGAACCAGGATGAACGCCCATCAATAATATTTGGATTGTCGTCAGGTTGCGTCAGCGTTTTAAAAATTGCTGGCAGCAACTCTTCGCCAGTAAAAATACGCAACTCTAATAAACCATCATTAATCAATGCCTGCGGGCAAAGTTCCTGCCCACCGCCCGCCTGGCGGCCATTGCCAATACCGATCACCAGCGCATCGCCTTGCCACTCAAAATCTTGTCCACGAATTTCGCAGCGGTCTGGTTTGAGCGTGTCCAGGCGAATCAATCCGTGAACAAAATAAGCGATACCACCGAGCGCAGCTTTCAACTTTTCAGGTGTTTCAGTAGTGATGCGTGTACCAAAACCGCCGGTTGCCATATTAATAAACCAGGCCGATTCGTTCACTTGTACCAGATCGATAGGCACGCCTTTGCCGACTATTGCCAGCTGCAATGCTTTATCCAGCTCCTGCGGAATGCCTATGCTGGTGGCAAAATCGTTGGCAGTACCGAGTGGTAAAATACCTAATACCGGGCGATGTTCCGGAGCGAGTTGCGCCAGCGCGGTTGCCACTTCGTTTATCGTGCCATCGCCGCCGCCAGCAATGACGGTATCGACACCCATACGAGATGCTTCTTCAACGTAACGAATCGCGTCACCTTGTTCCCAGGTAACGCGGATGTGTAACGTGTAACCCTCGTCACGCATGACTTTTACGGCGCTACGCAAGATGTCGTTGTTGGCACCTTTGCCGTTCAGAATGACGAGTGATACGGGAAACTGCTCCATGGCGGACCTCTGGAAATGTAGTTGAATTCAAAGTGTATCTTATGTGAAGGATTTGCGGGTAAGAACAGACTGAGTCTGCGGGGTTCAGCGATGAATAGTTCGGGACAAAGCATATTATTGATAAATGACATACATAGAGTTTTATGCGTAAGTATTATATCTGACGGCTTTCAACGCATTGAATAACTAAAAATACACAACAACATTCACTCAATAAAAAAAGAAATATGATGATGAACAACATTGAAGAAGAACGTGGGCGTCTCAGAGCGTCCTGCACTGTCGAATTAAAGGGATTTTCTCAATCGACGCCAGCGCAGATGTTTCAGGAAATGGCTGAATGGGCGCAGTCTAATGATGTAACCCATGACGTTTATGGTGAAGGTGCATTCATTCAACACTTTGAAGCGAAAGTGGCAAAACTGCTGGGCAAGCAATCGGCCGTATTCATGCCCAGCGGTGTTATGGCGCAGTTGATAGCAGTAAATATCTGGTGCGAGAGAAAGCGACTGCAGCGCTTTGGGGTACATGCATCTTCACATCTCCTGCTTCACGAAAAGCAATCCTATCAGGCTTTAATGCAGTTGCATGGCGTGACGGTAGGACATCGACTTCGGCCTATTGTGGAGGAAGACTTGTCAGCTGTTGCTGAGCCTCTGGGTTGTCTGGTCGTAGAGTTACCAGCACGTGAGATTGGCGGGCAACTACCGGAGTGGGAAGAACTGGAGGCGCTGAAAAAGAGTGCCGCGCAGTCAGGTACAACTCTGCATATGGATGGGGCGCGCCTGTGGGAAACCAAAGCCTATTACCAACGGTCATATGCCGAAATTGCTGATGGTTTCTCGTCAGTCTATGTCTCAGCCTATAAAGGTCTCGGCGGTCTTGCTGGCGCACTGCTGGCAGGCGATACCGACTTCATACAACAGGCACGTCTCTGGCAAAGACGATTAGGCGGCAACCTGGTGACGCAAAGTCCAATGGTGATATCTACCGCGATGCGTTTTGATAAGCAATTAGCCATACTTGAGTCTTGTTATCAGCGGACATTGAGCCTGGCCGCTTGCCTTCAAGCAATACCGGGCATTCGTATTTTGCCGCGCACTCCTCAGGTAAATATGTTTCATGCGTATTTTGACGCAGAAAAAACAGCATTACTAAATGCACGGGATGACATTGCCCGTCGGCATGGGTATTGGTTGTTCAGCAATATGGACGAGGCGGAAGTGCCTGGTTGGTGTAAAACTGAGTTCTATATAGGTGACAGCTTGTTGCAGATGAGTGACGTTCAAATCCTGGATTTATTCAGCGAATTAATGGGGCAGGTTAATAAAGGCAATTAATGTTTCTGGATTGAAACTGGCGCAACGGTGTTTGCAAATGTTGAATCGGTAACGATAAAAAGGTGGCCTGCGGAAGGGAGATTCCACAGGCCAATGAGGTGGTTCTTGGTACAACTAGCATTTATGGGTTATGTTTTTCAGCCCGGCGATAATAACCGTATACAGCGAAGCGGTATGTGATCGGTTTCTAAGAAATGTTCTGGCGCGGAAAAAATACCCACAATGAGTGACTTAGCGCGCGTTCTGAGCAACTAAATTGCGCATCAGCAACGCATAATCCAGCGACACATCCTCTGGCACCGGCATCCATACAATATGGCCATCGCCAGGTGCGACTTCAATCGGCTGCGATTTGGTATTTTCCAGCACTTCAAGGGTGAAGGTGACGTTACCTTGCGGCGTCATTAATTCCAGACTGTCGCCGAGCAGGAATTTGTTCTTCACTTTCACTTCTGCCAGACCGCCACGGCGTTCACCGGTAAATTCACCGACAAATTGCTGACTTTCAGAAACCGAGTGGCTGTACTCGTAATTCTGATAAGAATCATGATTATGACGACGTAAGAAACCTTCGGTGTAGCCACGGTGTGCCAGACCTTCCAGCGTGGTCAGAAGCGTTGGGTCGAACGGTTTGCCTGCTGCGGCATCGTCGATTGCACGGCGATAAACCTGAGCAGTACGCGCACAGTAGTAATAGGATTTGGTGCGGCCTTCGATTTTCAGCGAGTGCACGCCCATTTTGGTCAGGCGCTCAACGTGTTCGATGGCGCGCAGATCTTTCGAGTTCATGATGTAGGTGCCGTGTTCGTCTTCGAACGCCGTCATGTATTCGCCAGGGCGTTTGCCTTCTTCCATCAAAAACACTTTATCGGTTGGTGCGCCCGCGCCCAAAGTCGGCTCAATGTTTTGTACCGGAATCGGCTCATGAAGATGCACGATATTGCCGACATCATCTTCTTTGCCTTCTTCAACTTTGTATTCCCAACGGCAGGCGTTGGTGCAGGTGCCCTGGTTCGGGTCACGCTTGTTGATGTAACCCGACAGCAGGCAGCGGCCAGAATAGGCCATGCACAATGCGCCATGAACGAAGATTTCCAGTTCCATATCTGGCACTTGTTCACGCACTTCAGCAATTTCTTCCAGCGACAGTTCGCGTGACAAAATCACGCGGGTCAGACCCATCTGTTTCCAGAACTTCACGGTTGCCCAGTTTACGGCATTGGCCTGCACTGACAGGTGAACGTCCATTTCCGGGAATGCTTCACGCACCATCATGATAAGACCAGGGTCAGACATGATCAGCGCATCCGGGCCCATATCGATAACCGGTTTCAGGTCACGGATAAAGGTTTTCAGCTTAGCGTTGTGTGGGGCAATGTTGACAACCACGTAGAATTTTTTGCCGAGCTCATGGGCTTCGTTGATGCCGAGCTGGAGGTTTTCGTGGTTGAATTCGTTATTGCGCACGCGCAGGCTGTAACGCGGCTGGCCAGCGTAGACAGCATCTGCGCCATAGGCGAAAGCGTAACGCATATTTTTCAGCGTTCCGGCCGGGGATAGAAGTTCTGGTTTAAACATGGGGTTCTCGTCTGATTTCAGGTCAGAAACCACCGCATATGGTGCGGTGGTTTGAAAGCGTGTGCATAAGGCACAATTTTAGGGCGGGAATTGTAGCGCTTATTAGTTCCAGAAACTACCTTTACGCAATCCGGCAGGCGTCCGCCTCCCAGCGGTAACCCACGCCGTAGACCGCACGGATAAACGACTGTTCTTCGTCTAACGCTTCGAGCTTGCGGCGCAGGTTTTTAATATGACTGTCGATAGTGCGGTCAGTCACTACGCGGTAATCATCATAAAGCTGGTTGAGTAACTGCTCGCGTGAAAAGACTTTGCCCGGCTCGTGAGACAGCGTTTTCAGCAGGCGGAATTCAGCTGGTGTTAAATCCAAAAGTTTGTCGCGCCAGCTCGCCTGAAAACGACCTTCGTCGATGATTAACGGGCTGATTTCATCGGCTGCAACCGGATCGCGCTGGCGTTTGCAGCGGCGCAAAATGGTTTTGACGCGCGCTACCACTTCCCGCGGGCTATAAGGCTTGCAGATATAATCATCGGCACCAATTTCCAGGCCAAGCAGGCGGTCGATTTCCTCGATTTTAGCGGTCACCATGACAATCGGAATTTCTGAGAAACGACGAATTTCACGGCACAGCGTCAGGCCATCGGTGCCTGGCAGCATTAAATCGAGCAGGATCAAATCCGGCGGCGTCTGGCGCACGAAAGGCAGCACTTTGTCGCCATGGGTAATCAACTCTGGCGCATATCCCGCAGCACGTAAGTAATCAATTAACAGTTGGCCGAGCTTTGGCTCGTCTTCAACAATTAAAATACGCGGTGTGTTTTCGTCAATTGGCAATTCGGTCATACAGGTCTCAACGATTCTGGCTCCAGCGGTAACTCTACTGTAATGCTTACCCCGCCGAAAGGCGAATGCGAGGCGTAAAGCTTGCCGTTATGGGCGGCAACAATATTCTGGCAGATAGACAGACCAAGTCCTGAGCCGCCACTGGCGCGGTTGCGGGAACCTTCAGTACGGTAAAAACGCTCAAACAGCATAGTTAACTGCTCGTCGCTGACACCCGGCGCGCTGTCGGCAAAATGCATGACAAAACGTTGATTCACCACTTCGCCGGAGATTACCAGCTGGCCGCCCGCATCGGTGTAGCGCAGGCTGTTTTCCAACAGGTTATTGAATAACTGCATTAAACGGTCGCTGTCGCCAAAAATGGTGGCGCTATCTGGCAGCGCCAGGCTAATGCTTAAACCACGTGAGTTGAAGCGTTCGCGGAATGCGCCCGCCACAATCTCCAGCAGGTTAATGATATCCAGAGATTGCTTTTGGTAGGCCAGTGCGCCTTCGTCTGACATCGACAATTGGTGCAGGTCATCAACCAGTTTGGTCAGTGTAGCGACTTCCATTTGCAGTGACGCCACGGATTCCGGCGTGAATTTGCGCACGCCATCCTGAATGGCCTCCAGCTCGCCGCGTAAAATCGCCAGCGGGGTGCGCAATTCATGGGAAATATCGGCCATGTAAGCGCGGCGCATATTGTGGTTTTTCTCAAGCGTGCTGGCGAGTTGGTTAAAGTCTTGCGCCAGCTTGCCGAGTTCGTCCTGGCTGGTGGAGTCCACGCGGGTAGTGAAGTCCCCGGCGGCCAGTTTGTGTGTCCCTTCAACCAGGCGTTTCACCGGGGCTAATAACCCACGTGCCAGCAAGAATGTTGCTGCTGCAGCAAGGAGTGTTGCCAGGCCGACGATTATCCAGCTGGTGCGCCGTTGTTGGCGATCGAAATTAATATCGGTGTTGCGCGTCAGGCGTTCGACCGGCGAGGCGACAACCCAGCCTGCATCGCGACCGTTAACGTTAATCGCCCGGCGCATACCGTCGGTCGGAACCGGGCCGCGTGGGCCAACTAGCACTTTGTAATCCTGGTCGACGACCCAGAATTGGGTGCGCCAACCATGTGGCGGCAGGTTATGGTTTTCTTCATCGCCATGTTCGAACGAGCGCAGCAGCTTGAACATAAAGCGATCGTTATTGCGCAGAAACTGCCAGTTGCCGTGCTGCTCATACTGTTCGCCCAGCGCGTCACTTAGCATCTCCAGGCGTTGTTCATTGCCACGCTTGATGTAGTCAATAAACCCATGTTCGAAACTGAGCCGCACACCCCAATGCATGATTGCCAGCACCAGCAGGCAGGTCGAGAAAATCGCGAGGAACAGTTTGCCGGTAATACCAGGCCGCCAGAGCTTCATGAGCTCCTCCTTTTGCGTCGCGCAATCACGACATTTTTGGTGGTGTCTTTCGGGACGCGAGCAAAAATCAGCGCGGGCAGGGCGATAACCACCGCCATACTGAACCAGGTGTACATAAAGACGCTGTGGACTACGGCGCTATCCGCCGTCAATTGATGATGACCGTACATTCCCAGTAACAATCCGGCGATGGTGACACCGATACTCATTGAAAGCTGCATCACCATTGAGAGCATGCTGTTGCCGCCGCTTGCCAGATCGTCCGGTAAATCTTTCAGTGTCAGCGTGTTCATTGACGAGAAGCGCGTGGAGTTGACCATGCCAAGCAGGAACAAGACTACCGGCAGCAAGTAGTACCAACCCAGTAGTGCCGTCGCCATAAACAGCAGAATAACCAGTGATAAACCGAGCGTGGTGGCGACCAAAACATGGCGATAGCCAAAGCGGTTAACCACCTGCACCACAATGCGTTTCATGCCCATGCTTCCCAATACCATTGGGATCATCATCAGGCCCGCGTGGAATGGCGAAAAGCCAAGTCCGATCTGCAGGAATACCGGCGTCATAAACGGGATCATGCCGCTGCCGATACGGCCACAAAAACTGCCTAACAGGCCGAGCGAGAAAGTCTGCGTCTTAAAAAGATTGAGATTGAATAGAGCGTTATCATTGGCTTTGGCGTGCCATAGGTAGAGCGCCATTGCTGCAGTACCGCCACCGACCAACAACCACACCGTGGATGGGCTCACGCCTAAACCTTTTGCGCCATCAAGTGCAATAGTCAGTGCCGCCATACCAAACGCCAAATAGACAAAGCCCATCATGTCGAATTTGCGCGTCTGCATGGTGTAGTTCGGCATCAGCCATAGCGTGGCGATGGCGCCGATAATGCCAACCGGCAGGTTAATCAGGAAGATCCAGTGCCATGAGGCATACTCCACCAGCACGCCGCCGAGTGCCGGGCCAAGCAGCGGGCCAATTTGCCCGGGCAAAGTGACGAAGGTCATCGCCGCCATATATTGTTCGCGCGGGACGATTTTCATCACTGTTAAGCGCCCGACGGGCACCATCATGGCCCCGCCAATCCCTTGCACCACTCGCGCCATCACTAGTTCGTTAAGCGTGGAGGCGTGCGCGCAGAGTAGTGAGCCAATGGTGAACAGCACAATGGCAGTGAAGAATATATTGCGCACGCCAACACGGTCTGCCAGCCAGCCGCTTGCGGGCAACATCACCGCGACCGTCAACACATACGACACGATAACCGAGTGCATGTGTAACGGGCTTTCACCCAGGCTCGCCGCCATCGAAGGCAGGGCAGTGTTGACGATAGTAGTGTCGAGCGATTGCATGAAGAAGCCAAAGGCGACAATCCACAGTTGCCAGCGCACGGCGGCAGGCAGTTCAGTCATTTAAATATCCTTCATACTTGAAGCTGCAGCAGCGTTGCTGCGCTCTTTCGCCCAAATCACTTACTCAAGTAAGCTCATCGGGACTCATTCACTTGCGGCCTTGCTGCAACTCCAATTATTTTGGATATTCCAGTGCCATGGGATGATTAATCCGTTGTCGCAAGACGATCATTTTTACGCGCAAACCGCATCCGCAGGCGGTCAAAGAACAAATACACCACCGGCGTGGTGTACAACGTCAGCAACTGGCTGACTACCAGACCGCCTACGATGGTGATCCCAAGCGGCTGGCGCAGTTCCGCACCGTCGCCGCTGGTGAGCACTAATGGCAATGCACCGAAAAGTGCGGCCAGCGTGGTCATCATAATCGGGCGAAAACGTAGCAAGCAGGCCTGGAAAATCGCCTCTTCCGGTTGCAGATTGCCGTTACGCTGCGCGTCGATGGCGAAGTCGACCATCATGATGGCGTTTTTCTTCACGATACCAATCAGTAGCATGATGCCAATGAGCGCGATTAAGCTAAACGGCGCGCCAAATATTTCCAGGGCTAACAAAGCACCAACGCCTGCAGAAGGCAGGGTGGAGAGGATTGTTAGCGGGTGAACGTAGCTCTCATACAAAATCCCCAACACGATATACACCGTGGCGATGGCGGCGATAATCAGCAACACCTGGGATTTCATGGTGTCCTGGAATACCTGCGCGGTTCCCGCGTACATCCCGCGCACGGTTGAAGGCACGCCTAATGCCGTCATAGTGCGGTCGATGGCGTCACTGGCTTCCGATAACGACACGCCAGTAGGCAAGTTAAATGACACGGTGGAGGCGGCTGATAACCCCTGATGGTTAACGGCAAGAGGCGCGTTTGCCGGTTGCCATTTGGCAAAATACGAAAGCGGGATGGCTTTGCCTTCTTTATTGATAACGAACATTTGGTCCAACGCGCTGATGTCCTGGGTGTAACGCGGGTCGACTTGCATCACCACTTTGTACTGGTTAAGCGGCTGGTAAATTGTCGAAATCTGCCGCTGGCCAAAGGCGTTATTTAACAGATTATTGGCATCTTGAACGCTTATGCCCAACCGTGACATGGTTTCACGGTCATAAATCAGATCCATTTCTGCGCCGTTATCCTGGCTATCGGAGTTCACATCAGCGAGCTGTGGCAGTTTGGCCAGCGCCTGGCGTATTTTGGGCTCCCAGGTGCGCAGATCGGCCAAATTATCCGACAGCAGCGTGTACTGATAACTGGCATTGGCCTGGCGTCCGCCGACACGAGTATCCTGCACGGCCATTAAGAACAGGCTCGCACCGGGTTCTTTTGCCAGTGATTTACGTAAACGATCGATAACCTGTTGTGCCGTCTCTTTACGCTCAGAAAGCGGCTTTAATGAGATAAACATCATGCCGCTGTTTACCCGTGAACCACCGGTGAAGCCCGTTACATTATCCACCGCCGGATCATCCCGGACGATTTTCATAAAGTCCTGTAACTTCCCACGCATCGCCTGAAATGAAATGCTTTGGTCGGCCTGAATGTTCCCCATCAAGCGCCCGGTGTCTTGCTCGGGGAAAAAGGTTTTTGGAATCGCGATATACAGCCAGATATTCAGTGCGATGGTTGCCAGCAGCACAACACCCACCAATTTCGTATGGTTTAGCACCCATTTCAGCGAACGCCCATAACCTTGTTGCATCGCGACAAGTACGCGTCCAAATCCACGGTTACGGGTTGGGGTATGCTGCGGTTTATTCTTTAATAACCAGCCACACATCATCGGTGTAAGCGTAATCGACACCACCAGTGAGATACCGATGGCGACTGAAAGCGTGACTGCAAATTCTTTAAACAGCCGGCCTGGCAAGCCACCCATTAATAGCAAAGGCAAGAAAACGGCGACTAACGACAGGCTCATCGACAACACGGTAAAACCAACTTCGCGTACGCCCTGAAGTGCTGCCTGCAATGGTTTCACGCCCGCTTCTAGATGGCGGGAGATATTCTCCAACACCACTATAGCGTCATCCACCACAAAACCGGTGGCGATGGTTAGCGCCATTAGCGACAGGTTATTGAGGCTAAAGCCGCACAGGTACATAGCGATGAAGGTGCCGATGAGCGACACCGGAACCGCGACTGCGGGTATCAGTGTTGCGCGCCCGGAGCGCAGGAACAGGAACACCACCAGAATCACAAGTGCGACCGAGATAACCAACGACTGCTCGACTTCAGCAAGAGAGGCACGAATGGTTGGCGAGCGATCCTGGGCGATTTGCAAATCGATCGACGCAGGAATCGTTTCACGCAACTCAGGGATTTTCGCCCGGATCCTGTCAACCGTCTCGATGATGTTCGCTTCCTGGGATTTACGAATCATCAGCAAAATTGCGGGTTTCGCGTTGGTCATCCCGGCGTTACGCACGTCCTGTACTGAATCGGTGACGTTAGCGACATCACTCAGTTGTACCGCACCACCATTGTTGTAATGAATGATTAACGGCTTATATTCCGCTGCGGTTTTTAGCTCATCGTTTGTCTGCAATTGCCAGCGTTTAGAACTATCTTCCACCGCACCTTGCGGACGGCGCACGTTAGCATTGTCGATAGCGGTGCGGACGGCATCGAGCGAAACGCCCTGGTTGAATAGTGCTTGTGGGTTGAGATCCACACGCACCGCAGGCAATGAACTGCCGCCGACATCCACATCGCCCACACCATCAATCTGCGAGACGGTCTGCGCCAGTTGTGTGGAGGCGAAATCGTAGAGCTGGCCTTGCGAAAACGTATCGGAAGTTAGCGTCAGGATCATAATGGGTGCATCTGACGGGTTAGCTTTGCGATAGGTCGGGCGGCTTGGCATTCCGCTTGGCAGCAGGCTTTGCGCGGCGTTTATCGCGGCTTGCACATCACGCGCTGCTCCGTTGATATCGCGGTCAAAAGTAAATTCCAGAATGATACGCGTGCTGCCAAGCGAACTCGATGAGGTCATCTCATTCACGCCAGCAATACGCCCGAGTGCCCGTTCAAGTGGTGTTGCCACTGACGATGCCATGGTTTCAGGTGAGGCACCCGGCAGTGAAGCGCTGACCATAATAACCGGGAAATCCACCTGTGGCAGCGGAGCCACAGGCAGCAGGCGAAAGCCCAACACGCCGCACAATGTGATGGCGGCGGTCAGCAGAATGGTGGCGACGGGCCGGTAGATGAACAGTGCAAAGAATTTCACAGCACTTCCTCATCACGACGACCAAAGCGGCGGCGCACCGCATGCGACAGGTTATCAAACAGCAAATAGATAACCGGCGTGGTAAACAGCGTTAATACCTGGCTCACCAGCAGACCACCGACCATGCCAATCCCCAGCGGGCGGCGCAGCTCCGCACCCACACCGGTTGAGAGCATCAACGGCAATGCACCTAGCAGGGCGGCGAGAGTCGTCATTAGAATCGGACGGAAACGCAGTAAACAGGCCTGGTAAATCGCATCGTACGGTTTCATGCCTTGTTCACGCTCCGCCGCGAGGGCGAAGTCGATCATCATGATGGCGTTTTTCTTCACGATGCCGATAAGCAAAATGATGCCGATAATGGCAATCACATCCAGTTCGGCTCCTGCTAGCATCAACGCGAGTAATGCGCCTACGCCCGCAGTTGGCAGTGTCGACAGGATAGTTATCGGGTGAATGAAGCTTTCGTATAACACGCCAAGCACGATGTACATCGCCACCACTGAGGCCACGATCAGCCAGATGGTGCTGCCTAATGCCGCCTGGAAGGCGAGGGTGCTGCCCTGGAACTGAGTGGTGATATCAGCAGGCATGGCGAGATCTTTTTCCGCCGCTGTAATCGCTTTAACCGCATCTTCCAGTGAATGACCTTGAGTGACGTTAAACGAGAAGGTACTCGACGGGAACTGATCGAGATGGTTTATCGTCAACGGGGCAAAACGCTGCTCGATTTTAGCAATGCTACTTAACGGCACGCTGCCGCCGTCAGTGCTGGCAAGGCGAATATTATCCAACCCGCTCAGGCCAGGAGTGGTGCTGGTATCGTGCTCAAGCACCACGCGATACTGGTTGGCCTGCGTATAAATAGTGGAAATCAGGCGCTGACCAAATGCGTTATAGAGCGCGTTATCGACATCTGACATGGAGATACCAAGGCGGCTGGCACTGGCCCGGTCAACATTCACATAGGCCACAAGCCCTTGATCCTGCCAGTCGCTGCTGACATCAGCCAGTTGCGGCAATGCTCGCAATTTTTCAGTTAATTGCGGCACCCAAGTGCTCAGCTCGTCGAGTGAGGTTGCCTGCAAGGTGAACTGATACTGCGTACGGCTAACCGTGGTATCGATGGTCAAGTCTTGCACCGGTTGCAGATAAAGCTCGACCCCCGGTACTTTTGCCACGTTAGTTTGTAAACGCTCAATCACCACCGGAATACGGTCGTCACGGTCGCTCAATGGTTTGAGGTTAATTTGCAAACGCGCACTGTTCAGAGACGGATTGGTACCATCCACTCCTATAAATGAGGTGAGGCTTTCTACCGCAGGATCTTTCATTATCACATCTGCAACCTGCTGTTGGCGGGAAGCCATGCTGGAGAAAGAGACAGACTGCGGTGCCTGCAACGTGCCCTGAATAATGCCGTTATCCTGAATCGGGAAGAAGCCTTTCGGGATGAAAATCCACAGTACAACGGTGAGTGCCAGGGTGCCAAAAGCGACTCCCAGCGTTAGCCACGGGTGGTTTAATACGCGGGTTAACATGCGCCCATAACCCGCAATTACGCGATCGAAGAAGCGCTCACTGGCGCGGGAGAAACGGTTCTGTTTACGCAGTGATTCGTGGCTTAACATCCGTGCGCACATCATTGGCGTCAGCGTCAGCGATACCACCGCAGAGATAAGAATCGCGATAGCCAGCGTCACCGCAAATTCCCGGAACAGGCGGCCCACGATATCGCCCATAAACAGCAGCGGGATCAGCACGGCAATCAGCGAAAAGGTCAGTGAGATAATGGTGAAGCCAATTTCACCGGCGCCTTTGAGCGATGCGGCCAGCGGCTTTTCACCTTTTTCGATATAACGTGAAATGTTTTCGATAACGACAATCGCGTCATCGACTACAAAGCCGGTGGCGATGGTTAACGCCATCAGCGTCAGGTTGTTTATCGAGAAGTCGAGAAACACCATCACCGCAAAAGTCCCGATCAGCGACAGCGGAACCGCAACTGCCGGAATAATCGTCGCCGGAACGTTACGCAGGAACAGGTAGATAATCATCACCACCAGCGCGATGGCGAGCATCAGCTCATGCTGGGTGTCGGTAACGGAGGCGCGGATGTTGGTTGTGCGGTCGCTGAGCAGTTTGACTTCAACCGATTTCGGCAGGCTTTTGGTTAGCGCGGGCAACATCGCACGAATGCTGTCGGCGGTGTCGATAATATTCGCCCCCGGCTGGCGCTGCACGTTCATCACTATCGCCGGTTGCTTGTTCGCCCACGCGCCAAGCCAGGTGTTTTCTGCCCCTTGCTCAACGGTTGCCACATCGCCAAGACGAATTGGCGCACCGTTCTGATAAGCAATAATCAGGTTGCGATACTCTTCAGCCGACTGCATTTGGTCGTTTGCTGAAAGCGTAACGGCGCGTTCGGGGCCATCCAGGCTGCCTTTCGCTGAGTTAACGTTGGCGCTGGTGATTGCCGTGCGCACGGTTTCGCTGGTCAAGCCAAGTGCGGCAATCGCCGGGGCGTTAAGTTTCACGCGCACCGCAGGGCGTTGGCCGCCGGAAAGAGTCACCAGACCAACACCGGAAACCTGGGAGATTTTCTGTGCCACGCGCGTTTCTACCATGTCTTCGACTTGCGTCATCGGCATGGCAGTTGAGGTGACAGCGAGAGTCATAATTGGTGGATCCGCCGGGTTTACTTTGCTGTAAACCGGTGGATTCGGCAGGTCGGTTGGCAACAGGTTAGTGGCGGCGTTAATCGCGGCCTGTACTTCCTGTTCGGCAACATCCAGCGGCAACGTGAGTTGGAATTGCAATGTTACAACCGATGCACCACCGGCACTTTGTGACGACATCTGTTTGAGGCCAGACATCTGGCCAAACTGGCGCTCAAGAGGTGCGGTAATTGCTGATGTCACTACATCCGGGCTGGCTCCAGGATAAAGCGTTACCACCTGAATTGTTGGGTAATCCACTTCGGGTAATGCAGACACAGGCAAGAAGCGATAGCCAATAATCCCGGCCAGCAAAATGGCCACCATCAAAAGTGTGGTGGCAACTGGCCGTAGGATAAACAGGCGCGATGGGCCGCCTGTGGAGCTCGGTGGTAACACCTGCATCAGGAGGTCGCTCCGTTACGTTTGTGTTTTGGTGCGGCTTCGCTGTTGCTCTGCGGAGAGCTTGATTTCGCTGATTGTGCCTCGACCACTTCCACTTTCGCCCCTTCGGTCAGGCGATCAATTCCGTCCGTTATCACTCGTTCACCTGCAGAAAGGCCCGCAGTGATAACGACTTTCTGGCTATCCTGAATGCCGGTAGTCACCAGGTGTTTGCTGACTTTATCTTCGCTATTGAGTACCCAGACAAAGCTGCCTTCATTGCCCATTTGTACCGCAGCAGTGGGAACAACCACGGCATCTTGCTGGGTATCCACCAGCATGCGTGCATTAACAAACTGGTTTGGGAACAGTGCATCGTCTTCATTATTAAAGCGGGCTTTGAGTTTGATGGTGCCAGTGGTGACATCAATCTGGTTATCCAGACTCAGCAGTGAGCCGCTGCTGAGTTTTTGCTTATTAGTACGATCCCAGGCTTCAACACTCAGCGTTGCTCCTGCCTTTTGCGCTTTAACCACGGTGGCAATATCACCTTCAGGCAGGGTAAAAATCAGGTCGATAGGATGTGTTTGGGTCAGCACTACAATCCCGGCGGTATCACTGCTGGAAATCTGATTGCCAACATCGACCTGTTTTAACCCCACGCGGCCATTGATTGGTGCGGTGATTCGGCTCCAGTCGAGCTGCAACTGAGCGCTGGCAACGGCGGCTTCATCAGCTTTAATCGTGCCGACAGATTCATTGACTAATGCTTGTTGCGCGTCTAATTCCTGACGTGACACGAGATTGGTTTTAACCAGTTGTTGATAACGCGCCAGGTCACGGCGTGCATTGGCAAGTGTTGCCTGATCTTTTGCTAACTGGCCCTGTGCCTGGGCAAGGGTGATTTTGAACTGGCTTGGATCGATTTCAGCCAGTAAATCACCTGCTTTTACCTGCTGCCCTTCCTGGAAGTGGATCGCCAGTAATTGCCCATCCACGCGGCTGCGCACAGTAACGGTGTTCGCGGCAGTAATGGTGCCAAGACCTGTGAGATAACGCGGTACAGATTCACTGGTCGCCGTTGCGGCCTGAACCGGCGCTAATGCACCGCCGCGCATCCCTTGGCGATTGCCGGCATGGCGCTGCTGAGTTGATTGCGAACCTGCGGTGTCGTTACCCGTGCTCGAATGGCGCCAGTAAAAAATGGCGGCGATAACGACAATGACTGCTGCTGCAATCCATAACCCACGTGTGGTGAATGTGCCTTTCATAGATTTACGTCTTCTCTTCCTGAAACGATTATCCCCGTCGTACTCAGGGGTTAGGCCTAATGATACTAGTGTAGTGAGTTAAGGCGGCGGAAAAATGGAGGAAATATGGAGTACTGTATGGATAAGTCTGAGATGGCGGTTTTTTACGAGGCGGCTCGTAAGGTTATGGTCGTTAAGTAGCCAGCCAGCCGCCACGGCAATTGAAAAACGCGGCAATGAAGTCAAACTGGGGACACTAAAGCGTTATATCGAAGCGTTGGGTGGCAAACTTTCACTGCAAATTGAGTTTCCGGATGGCGTTAAACAGCTAAAAATTTAAAACGCCGCAGGTTTCCCCACGGCGGTTTGATTAATCGCGGAACACCACATCAGCCCAACGGGCCAGGCCTGCGGTAACGGAGCCGAAATCATCGCCTCCCGCCAGCGGAATACCCGGTAATTGCTGAGCCAATGCATGTTTCAGCAGTGGTGAGCGAGCACTACCACCAGTGAGATAAATCACATCCGGTTTCACGGCACTGTTTTCCAGCGCAAGTGTGACTTGCTCGAGAATACGTTGCAGTGGCTGACTGATAGCACTTTCCAGATCCGGTTGAGTAATCTCGCAGCCCAATTCTTTACAGATAAACGGCAGCATGGTGGCGACTTGCTGACTATCGGAGAGCGCGATTTTACTCTCCTCTGCAGCACGCACGAGGCGATAGCTAAGGCGCTGGCGCCAGACCTTTTGCAGGAATGCCACTTTTTCAGGTTCACGTGAATCGCGCACCAGTTCGTTAAGCATGCGGCCATTGGCACTGCTGTAAAAATCGTTTTGTGCCGGGACGTCGTTTATTGCGACCGCGTTCCACCACGGCAATACCGGCAAGGCGATACCTTTTTCGGTTTGTCCGCCCATACCCAGTAATGGGGAAAGCTGTTTAAAGGCCAGCATAATATCCAGATCGTTACCGCCAACTCGGCAACCACTGTGGCCTAATAGGCTTTGTTCGCGATCTCGACGAGCACGCCATTGCGGCCCCATCAGCAATACTGAGCAGTCAGTGGTACCACCGCCGATATCGACGACTAAAACCTGTTTTTCTTCGTTTAATGTGGCTTCAAAATCAAGTCCGGCCGCAACCGGCTCAAACTGAAACACCACATCTTTAAAACCAGCCCGATGAGCTGCGCGGTCAAGGATCCCTTGAGCCTGCCGGTTTGCTTCATCACCACCTAAACCCTGGAAGTTAATCGGGCGGCCGATCACAGCTTGAGTAATCGGTTCGGCAACCTGGCTTTGCGCCTGATTACGGATATGTAGCATCATCGCGCAGACTAAATCTTCGAACAAAGCGACTTGCTGAGGTTTTAGGCCTGTAGCGCCGAGGAAGGATTTGGGTGATTTAACGAAGTAAACTTCTTCCGGGTCTTCCATGTACTGGCGCAGGGAACTCAAGCCAAATTGCACACTGTTAGGCAAGACATCGATATCTTCTTCGCGATTAAAGGATACCGCGCGACGCAGCAATGCCTGGGTTTCGGTGCCAGTGGCAGGAACCTCGTGATGGCGATATAGCCATTCACTTACTGATTCACGTGTCGGAGCGCACAACATTGACGGAAGCAGTTTTGAGCCGTTCTCCATCTCCAGCGCCTGTGGAACGCCGTCACGCATTACTGCTACCGAGCAGTTTGCAGTACCATAATCGAAGCCAATAAATTGCATATAATCCCCATGCCGGTGAAGAAGGGGGGCGACTTTAGCGGAATGTGGCGCATCGGGCAACTGAATATCAAAGCAAGGCATTATTAGTGACGTGCACCTATGCTATTGCGATAGTTAACGACAGGAAAAGACAATGTATCAACTGGAGTACAACCCACCTTATGACTGGAAGTGGATGTTTGGTTTCCTGGCCGGGCGAGCGGTTAGTGGCGTCGAGATTGTCACAGATGAGTATTACTGCCGCAGTTTTGCTTTAGGGAAGTATCAAGGGTTAGTTACGCTTGAGCCCGATGAGAAAGCCTGCCAGCTAAAAGTGACACTGAGTGCGGGTCTGGAGCCGGTTGCCGATGAGGTCTTGCAAAAAGTGAAACAACTGCTCGACCTTGACTGTCAGCCACATACCATTCTTGAATGTCTTGGGGATTTAGCGACTGCACGTCCTGGCCTTCGTTTGCCTGGTTGCATGGACACCTTCGAGCAGTCTGTTCGCGCCATCCTGGGGCAACTGGTGAGCGTAGCAATGGCGGCAAAACTTGCCAGTAAACTGGCGCAGGTTTTTGGTGAACCGCTGGTGGATTTTCCTGATTGGCGACTTTTCCCCACCCCTGAACGACTGGCATCGTTGAGCCCTGAACAGCTAAAGCCGCTTGGTATGCCCTTAAAACGTGGTGCTGCGATCATTCATCTGGCGCAACAAATGGTAAAAGGCGAGTTTCCACTCCATACCCCTGTGGATGTTGAGCAAGGTGTGAAAATGCTCATCTCTTATCCAGGGATTGGTCGCTGGACGGCAAACTACATTGCTTTGCGTGGTTGGCAGGCAAATGATGTTTTCTTACCAGACGACTATCTGATTAAGCAGCGATTTCCAGGTATGACGCCAACTCAAATTCGCCGTTACGCCGAACGCTGGAAGCCCTGGCGCTCCTACGCGTTATTGCATATTTGGTATAGTGAAGGCTGGGTGCCAGGTACTTAATAGCGAATTAATTAATCGCGAAATAACTCGTGTTCAGCAGTATTTCCAGCGGGGTTGGTTGGGTCACGGCCTCACCGAAAATAAGGTCGATGCCAATGCCTGAGAGCGTATCCATCACCATTGGCATATCGGCAGGTCCTGCGATCGTTTGCAATGATTGACGCTGGGCGTGGCCATGAATGATGGTCACCATCATTTCATCCATCAGATTGCAGTGAACATTACTAATCAGTTCTTCATCCACAATGATGTAGCTGAAACGCTGGCGTGAGACGTGTTTAAAGATATCCAGGTCTCGGCCAACATGGCTTAGGATCAACTGGCATCCACTATCGCGCAGCCTTTTCAGGTTACTGTCTATCTTCTCATCATCACTTTGCAACACTTCGCAATTGACCATCAGGTGTAACAGACGAGCAGGTAGTGGGCTACGGGATAAGCCTCTTAACAGCTCGTCGACAACTTTATCACTCGCAAGGCCCGGGGAAGAAATAGGAAGCGCGATGCCAAAGCCTTTACTTGCTACTTGTTGAGAAAACTTGCTGAAGAATTCGTTAAAAACCCTTAGGTCGAGAGCGCATTGCAACTCTTTGTCGGTAACGGCTGTGCGGAAAGGGGACTCATCAATCACGACATTATCACTCCCCCAGAAGCGTAACGACACCACATAAAAACTGGTTGATTCCGGAACGCGTGGCGGGGCAACGCCTCTGGCTACCATCAGGATCGGGTTCTCGTTGATGATGTGCTTTTGCTCATCGACGGTCATATGCTGATCTTCTTTGCGAATTTCATGCCGAGAAGATTCAAAGACGGTCACGCGGCCGCGGCCACCATTTTTCGAGGCATAACAAGCGATATCGGCCTGAGAAAGCACTTCAGAAGCAATTCTGTTATCGGCATCAATTTGGGTTATACCTGCGCTGGCGCCAATGCGATGCAAACGCCCGTTCCACGTAAAGTGATAGTCATTAATGCTTTGGATAATACGCTCAGAAATATGGCGCGCATTGTCAGAAGAGCAATCCGGGAGCAACAAACCAAACTCATCACCGCCCAGACGAGCCAGGAAATCACCTGTTCGCAACATGCTTAGCATCAAAGAGGAGAGCTCGCGCAGCAGCGCATCGCCCGCGGCGTGCCCTGCGGTATCATTCACTGCTTTGAAACGATCGAGGTCAATAAACACGAGCGCATGGCGCTGGCGATTTTCTCCAGCACTCTGCAGCAAACGTTTGAGATGGTTTTCGAAACTGACACGGTTTGCCAGGTGTGTCAGCCCATCATGTGAGGCACTGTAGCTCAACTGTTTAAGCATTTTACGCGATTCGGTGACATCCTGAATGACCAGCACCGAACCGATGCTTTGCCCGTCCAACGTTGTTAGCGGGGTGATGCTGTAGTGAATATCGTAGCTGCCGCCGTTGCGGCAATGCAGAACGACATCGTGCTCGATGGTCGTTCGCGCATAATCACCACTATGAATATTCTCCATCACGGGCCCGGTGTCGCCAAACGTGATGTGCAGAATGGCCAGAATATGCTGACCGATTGCCTGCTGTTGTGGCCAGCCGCTGAGTTTCTCGGCAATAGGATTCATAAAGGTGATATTCATATCTACATCGGTACAAATGACCGCTTCACCTATCGAATCCAGCGTGATGTGTAGACGTTCTTTCTCCTGATACAACGCTTCATTCAGCTGTTTAACTTCCGTCATATCCATGTTGATGCCGAGCAGGCGCTCAACATCACCATTTTTATTCAATACCCGGTTTGCGAGTGAGCGAATATGGCGGATGCCTTCTTTGACATGAATACGATATTCCATCTTGAAAGGCACTCGAGCCTGCAAAGCATCGCGAACTGTTTTCTCAGCCATTGGCGCGTCATCGGCGACGATACATTCAAGCCACAGAGCGTAGGTGGGTTTTACATGCGCCGGGACTTCATAGAGATCAAACATACGTTTGTCCCAACTGATTACATCGCTGCCAAGATCCCATTCCCAGATACCGATGCCACCCGCTTCATTGGCAAGTGTAATGCGCTCCATCAAGCGTTTATTCACCCACTCGGTATGCTTGAGATCATTAATATCTTCAATCTGCGCGATTAAATAGAGCGGGGTGCCGTCAATGTCACGCACAATAGACACCGCCAGCAATGCCCATACGACATCGCCTTTGCTGGTGTAATAGCGTTTTTCCATCGAATAGCTGTTGATACTGCCACTCACCAGCATATTGAGTTGCTGTAAATCAGCGTGTAAATCTTCCGGATGGGTTATCTGCTGGAATGTCAGTGAGCGTAGTTGTTCGGCGCTATACCCGAGGAATTTGCAAAGCGATTTATTGACCTGCAACCACTGGCCATCGGTTGATACCAACGCCATACCGATGGCGGAATATTCCATCGCGTTACGGAAACGCGCTTCGCTTTCGGTGATGTGTTTACGCTCCTCTCGAAACGAATACATCACCATTGTCATCACATTTGCTGGCAATAAAATCATCAGGAACGGTAGCCAGGGGGCGTTATTCATGATGTCCGTGTGCGGTTGCATGTCTACCGCGCTATTGGTTGCCATCATTAAAGAGACAACCATTAATGTGGCCAGGAAAATAACAAAAGCTTCCAGACGTGGCAGGCGAATAGCACTCCACATCAGAAAAACAATAATAAAGGTAAATGGCCACGGCATATAACGCAGAGCAAGATAGCTAAGTGTCAGGGTGATAACAAAAGTGAATATTGTTTCTAATAATAGTTTCGGGTTTTTATGGCGTAATAAATAGCTTGGTTTAAACAATAATGCTGTTGGAACTAACGCCAAAGTACCGATAGTTTCGGATAAGACCCAAACGAAAAAAGTTTTAGCGATGTTTCCACCATCAGGACCCGCAAGCCAAACTGCCAGCACGCCGCCAATAAGAGGGGGAACTATTGCACTGCAGAAAACCAGGCGAACCCAATTATTGAGGTTTTGCAATGGGTTAATTTGCGTGAGGAAACGTCGCATTAACGATGCACCAAACAATGCCTCGATAATATTTATAGCGCTGTAGCCAAGATTAATTTCATGTATGGGCTGCAAAATAGCGGAAGCGCAAAGACTTCCGAGAGCACATACCACAATGATCGTTGGCCATTGACGGACTGGATTACGGAATAAGGCCACCATCATGATGGATGTTGGGAACCAAAGCGGTGCTAAAACAGTACCGACCAGAGATAATTCCAGGGAGTACAAAGTGAATATAAAGCTTAAAAACCCCAACCCCGCAGGCAGAATGAAGGAAGGCATTGCGATTAACTCTTTTGTGCTTTGTTTGATCATTACCGCAAATCCGTTAAGGCGTGCCGCCAGGTGCCATGCCCGGATGCAAATAAAAAGATAAGTTTCGGTTTTATGCTAGTACAAACAATTTACAATTCCTATGCAGGTCGGTCATAATTTAACATCAAGAAGTAATAAAAAGTGTTATTTGACATACTTATTTTTACCATTCGTTAATAACCATTCTTATGCAGTGGTTATTGATTGGCTTCCATCTACCTGCTACCAGCCAGTTAAAATCACCCTCGCGTGTGCATTACTCTGGTATCAGCGGGCGGATCTCCCTATAATTGCTGCGTTTGACGTCTTTTGCGTCGCCCTTCCTCAACATTTAAGTCAACAAGGCTCGTTACAACATGACTGACAAGTCCCATCAATGCGTCATCATCGGGATAGCCGGTGCGTCGGCTTCAGGAAAAAGTCTTATTGCCAGCACGCTGTATCGCGAACTGCGCGATCAAGTTGGTGATGAACACATTGGTGTCATTCCAGAAGACAGTTACTACAAAGACCAAAGCCATCTTTCGATGGAAGAACGAGTTAAGACCAACTACGACCATCCAAACGCGATGGATCACAACTTGCTGTTTCAGCATTTACAAATGCTCAAATCAGGTAACCCTATTGAGCTGCCTGTCTATAGCTATGTTGAACATACCCGTACCGGTAACTCTGTTCATTTAATGCCGAAGAAAGTCATCATTCTGGAAGGGATTTTGTTGCTGACGGATGCCCGTCTGCGCGAAGAGATGAACTTCTCCATTTTTGTTGATACGCCGCTGGATATTTGCCTGATGCGCCGTATGAAACGCGATGTTAATGAACGTGGCCGTTCAATGGACTCTGTGATGGCCCAGTATCAGAAAACCGTTCGCCCTATGTTTTTACAATTCATCGAACCTTCCAAGCAGTATGCCGATATTATCGTGCCGCGCGGGGGTAAAAACCGTATCGCCATTGATATCCTCAAGGCAAAAATCAGTCAGTTCTTTGAATAATCTTCAGGCATAACAGCCTTTCGCGGACGAGTTCTACTTATTCGCTCGCAAAAACGTAATGAAATCCCGGTATTTACCCTTCGTAGCGTGGCTATCTTAGCCCCGCTGTGGCAGGGTAAATAAAACTGAGCTTGAGATAAGGAGCATCACTGATGCGTTTGTGTGACCGCGATATAGAAGCCTGGCTCGATGACGGGCGCTTAACGATTACCCCTCGTCCGCCAGTTGAACGCATTAGCGGTGCTACTGTCGATGTGCGTTTGGGGAACAAATTCCGTACTTTCAGCGGCCATACGGCACCGTTTATAGATTTAAGCGGTCCAAAAGATGAAGTGACCGAAGCTCTGGAACGCGTTATGAGCGACGAAATCGTCCTCAATGAAGGCGAAGCATTCTATTTACACCCTGGAGAACTGGCTTTAGCGGTAACGCTTGAGTCCGTAACGATACCCGCTGATTTAGTCGGCTGGTTAGACGGTCGTTCATCTTTGGCGCGTTTGGGTCTGATGGTCCATGTAACCGCACACCGTATCGATCCAGGCTGGCATGGCTGCATTGTTCTGGAGTTCTATAATTCCGGTAAGCTGCCTTTAGCCCTGCGCCCTGGTATGATGATTGGCGCTTTGAGTTTTGAACCGCTTTCAGGCCCTGCCGCACGCCCTTACAACAGTCGCCAGGACGCGAAATATCGCGATCAGCAAGGGGCTGTGGCGAGTCGTATTGATAAGGACTGAGTTGCATCTGTATGGGGATTGTATGAGACGATTACTTACCACGCTGATGATTTTGCTGGTTGTGCTGGTTGCCGGCCTTTCTGCGTTGGTGTTATTGGTTAACCCCAATGATTTTCGTGCATATATGGTAGGCCAGGTTGAAGCTCGCAGTGGCTATCAACTGGATTTAGACGGGCCGCTGCGTTGGCACGTCTGGCCACAACTTAGTATTTTATCAGGACGTATGTCATTGACCGCACCAGGTGCTAGCCAGCCCTTAGTACGAGCCGACAATATGCGCCTGGATGTTGCCTTATTACCTCTGCTTTCTCATCAGCTTAAGGTTCACCAGGTGATGTTGAAAGGTGCAGTAATTCAACTCACTCCCCAGACAGAAGAGCGCCGTGCCAAAGATGCCCCTGTCGGGCCGTCATCCCCCACGCCTCCACCTGATGAAGACAGCGGTTGGTCTTTTGACATAGCTAAACTAAAAGTTGCCGACAGCGTGCTGGTTTTCCAGCATGCTGATGACGAACAAATTACGGTGCGCAATATCAATCTGCAAATGGAGCAGAATGAGCGGAAACAAGCGCACATTGAACTGAGCAGCCGTATTAATCGTGACCAACGTGATTTGACCTTGTCATTGGTGGCTGATCTTGATGCCAGCAATTATCCGCAGCAACTCAGTGCCAATATCTCCAAACTCGATTACCAACTTCAAGGTGCAGACCTTCCTGCTAAAGGGGTTACGGGCAGTGGAACCTTTGCTGGACGTTGGCTTGAACCACAGCGCCGTCTTGAACTTAATCAGCTGCAACTGACTGCCAATGATAGCGACTTGCAAGGTAATGCCAGTGCTGTGCTGGAAGACAAAACTCAATGGGTAATCGATTTACGCTCAAGTAAATTGAATCTGGATGGCCTGGTTGCTGGCAACTCAGTGACGAATGTAAACGTGCAGCAACAGGCACAGCAGCAAAGTGCGCTACCACGTCCGATCATTGCTTCCGGGGTCGAAGAGACCAACTATCAGAGTCTGCGCGATTTTACTGCCCAGGTTAATATTGCCGCGTCGAGTGTGGTGTGGCGAGGGCTGGATTTCACCGATGTTCAAGCGGCAATAACCAACAATTATGGCTTGCTAACGGTTTCTGAACTGATGGGGAAATTTGGCAAAGGGAGTATGTCATTCCCGGGCGAGCTTGATGCACGCCAGAGTCAGCCGCAACTATCATTTAGCCCAAAAGTTGAAGATATAGAAATTGGGCCGATTCTGACTGCGTTTAACTATCCAATCGCGTTGTCTGGATTGCTATCAATGGAAGGGGAGTTCAGCGGTGACAGACTCAATGCCGAATCTTTCCGTCGTAGCTGGCAAGGGGATGCGAGCATAACGATGCTACATACCACAATGCAGGGTATGAACTTCCAACAGCTAATACAGCAAGCAGTAACCCGCAGCAATGATGATGTTCAGGCCCAGGAAAATTATGACAATGTCACCATGTTGGATAATTTTTCAGCGCAGGCAAGTCTCGATAATGGCGAGTTATCCCTCAAGAAAATGGTTGGCGCATCCTCCATGTTGGCGCTTACAGGCGCGGGGACTCTTGATCTTGTTAAGCAGCAGTGCGATACCCGCTTTGATGTCACCGTAGTTGACGGTTGGAAAGGGGATAGCAAGTTGATTGAGGTGCTGAAAACCACCCCAATCCCGCTGCGAGTATATGGGCCATGGCAGAAGTTGAATTACTCTTTGCAAGTGGACCAGGTACTGCGTAAGCAGTTGCAGAGTGAAGCAAAACGTCGCCTGAATGACTGGCTGGGCAAGCATAAAGACAGCAGCAAAGCGAAAGACGTTAAAGATTTGCTAGATAAGCTTTAGTCATTTTAATCGTCGGATGTTGCTGCGCTAATCTCTCCTACAAATACTGTATTTCGTAGGTTGGATTAGCGCAGCGACATCCGACTTTTTTATTTAAATCACACCTCAAAATCCATCTCATCGTCGCGGGTCTTCGGCACAATTTGCACCTTCTGTACGCGATGGCTTTCCACCTGCAATGTCCGCAACAGAAAATCCCCTACCTGAACAGCTTCTCCAGTTACCGGAATATGTTGTAACGCCTCCATCAGCAGCCCAGCAATCGTGTGATAGTTACGTTTGTCATCCAGTGGTATTGGCACATACTGCACTAAGTCTTCGAGCGGCATATGACCGTTTGCGGTCCACGTCCCATCAGGATTTTTCTGAATATCATGGCGCGCGTCTATCTCTTCAGCTTCATTTGGCAAGTTACCGGCAATGGTTTCCATCACATCACTCAATGTCACCACACCTTCGACCGAGCCAAATTCATCTACCACAAAGGCAAAGTGGGTTCTGGCGTTGCGGAACTGCTCGAGTGCGGCCAATAAAGGCAGTGTCTCAGGGAAGACAAGTGGTTGGCGAATTAACACTTCGAGGTTGAGCGGTTCGCCTTTGAGTGACTGCTGGAGCAAATCAATGACGTGTACTACGCCCAGAATCTCATCGCTCTCACCAGTTATTACCACGCGTGTATGCTGGTTCTTATCAAGCAAGGCTCGTATTTGTTCTTCCGGGTCGGCCAGTTTAATGTGTTCGACATCGTGACGTGATGTCATGATGCTGCTCACCGTGCGCTGGTTGAGATTAAGCACTCGTTCAATCATCAGCCGCTCTTGTGGCTCAAATATCTCATCTTGCCGGGCGTGGTCAGCAATCAGCGATGCAGTTTGAGCATCCAGTTCAGCCTCTTCCTTCTTACCATTCAACAAACGCAGCACGGCTTCGGCGGTGCGTTGGCGCAACGATTGATCGGCAGATAGAAAGCGGCGGCGGTTGAATATTGCCAGCTGGTTTAAACTTTCAATCATCACCGAGAACCCGATAGCAGCGTATAAATAGCCTTTCGGGATATGGTAGCCAAAGCCATCTGCGACCAGGCTAAAACCTATCATCAGCAGGAAACTCAGGCACAGAATCACAATAGTAGGATGGTTATTCACGAAGCGCGTGAGTGCTTTACTGGCAAGCAACATCAGGCAAATTGCTATAATCACCGCCGCCATCATCACGGGCAGATGGTCGACCATACCCACGGCGGTAATCACCGAGTCGAGAGAAAACACCGCATCCAGAATGACGATTTGTGCGACCACGGGCCAGAACCGTGCACCGCGCCGCTGCGTGTGGTTTTCGCTATCTTTACCCTCAAGCCGCTCATTGAGCTCAACGGTCGCCTTAAATAAAAGGAATAACCCACCAAAGAGCATGATCAGATCACGGGCGCTGAACCCGAGTTCGCCCAAGCTGAATAGTGGCCGTGTTAACGTGACCAGCCATGAAATGGAGGCCAGCAACAGCAAGCGCATCAACATGGCAAGAATGAGCCCAGTAACGCGTGCTTTGTCGCGTTGAGAAGGGGGGAGTTTTTCGGCAAGGATAGCGATAAACACCAGGTTATCGATACCGAGGACCAGTTCAATAACGACTAACGTTATCAATCCGGCCCAGATTGAGGGGTCGGCAATCCATTCCATGCCTTAATGCACCTCTTGTTAGATGACAAACGTCACACTTAAAGGATGGTTAACCGCGCGGGAAATTGCAATGCCGCAGGGTGGGATAAATCATGTTGCCCTTTAAATGTTAAATATTGCCTGGTTAATTCCATTTAATCACTAAGGTAAATGATTAATTATTTTTTAATAATGGTTCAGTGGTTCTTATTATAATGAAATTCACATGAGATATATCTGCATATCACATTGTGACTTATCACTTATTAATATTCTGTCAATATAAAGAAATTCCTAAACGTGTGTAAATGTGCCGTTAATATTATTCTTAAAAGTCCCTGTCTGGTTCGGTGGAACCTTGCCTGATATAGGGTTAGCTGTAACAATCGATATCGGTGTCTGATATTAGATGTATTTTTTATATTCGCTGAAGCTGTGATATTTAACCTGGTGCCATAGGGCTTATCTCCAGAGAATTATTCTTTGGTTTTACTTCCTGGAATCGTTACTTCTTATAAATTGTCTTTTTTCAGTAGGTTGGTGACTGTAAGCCAGGGGCGGTAGCATGCCCGAAGGCCAGAGAATAAGCCTCGGTTATTCTGTCGCCATCATGATGTCTAAATAAGTGCTTTTTAGGAATTATGCCATTTAGTTAGATCTACATTTGGGGCCAATTTTATATCTCACTGATAAGCCTAACGAGCCACTTATTTTATTCGATCAGGATAATTACTCTGCCATAGTGATAAATACTCAATGATTAAATACAAACTTAAATTGATGCCTTTATTGGTGTCAGTAGCCCTTATGAGTGGTTGCACAGTACTCCCCGGTAGCAATATGTCTACGATGGGGAAAGACGTTATCAAGCAACAGGATTCAGATTTTGATCTGGACCGCATGGTCAACGTGTATCCGTTAACGCCGCGTCTGGTGGAGCAATTACGTGTACGTCCGGCGGTCGCACAGCCAAATATGTCTCTCGACCAGGAGATCTCCGCCTACCAATACCGTGTGGGGCCAGGAGATGTTCTGAATGTCACGGTCTGGGATCACCCAGAACTTACCACTCCAGCGGGCCAATACCGTAGCTCAAGCGATGCGGGTAACTGGGTACAGTCAGATGGCACCATGTTTTATCCGTATGTCGGCAAAGTAAAAGTCGCGGGTAAAACCTTGTCTGAAATCCGCAGTGATATTACCGGCCGCCTTGCGACGTACATCGCTGACCCGCAGGTGGACGTTAATATCGCTGGCTTCCGCTCGCAAAAAGCCTATGTCTCAGGTCAGGTGAATAAATCTGGCCAGCAGGCCATTACCAACGTACCGCTCACTATTCTCGATGCTATCAATGCCGCAGGCGGTCTGACTGATGCCGCTGACTGGCGCAATGTGGTGCTGACGCACAACGGCCAGGAAAAACGGATTTCCCTGCAAGCGCTGATGCAAAACGGCGACCTGAGCCAGAACCATCTGCTTTATCCCGGCGACATTTTATTCGTGCCGCGCAATGACGATCTGAAAGTGTTCGTGATGGGTGAAGTGAAGAAACAAACCACCCTGAAAATGGACTTCAGCGGCATGACGCTGACCGAAGCGCTGGGTCAGGCCGAAGGTCTGGATATGACGGCTTCCAATGCCAGCGGCATCTTCGTGATTCGCCCAATCAAAGAGAAGCAGGGCGGCAAAATCGCCAACATTTATCAGCTCGATATGTCGGATGCGACGTCGCTGGTGATGGGCACCGAATTCCAGTTGCAACCTTACGATGTGGTGTATGTGACCACAGCACCTGTCACGCGTTGGAATCGTCTGATCAACCAACTGCTGCCGACGATCAGTGGCGTTCGTTATATGACGGATACCGCCAAAGATATCCATACCTGGTAACGCGCTATGTTCAACAAAATTTTGGTTGTCTGTGTGGGGAATATTTGCCGTTCCCCAACCGCTGAGCGGTTACTCAAAAGCTATCACCCGGAGCTGACTGTGACTTCGGCGGGGCTGGGGGCTTTGGTCGGGAAGGGGGCTGATGCTGGTGCCATTCGCGTCGCCGAGCAGCATAACCTCTCCCTTGAGGGGCACTGTGCAAAACAGGTTTCCGGCAAAATGTGCCGCGAATACGACCTGATCCTCGCCATGGAAAAACGCCATATCTCCGCACTTTGCGAAATGGCTCCAGAGATGCGCGGCAAAGTGATGCTGTTTGGTCACTGGGATGCGGAACGGGAAATTCCCGATCCGTATCGCAAAAGCCACGACGCTTTTGAAGCGGTTTACGGTCTTCTGGACCAGAACGCCCAAAAATGGGCTAACGCACTCAACGCTCATCAGGGATAACAATGACAGAAAAAGCACGCCGTTCGAGCGCCCCGACTGAGGGCAATGACGAAATCGATATTGGCCGATTGTTCGGAACGGTCCTTGAAGCCCGTTGGTGGGTTCTGGGGATCACCGCCATCTTTGCGATACTTGCCACCATATATGCCATGTTCGCCACGCCAATCTATAAAGCCGATGCGCTGGTGCAAATCGAACAAAACGCCGGTAATTCGCTGGTCAACGACATCAGCTCCGCGCTATCTAACAAGCCGCCTGCTTCCGCTGCCGAGATGCAGCTGATTCAGTCGCGCCTGGTATTGGGTAAAACGGTCGACGATCTTAACCTGGATATTTCAGTCGAAAAAAACAGCTTCTGGTTATTAGGTGCGGGCTGGGACAGGCTGCAAGGCCGCCAGAACGATACCGTTGTTGTTGATACTTTTAACCTCCCGGCAGGGCAGGCCAAAAATGTATTTACTGTGGAAGTGGTTAGTCCAACACAGTATTTGCTGACTAACGACAACGGTTTTAGCGCCAAAGGGCAGGTGGGTCAGCCACTGAGTCAGGGCGGCATCACGATGTTAGTGAGCGCGATTAAAGCGCAAGTGGGCGACACGTTTACCGTCAACAAATACTCAACGCTTGGCATGATCAATCAGCTTCAGGGCAACCTAACGGTGGCTGAAAACGGCAAAGATACCGGCGTGTTAAGCCTCTCTTATACCGGCGAAGACAAAGACCAAATTCGCACTATCCTCGACAGCATTACGCGTAACTACCTGGCGCAGAACGTGCAGCGTAAATCGGAAGAAGCGGCCAAAAGCCTGCAATTCTTAGCGCAGCAGTTGCCGGAAGTCCGCAGCCGCCTCGATGCTGCCGAAAATAAACTGAATGCCTATCGCCAACAGCAAGACTCGGTTGACCTGTCACTGGAAGCCAAATCCGTGCTCGACACCATGGTGAACATTGATGCGCAGCTCAATGAATTGACCTTCAAAGAGGCGGAGATTTCCAAACTCTATACCAAGGTTCACCCGGCTTATCGCACGCTGCTGGAAAAACGTCAGACGTTGCTCGATGAAAAAGCGCGGCTGAACGGGCGTGTTACCGCGATGCCGAAAACGCAGCAAGAAATCGTGCGTTTAACGCGTGATGTCGAGTCTGGTCAACAGGTATACATGCAGCTGTTGAACAAGCAGCAAGAGTTGAAAATCACCGAAGCCAGTACCGTGGGTGATGTGCGTATCGTCGATGCGGCCATTGCTCAACCAGGCATGGTGAAACCGCAGCGTGCCCTGATTATTCTCGGCAGCATTATTCTTGGCCTGATGTTGTCTATCATGGGCGTGCTGTTACGCTCCTTGTTCAACCGTGGCATCGAAAGTCCTGCGGTACTCGAAGAGGCCGGGATTGGTGTGTACGCCAGCATCCCACTTTCTGAATGGCAGAAATCGCGCGACAACGCCACGGTGCGCAGTGTTAAAGCGGCGAAGCGCAATAAGCAAAGCCAACTACTGGCGGTGGGGAATCCGACGGATCTGGCCATTGAAGCGATTCGCAGCCTGCGTACCAGCCTTCATTTCGCCATGATGCAGGCATCCAATAACGTCCTGATGCTGACAGGTGTTAGCCCGTCGATTGGTAAAACGTTTGTTTGTGCCAACCTGGCTGCCGTGATTAGCCAGACCAATAAGCGTGTTCTGCTAATCGACTGCGATATGCGCAAAGGTTATACCCACGAACTACTAGGCACCACCAACAACAACGGTCTGGCAGAAGTGCTCTCAGGCCAGGCAGAAATTACCCGCTGTGCGCAAAAAACCTCCGTACCCAATTTTGACCTTGTGCCGCGCGGTGTCGTGCCATCGAACCCTTCCGAATTGCTGATGAGCGAGCGCTTTGCGGAGTTAATCGCATGGGCAAGCAAAAGCTATGACCTGGTGTTGATTGATACCCCGCCGATTCTCGCCGTTACCGACGCCGCTGTTGTGGGTCGCCATGCGGGCACCACGCTGATGGTGGCGCGCTACGCGGTAAATACGCTCAAAGAGGTCGAAACCAGTCTCAGCCGCTTTGAACAAAATGGCGTCACCGTACGTGGTGTGATCCTCAACTCCATCTTCCGCCGTGCGGCAGGGTACGAGGATTACGGTTACTACGAGTACGAATATAAATCTGATGCTAAGTAATCAGGCATCAACTGGCGGATGACGTTTTGCTTATTCGCCCTACAAATCTCGCCGTAGGGTGGATAAGCGATAGCGCCATCTACCAATAAATAAAAACGATTTCCGGGGGAGCGCCATGAAACGCCCACTTATCTCTATTTATATGCCGACATGGAACCGCCAGCAGTTGGCTATTCGCGCCATCAAATCGGTGCTGCGCCAGGATTATGAACACTGGGAAATGTTAATCGTTGATGACTGCTCTTCCTCTTTCGAGCAGCTTCAGCGCTTTGTTGATGAGCTGGGTGACCCACGCGTGCGTTATACCCGCAATGATTTCAATTCGGGTGCCTGCTCAGTGCGCAACCAGGCCATCTGTAATGCCACGGGTGAATTAATTACGGGTATTGATGACGATGATGAGTGGACGCCAAACCGCCTGTCGGTATTCCTGGAGCAAAAACACCAATTGGTGACTCATGCATTTCTCTACGCCAATGACTATGTCTGTGAAGGCCAGGTCTATTCGCAGCCCGCAAGCTTGCCGCTCTACCCTAAATCTCCATTCTCATTAAAGCTGTTTTACAAGCGCAATATCATAGGTAATCAGGTGTTTACTTATGCTGACCGCTTCAAAGCTTGCCTGTTCGATACCACTCTCGCGGCGGCTCAGGACTACGATATTTTCCTGCGTATGGTGGTGGAGTATGGTCAGCCGTGGAAAGTGGAAGAAGCTACGCAAATTTTGCATATCAATCACGGTGAAATGCAGATCACAAAATCACCGAAAAAGTTTGCCGGTTACTTCCATTTCTATCAAAAGCACAAAGATAAATTCGACCGTGCCAGCAAGAAGTATCAGCTATTTACCCTCTACCAGATCCGCAACAAGCGTATGTCGTTACGCACATTATTAGCGCTCTTGAGCGTGCGCAATACTAAGCGTCTGGCTGACGGATTGCGGGGGAAATAACGGTGCTTGAAGACCTGCGCGCAAACTCCTGGAGCCTTCGCCCTTGCTGCATGGTGATGGCTTACCGTATTGCCCATTTTTGCTCGGTATGGCGTAAAAAAAGCGTCATCAACAATCTTTGGGCAGCTCCGATAATCCTGCTTTATCGCTTTGTGACCGAATGCCTGTTTGGCTATGAAATCCAGGCGGGTGCCACCATCGGGCGTCGTTTTACCATTCACCACGGTTATGCCGTTGTGATTAATAAATTCGTGGTCGCCGGTGATGACTTCACCATTCGCCACGGCGTCACCATCGGTAATCGCGGCAAAAGCAACGCCTGCCCGGTGATCGGCAACGGTGTCGAACTGGGTGCCAACGTGGTGATTATTGGCGAAATCACGCTTGGGAATAACGTCATTGTTGGTGCTGGGAGCGTGGTACTCGATAGCGTGCCAGACAATGCGCTGGTGGTTGGCGAAAAAGCACAGGTAAAAATAATCAAATGAATATCATGCAATTTAACGTGCGCCTCGCTGAAGGCGGCGCAGCGGGCGTGGCGCTGGATCTTCATCAGCGTGCCAATGCTGCAGGTTTTAGCTCGCGATTTATTTACGGCTACGGTAAAGGCGGCAAGAAAAGTGCCAGCCATGACAAGTTCCAGGGGGTGGAAAAACACACCCCACGCCTGACGTCTATCGCCAACATTATTCTGTTTCGCTTTTTCAACCGCGACCCATTCGGCAACCTGAATAACCTGTATCGCAAAGTGACTCGTGCCCAAGGCCCGGTAGTGCTGCATTTTCATGTGGTACACAGTTATTGGTTGAATCTCGAAGAGATGGTGACGTTTTGCCAGCGTGTAAAAGCGCATAAACCGGATGTCACTTTTGTCTGGACGCTCCACGACCACTGGAGCATCACCGGACGCTGTGCGTTTCTGGATGGTTGCGATGGTTGGAAAACTGGCTGCCAGAAATGCCCGACGCTAAACAACTACCCGCCCGTGAAAAAGGATCGTGCACATCTTTTGGTGCACACCAAACGCCAGTTGTTCCGCGAAATGCTCGCGCTAGGCTGCAAGTTTATTTCGCCAAGTCAGCATGTGGCCGATGCCTTTAACCTGATTTACGGAGCAGGGCGCTGCAAAATCATCAATAACGGTATTGATGTGGCAACCGAAGCGATTCTGGCTGAATTACCGCTCACGCAAGCCGCGGGTGTTAAGCCAAAAGTAGCTGTGGTAGCCCATGATTTGCGTTACGACGGCAAAACTAATCAGCAACTGGTGCAGGCCATTATGGCGCTGGGCGACGAAATCGAGTTGCACACTTTCGGTAAGTTCTCGCCGTTTAATGGCCCGAACGTGGTGAACCACGGTTATATGACCGATAAAAAAGCACTGATGAGCGAGCTTAACGAAATGGACTCGCTGGTGTTCAGCTCGCAGGTAGATAACTACCCTCTGATTCTGTGTGAAGCGTTATCCATTGGCGTGCCGGTTATCGCCACGCAAAGTGATGCTGCTGACGAAGTATTGCGTAAAGTTGGCGGCAAAACCTTTAGTGATGCTCGGGTGCTCGAACTGGTGAAAATGCCAAAAGAGCAGTTAGCGCAGCAGGTGTTTGGCAAAGAGTTGCAGGTATTTAAAGCTGCAAGCCGCCAGGCGTTTAGTGGGCAACAGATGCTGGAGGAGTATGTCTCGTTCTATCAGAATCTGTAGTTATCTGCTGTTACCGTTTATCTATCTGGTGGTCAACGTCAAGTTGGCCTCATTGGGGGAAAGCTTCCCAATAACGATAGTCACCTTCTTACCTGCAATCCTCTTTTTGTACATTGAACGAATCAGCGTCAAAAAATTGATGATTGCGCTGGGTATCGGTGCCGCACTGACTGCATTTAACTACATCTTTGGCCAATCGCTTGATGCCAGCAAATACGTCACCTCGACATTATTGTTCGTCTATATTGTGCTGATTATGGCAATGACATGGAGTTGCCGTTTCAAAACTATTTCACAGCGTAATCACCATAAAATTCTGCGGTTATTTTATGTTGTGGTGGGCATTATTGTGATGCTTGCGGCGGCGGAAATGGCTCAGATTATTCTGACCGGTGGAAGTAGCCTGATTGAGAAAATTTCGAAGTTTCTTATATACAGTAATAGCTATGTTCTGAACTTTATTAGCTTCGGCGGCAAGCGTACTACCGCACTCTATTTTGAACCGGCGTTCTTCGCTCTGGCATTAATCTCAATTTGGCTCAGTATCAAACAGTTTGGTATCAAAACACCGAAAACAGATGGTATGATTCTTTTAGGGATAGTGCTCTCAGGTTCATTTTCAGGGGTAATGACTTTTATCCTGTTCTATCTTCTTGAATGGGCATTCCAGTACCTTAATAAAAATGCCATAAAGAAGAAGTTGCCATTAGCAATTATTTCTCTTTCCGTGTTTTTAGTAGGGTTAATATTCGCATTCCCTTATATCGCGACCCGCCTTGGCGATTTGGGAACCGAAGGTTCTTCATCTTATTATCGAATTATTGGCCCGTTAGCGATGGTTGGGTATTCATTAACCAATATCGACGGGGTAGTGCGTTTCGGATCTTTATATGAATATGTCGCATCATTCGGAATCTTTAACGGTGCGGATGTCGGTAAAACAGTAGACAATGGTTTGTATCTGTTAATTATTTATTTTTCATGGTTCGCGGTATTACTGACCATTTGGTATATGTGGAAAGTCATTAAAATGATGCGCACAGCTTTTGGTAATAATGAAAATTACCGCGTTCAATTATGGCTTTTTACACCCGTGTCATTATTTTTTACCGGTTCAATTTTTAGCCCTGAATATGCGTTCTTGATTGTGTGCCCATTTATTTTACGTAAGGCGCTCAAAATTACGAACACCTGAGGTCAATAACAATGCTGCTAAGTGTCATCACGGTTGCTTATAAAAATCTCGCCGGAATAGAAAAAACCTGGCATTCGCTGGCTCACTTAGCGAAGGCACCAGGCATCACATTTGAGTGGATTGTTGTGGATGGCGCCTCAAATGACGGCACCGCAGAGTTTCTGGAAAACCTCAATGGTCAGTACCAGTTACGTTATGTTAGCGAGAAAGATAACGGCATTTATGATGCAATGAACAAAGGTATTGAGATGGCCCAGGGCCGCTTTGCTTTGTTCCTCAATTCCGGTGACATTTTCCACCAGGATATTGCCACCGTCGCGCATCAACTGGCTGCTATGCCCTCGACTGATAATGCGATGGTGATTGGTGATGCGTTATTAGATTTTGGCGACGGTACAAAAATAGAACGCCGCGCAAAGCAGGGCTGGTATATCTACCATAGTTTACCTGCCAGCCATCAGGCGATATTTTTCCCAGTATCAGGGCTGCGTAAATACCCTTACGATCTGCAATATAAAGTCTCATCGGATTATGCGCTTGCCGCACGTATGTATAAAAAAGGTTATTCATTCAAACGCGTCAAGGGATTGGTGTCTGAATTTTCCATGGGCGGCGTGTCGACATCAAATAATATTGAATTGTGTCGGGATGCAAAAAATGTTCAGCGCAAAATATTAGGCGTGCCGGGATTTATTGCAGAATTATCTTATAAGCTTCGTCTGCGTACTACCGGAAAAGCAAAAGCACTTTATAACAAAGCCTGATTCTGTAGGTGGGATTAGCGTCAGCGACATCCGACAAAAACGTAGGAAATATTATGCAGGAATTAAATGGCTTCTCGGTACCGAAAGGTTTCCGGGGTGGGCACCCTATTAAGGTTCAACTGTGGTGGGCGGTACAAGCAACATTATTTGCATGGTCACCACAAATATTTTATCGCTGGCGTGCCTTTTTATTACGCCTGTTTGGTGCACGAATTGGTAAAGGTGTTGTGATTCGTCCGTCAGTAAAAATTACTTACCCATGGAAATTAACGCTAGGCGATTATGCCTGGGTAGGTGATGACGCAGTGTTGTATACGCTGGGTGATATCACGATAGGGGCGAATTCTGTGGTGTCACAAAAGTGTTATTTGTGCACCGGAAGCCACGATTATATGAGTAAGCATTTTGATATTACCGCCTCGCCAATTGTTATCGGTGAGAAGTGCTGGCTGGCAACCGATGTATTTGTTTCACCTGGCGTGAATATTGGAAATGGCACCGTCGTGGGTGCGCGTAGCAGCATTTATAAATCATTACCGGCGAATGCCGTTTGCCGGGGTAACCCAGCAGTAAAAATACGCGATCGAGCGTGAGCGCTTTATTTAAAGCAAAGCTCTTAATTTAATCTTCAATCATAGGAATTATTATGACTAAAGTAGCTCTCATCACGGGTGTAACCGGGCAAGACGGCTCCTATCTGGCGGAACTGCTGCTGGAAAAAGGTTATGAAGTTCATGGTATTAAGCGACGTGCTTCTTCTTTCAACACCGAACGTGTTGATCATATTTATCAGGATCCACATACCAGCAACCCGAAATTCCATCTGCACTACGGTGATCTGACGGACAGCTCTAACCTGACCCGTATTCTTTCCGAAGTGCAGCCGGATGAAGTGTATAACCTGGGCGCGATGAGCCATGTAGCGGTTTCTTTTGAATCCCCGGAATACACTGCAGACGTTGATGCCATGGGTACGCTGCGCCTTCTGGAAGCGATTCGTTTCTTAGGCCTTGAGAAGAAAACACGTTTCTACCAGGCATCCACTTCCGAGCTCTACGGCCTGGTACAAGAAACCCCGCAGAAAGAAACCACACCTTTCTATCCGCGCTCTCCGTATGCCGTTGCCAAACTTTACGCCTACTGGATCACCGTCAACTACCGCGAATCCTACGGCATGTACGCATGTAACGGGATTTTGTTTAACCACGAATCCCCACGCCGTGGCGAAACCTTCGTGACCCGTAAAATCACCCGCGCTATCGCCAACATTTCTCAGGGCCTGGAAAAATGCCTGTATCTGGGCAACATGGATTCTCTGCGTGACTGGGGCCATGCCAAAGACTACGTGAAAATGCAGTGGATGATGCTGCAACAAGAGGCGCCAGAGGATTTCGTGATTGCCACCGGTGTGCAGTATTCCGTGCGTCAGTTCGTGGAAATGTCAGCGGCACAGCTGGGTATCAAACTGCGCTTTGAAGGTACGGGTGTGGAAGAGAAGGGCATTGTTGTTTCTGTCACGGGCCACGATGCGCCGGGTGTGAAACCAGGTGATGTGATTGTCTCTGTGGACCCACGTTACTTCCGTCCTGCAGAAGTGGAAACCCTGCTGGGTGACCCAACTAAAGCACACGAAAAACTGGGCTGGAAACCAGAAATCACGCTTAAAGAGATGGTTGGCGAAATGGTCGCTAAAGATCTGGAAGCGGCGAAAAAACACTCGTTGCTTAAGTCCCATGGTTACGAGGTTGCCATCGCGCTGGAGTCCTGAGCATGAATAAACACCGTATCTTTGTTGCCGGCCATCGGGGGATGGTCGGTTCGGCCATCGTCCGTCAGCTTGAACAACGCGCTGATGTCGAACTGGTGCTGCGTAATCGCGATGAACTGAACCTGTTAGATGGTGCAGCGGTGAATGCCTTCTTTGCCGAGGAGCGCATTGACCAGGTTTACCTCGCAGCGGCAAAAGTGGGCGGAATTGTTGCCAACAACACTTATCCGGCCGACTTCATCTACGAAAATCTGATTATTGAGAGCAACATTATTCACAGCGCGCATACGCACAATGTGAATAAGCTGTTGTTCCTCGGTTCATCGTGCATTTACCCGAAAATGGCTCACCAGCCAATGGCGGAAAGCGAGCTGCTGCAAGGCACGCTTGAAGCGACTAACGAGCCGTATGCGATTGCCAAAATCGCCGGTATCAAACTGTGTGAGTCATATAACCGCCAGTACGGTCGTGATTATCGTTCGGTGATGCCAACTAATTTGTATGGGCCGAACGATAACTTCCACCCAAGTAACTCGCACGTGATTCCTGCGTTACTGCGCCGTTTCCACGAAGCGACGCAGCAAAACTCGCC
Organism: Buttiauxella sp. BIGb0552; assembly: GCF_004366275.1. Lineage (NCBI taxonomy): Bacteria > Pseudomonadati > Pseudomonadota > Gammaproteobacteria > Enterobacterales > Enterobacteriaceae > Buttiauxella > Buttiauxella sp. BIGb0552. The sequence continues at coordinate 537,463 of NZ_SODY01000004.1, forward strand.
GGATGTGGTGGTGTGGGGTAGCGGCACGCCAATGCGTGAATTCCTGCATGTCGATGATATGGCGGCAGCCAGCATTCATATTATGGAAATGGCCAGCGAAGTGTGGCAGGAAAATACCCAGCCGATGCTGTCGCACATTAACGTCGGCACCGGTGTGGATTGCACTATCCGCGAGCTGGCGCAAACCATCGCCAAAGTCACGGGTTACCGTGGGCGCGTAGTGTTTGATGCCACTAAGCCTGATGGCACGCCGCGCAAACTGCTGGACGTTACCCGCCTGCGCCGCCTGGGCTGGTATCCGGAAATCACTTTGGAGCCTGGCCTTGCCAGCACCTACCAGTGGTTCCTCGAAAACCAGCAACGGTTCCGGGGGTAAATATGTTTCTGAGTGCTGAAGACTTCTCAACCGTTGTCCGCTCCACACCGCTGATCTCAATCGATCTGATCGTTGAAAATCAGGCAGGAGAATTCCTGTTGGGGCAACGCACTCAGCGCCCGGCGCAGAACTTTTGGTTCGTGCCGGGAGGCCGGGTACAGAAAGACGAAACGCTGGACCGTGCTTTTGCGCGCTTAACCGAGGCTGAATTAGGTACGGCGTTCACCTTGCAGGATGGCGAGTTTTACGGCGTGTGGCAGCACTTCTATGACGACAACTTCTCCGGCACGGATTTCTCCACGCACTACATCGTGCTGGGATTCCGCCTGCGTGTTGATGCCGATGCGCTGCAACTGCCGGATGCGCAACACAGTGCTTATCGCTGGTTAACGCCTGAAGAATTGTTGGCACGTGATGATGTACACGACAACAGTCGCGCTTATTTTCTGACCGACAAGGCAGATAAGGTCATCGGATTATGAAAATCCTGGTCTACGGCATTAACTACTCCCCGGAATTAACTGGCATCGGCAAATATACCGGCGAAATGGTTGAATGGATGACGCGCCAGGGCCATGAGGTGCGTGTTATCACCGCACCGCCTTACTATCCAGTTTGGGAAGTCCATCCCGATTATTCCGCCTGGAAGTACAAGAAGGAAGTGGGGGCCGCCACTGTCTGGCGTTGCCCGCTGTATGTACCAAAGCAGCCTTCAACGATAAAGCGCCTGATTCATTTGGGCAGCTTTGCACTGAGTTCTTTATTCCCGCTGCTGGCGCAACGCCGCTGGAAGCCGGACCGCATTATCGGTGTGGTGCCGACGCTATTTTGTGTACCGGGCATGCGCCTGCTCGCAAAATTGAGCGGCGCGCGCACGTTGCTACATATTCAGGATTACGAAGTCGACGCCATGCTCGGCCTCGGAATGGCGGGCAAAAAACAGGGAAAAGTGGCCCGACTGGCCAGCCGTTTTGAGCAAAGTGGCCTGCATAACGTTGACAACGTTTCGACCATTTCGCGTTCGATGATGAACAAAGCGGCTGAAAAGGGTGTGGATCCGAAGAAAGTGATCTTCTTCCCTAACTGGTCCGAAGTAGAGCGTTTTCGCGATATTTCCCGTAAAGAAATTCTGGCGGTTCGTGACAGCCTGCAATTGCCAGACGATAAAAAAATCATCCTCTATTCCGGCAATATCGGCGAAAAACAGGGGCTGGAAACGGTCATTGAAGTGGCTGAACGTTTTGCTAACAAGCCGTATTTATTCGTGATTGTCGGGCAGGGCGGCGGCAAGGCTCGCCTGCAAAAACTGGCGCAGGATAAAGGGCTGCACAACGTGGTGTTCCATCCGTTGCAGCCTTACGACGCGCTGCCAGCGTTACTTAAGCTTGCCGATTGTCATTTGGTCATTCAGCGCCGAGGTGCGGCTGATGCCGTTTTGCCATCAAAACTGACCAACATTCTTGCGGTGGGCGGCAATGCGGTGATTACCGCAGAACCAGACACCGAACTCGGCCAACTTTGCGATGCGTTTTCCGGTATCGCGGTGTGTGTTGAGCCGGAATCGGTTGATGCCCTGGCCGATGGCATTCAGCGCTGCCTGCAACTGCCGGAACATAACATCGTGGCATGTGAATATGCCGAGCGCACGCTCGAGAAAAACAGCGTGTTGAATCAATTTATTGCGGACATTCAGGGTTAATTATGACTAATTCCAGACTCTATCCGGTCATCATGGCTGGAGGAAACGGTAGCCGCTTGTGGCCGTTGTCCCGCGTGCTTTACCCGAAACAGTTCCTGTGCCTGAAAGGCGAACTGACGATGTTGCAAACCACCGTTAGCCGTTTAAACGGCGTCGATTGCGAAAGCCCGGTGGTAATTTGCAATGAAGAACACCGTTTTATCGTCGCCGAACAGCTGCGCGAGCTGAACAAGCTGACGGAAAATATTGTGCTGGAGCCTGCCGGGCGCAACACCGCTCCAGCCATCGCGCTGGCAGCGCTGGCGGCAATACGCAATCAGCCAGAAAATGACCCGCTGATGCTGATACTGGCCGCTGACCACGTTATCCAGGACGAAGATGCATTCCGAAACGCAGTACGTAATGCGCTGCCGTATGCCGAAGCGGGCAAACTGGTGACTTTCGGCATCGTCCCGGATCTGCCAGAAACGGGCTATGGCTACATTCGCCGTGGCGAAGTGATAAACCCGAATGCACCTGATGCGGATGCGATTGCGTTTGGTGTGGCGCAGTTTGTCGAAAAACCGGATATCGCCACCGCGCAGGCATACGTCGCCAGTGGCGAATATTACTGGAACAGCGGTATGTTCCTGTTCCGCGCCGGGCGCTACCTCGAAGAGTTAAAAAAATTCCGCCCGGATATTCTCAGCGCCTGCGAAAAAGCGATGGCGAACATCGACCCGGATCTCGATTTTGTGCGTGTCGATGAAGCCGCATTCCTCGCATGTCCTGACGAGTCTATTGACTACGCGGTGATGGAAAAAACTGCTGATGCGGTAGTTGTGCCGATGGATGCCGGCTGGAGCGACGTCGGTTCATGGTCTTCGCTGTGGGAAATCAGCACCAAAAACCAGCAGGGTAATGTGCATCACGGCGATGTAATAAGCCACTCTACCGAAAACAGTTACATCTACGCCGAATCCGGCCTGGTCACCACCGTTGGCGTGAAAGACCTGATTGTTGTGCAGACCAAAGATGCGGTGCTGATTGCCGACCGCGACCACGTCCAGAGCGTGAAGAAAGTGGTTGAGCAGATTAAATTCGATGGCCGCCACGAACACCACAACCACCGCGAAGTGTACCGCCCGTGGGGCAAGTACGACTCTATCGATGAAGGTGAACGCTACCAGGTGAAACGCATCACCGTGAAACCAGGCGAAGGTCTGTCTTTGCAGATGCACCATCACCGCGCCGAGCACTGGATTGTGGTAGCCGGCACCGCGAAAGTGACCCTGGGTGAGGAAGTGAAACTGCTCGGTGAAAACGAGTCCATCTACATTCCGCTGGGTGTCACCCACTGCCTGGAAAACCCAGGGAAAATCCCGCTCGATCTGATTGAAGTGCGTTCCGGCACCTACCTCGAAGAAGACGACATTGTGCGCTTCGAGGATCGCTACGGACGCATCTAACCATCATATTTCACGCTGCAGATGCGTTGGCTTCCTTTGCGCACACCGGTCACTTAGTTAACTAAGCTCCCGGCGATGCACGCAGTTGCCGCCTTCCTGCAACGCGAAATCTAATGGTTATACATTTTAGAAAAAGTTATCTCCGTACTGGAGGGGGCTGACTGTTGCCTGAAAAGAGGTAAAACATGACTGAATTAACCTGTTTTAAAGCCTATGACATTCGCGGCAAGCTGGGCGAAGAGCTGAATGAAGAGATTGCCGAACGTATTGGCCGCGCCTATGGCGAGTACCTGAAACCGAAAACCATTGTGCTGGGCGGCGACGTGCGACTGACCAGTGAGGCACTTAAGCTGGCGCTGGCAAAAGGGTTGCAGGATGCGGGTGTGGACGTGCTGGATATCGGCCTGTCCGGCACCGAGGAAATCTATTTTGCTACCTGGCATCTGGATGTGGATGGCGGCATTGAAGTCACCGCCAGCCATAACCCGATGGACTACAACGGCATGAAGCTGGTGCGCGAAGGGGCTCGCCCGATTAGCGGCGACACCGGCCTGCGCGATGTGCAGCGCCTGGCGGAGGCCAACGACTTCCCGCCGGTGGACGCGGCAAAACGCGGCTGCTACCAGAAAGTTTCGGTGGTTGAGGCGTACATCGACCATCTGTTCTCGTACATCAACGTCAAAAACATCAAGCCGCTGAAACTGGTGATTAACTCCGGTAACGGTGCGGCGGGCCCGATTGTTGATGCCATCGAAGCACGCTTTAAGGCACTCAACGTGCCGCTGACGTTCATAAAAGTACACAACCAGCCTGACGGTAATTTCCCTAACGGTATCCCGAACCCGCTGCTACCTGAGTGCCGCGACGATACCCGCAACGCGGTGATTGAACATGGCGCGGATATGGGCATCGCCTTTGACGGCGATTTCGACCGCTGCTTCCTGTTCGATGAGAAAGGGCAGTTTATCGAAGGCTATTACATCATCGGTCTGCTGGCGGCGGCATTCCTTGAAAAACAGCCGGGGGCGAAGATTATTCATGACCCACGCCTGTCGTGGAACACGGTAGATATCGTTGAGCGCGCAGGCGGCACGCCGGTGATGTCGAAAACCGGTCATGCGTTTATCAAAGAGCGTATGCGCCAGGAAGACGCCATTTACGGCGGTGAAATGAGCGCCCACCACTATTTCCGTGATTTTGCATATTGCGACAGCGGGATGATCCCGTGGCTGCTGGTGACCGAGTTGCTGTGCCTGAAAGGGAAAACCCTTGGTGAACTGGTGCGTGACCGTATGGCTGCGTGGCCGGCGAGCGGGGAAATCAACAGCAAGCTGGCAGACCCGAAAGTCGCGATTGCGCGCGTGCAGCAGCACTTTGCGCCGCACGCGCAGGAAGTGGACCACACCGACGGCGTGAGCATGGCGTTTGCCGACTGGCGTTTTAACCTGCGCAGTTCAAATACCGAACCGGTGGTGCGCCTGAATGTGGAATCGCGCAGTAATGAACAACTGATGCAGGCGCGAACGCAGGAAATTATGGAACTGTTGAATCAGTGATCTGTGGGGACGGAAATCTCCTGAGGCAGGAAAGGGGATCCGTCACCCTTTTAATAAAGGTAAAACGATGACAAACCTAAAAAAGCGCGAGCTGCCAAAAACGAACGCATCGTTAATCTCTATGGTGCAACGTTTTTCTGACATAACCATCATGTTTGTTGGGTTATGGGTAGTGTGTCAGGTTAACGCGTTACCGTTTTTGTATATGCATTTGCTGATGGCGTTACTCGCCCTCGTGGTCTTCCAGATGATTGGTGGAATGACCGATTTTTATCGCTCCTGGCGCGGAGTGAGAATTTCCAGCGAACTGATGCTGCTGCTGCAAAACTGGACGCTAAGTCTGATTTTTAGTGCCGGATTACTGGCGTTTAACCCTGACTTTGATGGCTCATTCTGGGTGTATCTGGCCTGGTATGTGCTGACCAGTTTCGGCATGGTGATGTGCCGTTCGTTTATTCGCTTCGGTGCTGGTTGGTTGCGCAATATGGGCTACAACACGCGTCGTATTGCCATCGCGGGTTCACTGCCGGTGGGTTACACACTGGCCGAAAGTTTCCGTAACGAACCGTGGTTAGGCTTTGATGTCACCGGGGTTTATGACGACCAGCAGCCTGAATCCCCACACGGTGATTATGCCGGCTCTTTTGCCGACCTGGTTGAACAGGCGCGCGCAGGGCAAATCGACAATATCTACATCGCCATGGCGATGAGTGAAGAAGCGCAGATTAAAACTCTGGTCCGCGAACTCACGGATACCACCTGTTCGGTGATGCTAATCCCTGATGTGTTCACCTTCAATATTCTTAACTCTCGCACCGAAGAAGTTAACGGTGTGCCGGTAGTACCGCTGTTTGCAACCCCACTGAATGGTATTAACCGGATTCTGAAACGCCTCGAAGATATCGTGTTGTCGGCGATGATCTTGCTGTTTATTTCCCCAGTACTGCTGTGCATTAGTGCTGCGGTAAAACTGACCTCGCCAGGCCCGGTTATCTTCCGCCAGACGCGTTACGGCATGGATGGCAAGCCAATCAAAGTATGGAAATTCCGCTCCATGAAAGTGATGGAAAATGATGCTGTAGTGACTCAGGCCACCAAAGGCGACAAGCGTATTACGCCGGTGGGGAATTTCCTGCGCCGCACGTCGCTTGATGAGCTGCCGCAGTTTATTAATGTGCTGATGGGTGAAATGTCGATTGTCGGTCCTCGCCCCCATGCGGTTGCACATAACGAACAATATCGTTTGCTGATTGAAGGCTACATGCTGCGCCACAAAGTGAAGCCCGGCATTACCGGCTGGGCGCAAATCAACGGCTGGCGCGGTGAAACCGACACGCTTGAGAAAATGGAAAAGCGCGTTGAGTTTGACCTGGAATACATCCGCGAATGGAGCCTGTGGTTTGACATCAAAATTGTCTTTCTGACCATCTTCAAAGGCTTTGTTAATAAAGCTGCGTATTAAGTGAGTCTTTAATGAGCCTGAGAGAAAAAACCATCAGCGGCGCGAAATGGTCCGCCATCGCCACGGTGATTATTATTAGCCTGGGCCTGGTGCAGATGACGGTGCTGGCGCGCATTGTCGACAACCACGAGTTTGGCTTGCTGACTATTTCACTGGTGATTATCGCGCTGGCCGATACGCTGTCAGACTTTGGTATTGCCAACTCGATTATCCAGCGCAAAGAAATCAGCCATCTTGAGTTAACCACGCTCTACTGGCTGAACGTCGGCCTGGGGCTAGTGGTATTTGCGCTGGTGTTTTTGCTGAGCGATTTTATCGCCTCGGTACTGCACGCACCTAAGCTTGCACCGCTTATCAAAACCCTGTCGTTTGCTTTTATTGTCATTCCCCACGGCCAACAGTTCCGTGCGCTCATGCAAAAGGAGCTCGAGTTTTCAAAAATCGGCTCAATTGAAACTGTTTCGGTGATGGCGGGCTTTACTGTCACCGTGGGCGCGGCGATGTATTACCCGTTCGCCATGACCGCGATCGTCGGTTACCTGGTGAACACCGTGGTGCGCACCTCTCTGTTTGGCTTCTTTGGCCGTAAGATTTACCGCCCGGGCCTGCATTTTTCACTGAAGTCCGTCGGCTCGAACCTCAAGTTTGGCGCGTGGCTGACTGCGGACAGCATTATCAATTACGTGAATACCAACCTTTCAACGCTGGTGCTAGCGCGCATCCTTGGCGCGAGTATCGCTGGTGGCTATAACCTCGCTTATAACGTGGCGGTGGTGCCACCGATGAAACTCAACCCAATTATCACCCGCGTGCTGTTCCCGGCATTCGCCAAGATTCAGGACGATACCGACAAGTTACGCCTCAATTTCTACAAGTTGCTGTCGATTGTCGGGATTATCAACTTCCCGGCGCTGCTCGGCCTGCTGGTGGTATCGAACAACTTTGTGCCGCTGGTGTTTGGTGAAAAGTGGCAGTTTATTACGCCAATTCTGCAACTGCTGTGCGTGGTGGGGCTGCTGCGTTCTATCGGTAACCCGATTGGGTCATTACTGATGGCAAAAGCGCGAGTGGATATCAGCTTTAAATTCAACGTCTTCAAAACCTGCCTGTTTATCCCGGCGATTATTGTCGGCGGGCACCTTGCTGGCGCAATGGGCGTGACGCTCGGCTTCCTGTTCGTGCAGGTGGTGAACACCGTTCTTAGCTATTTCATCATGATTAAACCGGTGCTGGGGTCCAGTTACCGCCAGTACATTCAGAGCATCTGGCTACCGTTTTACCTTTCGATTCCAACCATTGTGGTGAGTAGTGCGCTGGGAATTGCCCTGAAAGGCCATCTCGCGCTCGGTTTGCTGGTGGGCGCACAAATCGCGGCTGGCGCATTGGCCTTTATCGTCATGCTGGTGCTCTCACGGAATGCGCTGGTGGTTGAGATGAAGCGACAGTTCTGCCGTAACGACCGTTTAAAAACACTGCTTCGCGCAAGCTAAAACCCCTTAATAAGAGGTCTGATTTATATGAAATTATTGATTCTTGGCAACCACACTTGCGGCAACCGTGGTGACAGCGCCATTCTGCGCGGACTGATCGATGCGATTACCACCATTGATGACACCGTGCAGGTTGATGTGATGAGCCGTTATCCGGTGAGTTCTGCATGGCTGCTGGGCCGCCCGGTAATGGGTGACGGCTTGTATAAGCAGATGAAACAGCACAACAATGCGGTTGGGCTGATGGGCCGGGTAAAAAAAGTGCTGCGCCGCAAGTATCAACACCAGGTTTTGCTGGCGAAAGCCACGGACAACGGGCGCCTGCGCAATATATCCATCCCGCAGGGCTTTATTGATTTTGTGAAATCGCTGCAAAAATATGACGCGATTATTCAGGTCGGCGGCTCTTTCTTTGTCGATTTATATGGCGTTTCTCAGTTTGAGCATGCGCTGTGTAGCTTTATGGCCAAAAAGCCGGTGTACATGATTGGCCACAGCGTTGGGCCGTTCCAGGACCCGCAGTTTAATCACCTGGCGAGTTATGTTTTCGGTAATGCCGAGTCGCTGATTTTGCGTGAGTCCGTCAGTCTCGACTTGATGAAGCAAAGCAATATTGATAGCAGCAAAGTGGAGCAGGGCGTCGACACCGCCTGGCTTGTCGATCATCACAATGACAGCTTTGTGCCGAGCTACGCGGTGCAGCATTGGCTGGAAACCATCAAGCGCAAGAAGACCGTCGCTATTACGCTGCGTGAACTGGCACCGTTCGACAAACGCCTTGGCACCACGCAGCAGGCCTATGAACAAGCATTCGCCTCGGTGGTGAATCGTGTCATTGGCCAGGGTTACCAGGTGCTGGCGTTGTCGACCTGTACGGGTATCGACAGCTACAACAAAGATGACCGCATGGTGGCGCTCAACCTGAAGCAGTATGTGAATGACTCGGATCAATACCATGTGGTGATGGATGAGCTTAACGATCTGGAGATGGGCAAGATTCTCGGCGAATGCGAACTGACGGTTGGCACGCGCCTGCATTCCGCCATCATCTCCATGAACTTCGGTACGCCTGCGATTGCTATCAATTACGAACACAAATCTGCGGGCATCATGAAGCAGCTTGGCATGCCGGAAATGGCGATTGAAATTCGCCAGTTGTTGAATGGCTCACTACAAAGCGTGGTGGCGGATGTGCTGGGGCAATTACCCGCAATTAACGAACGTCTGGCTCATGCGGTGCGCGCGGAACGTGAAGATGGTTTGCGTATGGTGGAATCTGTATTGACGCGTGTTAAGGGGGAAAAATGAAAGTTGGCTTCTTCCTACTCAAATTCCCAGTGGCATCCGAAACCTTTGTGCTCAACCAGATAACGGCATTTATCGATATGGGTTATGAGGTGGAAATTGTCGCCATCCAGAAAGGGGATTTGACCAATACCCACTCGGCATTCAAAGAGTACGATCTGGCTGCGAAAACCACCTGGCTGATGGACGAGCCTTCGGGGAAGGTAGCAAAACTGCAATCCCGAGCCTTGAACACTCTGCGTGGTGCCCTTCGCCCGCAGACCTGGCGCGCGCTAAATTCCAAACGCTATGGCGAGGAGGCGCGCAACCTGATCCTTTCCTCTATTTGTGGCCGTAACCCGCAAACCGTACAGGCTGATGTATTTATCGCCCACTTCGGCCCGGCAGGTGTCACGGCAGCAAAGCTGCGTGAATTAGGCCTGCTTAAAGGGAAAATTGCCACGGTGTTCCACGGCATTGATATTTCAGGGCGCGAGGCGCTTGCGCACTACACACCGGAATATCAAAAACTCTTTACCCGTGGCGATTTGATGCTGCCGATAAGCAATTTATGGGCGGGGCGTTTGCAAAAAATGGGTTGCCCGGCCAACAAGATTACCGTTTCGCGTATGGGCGTGGATATGGAGCGGTTCTCGCAGCGTAGCGTGAAAGCTCCGGCCAAAACGTTGGAGATTATTTCGGTAGCACGATTGACCGAGAAGAAAGGTTTGCATGTCGCAATTGAAGCCTGCCTGCTGCTCAAAGAACGCGGCGTGAAGTTCCGTTACAACATTCTCGGTATTGGCCCGTGGGAAACGCGCCTGCGTACGCTTATTGAACAAAATCAGCTAGATGACGTGGTATTTATGCCGGGGTTTAAGCCGAACCATGAAGTGAAAGCGATGCTCGATGAAGCCGATGTGTTCTTGCTGCCGTCGATAACCGGTGAAGATGGCGATATGGAAGGTATTCCGGTGGCGCTAATGGAGGCGATGGCGGTGGGTATTCCGGTTATCTCCACCGTACATAGCGGTATTCCTGAACTCATTGACGCGGGTCGCACCGGTTGGCTGGTGCCTGAAAAAGATGCAATGGCGCTTGCAGACACGTTGCAGGCCTTCGGCAGAATCGAAGCCAATGATCTTAAACCAATGCTCAGCTTGGCCCGTGCGAAAGTCGAAACTGAATTTAACCAGCAAGTTATCTACCGAGAATTAGCCCGTCAGCTACAAACGCTGTAAACCCACCGAGTGAAACCTCACGAGGATGTATGCGCAAAAGATTTGAATCGACTCACCCTTCGTTTTCCTCCTCCCGCCGCAAATTGCTTAAAGCCAGTTCAGTACTGGCTGCGGTGCCATTCATCTTACCTCGTAGCGTGTTTGCCACAGGCCTTAAAAGTGAGGCCAACGTGCAAAAGTTCTATAGCGGCGACTGGATTGCCGCTTTCAAACAGGCTTTCTCAGCGGCTGATATCGTATCCGTTCCAGCCGATTTGGTTTGCGACAACATCAATACCGCCATTTTTATGCCGGAAGGCAAAACCTTGCATGTCGCTGGTGGTTTAAAGGGCAATGGCAAAGGGCGTTTTGTACTGCAGGATGGCTGCCAGGTATTGGGGGAGAAGGGCGGGCGGTTTAACAATATCACCCTCGATGTGCGTGGCTCTGACTGCACTATCAAAGGCATTGATATGAGCGGTTTTGTGCCTGTCACGCAGATCTACATTGGCGGAAAAGAGCAGCGCACCATGCGTAACCTGGTGATCGACCAGATTACGGTGCACGATGCGAACTACGCGATATTGCGCCAGGGGTTCCATAATCGTATGGAGAACGTGAAGATCACCAACGGGCATTTTAGCCACTTGCAAGGTGATGCTATAGAATGGAATGTTGCTATCAACGACCACAACCTGCTTATCTCAGACCATGTGATTGAAAACATTGATTGCACCAATGGGAAGATCAACTGGGGCATTGGGATTGGGCTTGCGGGCAGTACTTACGACAACGACTACCCGGAAGACCAGGCGGTGAAGAATTTTGTGGTGGCGAATATTACTGGCAGCAATTGTAGGCAGTTAATACATGTTGAAAATGGTAAACACTTTGTTATTCGTAATATTAAGGCCCGCAACATTAATCATACTTTCAGCCAGAAAGCGGGAATTGATAACGCTACAATAGCAATTTATGGCTGTGATAATTTCGTGATTGATAATATCGACATGAAAGAGAGTGCGGGTTTTCTTATTGGTTATGGTGCGATCAAGGGTAAGTATTTATCTATTCCGCAAAATTTTAAACTAAACAATATATCGCTTGATAATACTCATATGCAGTACAAAAGCCGTGGAATACAGGTTTCATCAGGTAACGCGACGTCGTTCGTTGCCATCACCAATGTGGCGCTAAAGCGCGCAACGCTTGAGTTGCATAACAAACCGCAACACTTGTTTCTGCGCAACGTTGACGTCATGCAGTACGCTGAAACTGGACCGGCGTTGAAGCTTAACTTCGACCTGCGCAAAGACGTGCGTGGCCGCTTTATGGCTAAGGGGGATACGCTCCTTTCGCTGGCCAATGTACGAGCCGTGAATGAAAAAGGGCAGAGTTCGGTGGATATCGACCGGGTTGACCATCAGCATGTGAGCACGAGCGGGTTGAATTTTGTACTACCAGTGACGCGCAATTAACTTATCACGCATTTTTGCAACACATAGATTGATTTTAGGTTAGGTACTAAGGCAGTTAATGACCTATAAGAATTGGCAGTATTTTTATGCTGGCTATCAAGCTTCAAAAGTTTATAATTCTGCCACAAAATCAGATGCAATGAATGATAGCTATCTGAATATCACTATAGAAAATCAGAAGATTTTGCTCCGAAATTTCTTTTGATTAAAACTCAAACACTGGGCATAGCATGAAAGAGAAGGTTATTTTTGTTGGTGCATCTGGCTTTGTTGGAACACGGCTTATTGAGACTGCAAATTCTGAATTTGATATCAAAAATTTAGATAAGCAAGATAGCCACTTTTACCCGGATATAACTGTGAATGGGGATGTGCGCGAACAAAGCTCACTGGATAACCATTTTTCAGGGCAGCAGACAGTTGTGTTACTCGCGGCTGAGCATCGAGATGATGTTAGCCCGACCTCGCTTTACTATGATGTGAATGTCCAGGGCACCCGAAACGTGCTTGCCGCGATGGACAAAAATGGTGTGAAAAATATTATCTTCACCAGCTCCGTTGCGGTTTATGGGCTTAACAAAAAAAATCCCGACGAAAAACATCCAATTGACCCCTTTAACCACTACGGCAAAAGTAAATGGCAAGCGGAAGAAGTGTTGCGTGCCTGGCATAGTGAAGCGCCAGAAGAACGTTCTCTCACCATCATTCGCCCTACGGTAATTTTCGGTGAGCGAAATCGCGGTAATGTCTACAATCTCCTGAAACAGATTGCCAGTGGCAAATTTGCAATGGTTGGTGCAGGTAACAACTACAAGTCTATGGCTTATGTTGGCAATATTGTCGAGTTCATCAAATACAAACTGCACAATGTTGAAAAGGGATACCAGGTTTACAACTACGTCGATAAACCTGACCTCAATATGAATCAGCTGGTTTCCGAGGTTGAAAAAAGTCTCAGCAAAAAAATCCCGTCCGTGCATCTGCCTTATGCTGTAGGGATGCTTGGCGGTTTCTGTTTTGACATTCTGAGCAAGGTAACAGGCAAGAAGTACTCAATTAGCTCTGTCCGAGTGAAGAAGTTCTGTGCAACAACACAGTTTGATGCGAGTAAGGTTCATGCATGTGGTTTTGTTGCACCATATACCTTATCGCAAGGTCTTGATCGTACATTGCAGTATGAGTTTGTGTCCGCCAAAAAGGACAACATCACGTTTGTATCTGAATGATTGAAGGACGGGTTAGGGGATTCAGCGGGAGTAATCTGATTCAGCACTATCCCGACTATGTGTATGCTAAAGACACATGCATTTTTTCCAGGCGAGAAGTAGTCGGTTGAATAACCATCTGGCAATGGCAATGGCAATGATGCAAATTTTAGATGGATATGCGTTTGCCAAAGACTATAATCCCTCAACCATTCTATAGGTGGGCTGAATATGATTAATTTGAAAGCAGTTATTCCGGTAGCAGGCTTGGGCATGCATATGTTGCCTGCAACAAAAGCTATTCCAAAAGAGATGTTACCGATCGTCGATAAGCCGATGATTCAATATATTGTCGATGAAATCGTCGCTGCCGGCATCAAAGAAATCGTGCTGGTAACGCATTCTTCCAAGAATGCAGTTGAAAACCACTTCGACACCTCTTATGAACTAGAAGCTCTGCTTGAGCAGCGTGTTAAACGTCAGTTGCTTGCTGAGGTTCAGTCAATTTGTCCTCCTGGCGTGACGATTATGAACGTTCGCCAGGCTCAACCGTTGGGTCTGGGTCATTCCATTTTGTGCGCCCGGCCGATTGTTGGCGATAATCCATTTATTGTCGTGTTACCTGACGTTATCCTTGATGGAGCCAGTGCTGATCCATTACGCTATAATTTAGCTGCTATTGTTGAACGTTTCAGAGAGACGGGCCGCAGCCAGGTTTTGGCAAAGCGTATGCCTAATGTTGATTTGTCTGAATACTCAGTGATCACGACAGAAGAGCCATTGCAAAATGATGGGCAAATTGGCCGTATTGTTGATTTTGTTGAAAAACCGGATCAACCGCAGACTCTCGATTCTGACATAGCTGCTGTTGGCCGTTATGTTCTTTCCGCAGATATCTGGTCTGAACTTGAGAAAACCGAGCCGGGTGCCTGGGGCCGTATCCAGTTAACCGATGCCATCGCAGCGCTTAATAAAAAGCAAACGGTAGAAGCTGCATTGATGACCGGCGAAAGCTACGACTGTGGCAAGAAAATAGGTTATATGCAGGCGTTTGTGCAGTATGGCCTGCGTAACCATAAAGAAGGTCAGAAGTTTAGGGACAGCATTCAGAAGTTGCTAGCTCGCTGATAACTAAACAATCAATGAGATTAAGTATCAGATGATGAGAACAAGTATGGCGGTACTGTTGTATTTATGCGACATTTGTTGTGTAAGCTGTTTTTTTATGAAAAATCCGGTTAGTGAATCGTAGGGCTGAAAAAGTGTCATATTCTAACGAGCATTTAAAAGGCTTTAGCTCTATGAACATTAAATAAACTGACAAGATTCATTAGAATATGTCGTAGGTTTAGTTATGTACCAGCTCAACAATTAGTCATTTAAAAGTATCAGTTCACTGGTAGCTGTTGAGCCAAGGGCGGTAGCATTCTCAATTTAAAATTAGAGAGTGAATGTAATAAGGAGCTTGGTTGTTTAAAAACATAATATCATTATTTGCTCTTCAAGGAGCAAATTATATCATTCCATTGATAACACTTCCTTTTCTAGTGAAAACATTGGGGCCAGAATCATATGGATATTTAGGCATATCATTGGCAATAATTCAATATGTATGTTTAATAACGGATTATGGTTTTAATTTAACTGCTACAAATGAAGTGACAAAACTTGTCGGTTGTAAAATTAAATTGACTAGGTTGTTTTGGTCAGTACTATTTTGCAAACTCATTCTTTTTCTTCTCTGTTTCTTATGCATATTTGTGCTTCTGTACACAAACAATTCAGTATCTCAAGCATGGAATATCATTCTTTATGCGACTGGAATTGCATTAGGAAACATCATATTTCCTACTTGGTTGTTTCAAGGGAAGGAGAAAATGGGTGTCGTTGCCATCACAAATATAATATCAAGAATAATAACGTTACCATTTGTTTTTGTTTATATTTCAGGGCCCAGAGATACATATTTTGTGGCTGGTTTGATGTCAATTTCATCAATGATTAGCGCTATTATAGGTTTATATCTAATATATAAATGGGAGTGGGTTGGAGTAACTAAAATAAAGTTTAGTGATATAAAAAATCAGTTTATTGATGGTTGGCACGTCTTTATTTCTACTGCATCAGTGAGTTTATACACAACATGTATACCCCTGATATTAGGAATGCTATGTGGCCCTGCTGCTGTAGGCTACTATGTTGCTGCTGATAAAATAAAACAGGCAGTTCAAGGTCTAATTACCCCCATATCACAGGTTGTATATCCAAGAATATCTTATTTATTAGCAGAAGATAAAAATAATGGGATTAAATTTATAAGGAAATTGCTTTTAATACAAACGTGCGCCATGTTTATTATTTCACTGGTTATATTCCTATGTTCTAGTGACATAGTAATGCTCATTTATAATGAGGGATATGGTCAGACTATAATGGTTTTAAAAATTCTCTCGCCGTGCATATTTCTAATAGGGATTAGTAATGTGCTTGGGATACAAACCATGCTAACAATGGGAATGAAAAAAGAATTCAGCCTGATTTTATTATTGTGTGGTATATTAAATATAGTGTTGATATTCCCATTGAGCTATAAACTTCAAGAAAATGGCGCTGCACTTTCAATTCTTATTACAGAAATAGTTGTTGTTAGCATTATGTCCATTGCAATACTGATACGTAAAAAACTAGTTTTATCATAAAGTGGGAATTATATGGCTTCTAAAAGTTATGATTATTTAATAGTAGGTTCTGGGTTGTTTGGCAGTATTTGTGCAAGAGAATTAACAGATTATGGGTTGAAAGTAAAGGTAATTGAAAAGAGAGAACATGTCGGCGGGAATATATATACCGAAAAAGTTGATGGAATAGATGTTCATAAATATGGTGCACATATTTTTCACACTAACGATAAAGAGATTTGGAATTACATAAATCAGTTTTCCGAATTTAATTCATTTGTAAATTCCCCCTTGGCATTTAGCAATGGAAAAATATTTAATTTACCCTTTAATATGAATACTTTTTACCAGTTATGGGGCGTTAGAACTCCTACTGAGGCAATGGCTCGGATTGAGGAACAAAGAGGAGAATATGCAGAACGTGAACCATCAAATCTTGAGGAACAGGCGCTGGCATTGGTGGGCAATGATATTTACCATACGCTAATAAAAAATTACACTGAAAAACAATGGGGACGAAGTGCTAATGAACTACCAGCCTTTATTATTAAAAGACTGCCATTAAGATTTACATTTGATAACAATTATTTTAATGATCAATTTCAAGGAATCCCTGTTGAAGGATATACGGAAATAATTAATAAAATGTTAGCAGGAATTGAAGTTGAAACAAATTGTGATTTTTTTAAAAATAAAAAAAAGTATGAATCAATAGCTAATAACATTATATATACTGGTCCAATAGATCAATACTTCGATTATATTTATGGTGCATTAGATTATAGATCATTAAAGTTTGAAACATCAAAACTCGATGAGTCGAACCATCAAGGGAACGCAGTAATTAACTACGTGGATAAATCAGTACCTTATACAAGAATTATAGAACATAAGCACTTTAACAATAAGGTTGCATCAGAGACAACTATTGTAACTAAAGAGTATCCTTGCGAATATAATAATAACAATGAGCCATATTATCCTATTAACAATGAAGATAATATGAGGAAATATAAAAAATATCGAGATTTGGCATCCAAAAATAAAACTGTTATTTTTGGTGGTAGATTAGCCGAATATAAATATTATGACATGCATCAGGTTATAAAATCAGCATTATATACCGTAAGCAAAATTAAAGAAAACAAGCTTGGAAATGAAGATAATGAACAGTAAAATATTATTTGTTACAGATAAAATTCGGCCCGGTGGTGGGCCGTCTGGGTATCTTTATAATTTGAAGAATGGGTTTAAAAGAATACCTACTATTAATAACGAAGTGGATTTTTTAAGTTTTAATGATTCAAATGAAAGGCATTCTAGTGAAGCCAATAATAGCAAAACAAATATAATAAAAGAAATTATAAAAAAAATAACCTTTGATTTGCCTTCTGTAATTAATCATTATCTTTTTTTAAAAAAAAACATAGATCTAAAGACAATTAACAAAGCAATGGAATATGATCATGTAATTATACATGGACAAAATTGTTTTTTCCTTGCTAAAGCTCTGAAAAAACAAGGCGTCAATTATTCCGTAATGTTACATGGACCAACCCCTTTGTGTGATGAAGGGCTGATGAATCTAAAAGAAAAACAAAAAAAGAATAGCCTTTTTTATCATTGGCTGAAATTCATAGATCGATATTTATTAACTAATAGCCAATTCATATTTTCGCCATCAATAAATGCGATGGATGGATATGTTGATATTTTTAGAAAGCAGCTATTACCTGAAAAAATGAAGTACATATTTTCAGGTGTTTCTCAACCTTGTTGGTCAAAAGAAAAGGCTGAAGTCAGGAGGGAATTAAATGTTTCTGATAAAGATTGTTTTATTCTTTATGCTGGAAGATATGTAGACCATAAGGGTTTTGATATCTATTTAGAATGCGCTGATTTACTTAAATATAAGGAACATTTTAAATTTTTCTGTGCTGGGGATGGTTATTTAAAAGAAAGTATAAATAAACGAGTTTGTGATCTAGGGTGGCGTAAGGATGTGCATGATCTCATTAATGCATGCGATATTTTAGTTATTCCAAACAAGCAAACATATTTTGATCTCCTTCCAATTGAGGCTGCAGCCCTAGGGACATTAATTATTACTACAAATGTGGGTGGTAATAAGCAACTTAGTGAACTACTCCCCGACGTATATATTTCAGAACCATCCGCAAGTTGTATAGCTGAGAAAATTAAGACTATTGCAGAAAGTACAGAGGAGGGGGGTTTTTATTCGGCAGGCAACATGGAAGTGTATAATAATAAACTGACTGACTACCATATGGCGGAGAGGTGGTCTAATATAATAAAGGAATTAAAATGAGTCAAAAAATATTGTTTGTTATTACAAATCTAAATATGGGAGGGGCTGAGAAAGTCACAGTAAATATTATTAAGTCTCTTGCTCAGTTAGACTATAAAATCTCTATTTTTCTGTTAAAAAATGAAGGTGTTTTAATTTCTGATTTACCGAAGAATGTCGAAATATATTATGGAGGAGAAGGGGCGTTAAAACTCAATTTTTGGAATATAATTATAAAATTGATTAAAATCATTAAACAGCATGATGTTGTTATTGGTGCATTAGAGTTGTTACCAACTTATTTATCTTTTATATGTTCAAGAATTTGTGGAAAAAAAATAATTGGTTGGGTTCATACAGATCTTCAACTTTACTTAGAAAATAAAAAATGGTATGAAAAATATTTAGCCAAATTATTTTATACAAAAATAAAAAACATTATTTTTGTATCTGAAGGATCAAAAAAATCTCTTCAGAACATTTGCTCTGATAGGGTATATAACAATTGGGATGTCATACCTAATGCTATTGATAGCGAGTATTATTTAAATGTAGTAGAGAGAAAAGATAAACCTCGATATAATTTAATTTGGTACGGTAGGTATGAAAAAGTTAAAAGAATCGATTTTCTCTTAGATGTAGTTAAAATACTGGTCGAAAAAGAACCACGATACAGACTTTTATTAATCGGCTATGGGAGCTGTGAAGAGCAAATCAAAATGAAAATATCATCATTAGATTTGAGTGAAAACATTACTATGCTCAGCAGGCAAACTACATTAGTTCCATTTTTAGATTCCTCAGATATTTTTGTTTTAACCTCTGAATATGAAGGTTTTGGAAATGTAATTGTTGAAGCTATGGCAAGAGGATTACCGATTGTGTCTTCGGATTGCCCACATGGTCCAAAAGAAATTCTTGATAACGGAAAATATGGTGTTCTCATTGAAAAAGATGATATGAATGCATTTGCATCAGCGATAATGAATATATGTTCTGTTAATCATATTTATTTTGATTTGTCTAAAAAAAGCATAACTCGGGCAGAAAAATACCATCCTAATAACATTTGCTTACATTGGGTTGAATATTTAATAAAGGTAAATGAATTGTGAAAATTTCGTTGGTTGTTGCAACAATTAATAGAAGAAATGAACTAAAACGATTATTCGAATCACTAGTTTCACAAACATATGAAAATTTTGAAGTGATTATTGTAGATCAAAATCCAGTAGGGTATTTAGAATCTGTAATAAAATTGTATGATAACAAATTAAATCTAAAAACTATTACATCTGAACCGGGTTTATCACGAGCTAGAAACTTAGGAATAAAGTTTTCTTCAGGCGACTTGATATGTTTTCCTGATGATGATTGTTGGTATTCAGATAGGACCTTGGAAAGTGTTATTGACTGTTTCCAAAATAGTTCGCTTGGTTTTATTACTGGCCGATTGTTAGATGAAAATAATATGGACTGTTTAAAATCATGGCCAAGAAAAAAGGTGAAAATAAACAAATATAATGTTTGGAAATGCGCAATATCCGTAACCCTTTTTATCAAGGCCGATATTATTAAAGGTCAAATTAACTTTGATGAGACGTTAGGAGTCGGTGCTAAAACTTTATGGGGTTCGGGGGAAGAAACTGATTTTACTCTGCGATTGATTGAAAAATCATCGGGTGAATATCATCCTGGAATTACTGTACATCATCCTCAAAATAAAGTTGAATTATATGAAGCTAATTTAGATTTTTTATACAAAAAAGAATATTCCTACGGATGTGGGATGGGAAGGGTTGTATTTTTGAATAATTACAATATTGTATTTATATTGAAAGTTATAATTCGCCCATTAATTGGTTCCTTGATTTATAAATTGCTTAATAAAAAAATAAAAAGCAAAATGTATTATTATAACTTTTTGGGAAGAGTTCATGGGTTAACATATAGATGAAAATTTTATATTTTTTAATGATAGTTATGTTACCATTTTCTGCCATGATAAAAATCATGATGGGATGGCAAGGCATTTATATAGAGCCTTCGTTAATTCTAGGTTTCGTGTTATTTGTCTTAATGCGAGTGCCATTGCAAAAAAAAGAGTTTTTTATTTTTTCATTGTATATTACTGTTACAACGATAGGTTTTTTAAATTTAAGTAATTATTATTCGTTATCATTATATGATATTTATAATCACTCTTTGAGATTCTTGTTATTAGTATTCATGATGTCAGTTATTGTATATTTTAATAAAAATCATGACTACAAACTATTAACAGCCAAAGCTTTGCTGTTCTCATGTTGGTTTCAGATATTATTCTCCGTTTATACTTATTTGGCTTGGAAGGGGATGATATGGTTTCCTAATCCTAGCTTTTTCGATCATAATAGCTTTGATGATAGGTTCTCACTTCCTGTATTTGGTATGATTCTACCTAGATTTTTTGGAACAACACAGGAACCTGCTCCATTTGGTCTTTTTGGATTGTGCGTTTTAATGTTTTTCCTACTAAATAAAAAATCACTCCCATATAAACAGGGGGTATGTCTTTCATTAGGAATAATATTAGTGTCATTATCAGACCAAATATTTCTTGCATTGATTCCAATCGGGATTTGGAGTTTTATTAAAACCAAAAATATTCTTGCCAAGATCATTATCGCTCCTGCGGCTATAATCTTAACGTTCATTTATGCATACAATAATATTGTATCAAAAATTGGAATGATAAGTTCAGGTGTTGCATCATTTGGTGAAAGTGCCGGCGAACGACTTTTTTACTTGAAATACATAATTGAATCAATGTTATCTCATATACCAATACTCTTATTAGGATATGGTGGTGGGCTATTAGGATATCAATTGAATTATGAATTTGGTCTACCAGTTACGACATCGCCTATGTCGATAGTTGCAGATATTCTTGCAAGTGGAGGCATACTTTTCTTTATATTGTTCAGTTTTTATTATATTTCCTATTTAAGAATTCATTTTCTTTTTGCATTGAGTTTAATAATTGCTAACTCTTTACAACACGATTGGAAAAGTACTTCCTTCTTTTTTGCATTAGCAGTTATTAGGATTTATTTTTTATCTAAAAATCATATTGTTAATCCTATATATTTATATGGTTCCAAAGGTATTGAATTAAATAATCATAGTGCTATAAATAATAAAAAGAATGGTTAAAACATGTATCTAAATATCTTCTAAACTATGTTTAAGAGGGTGTGTATTTTGTTCGTTTTATTAAATCTTCTGATAGTTAGTTTATAACTAAAAGGTGAAATAGTGTGTATTAAAAAGAAATTACTTATCGATTGTCGCATGCTTCATAACTCCGGTATTGGCGTCTATACAGAACAAATTATACAGCAGATTATAAAATACCCATTTTTGACAGTTAAGTTATTAATTAATGAAGACCAAGAAAAAAATGTTCTCGAGAGTTATCCGGGAATAGAGTTAGTTATGACAAAGTATAATAGATATGATTTTAGGAACTTATATTTTAATAATTACAAACTAAAGGATTTTGATTTTTATTTTGTACCTTTTCTTTCTGTAATGCCATTGTATGTTCCACGAGTTAAAATCATATCAACAATTCATGACCTTTGCCCTATTCATCTTAGAAAAATCTTTGGATGGAAGAACGGATGCATATATTGGATTTTAATGTTGATTCAATTGCTTTCTTCAAAAAAGATTATAGCAATTTCAAATTTCACTAAGGACCAACTATCTTATTATTATATGGGGCTGTTTGACTCCAAAATAGCAGTGATTTATAACGGCGTAACAGAAAGATTATGTACTATAAATGAAGACTCTCCAATGAAAGAACTTCACTTGGAAAGTGAAAGATTTGGTATTGTTGTAGGGAATGTAAAACCACATAAGAATGTGATTCAACTCATCGAGTATTGCTGCCAAAACTCTCATCTATTTAATTTCAAACTTATCGTAATTGGCCAATTAGACGGTTTTAGAACTAAAGTTAATAATGAAAAAATAAGCTCAGGCAATATTATATTTACTGGTAAGGTTTCTGATGAACAACTTGTTAATTTCTATCAGAATGCTAGTTTTTTTGTATACCCATCATTATATGAAGGTTTTGGGTTACCTTTACTTGAGGCTATGTATTATAATTTAAAAATCTTTGCTTCTGATATCGAGATTTTCAAAGAAATTGCCGGTCCAAAAATTTCCTACTTTAATCCTCATTCTTTTGATGGATTAATTGATAGTATAAATTATTATTTGGACTCTGACTGCCCCAAAAATTATTCTTATTCTGATGTTTTATCTAAATATACTTGGTTTAATACCGGTAAAGAAACGGTTGAGTATATTGTCAATTAAATTATAAAATAATGGTATTTAAATGAAAAATGTATTAATCGTTAATAAATTCTTCTATCCTGACCTTGGTGGTGTAGAGACAGTCGTTCGCCAACATGTAAATTTTCTAAAAGGGCATTCTAATATTGTTGTCTTATGTGTTAACAAAAAAATAAAAATAAGTACTAGTTTCGAAAATATTGACGGTGTAAAAATCGTTAGGTGTTCTTCATTTGGTACCTATTTCTCCATGCCTGTTTCATTTTCTTTTTTTTATTATTATATGTACTTTGCTTTTAAAAGTGATGTATTAATTCATCACGCACCCTTCCCGCTTGCTGATATTGCCAACGTTTTTTTGCCAAAAAGATTAATTAAAAAAATGGTTATCTTCTGGCATAGTGATATTTTTAAACAAAAAAAACTAAAAAAAATATTAAATTTGTTTGTTAGGTTATGCGGTGAAAAGTCTGATATTATAATCACCACCTCAAAAGAATTATTGCTAAACTCTAAAGAGCTATTGCCATTTAAATATAAAACTGAGGTTGTTCCCTTGTCAGTTGATGCGGCTCTTATTAAGAGCTATGTTTCAAATGATAGCCTTGAGAAAAAATGGGATTTCATTTTTTTAGGACGCCTTTGTTATTATAAAGGTGTTGATGTTCTACTTGAGGCTGTAACTATTTTGAATAATCAAGGTGTTAACCCAAAAATACTAATTGTGGGCGATGGGGAATTGTCAGATTATATAGGTGAATTTATCATAGAAAATAACACCACCAATGTTACATTTATAAATAAACATGTGTCCGAAAATGAGAAGTATAATCTCATTGCATCATCAAATTGTTTCTTATTTCCGTCTGTAGCCCCTTCTGAAGCATTTGGTATCACTCAATTAGAAGCTCTTACATTGTCTGTTCCTGTTATTAATACAAACTTGAGGTCTGGAGTACCGACTGTTAGCCTCCATGGCAAAACAGGTTTAACTGTTGAAGCAGGAAATGCAACAGCATTAGCTTTGGCAATGAAACAATTATATCTAGATTGTGAGCTTAGAGAATTATACTCAAAAAATGCACCATTGCGCATTTCTCATTATTATGATGATAGTGTTGTTGCGAAATTAGTGAAACAAGTAATTTTATGAATCATTCTATGTAAATATGGTGATATATGATTTATCCAGTTATCATGGCTGGCGGTACGGGAAGCCGGTTGTGGCCCTTATCTAGGGCGCTCTACCCAAAACAGTTCCTCTGTCTTCCTGGGGACGCAACGATGTTGCAAGCTACTATCAACCGTTTAAACGACGTCGAGTGCGAAAGCCCGGTGGTGATTTGCAACGAAGAACATCGCTTTATTGTCGCCGAGCAACTGCGTGAGTTGAATAAACTTACCAAAAATATCATTTTGGAGCCTGCCGGGCGCAACACGGCGCCAGCTATCGCACTGGCGGCACTGGCGGCAATTCGCAACCAGCCGCAAACCGATCCGCTGATGCTGATCCTTGCAGCCGACCATGTTATCCAGGACGAAGAGGCATTCCGAAACGCGGTGCGTAATGCGCTGCCGTATGCCGAAGCCGGGAAACTGGTCACTTTTGGCATCGTTCCTGACCTGCCAGAAACTGGCTACGGCTACATTCGCCGAGGCGAAGTGGTAAACCCGAATACCCCGGATGTGGATGCTGTGGCGTTTGGTGTGGCGCAGTTTGTCGAAAAACCGGATATCGCTACCGCGCAGGCATACGTCGCCTGCGGTGAGTATTACTGGAACAGCGGCATGTTCCTGTTCCGCGCCGGGCGCTACCTCGAAGAGCTGAAAAAATTCCGCCCGGATATTCTCAGCGCCTGCGAAAAGGCGATGGCGAACGTCGACCCGGATCTCGATTTTGTGCGTGTGGATGAAGCCGCATTCCTCGCCTGCCCGGATGAGTCTATTGACTACGCAGTAATGGAAAAAACCGCCGATGCCGTGGTGGTGCCAATGGATGCCGGCTGGAGCGATGTGGGTTCATGGTCTTCTCTTTGGGAAATCAGCACCAAAAACCAGCAGGGCAATGTGCATCACGGCGATGTGATAAGCCACTCTACCGAGAACAGTTATATCTATGCCGAATCTGGCCTGGTCACCACCGTTGGCGTGAAAGATCTGATTGTTGTGCAGACCAAAGATGCTGTGCTGATTGCCGACCGAAATCATGTGCAGGACGTGAAAAAAATAGTAGAGCAGCTCAAATTCGATGGCCGCCACGAACACCACAACCACCGCGAAGTTTACCGCCCGTGGGGCAAATACGACTCCATCGACGAAGGCGAACGCTACCAGGTGAAACGTATCACCGTAAAACCGGGCGAGGGGTTGTCTTTGCAGATGCACCATCACCGCGCCGAACACTGGATTGTGGTGGCGGGCACCGCAAAAGTGACGCTGGGTGAAGAGGTGAAACTGCTGGGCGAAAACGAGTCCATCTACATTCCGCTGGGCGTCACCCACTGCCTGGAAAACCCCGGAATGATCCCGCTAGACCTGATTGAAGTGCGTTCCGGCACTTACCTTGAAGAAGACGACATTGTGCGTTTTCAGGACCGTTACGGGCGCATTTAGGATGAAGATGAACACATTTACCTGTTTTAAAGCTTACGACATTCGCGGCAAGCTGGGCGAAGAGTTGAACGAAGAGATTGCTGAACGTATTGGCCGCGCGTATGGCGAGTACCTGAGACCCAAAACCATTGTACTGGGCGGCGATGTTCGCCTGACCAGTGAAGCGTTGAAGTTATCGCTGGCAAAAGGGTTGCAGGATGCGGGTGTGGATGTACTGGATATCGGGCTGTCCGGCACCGAAGAGATCTACTTTGCCACTTGGCATCTGAACGTGGACGGCGGTATTGAAGTGACCGCCAGCCATAATCCGATGGACTACAACGGCATGAAACTGGTGCGCGAAGGGGCTCGTCCGATTAGCGGTGACACCGGTCTGCGTGATGTTCAGCGCCTGGCAGAAGCCAATGATTTCCCGCCTGTCGACGCGGCGAAACGCGGCAGCTACCAGAAGATTTCAGTGGTGGAGTCGTACATCGACCACCTGTTCTCGTATATCAACGTCGCCAACATCAAACCGCTGAAACTGGTGATTAACTCCGGTAACGGGGCGGCGGGCCCGATTGTTGATGCCATTGAAGCACGCTTCAAGCGACTGAACGTGCCGCTGACCTTTATCAAAGTACACAACCAGCCTGACGGCAATTTCCCGAACGGTATCCCGAACCCACTGCTGCCGGAGTGCCGCGACGATACCCGCAATGCGGTGATTGAACACGGCGCGGATATGGGGATCGCCTTTGACGGTGATTTCGACCGCTGCTTCCTGTTTGATGAACACGGGCAGTTTATCGAGGGCTATTACATCGTTGGCCTGCTGGCGGCGGCGTTCCTTGAAAAACAACCTGGCGCAAAAATTATCCATGATCCGCGTCTGTCATGGAACACGGTAGATATCGTGGAGCGGGCAGGCGGCACACCGGTGATGTCGAAAACCGGCCATGCGTTTATCAAAGAGCGTATGCGCGAGGAAGACGCGATTTACGGCGGCGAAATGAGCGCTCACCACTATTTCCGTGATTTTGCCTACTGCGACAGCGGGATGATCCCGTGGCTGCTGGTGACGGAGCTGTTGTGCCTGAAGGGTAAAACCCTGGGCGAACTGGTGCACGACCGAATGGCGGCATGGCCAGCGAGTGGGGAAATCAACAGCAAACTGGCTGACCCGAAAGTCGCGATTGCGCGTGTGCAACAGCACTTTGCACCACACGCGACGGATGTGGACCACACCGACGGCGTGAGCATGGCGTTTGCCGACTGGCGCTTTAACCTGCGCAGTTCAAATACCGAACCGGTGGTGCGCCTGAATGTCGAGTCTCGAAATAACACCCAACTGATGGAACAAAAAACAGAAGAAATCCTGAAACTATTGCGACAGTGAGCTTTGACTATTTTGAATGATAGTTCATCAGTAGTTAAGCATGGTTGAACAAACCCTACCCACACCCTACAAACCTGAGTTAACATCAAAACAACATTAGTACGGCGTTGTAGTCGTAGTAACCTTCCCAAAGACAGGAGTTTGTAATGTCCAAACAGCAGATCGGCGTCGTCGGCATGGCCGTCATGGGGCGCAACCTGGCGCTGAACATCGAAAGCCGTGGCTATTCCGTTTCCGTGTTCAACCGTTCAGGCGATAAAACTGAAGAAGTAATCGCTGAGAACCCGGGCAAGAAGCTGGTTCCTTATTACACAGTGCAAGAGTTTGTTGAATCTCTGGAAACTCCTCGTCGTATTTTATTAATGGTTAAGGCAGGCGAAGCCACGGACAAAACCATTGATTCCTTGAAGCCTTATCTTGATAAGGGTGACATTCTTATCGATGGTGGCAACACCTTCTATCACGATACTATCCGTCGTAATCGTGAACTGTCTGCGGAAGGGTTTAACTTCATAGGTACTGGTGTTTCTGGTGGCGAAGAAGGGGCTCTGAAAGGCCCATCTATCATGCCTGGTGGTCAGAAAGAAGCTTACGAACTGGTTGCACCAATTCTTAAGCAGATTGCTGCAGTAGCAGAAGACGGCGAACCTTGTGTTGCTTATATCGGTGCTGATGGTGCTGGTCATTATGTGAAAATGGTTCACAACGGTATTGAATATGGTGATATGCAGCTTATTGCTGAAGCCTATTCACTGCTTAAAAATGGCCTGAATCTGTCCAATGAAGAGTTGGCAACAACCTTTACCGACTGGAACAAAGGCGAACTAAGCAGCTACCTGATTGACATCACTAAAGACATCTTCACTAAAAAAGATGAAGAAGGTAACTATCTGGTTGATGTGATTCTTGATGAAGCTGCGAACAAAGGTACAGGCAAGTGGACAAGCCAAAGCTCGCTGGATCTCGGTGAACCACTGTCACTTATCACTGAATCTGTATTCGCGCGTTATATCTCTTCATTGAAAGAGCAACGTGTCGCAGCATCTAAGGTACTGAGTGGCCCACAGACTAAGCCATTTGCTGGTGATAAAGCAGAGTTCTCCGAGAAAGTGCGTCGTGCATTGTATCTAGGCAAGATCGTTTCTTACGCTCAGGGCTTCTCACAACTGCGTGCTGCATCTGAAGAGAATAATTGGGATCTCAACTACGGAGAGATTGCTAAGATTTTCCGTGCGGGTTGTATTATTCGCGCGCAATTCTTGCAGAAAATCACTGATGCATATGCTGAAAACCCAGCGATTGCAAACTTGCTGTTGGCGCCATACTTCAAGCAAATTGCTGACGAATATCAGCAAGCACTGCGTGATGTAGTTTCTTACGCGGTCCAGAATGGTATTCCGACGCCGACTTTCTCTGCCGCTATCTCTTACTACGATAGCTATCGTTCAGCGGTTCTGCCTGCCAACCTGATTCAGGCGCAGCGCGACTACTTTGGTGCGCACACTTATAAGCGTACTGACAAAGAAGGCGTGTATCATACCGAGTGGATGGAAAAGTAAATAACTGTCAGTAAGTTATAATCTAATTTAAACCAGGGGGAGAATGCTTTCCACTGGTTTTTTTCTGTCTGGATACATAGGCTAAGCGCATCCTAATTTCTACAATTAACCTCCATTAAAAATGGGGGATAACCCCAATGATTGATACTATGGGGCAATTTGGCACAGGATGACATCGATACAAAATCGATAAGCTCATTTCGCAATTTAAACTTGGAGAAACCATGGCAATTCTTGTAACTGGTGGTGCTGGCTATATTGGCTCACATACCGTACTGGCATTACTAGAGAGAGGTGATGAAGTCGTCGTTATCGACAATCTCTCTAACGCTTCTAAAGCGTCTTTAGAAAGGATTACAGAATTAACAGGGAAAGCTCCAACATTATATGTGGCCGATATTTTAGATAAGAATAGTCTAAAAGAGATTTTCTCAAACCATGCGATATCGGATGTTATCCACTTTGCCGGTTTAAAATCCGTCGGTGAATCGGTTAGAAAACCACTGGAATATTATGAGAATAACGTCGTTGGAACGCTTGTTTTACTTAACGAAATGTTGCTCGCAGGCATAGATAATCTGATCTTTAGTTCATCCGCGACGGTGTATGGTAATCCTGAGAAAGTGCCACTCAGTGAAGAGTGTCACACTGGTGGCACCACTAACCCATACGGGACGTCGAAATTAATGGTTGAGCAGATTTTGCGCGATTTTTCGCAAGCCCAGCCTAACTTTCGCATTACCTGTCTACGTTATTTCAACCCTGTCGGCGCGCATCCTTCAGGTCGTATAGGGGAAGATCCCAACGGCATTCCCAATAATCTAGTACCTTATATTTCTCAGGTAGCAATTGGAAAGCTCGAATGCCTGTCGGTTTACGGCAATGATTATCCAACACCAGATGGAACCGGTGTTCGTGACTATATTCATGTATTGGATTTGGCAAGCGGACATCTGGCGGCATTAGATCATAAAACTGAAGGTTCATCATTCAAAGCCATTAACCTAGGCACGGGCGTCGGCTATTCCGTTATTGATCTAATTAAGGCGTTTGAAAAAGCAGCACAAACGACAATTAACTATCAAATAGTTGAGAGAAGGCCAGGTGATGTTGCGGAATGCTGGTCAAATTCATCCTTAGCCAAACATGCTCTGGGATGGGAAGCGACTCGTTCTCTTGATGAGATGATGCGTGATACATGGAACTGGCAGAAAAATAACCCGAACGGTTTCGATTCTTAATCTCGTTTCTAACCTCAAGTTATTTCAAGATGCAGGTCAGTGCCAATTGAATAAATCCTGATAGGCATGCAAAAATGAGCGATTCGGATGAGCAGCTAAATCTTTGCAACTTGGAGGGTAACGTAGGTTGAAACCGGTACATCGGTACCTGAATTGTGCCTGACAGCAGTAATATGTGCTCGCCGAGCGACTTCATGCTCGACCAACCATTGGATGATCGTTCTGTTTGTCCACTGAATATCATTGATGACTTTAACAGCGAAGCACTGGCCATTGAGGTAGGCTTTTCTCTGGATGCCAGTCGGGTGGTAAGAACACTCGAACAAATCCTTGAGAGGGAAGGAAAATCGGTTGCAATAAGGTGTGATAACGGGGGCGGAATATACAAATAAGACATTAACGTCATGTGCTCATCAGTAGGATATAACGTTTTAGATTATTCAGCTCAGTAAACCTCAGCGAAATTCCTATATTGAGCGATATAATCGTACAGTGCGTTATGACTGATTGGGCTAGCACCTGTTTAGTATGCTTGATGAATTACAGCAAAATATACAACAGAGTGACAGTGGTTTTATAATCATGAAAGGCGCAATATGGCGATGAAAGATTATACACTAATGCAATATATCCAGCGTATGGCCTGATTCTACTTATCATCTCCGTTAAAATTGGAGGGATTACCGTAGTCGTAGCGGTTGTTCAACAGGATTCACACTCTTTGAGGCTTTATGAAAATCATTGTAACTGGCGGGGCTGGGTTTATCGGTTCTGCAGTAGTTCGTCACATTATTAACGCAACCAGTGATGAAGTTTTAGTCATTGATAAATTGACCTACGCCGGAAATATGGAGTCTCTTACCTCCGTATCCTGTAATGAGCGTTATTCATTTCGCCAGATTGATATTTGTGACCGGGTCGCTGTAGATAGTGCTTTTCATGAGTTTCAACCAGATGCGGTGATGCATTTGGCCGCAGAAAGCCATGTAGACCGTTCCATTGATGGCCCTGCTGCATTTATTGAAACGAATATTGTTGGAACCTATATTTTACTTGAGGCTGCTCGACATTACTGGAATCAACAGACAACTTTATCTAAAGATACCTTCCGTTTTCATCATATTTCTACTGATGAGGTTTTTGGTGACCTGGATGATACGGATTCACTATTTACTGAAACAACACCTTATGCCCCAAGCAGTCCATACTCGGCTTCTAAAGCATCCAGCGACCATTTAGTTCGCGCCTGGTTGCGGACCTACGGCCTACCCACAATTGTGACGAATTGTTCCAATAACTATGGCCCGTACCATTTCCCGGAGAAGTTGATTCCACTTGTTATTCTCAACGCATTAGAGGGTAAACCTCTGCCAGTGTATGGCAATGGTTGCCAGATACGAGATTGGCTTTATGTGGAGGATCATGCGAGGGCGCTTTACAAGGTAGTCACGGAAGGTAAACCAGGCGAGACCTATAATATTGGCGGGCATAATGAGCGTAAAAACATTGATGTTGTGAAGACTATTTGCCGCTTGCTTGATGAAATAGTCGTGACTAAACCGGAAAATATAGAGCGATTTGAAGAGTTAATTACTTATGTCGCAGACCGCCCAGGCCATGATCTGAGATATGCTATTGATGCTTCTAAAATTGAAAGGGAACTTGGTTGGAAACCTAGTGAAACCTTTGAAAGCGGTATCAAAAAAACCGTCGAATGGTATCTTGCTAATGAGTCATGGTGGCAACGTGTTAAAAATGGTTCATATTCAATGGAACGTTTAGGCTTAAAAAGTTAATTAAGAATATAAGGATTTCAAGATGAAGGGGATTGTACTGGCGGGTGGGTCGGGAACACGGTTGTATCCGATTACACGCGGGGTCTCAAAGCAACTGTTGCCCATTTACGATAAGCCCATGATTTACTATCCACTCTCGGTGCTTATGCTGGCAGGCATCCGTGATATTTTACTTATCACTACGCTTGAGGACCTTCCTTCATTTCAGCGTTTACTGGGCGATTGTTCTCATCTGGGGATCAAGCTCAGCTATGAAATCCAGGCTCGTCCAGAAGGCCTGGCCCAGGCATTCATTATTGGAGAAGAATTCATCAATGGTGAGAATTGCGCTCTGGTGCTTGGAGATAACATATTCTTTGGCCAGGGGTTCGGGAGTAAGCTTGAAATGGTTGCGCAACGGCAAAGTGGTGCTACTGTTTTCGGATACCAGGTGATGTCTCCGCAACGTTTTGGTGTTGTCGAATTCGATGAAAATTATCGAGCTCTGTCGATCGAAGAAAAACCGATGCAACCTAAATCTAATTGGGCTGTGACTGGGCTCTATTTTTATGATACCAAAGTCGTCGATTTGGCTAAGCAGGTTAAACCCTCAGAAAGGAATGAGCTAGAAATCACCAGTATCAATCAGATGTATCTTGAGATGGATGAACTGAATGTTGAACTGCTTGGACGTGGATTTGCCTGGCTGGATACAGGGACCCACGATAGCTTGATCGAAGCATCTCAATTCGTTCATACCATTGAAAAGAGGCAGGGCTTCAAAGTCGCTTGCCTTGAAGAGATTGCCTATCGCAAAGGTTGGTTAACTTCGGAGCAGATTATTGAGAGTGCAAAAGCTATGGATAAAACTTCGTACGGTCAATATTTGAAGCAGTTGGTTGCTAAGTAAGTTTAGCTGGATAATTCTTGAGCGTTAACATCCTAAACTTATCCAGAAAATAGGTAGGTTTATATTTTTTTAATTTCGCCTGCTGGATTGTTGGGGTAGTTGGGTGTTTGTGGGAATTTTAACCAAGTCACTAAGTTTAAGATAGACAGCCTATGAAAAATTAAATTGATATTCGGCTTTTTCCGACAACAATTTTTAGTTATTTTCAGACAATTTTCCTTTTTTCTTATTATACTTAGTCTGTACAAGTATAAGTAATCTATGGACTATTTCTCTAGGGTAAACATGAACCAAGATAACAATAATGCGGGCAAAAACCACATTGCTGAACCAATGGAATCTATTGATTTAATTGATATTTTAATGCAGTTATGGAAGGGTAAAGTTACCATAATCGCTTTTGCTGTCGCAGCTATAATTCTTGCAGTTATCTATCTGTTCGTTGCTAAAGAGAAATGGACCTCTGAGGCTATCATTACGTTGCCGGACTCCGGGCAAATCGCGAACTATAATAACTCAATGAATATTCTGTACAGCCAAAACCCGTCAAGTATTCCAGGTATTGGTGAGATACAGCAGCGTTTCTTTGGTCGTTTCAACTCAGCGTTAGCCGCACTGTCTGAACAGTTAGATAATCAGGAAAAACCTGAAAAATTGACCATTGAAGAATCGGTAAAAGGACAACCAGTTCCACTGAAAGTGAGCTATGTTGCAACCACCGCAGGTGAAGCACAAAAAACACTCACCAACTACATTCAGCAAATTAACAAACGCATTGTCACTGAGCTTGATGACGATTTACAGACCAGCATCAATTCTAAAGTTGAAGATCTGAAAGTTGATTTAGCAACCAAAGAAAAAATTGCTCAGGAGAAGAAAGACAAACGTCTGGAGATCCTGAATCAGGCGTTGATTGTTGCTCAGCAATCCAACATCAAAAACACCCTGGTTCAGCAGGCTGAAACGCTGTCTGAAGACACATTGTTTGTATTGGGTAGTGATGCGCTTTCATCCATCATTAAGAATGAAGCGACGCGTCCACTGCCACTGGATGAGTCTTACTTCAGCGCGCGCCAAACTTTATTAGCGATCAATGCGTTGAAGTCCAAACCCGATACGACTTACGCCTTCCGCTATGTAATGAAACCAAGTTTGCCAATTCGCCGTGATAGCCCGAAAAAGGGTCTGACACTGGTGCTGGGTGCCTTGGTTGGTATGATTCTGGGTTCTGGTGTTGTTCTTGGACGTAATGCACTACGTAACTACAAGCCAGTTGTGTAAGACCTGTCTAAATGTGAAAAGGCCGCATCAGCGGCCTTTTTTATATCAACGCAATCCTACTTATGCCTTTCCCGCAAATTCTCAATCACCGCGCTCAAATCCAAATCCTGATCCTGCAGTAACACCAGCAGGTGATACACCAAATCCGATGCCTCATTCTTCAGCTCAAAACGGTCATTAACCGTTGCCGCCAGCGCAGTTTCGACGCCTTCTTCACCGACTTTCTGCGCAATACGCTTGGTTCCACTCGCATACAACTTCGCGGTATACGAACTCTCAGGGTCGGCAGTTTTGCGTGACGCCAGCAGTTGCTCGAGCTGGTACAGGAAGTGCCAGTCGTGGTGGGTTTCACCAAAGCAGCTTGAGGAACCTAAATGGCAGGTTGGGCCAATCGGGTTCACCAGAATCAAAAGCGTGTCGTTATCACAGTCCTGGGCAATATTCACCACGTTGAGGAAGTTGCCGGAGGTTTCGCCTTTGGTCCACAAGCGCTGTTTCGTGCGAGAGAAGAAGGTGACTTTTCCGCTATCGATGGTTTGCGCCAGAGCTTCTGGGTTCATATATCCCAGCATCAATACTTCACCAGATTTCGCGTGCTGGACGATGACCGGCATCAGGCCATCGGTTTTTTCCCAGTCCAGTTGAGCTTGTTGTTCTGTTGTTAGCACACTCTTATCTCCACACCTTGCTGAGCCAGATAAAGTTTCAGCTCACCAATATTAATAATTTGCTTGTGGAACACTGAGGCTGCCAGCGCACCATCAACATCTGTATCACGGAAAGCTTCGAGGAAGTGTTCCATGGTTCCTGCGCCACCAGAGGCAATCAGTGGCACGTGGCAAACTTCACGTACTTTCTTCAATTGCTCCAGGTCGTAACCGTTACGCACGCCATCCTGGTTCATCATATTCAGAACGATTTCCCCGGCCCCACGTTTTTGTACTTCCTGCACCCAATCTGCCGTTTCCCACTTGGTGACACGCGTGCGGCTTTCATCGCCGGTATATTGATTGACGTGATATTTGCCGGTTTCGCAATCATTCCAGGTATCGATTCCGACCACAATGCACTGCACGCCAAAACGTTCAGCCAGGCGGGTAATCAGTTCAGGCTCAGCCAGAGCGGGGGAGTTGATTGAAATCTTATCCGCGCCAAAAGAGAGGATCTGCGCGGCGTCGTCAATCGACTTAATACCACCTGCCACACAGAATGGAATATCGATAACTTCTGCAACGCGCGACACCCAGCTCTTGTCCACCACGCGCCCATCACTTGAAGCGGTGATATCGTAGAACACCAGTTCGTCTGCACCTTCGGCGGCGTATCGTTGCGCGAGTGGGACGATGTCACCAATGATTTCATGGTTGCGGAATTGCACACCTTTGACGACTTGCCCGTCGCGTACATCCAGGCAAGGAATTATCCGTTTTGCCAGCATGAGATTGCCTCCGTTACGTTGAATTTCCCTTCCAGCAGTGCACGCCCAACAATTACGCCCTGAACGCCTGTTCCGCGTAAAGCAGCGATATCATCGATATCACCAATACCGCCGGAAGACTGGAACGCCACCTGTGGGAAACGTGCGCAAACTTCTTCATACAGCGACACGTTAGAACCTGCCAGGGTGCCATCGCGGGAGATATCGGTGCACAACACATGTTTGAGCCCGACGGGCAGGTATGTTTCCACCAGTTCTTCCAATGAAACACCAGAGTTCTCTTGCCAGCCGCTGACAGCGACGTGTTTATTGCCTTGTTCGTCGATGCGCACATCAAGTGCTAACACCAGTGCATCCGCACCGAAACGGGTAAACCAGCCTTTCACCACTTCAGGTGATTTCACCGCCGTAGACCCGACCACCACTCGTGCCACACCTGCTTCAAGTAATGCCGCAACATCTTCTTCAGTACGAACACCTCCACCCACTTGCACGGGAACTTTCACGCCTGCAACGAGCGTTTTAATCAGTGGGATCTGGCGTTTGGCAGGGTCTTTTGCGCCGGTTAAATCGACCAGATGCAGCATTTGCGCACCTTGAGCTTCGTAATCTTGCAGGCGCGGCAACGGGTCGTTGCCGTAATCGCGTTGCTGGCCATAGTCCCCCTGATGAAGGCGCACCACTGTGCCGTCAATTAAATCGAGAGCAGGAATAATCATGGTGCTTACATCTCCAGGAAGTTTTTCAGTAATTTTGCGCCCGCGGCACCCGAGCGCTCAGGGTGGAACTGCACGCCGAAGAAGTTATCTTTTTGCACGGCGGCGGTGAACGCCTCACCGTAATTGGCCTGCGCGATGGTATTCGCGCAAACGGGCATCGCGTAGCTGTGCACAAAGTAAAAATAATCACCATCGTCAATGCCACGGAACAGGCGGTCACCGGCTTTTGGATAGACGCGGTTCCAGCCCATATGCGGCAAAGGCAAACCATGGTCGACCATTTTTAGCACCGGCTGCTCGATGATGCCGAGCATCTCTATACCGTTGCTTTCATCGCTGCGCGAACCCAGCAACTGCATACCGAGGCAAATACCCAGCACGGGTTGCGTACAGGCTTTAATCAGATTGATAAGTTCACGCTCACGAATCTGATCCATAGCCGCTTGTGCTGTTCCTACGCCTGGTAAAAAGAGTTTATCGGCGCGTAGCACCACATCAGGATCGCGGCTCACCAGTGGCTCGTAGCCGTGACGCTGGATTGCTGACCTCACCGAGTGCAGGTTGGCGCATCCGGTGTCCAGAATCACCACGTTCATTACAACACTCCTTTTGAGGAGGGCAGCGTGTCGCCTTCAACTTTAATAGCCTGGCGCAACGTGCGGCCAAAGACTTTAAACAGGCTTTCGACACGGTGGTGGTCGTTTTTGCCTTTGGTTTTCAGGTGCAGCGTCGCGCCCATGGTGTAAGAAAGCGAACGGAAGAAGTGTTCAACCATCTCGGTGCTTAAATCGCCAACACGCTGGAAGTTATACTCGGCTTTATATTCAAGGTGCGGGCGGCCAGAAATATCCAGCGCACAACGGGCCAGGCATTCGTCCATCGGCAAAGTGAAGCCGAAACGGGTAATGCCACGTTTATCGCCCAGCGCGATTTTCAACGCTTCACCCAGCGCCAGACCCGTGTCTTCAACGGTGTGGTGGTCGTCGATGTAAAGGTCGCCTTTCACGCTGATATCCATACGGAAACCGCCGTGGGTGGCAATCTGGTCCAGCATATGGTCGAAGAAACCCACGCCAGTGTTAATTTTGCTGCCACCTTCACGGTCGAGCCAGACTTGCACGTCGATTTGCGTCTCTTTGGTGGCTCGTTCAACGTGGGCATAGCGGTCACGCTTAGTCAGCTTTTCGCTGATCATCGGCCAGTTCAGCGTTTCGCCGTGGTAGCGAAGCCCCTGAATACCCATATTTTCAGCCAGTTCGATATCGGTCGCACGGTCGCCAATCACATAACTGTTTGGCTTATCAAGCACGCCTTCTTCCAGATAACCGTTCACCATGGCAATTTTGGGCTTACGGCATTCACAGTTGTCAGCCGGCAAGTGCGGGCAAATCAGCACATCGTCAAAGTTGACGCCCTGCGAGGTAAACACCTGCATCATCAGGTTGTGCGGGCCGTCGAAATCCGCTTGCGGGAAGCTCTCGGTGCCTAAACCGTCCTGATTGGTGATCATGACCAGCTTGTAGCCTGCTTTTTGCAATTGCAGCAGGGCAGGGATAACCGCTGGCTCAAAGGCGAGTTTGTCCATGCGATCCACCTGGTAATCTGACGGTGGTTCAGAAATTAAAGTGCCGTCACGGTCGATAAAAAGAATTTTCTGGCTCACACGCCCTCCGTGGCCGTCAGGCCTGGTTGTTCACGCAGCGCTGCAATAGTGCGCTCGCATTCTAAACGGGTGCCAACGGTTATCCGCAGGCAGCCGCTCAATGATGGTTGTTTATTTTGGTCTCGTAGGATAATGCCTTGATCCCACAAAGATTTAAACACTGCACTTGAAGCGGTGATGCGAGCCAGAACATAGTTGGTTTCTGAGTCGAAAACCTGCTCTACGCAACCCACTTCCTGAAGTGCTGTGACCAGGTACTGGCGATTCAACAGAACTTGCGCCACGCGCTCGCGCATTGCGTTAATACCCTGCGGGCTTAACGCTTGGGCGGCAATATCCGCAACCGGGGTCGACAGCGGGTAAGGGGCGATGACTTTCATCAGCAAGTTAATCACTTCTTCATTGGCGAGCGTGAAACCACAACGCAGGCCCGCCAGCGCAAAGGCTTTGGAAAGTGTGCGCAGTACCACGAGGTGTGGATATTCATTTAACCAGCCAGCGAGTGTCGCCTGCGGGCAAAACTCGATATAGGCTTCATCTGCCACCACTAAGGCTTTACCGCGAGCCATTTCCAGCAATACGCGCAAATCTTGCGGATTGATTAACTGCCCCGTTGGGTTATTCGGGCTGCAAACGTAAATGACTTTTACGCCTTCAATGTTCTCCGCAATTGCCGGTAAATCGAGCTGCCAGTCTGCCAGTGTGGGTACGACGCGGCATTCCACGTTGAAGGCTTCGCAGCTTACGCTGTACATACCGTAAGTGGGCGGGCAGTAGAGAACGGCATCTTTGCCCGGCTCGCAGAATGCGCGGATCAACAGTTCAATACCTTCGTCTGCGCCACGGCTCACCAGCACTTGCTCAGGTTTCACGCCTGCGTATTCGGCGTAACGTTCAATGACCAGTTTAGGCTGGCATTCCGGGTAACGGTTCAGCGTCTGTTGAGTCAGTTCGTACTCAACCGCGGTTGGATATTCATTCGCGTTCAGCCATACATCACCATTGCCACCCAGGCGGCGAGCCGACTGGTAAGGGGTCAGGGCGCGGACATTTTCACGGGCTAACTCTTCAATGCTCATGCTTGCTCCTTCAGTGCTGCAACACGCAGGGTAACGGCGTTTTTGTGGGCATCCAGCAGCTCGGCGGCGGCCAGAGTTTCAATCGTTTTCGCAAGGCTTGCGAAACCTTGTGGTGAGAGTTCCTGAACCGTCATGCGTTTCTGGAAATCAGCCAGTCCAAGGCTTGAACACGTTGAGGTATAACCGTACGTCGGCAGCACGTGGTTAGTCCCGGAAGCGTAGTCTCCAGCTGATTCCGGTGACCAGTCACCGAGGAACACGGAACCTGCACTGGTGATGCTATCGACCAGCTCACGGGCGTTGCGGGTCTGAATAATCAGGTGTTCCGGACCGTACTGGTTGGAGATTTCAATGCATTGCTCGAGGTCGCGAGCAATAATCAGGCGGCTGCTTTCCAGCGCTTTGCGAGCGGTTTCAGCACGCGGCAGAGCGGCTAACTGGCGCTCAACGGCTTCGGCGACGGCTTGCGCCATATCGGCATCCGGCGTTAACAGAATCACTTGTGAGTCCGGGCCGTGTTCGGCCTGTGAAAGCAGGTCCGATGCCACAAAGTCAGGTGTTGCACCGCTATCGGCGATGACTAACACTTCGGAAGGGCCAGCTGGCATGTCGATGGCCGCACCATCAAGGCGTTGGCTGACCTGGCGTTTGGCTTCGGTAACAAACGCGTTACCTGGCCCGAAGATCTTATCCACTTTCGGGATGCTTTCGGTGCCCAGCGCCAGTGCAGCAATGGCCTGCGCACCGCCGACCTGAAACACTTCCTGCACGCCACACAGTTGCGCGGCATACAGAATTTCATCGGCAATCGGTGGCGGTGAGCACAGCACCACTTTTTTGCAGCCCGCAATACGGGCAGGCGTGGCAAGCATCAATACGGTTGAAAACAGCGGTGCGGAACCGCCAGGAATATAAAGGCCAACAGAGGCAACCGGGCGCGTAACTTGCTGGCAACGCACGCCAGGCATCGTTTCGATATCAACAGTTGGCAGTTGCTGAGCAACGTGGAATTTTTCGATATTCGCAACAGCAACGGCCATCGCCTCTTTTATCTCTGGCCCCAGGCGCGCGACGGCAGCGGTAATTTCCTGCTCGCTGACCTTCAGTTGCTGCACATCGGTTTTATCGAACTTTGCGCTGTATTCGCGCAATGCAGCATCACCGTTAGCTTTCACATTATTCAGGATGTCAGCGACCGTGCGGGTGATGCTTTCCGATGCGGAAATAGCAGGGCGGGTGAGCAGCGCCTGTTGCGCGGCTGCATCGCACTTATTCCAGTTAATCAACGTATTGAAGTTTGCCATGGTGTTACTCCATCATCTTCTCAATTGGTAACACCAGAATTGAACTGGCACCCAGCGCTTTCAGTTTCTCCATGGTTTCCCAGAACAGCGTTTCGCTGCTCACCATGTGCATTGCTACACGCTGTTGGTCCCCTGCCAGCGGCAGAATGGTTGGGCGTTCAGCGCCTGGCAGCAGAGAAATAATCTCATCCAGACGCTCGCTTGGCGCATGCAACATAATGTATTTCGATTCACGCGCCTGAATCACGCCCTGAATACGGGTCATCAGTTTGTCGATGAGCTGTTGCTTGGCTTCAGGCATTTCACCGTCGCGTTGAATAAGGCAGGCTTTGGAGCGGTAAATCACTTCAACTTCACGCAGGCCGTTGGCTTCAAGAGTTGCGCCAGTGGAAACGAGGTCACAAATGGCATCCGCCAGACCCGCACGTGGAGCCACTTCAACAGAACCGTTTAACAGGCAGGATTTGAACTGCACACCTTTGCCATCAAGGTAACGCTTCAACAGGTGAGGGTAAGAAGTCGCGATACGCTTATTGTTCAGGCTGGCAGGGCCATCCCAGGGTTCATCAACGGAAATTGCCAGCGAGAAGCGGCAACCACCGAAATCCAGACGACGCAGCGTGAAATAACGTGGGTCTTCGCCCTGAGCGCGGCGCGTCAGCAACTCCTCTTCCAGCACGTTCTCGCCGATAATGCCCAGATCTACTACACCGTCCATAATCAGCCCAGGAATATCGTCATCACGAACACGCAGAATATCGATCGGCATGTTTTCTGCTAACGCAATCAGGCGCTGAGTGTGCAGGTTGATTTTTATGCCACAGCGCGCGAGCAATTCGCGTGAATCATCGCTTAAACGGCCTGATTTCTGAATAGCTATGCGTAAACGTGTGTTGTCTAACATTGATGGTTTCCCCTAATTAATTCTTGTCTGACGTCCAAAAAAAAAGCCCCCGGAAGAAATCTTCCGGGGGCTTATTGACTCGTTCATGCACCACTGGAAGATTTTTCTGTCTCCCAGCACACATCGCCTGAAAGACTAGTCAGGATGATGGTGATGATGGTGGATAGCAGTTTGAACGCGTGTCATAAAATTCTCGTATGAATGTTTATTCATGATGTGCTTTTAACGTAAACCATATGCAGTGCCTTGTGCAAGGGCTTTTTACCCCCTCAATTAATATTCTGTTTAGTGCCATTGATTGTCAGTTGTCGTAACGTGGCGTAGCCTTAATGAAGGGCTAAAAAGCACAGCAGAGAGATATGCTGTAATCCAGGAGAGAAGGCATGAAAAAGGTTGCGATTGTCGGGTTAGGGTGGCTGGGAATGCCACTGGCGATGTCATTGTCAGCGCGTGGCTGGCAAGTGACAGGAAGTAAAACCACCCTTGATGGTGTCGACGCCGCAAGAATGAGTGGAATTGACAGTTATCAGTTGCAACTGACTCCTGAACTGGTTTGTGACAGCGACGATCTGGATGCACTGCTGGATGCGGATGCATTAGTGATAACGCTGCCCGCTCGTCGTACTGGTGAAGGCGACGATTTTTACCTGCAGGCGGTGCAGGAAATTGTTGATAGCGCTCTGGCTCATAATATTCCGCGTATTATTTTTACCAGCTCCACGTCTGTGTATGGTGAAGCTGAAGGCAGCGTTAAAGAAACTTCGTCGCTTGAGCCCGTTACCGCCAGTGGGCGGGTGCTAAAAGAGCTGGAAACCTGGCTGCATGACTTGCCGGGTACTTCGGTAGATATTCTGCGTCTTGCGGGTTTGGTTGGGCCGGAACGCCATCCTGGGCGTTTTCTGGCAGGAAAAACCGACGTGGTAAATGGCGCTCATGGAGTCAATCTGGTACACCTTGAAGATGTTATTTCAGCAATTACGCTGTTGCTACAGGCTCCGAAAGGCGGGCACATCTATAATTTATGTGCGCCAGCTCACCCAACTCGTGCCGAGTTCTACTCTTTGATGGCGCGGCAGATGAATTTAGACGCACCCCTTTTTCGCACTGAAACGCAAAATGGCCACGGTAAGCTGGTGGATGGCAACCGTATTTGCAATGAACTTGGGTTTGAATATCAGTATCCAAACCCGCTGGTAATGCCCATGCAGTAACCGCTGTGGGGTGTTGCTCGTGACTTTCAGGAACGAGTATGAAACCACTGCTGGATGTACTGATCATTCTCGATACCCTCGATAAAGAAGGGAGCTTTGCTGCGGCGGCAACAAAGCTCTTTAAAACGCCTTCCGCACTCAGTTACACCGTTCAAAAACTCGAAAACGATCTCAACATTCAAATCCTCGACCGTTCAGGGCATCGCGCGCGTTTTACGCGAACGGGTCAGCTTCTGCTGGAAAAAGGGCGCGAAGTTCTGCATACGGTGCGCGAACTGGAACAGCAGGCAATCAAACTTCATCAGGGATGGGAAAACGAACTGGTGATTGGCGTTGATGACTCTTTCCCATTCTCCTTACTGACACCACTTATTGAAGCTTTCTACAAAAGTTATAGCGTGACGCGGCTGAAATTCATCAACGGCGTGCTGGGTGGCTCTTGGGAAGCCCTTACCGAAGGGCGGGCGGATATTATTGTCGGCGCCATGAGTGACCCACCGTCGCTGAGTGGTTTTGGTTTTACGCTGCTTGGTCAGCTTGAAAGTATCTTTGTTATTGCACCTCATCACCCACTTGCTGAAGCTGAAGAACCACTCACTCGCCGGGTTATCAAACGCAGTCGTGCAGTTGTAGTTGGCGACACATCGCGTCTTGAGCCGTCACGTTCGATGCATTTACTCGAAGAACAAGATGCCATCACCGTTTTTGATTTCAAAACCAAACTTGAGCTGCAAATCAGCGGCATTGGCTGTGGTTACGTTCCCCGTTACATGGCGCAGCGTTTTATCGAAAGTGGCGTGCTGGTGGAAAAGCAGGTTGTTTCCCATGTGCCTTTTGTTCCTGTATGGATTGGCTGGAATGAACAGACTGCCGGGCTTGCCAGTGAATGGTGGCGAGAGCAAATCGTCAACAGTCCCGAAATCGCGCTGGTATACGGAACTGCGCAAAAATAATGCTTTTGGGTGAGTGGCAGAGCGCCTGGCTCACATCTATTGTTTAAAGTGGCTCGTTATTTCTTCTGAATATGTCTTCGCGTTTAAATTTTCTTCTCTGCGTTGTTTTGCGGAGTTTTTTTGCACGCAAGGAGTCTGTATGAAGCAAACCAATCAGCAATGGCAGTCGCGGCGTGAAGAGGCGGTTCCTCATGGGGTCGGCAATGCACTGCCGGTATACATCGAAAAAGCGAAAAATGCCGAATTATGGGATGTTGAAGGCAAACGCTATATCGATTTTGCCTCGGGTATTGCGGTGCTAAATACCGGGCATAATCACCCCGCAGTCATTGATGCGGTGCGTCAACAACTTGAAAAATTTACCCATCCTTGTTTCCAGGTGACCCCCTACGGCAACTATATTGAGCTTGCCGAACGGCTAAACAAATTGGTGCCGATAAGCGAACCATGCCAGACGCTGTTCCTTACCACGGGTGCCGAGGCGGTCGAAAATGCCATTAAAGTGGCACGTATTGCGACGGGGCGTTCGGCCATCATCGCATTTCGTGGGGCCTTCCACGGCCGGACCTTACTCGGTATGGCCTTAACGGGTAAAGTGCAGCCGTATAAAAAGGGCTATGGTCCATTCCCGGCAGGCATTTATCACGCTCCTTATCCGGCGGCCTATCTTGGCGTGAGTGACACTCAGGCGCTGGCGTCATTGGCGGGTATTTTTGCTGCTGATGTTTCGCCAGACGAAGTCGCCGCCATCATTATTGAGCCGGTGCAAGGTGAGGGCGGTTTCTATGCCGCGTCACCTTCCTTTATGAAGCAACTGCGGGCGTTGTGCGATAAGCACGGCATCGTTCTGATTGCAGATGAAATCCAAAGTGGTTTCTGCCGCACTGGTAAAACCTTCGCAATTGAACATAGCGAGGTGGAGCCGGATCTCATCACCATGGCAAAAAGCCTGGCAGGCGGCTTCCCACTTTCAGCGCTTGTTGGCAAAAAATCGCTGTTCGATAAGGCGATGCCAGGTGGTCTTGGTGGCACCTATGCGGGCTCGCCTGTGGCCATTGCGGCGGCACTGGCGGTCACTGATGTTATTGAGCAAGAAAACCTCAATCAAAAAGCACAGGAAATTGGTGAGCTCATTACCCATCGTTTGCATGAGATGGCCGAGCAATTTGATTGCATTGGTGATGTGCGTGGTTATGGCGCCATGATTGCAATGGAGCTGGTGGAAGCACGCGATAGCCACCGCCCAAATAAAGAGTTAACACAGGAACTTGTGAAAGAAGCAGGCAAAAAAGGTTTGGTATTGCTGTCATGTGGAGTGAGAGCGAATGTCATTCGTTTTCTCGTCCCGTTAACGGCTGAAAAAGAAATTGTTAATGAAGGCCTCAATATCTTGTCATCCTGCCTCGAATTGGTGCAAAATACGCGCCTCACTAAATGAGAACAAAAAACCGACGTTAAACGCGTCGGTTATTTTTTTGCATTAAGTTCTAGTAGTCAAACAGGCATCCGCCAAAAAAACCAAGAGGCCGGGCTTCGTACCGGATAGATACTAGCTTTTAAAAAACGACAGTCGTGTCGCCGAGGAAATTCAGATGGGGCAGCTTTTTGCTTTTGCGCAGGTATTCGCCGTTTGGGGGAATGACCATGTCGCTTAACGTCACCGCAGGTGCTAAATCTCGTGTTGAACTCCGTAAGAGCCTGACGCTCATTCCGGTTGTTATGATGGGCCTTGCTTATATGCAGCCTATGACCTTGTTCGATACATTTGGGATTGTATCTGGCCTTACCGACGGACATGTCGCTACGGCTTACGCGTTTGCCCTTGTGGCAATTTTGTTCACCGCGTTAAGTTATGGAAAGCTAGTACGCCGCTTCCCATCAGCGGGTTCCGCCTATACCTACGCTCAAAAAGCAATCCACCCAGTGGTTGGCTTTATGGTGGGTTGGTCTGCCTTGCTTGATTATCTGTTTATGCCGATGATCAACATCCTGTTGGCGAAAATCTATTTTGAAGCCCTGGTGCCGTCTATCCCGTCGTGGATTTTCGTGGTGCTGCTGGTTGGCTTTATGACTATCTCCAACCTGCGCGGCATCAAAACCGTGGCTAACTTCAACAGCCTTATTGTTGTGCTGCAAATGTTCGTCATGGTGGTCATCACCGGTCTGGTTATTTACGGTGTGGCAAATGGTGAAGGTGCGGGCACAT
Source organism: Buttiauxella sp. BIGb0552 (assembly GCF_004366275.1). Classification (NCBI taxonomy): domain Bacteria; kingdom Pseudomonadati; phylum Pseudomonadota; class Gammaproteobacteria; order Enterobacterales; family Enterobacteriaceae; genus Buttiauxella; species Buttiauxella sp. BIGb0552. The sequence continues at coordinate 582,254 of NZ_SODY01000004.1, forward strand.
TAACCAGTACACGTCCGTTCTGGTCGGAACACGCGAACGTCGTGCCGATGATTACCGGAGCGACCATTCTGTGCTTCTCATTCCTCGGTTTTGACGGCATTAGCTCGTTGTCTGAAGAAACCAAAGATGCAGGACGTGTCATCCCGAAAGCGATTTTCCTGACTGCCCTGATTGGCGGCGTGATCTTCGTTGTGGTGTCCTACTTCCTGCAACTGTACTTCCCGGATATCTCCCGCTTCCACGATCCGGACGCGTCACAGCCAGAAATCATGCTCTTCGTGGCAGGTAAAACCTTCCAGTTTGGCATCCTGATTTTTTCCTGTGTTACCGTTCTGGCGTCAGGTATGGCGGCACATGCGGGCGTTTCTCGCCTGATGTATGTGATGGGTCGAGACGGTGTGTTCCCGGAGCGCTTCTTCGGCTACATCCACCCGAAATGGCGTACCCCGGCACTGAACGTGGTACTGGTCGGTATCATCGCGCTGTTTGCGATTAAGTTTGACCTGGTAACAGCCACCGCGCTGATTAACTTCGGTGCGCTGGTGGCGTTTACCTTCGTTAACCTGTCAGTGATTTCCCAGTTCTGGATTCGTGAAGGGCGCAACAAGTCCATCAAAGATCACATCAACTATTTGGTGCTGCCAATTTGTGGCGCGCTGACAGTGGGTGCGTTGTGGATTAACCTGGAAGAAAGCTCGATGATTCTGGGTCTGATTTGGGCAGCCATCGGCTTGACCTATCTGGCCTTCGTGACTCGTCGCTTCCGTAACCCGGTTCCACAATTCAACGAAGATTTAGCGTAACAGCTAAATACGAAAAAGGCCGCGAAAGCGGCCTTTTTGCTATCTATTACCCTACCAAAAACTGCGCGTACTCAAACAGCTCCTTAAGCAACGCCGTCTTTTCCTTGTCCCCTTCATGCAGGTTATACAGCGCCTCCAGTTCTTGCGCGTAGGCTTGCAACGCTTCCTGAGACAACACATCACGGCGGTGTTCTAACCAACGCTGTTGTTCTGCTTCATCCAGTGTTCCTGGGAAATTACGAGCGCGATAGTTAAACAACAGCTTTTCAATGCGTTTATCGGCGAACGTAATATCCAAAGCCGGCAGATTTTGCGGATCGGTTTGCAGCACAATGCGCATCGCCGCGCGGTCAGCATCGCTGAAAAAGCCATTATAAAGCTGCGCATCAACATTATCAGAGGGTACAAAAGGTTCGGCTTCAGCAAAGATAGCCACAGCTTTTTCACGCACCACAGGGTGCTCGCGCAGTAACTTCAGGTTATCCAGGCAACGCTTACGATCGATTCCTAACCGTTCGGCATCTTCCGGGCGCAACGTATTTGCCACCGCCAGTACCGGACATTTGTTCAGATGAACCAGTTTGATTGGTACGGCTGCGGCATCGCCCAGTGAGGCTTTCGGGGTATATAAGCGTTCGCGTAACGTATCTGCGTCCAGCTCCAGCAACGGCGAAATATCACCTGCTAAATCGACCATTATCACTGCATTTTTGTTATCCGGGTGCCAGGCCAGCGGCGCAATCCAACTGGTGTTGCCACGCCATGCGCCGAACATCCCGGAAACATGCACCAGTGGTTTCATCTGCGGAATATCAATCAGCGTGTTGAGCTTGTGCTTAGAACGATGGCTGTAGAGGTACTCAAACAAGCGCGGCTGGCGTGTTTTGACTAATTGCGCCATGGCGATAGTGGCGTATACATCTGACATCGCATCGTGCGCATTCGCATGTTCAATGCCATTGGCTTTGGTCAGGTGCTCGAGGCGAAAACTCGGCAGCCCCTCTTCGTTTTCAGGCCAGATAATTCCTTCCGGGCGCAGCGCGTAACAGGCGCGCATCACATCGAGTAAATCCCAACGAGAATTATCGTTCTGCCAGCTCCAGCCATAAGGGTCGTAGAAATTACGGTAAAAAATATTACGCGTAACTTCATCATCGAAACGCACGTTGTTGTAACCGATCACGCAGGTTTTCGGCACGGTGAAGATATCGTGAATACGCTTTGCAAAATCGGCTTCATTGACACCGCGCGCCAGGGCTTGTTGCGGCGTTATGCCGGTAATCATCACCGCTTCTGGCTGTGGGAGGTAGTCATCAGCGGGTTTGCAGTAGAAGACTTCTGGCTCACCGATAACATTGAATTGGTCATCGGTACGAATCGCTGCAAATTGCGCCGGGCGGTCAAGGGATGGGCTCTTGCCGAAAGTTTCATAATCATGAAAGAGGAAGGTCGGTTGTTGCGTTGAATTTTCCACGGTTTACCCCCGCCCTTGAGTGATGTTTAACATACTGTTATTAAACTGAAATCCCACTAAAACTCTCTCCATGTATTCATCATTATTTGCTGGTGCTGCATAACGCCATGGTAAACCATTAACCCGCCGCCTGCACCACCGGGAGAAGTATCCAATCCGGCGAGCAAATTTGATTATTCATAACTTTTTGCAATTTAATTGCGAAAATTATCGCAAACTCCAGTAAAAGAAGCGGCTGAATTTATTGTTACCGAGGGTATATCGTTGAAGATCCGTCTTTTTGCTGTCTGTTCACTGCTGTCATTTTCTGCTCACACCGCTTTTGCCGACGATATCTTTGTTAATGCGCCACCACCGCCACAAATCCAGGCGGGTTCATGGGTATTGATGGATTACACCACCGGGCAAATTCTGGCTGCGCAAAATGAACATGTGCGACGCAACCCGGCGAGTCTGACCAAACTGATGACCGGCTATGTAGTGGATCGCGCCATTGATAGCGGGCGTATCTCGGCAAACGATATGGTCACCGTCGGTAAAGATGCCTGGGCGAAAGGGAATCCGGTTTTTGACGGTTCGTCGCTGATGTTTTTGAAAGCCGGTGACCGACTAACGGTACATGATTTAAGCCGCGGGCTGATTATTGATTCCGGGAACGACGCTTGTGTCGCGTTAGCCGATTACGTCGCTGGCGGGCAGCCACAATTTGTGGCGATGATGAATAAATACGTGCAGCAACTGCGACTGCGAGATACCCATTTTGAAACTGTTCACGGTCTTGATGCCCCAGGCCAGCATAGTTCGGCATATGATTTAGCGGTACTTTCTCGCGCCATTATCCACGGCGAGCCTGATTTTTATCATATGTATAGCGAGCGCAGCCTCACGTGGAATGGCATCACGCAGCAGAACCGCAATGGCCTATTGTGGGATAAAGGGCTGAATGTGGATGGTTTGAAAACCGGCCATACTGCCAGTGCAGGCTTTAACCTTATCGCTTCAAGTGTTGATGGCGAGCGCCGCTTAATTGCAGTTGTAATGGGAGCTGAAAGCCCGAAAGGCCGCGAAGACCAGGCGCGCAAACTGCTACATTGGGGTCAGGATAATTTTGATACTGTGCAGGTGCTGCATAAAGGCAAAAAAATTGGCACCGAAACTGTCTGGTATGGCGACCAAAAGAAAGTTGAAGTCGGCACCAATCAGGATGTCTATCTGGCACTGCCAAAATCGGAAGTTCCAAATATTAAAGCCAAATATGTCCTTGATAACCCGGAGATGGAAGCGCCTGTCGCCGCTAACCAACATGTTGGTGAAATTGAACTGTTTGACCGCGACAAGCTGATTGCACACTGGCCGCTGGTGACGCTAACCGATGTTAAAAAGGGCAGTGCATGGTCGCGATTTAGTGATTATCTGAGCCACAAGTTGTAGTTGCTTAAAATTTTCAACAGGCTGACTTTATGTCGGCCTTTTTTTTCGCCTTTAGTTCTAACCTGTGCTTCTCGTCTGTACTACGATTTATTGGCGAAAAGCGATCTTGCTCGCAAAGTAACCACATCACCCTGCCAAAGGATTGCTTCCCAGCAATAGAGTGGTGTATTTATATACAGTGCTTTTAATCGGGTCAGGAGGTCATATGGAATTTAACGTACAACAAGTTCATGAGCGAAAAGTAGCGGGTTTTCATATGGTAGGGCCGTGGGAAAAAACGGTTCAACAAGGATTTGAGCAACTTTCTCTATGGGTTAAATCTCATAAAGTCGTCGGTGAAGAGTGGCTGGCGGTTTACTACGACAACCCAGATGTTGTACCTGCGGAAAAGCTACGCTGCGACACGGTTGTTTCTGTTGCGGAAGATTTTACCGTGCCTGAAAACAGTGAAGGTGTCATCACTACACGCATTGAAGCAGGGCAATATGCCGTCGCGCGTGCAAAAGTTGACGACGGCGATTTCGCAAAACCATGGAATCTCTTCTTTGATAGTCTCCTTGCAGATAACCGCTTCCAGTTAACCGGCAAACCTTGCTTTGAGCACTATCTGAATGATGGCTCTGAAAGTGGAGTGTGGGAAGTTGATATGTATATCCCGGTTGCAGATCAAGAGTGAAGCTGAAGGGGGCGTAAGCCCCCTAACTTTGTGATGCCCACACTTAAAAAACAGGTACAATCACGCTTTTGTTTCAGGAGAGCCGGGTGTGCGCCCCGACAAATCACTAAGTCCGTTTGAACTACGCGTTTATCGCAACTACCGAATTGTGCATGGCGTTCGTATCGCGCTGGCATTTGTTCTTACCTTTCTCATAGTTCATCTTCTGAAAGTTCCGGAAGGCACATGGCCATTAATCACTTTAGTGGTGGTGATGGGGCCAATATCCTTTTGGGGAAATGTAGTACCTCGCGCCTTTGAACGTATTGGCGGCACCATTTGTGGCGCAACCATGGGGCTTATTGCGCTAAGGTTGGAGCTGTTTTCTCTGCCGCTGATGCTGGTTTGGTGCGCTTTTGCGATGTTTATTTGCGGTTACCTGGCGCTGGGGAAACGCCCGTATCAGGCTCTGCTGATTGGTATTACCCTCGCAGTCGTAGTGGGTGCACCGGCTGGTGATATGGAAATTGCGTTGTGGCGCAGTGGTGATGTTATCTTCGGATCATTACTCGCAATGCTATTTACCAGTATTTATCCGCAGCGTGCGTTTATCCACTGGCGCATTCAAATGGCGAATTTCGTCACCGCCTTTGGTCGGGTTTATAACGCAGGTTTTTCTCCGAACTTGCTGGAGCGCCCGCGTTTAGAAAAACATCTGCATCAGGTGTTGACCGATGTAGTGAAAATGCGCGCACTGATTGGGCCGAGCAGCAAAGAAACTCACATCCAGAAATCTATTTTCGAGGCGATACAAACTGTCAGCCGTAATATGGTGTGCACGCTTGAGCTGCAAATCAATGCTTACTGGGCTTCCCGAGAGAGCCATTTCCTGATGATCAATGCTCATACTCTGCGTGATACTCAGCAGATGACGCAACGCACACTCGCTGCGATTGCCCATGCATTGCATGACGGTAACCCATCACCGATTTCTGCTAATAATGAAAAGCTGACCGAGATCGTCAGCGAATTGCGCCAGCTCATGCAGGAAGGGGGAAATGGGAAACTTCAGGAAACCCCAATTCACGGTTATGTCTGGTTGAGTCTGGAGCTTGCTCGTCAACTGGAATTACTCTCGCAGTTGATCTGCCGCGCGTTACGTAAATAATTGCGGGGTGCGGAGCGAATTGCTGGTTTCGATTCAGCACCAATTGAGGTTAAGATAGCGAAAGAGACTAATCGCCTGTACTGTTTGGCTATAGAGCCCGGAACAGACGGGGATAAAAGAATTGTCAGCGGCCGCCGCTACCATTAAGGTAATCTTATGGCGGTTGTCTTAACGAATCCGAGTATGAAATTAGCAGGGGTATAAAAATGGAACCAACTAAACCTTCTTTCCAGGACGTGCTTGAGTTTGTGCGTCTGTTCCGTCGTAAAAACAAACTGCAGCGTGAGATTCAGGACGTTCAGAAAAAGATCCGTGATAACTCAAAACGTGTTCTGCTGCTTGATAACCTGAGTGACTACATTAAGCCAGGTATGAGCATTGAAGCTATTCAGGGCATCATTGCCAGCATGAAAACCGACTACGAAGACCGTGTTGATGATTACATCATCAAGAATGCTGAACTGTCTAAAGAGCGTCGTGAAATTTCCAAAAAACTGAAAGTGATGGGTGAAATCAAACCCGAGTAAATTTACCCGCCATACTTCGAGCTGCCTCTGCGTTGGCTGCGTTCACTTGCCGCCTTGATGCAGCTTGAATTATTTAGGGAAATTAGTGTTAATTGTGAAAACCGCCGATTCGGCGGTTTTTTTTCGCAACAACTTAGCGCACGCCGCCTGCAATCGTCTTCACCAGATGTTGCTGCGGATAAGGCACATCAATAGCGAACTGATTAATCTGCCAGAGTAATTTCCCAACATCATGCTTACTGGTATCAAGCATCAACCCCACAGCACTCCCGCTGTGCGCCACGTTCACACCGAATAAATCAAACTCTTCAACTAGCGCTAACAGCTGCGAAAACATCGGTTTTGGCAGTAACGCCTGGCTGGCGATCGCACTTTGCGTGGCGGCTTCTCCCAACAAGCGAGGCTCTTGCATCTTGCAACTTTGTTGCAAGCGAAGCCACGCGTCATCAAGTACTGCGGCATGGCTAATTAACGCAGATTCGCGCTGATGACGACGGTAGTCCTCAGTCAGAATCGTGGTATCACTTTCAAGCAACAGGATATCCATAGCTGGCGCGGCCTGGCAGCTAAACTGAGTTTGCGCATTCAGATGGGAGAAAAGCGTCGGCAAAACAAAAATCGTGCTGTCGGTCGGTTCAATGTTTACACATAAAGCCGCAAGGGTGGATACGCTGAGCGTTTCACCCAAATACCGGGCGGTCGCCACTGCCGTTGCGGCAATATCTGCGGTGCTGCTCGCAAGGCCTTTACCTACGGGGATCGTGGACTCCAGAGCGGTGCTCAGGCTCTCTGATAATGCAGCGGGGTGACCAAAATACGCCACCACCTGTTCCAGTATCTGGCGCATACGCGGGCGCTCAGTTGGTTTTTTTGCACCATCACGCACTTCAACGGTGCTAAACCAGTCTATCGGGCAGGACACCAGTTTTTCGCTGCCGCTAATCCATCCCTGAATAAATTCCCCACAAGATGCCGGGCAGCTCGCTTCAGCCATCTTTTGGGCAACGCTCATTTATGCTGGGATTCATTATTTCATTACCTCAGGGCTTAAAAAATCAGTAAAAATTGTTATAGCGCAACACTCAATATCTATTAGCTTTTACACTGTGCCAGCTTTTACATATTCACGTGCATGATAATTTGAGAATCATGCACGATACAACTGACTCGTTTATGCCATGTGTGACACATGGCTGGGAAGGGGGTGAAACTCCCCCGCAGCCCCCGCTGCTGTGATGCCGACGAACCCGCGTAACCACTGATCTTTGATTGGGAAGGGCGGATGAGGATGAAGCTAAGCCAGAAGACCGACTCGTCAGAATACTTTTGATACTTCAACTTGCAGAGCCTTGCCTGCACTGCGAATTATCTGGACTCACAACAACTCCTTCGGTGGGAAGCCAGTTGTCATCAGATGCGTGCAGCCGCAAGGTGCGCGCACGTGCTGACATCCGCATTTTGCCGAAGTAAGTAAAAAGGCAATTATGGCAGGGGCAGCGAAACACGCATTCGTCATTGCAGGAACCAGCAGCGGCTGTGGCAAAACCACTGTCACGCTCGGGCTGCTCCGTGCCCTCATGCTGCGCGGTCTGCGCGTTCAACCTTTCAAAATCGGCCCCGATTACCTCGACAGCGGCTGGCACAGTGCTGTGTCCGGCATTGCCTCACGCAATCTCGATGCATTCATGCTGCCCACTCCAACCCTTAACGGTCTGTTTGCAAAACAAATGCAGCACGCTGATGTCGCCGTTATCGAAGGCGTGATGGGGCTGTACGACGGTTACGGAACGGACCCCAACTATTGCAGCAGCGCGGCTATGGCAAAACAGCTCGGTTGCCCGGTGATTTTGCTGGTAGATGGCAAAGCTGTGTCCACGTCCATTGCTGCCACAGTCCTGGGTTTCCAGCGCTTTGACCCAACGCTTAACATTGCCGGAGTCATACTTAATCGCGTTAATAGCGATAGCCATTATCAGTTGCTTGCCGATGCGATTACCCGATATTGCGGGCTACCGGTGTTGGGGCGAGTACCCGTTATGGCCGATGTCGCTTTACCCTCGCGCCACCTTGGTCTTGTTCCGGCACAAGAACACTCCCCGCAAGATGAACGCTGGCAGCGCCTGGCGCAGCAGCTTGAAGAAACTGTGGATATTGACCGCCTGCTGGCGTTATCTCACCTAAATTCTCTGCCACACGGCGAAGCCCCCGCGATTGCTGACGAAGCATTAGCGCATGGGCTAACCGTTGCCGTTGCCGAAGACGAAGCCTTCAACTTTTACTACCCGGATAACCTCGACATGCTCGAGCAGGCCGGGGTGAAAATCCAGCGTTTCAGCCCGTTGCATGACTCCCGACTCCCCGACTGCCAGATGATCTGGCTCGGCGGCGGTTACCCCGAAGTCCATGGCGCAAAACTTGCTGCCAATTCCGCCATGCGTGAGTCCTTGCGTGAAGCGCATCAACGCCGCATTCCGCTGTATGCCGAATGTGGCGGGTTGATGTATCTGGGTGAATCTTTGACTGACGGCAATGATGAAACCCATGCCATGTGTGGCGTGCTGCCAGGCCACAGCCAGATGGGCAAACGGCTAACACGTTTCGGTTACTGCGAAGCCACGGCATTACACGACACGTTACTTGCCAAAAAAGGCGAAACCCTGCGCGGGCACGAATTCCATTATTCAGATTTCAGCGGCTCATTACCCGCAGCTCTCGATTGTTGCAAATGGCGCGATGGTGTTGCTATTTCGCGCTGGCAGGGCGGTTTTCAGCATCATGCGACCTTTGCAAGTTACCTGCATGTTCATTTCGCTCAACGTCCATCATTACTCAATCGCTGGTTAGCACTTGCGAGGAACCACCTATGACACTCCTTGCGTGGGCTGTTGCGTGGTTACTGGATTATTGGCTCGGTGACCCGCATCACTGGCCCCATCCGGTGCGTTGGATTGGCAATCTCATCAGCTTTATGCAGCGCCAGATACGCCGGTGCTGCAAAAGCGACCGTGCACTGAAAATCGGCGGCGGTGTGTTATGGCTGGTTGTGGTGGGCACGACCTGGGGCGTGAGTTGGGGAGTATTGCACCTCGCAAACCAGGTATCTGTGTGGCTCGGCTGGTTGGTTGAGGTGTGGATGATTTACACCGTGCTTGCAGCCCGTTGCTTGAGTGACGCGGCTCTCGAAGTTTATCGCGCACTCAAAGATGGCACGATAGAACAGAGTCGCGAGAAATTATCGTGGATTGTTGGACGTGATACTTCGCAACTCGAGCGCCCGCAAATCACCCGTGCGGTGGTCGAAACGGTGGCAGAGAATAGTGTCGATGGTGTGATTGCACCACTGTTCTTCCTGATGATTGGCGGTGCACCACTTGCCCTGGCCTACAAAGCTATCAATACCCTCGATTCGATGGTCGGTTATAAAACCGAAAAATATCGCGCTATTGGTTATGTCAGCGCCCGGCTTGATGACCTCGCTAATTTCATTCCCGCAAGATTGAGCTGGTTGCTGCTTACCCTCGCAGCCTTTTTCTTGCGAGCTAATCCTCGCCAGGCGCTGCTAATCGGCTGGCGCGACCGCTATAAACACAGCAGCCCGAACTGCGCCTGGCCTGAGGCCACGGTTGCCGGTGCGCTGGGTATCCGCCTCGGCGGGCCGAACACCTATTTTGGCGAACGGGTAGAAAAACCCTGGATGGGTGATGAACGGCGCGGCATCGCGCTCGACGATATTACCCGCACCATTCAACTCATGATGTTGGCCTCACTGCAAGCTTTGCTGCTGTTCGCCGCATTGCGCGCACTCGCGCTTGGCACCGCTTAAGGACACCCAATGAACTACTTGCAACAACCGCAGCTTATCGAGCAAAACAGCTTTGAAATTATCAGTGAGATTATTGCCGCTGAGCGCCCGGAATATCGTTTTAACGATGCCACTCAGGAAGCGATGATCAAGCGCGTTATACACACGACCGCCGATTTTGAGTGGCTGGATATTCTGTGGTTTTCACCCGATGTTATCGAAAAACTGACCGCCAGTTTGCAGCGTGGTTGCATTTTATATACCGATACCACGATGGTGCTTTCGGGCATCAACAAAAACCTGCTGGCGGAGTTTGGTTGCAGCTGCCGTTGTTTTATTAGCGACCCGCGCGTAGTGGCACATGCCAAAGAACAAGGCGTGACGCGCTCAATGGCGGCGGTGGATCTCGCCTTGCAGGAAGAAGGGGAGAAAGTCTTTGTCTTTGGTAACGCGCCAACCGCGCTGTTCCGCTTGTTAGAGTTAGGAGCCAAACCTTCAGCCGTTATCGGCGTGCCCGTCGGGTTTGTCGGGGCTGAAGAATCTAAAGAAGCGCTGGTTGAAAGCGGCTTACCCGCCATTGCCGCTCGTGGGCGCAAAGGCGGCAGTAACGTTGCCGCAGCCATTGTGAATGCGCTGCTTTACCGCTTGCGGGAGGCTCAGTGAGCGAGCAAACCGCCGATTGCGTCTGGCATAAAGGCAAGGCATACCGGAAAGGTTACACCACCGGTTCATGCGCCACTGCTGCGGCAAAAGTCGCGGCCCTGATGGTCTTGCGCCAGCACGTGATCGACCAGGTTTCTATCGTCACCCCTTCGGGCGTCACACTGCATCTCAACGTTGAAATGCCGATTATCGAAGGCCAGCAGGCGACGGCGGCAATCCGTAAAGACGGCGGCGATGATGTCGACGCCACGCACGGCATGCTGATTTTCGCCCGCGTGCAGCTTAATGACAGCGGTGTTATCACACTGCGTGGCGGCACCGGGGTCGGCAAAGTCACACGCAAAGGGATCGGCTTGCCGATTGGTGAATCAGCGATTAACCGCACGCCGCGCCAGACTATTGAAGCGGCGGTGCGTGAGGTGATCGGCACGGAACGTGGTGCCGAAATTGAAATCTTTGCGCCGGAAGGTGAAGAGCGGGCAAAGAAAACCTACAACCATCGCCTCGGGATTTTGGGCGGCATTTCGATAATCGGCACCACCGGTATTGTGATGCCGATGTCCGAAGAGAGCTGGAAGCGTTCGCTGGCACTCGAGCTGGAAATGAAGCGCGCCGCCGGACTGGACAAAGTCATTCTGGTGCCGGGGAACCACGGCGAGCGTTTTGTTCGCGAGCAACTGGGGCTGGACTGCGAATGCGTGGTGACGATGAGCAATTTCGTCGGCTACATGATTCAGGAAGCGGTGCGCCTTGAATATCGCCACATCGTCTTGATTGGCCATCCTGGCAAACTGGTGAAAGTTGCCGCAGGGATTTTCCACACCCACAGCCACATTGCCGACGGGCGCATGGAAACGCTGGTTGCGCACCTGGCATTAATGGGCGCGCCGTTTGTGTTGCTGGAAGCCGTAAGCCGTTGCGACACCACAGAAGCGGCACTCGAAATCATCAGCGAACAGGGCTGGCAAAGCGTGTTCGAACGGCTGGCGATTCGCATTTGTGAACGCGTGGAAGAGATGCTGCGTTTTACCCAATCCCCGCCAAAGTGCGATGCCATTTTGTTCTCGTTCGATAACCAGGTTTTAGGCAGTAGCCGCCCGGTGGCTGAGATTGCGCAGGATCTTGCTGGAGAAATGCGATGCTGACCGTCGCAGGCATTGGCCCCGGCGCCCGTGAATATTTGACCTTCCAGGCACACAACGCCATCAGTGAGGCGCAAATACTGGTCGGCGGCGCACGCCAGCTGGCACTTTTCCCTGAGTTCAGCGGTGAAACGCACCTGCTGGATAGCGACCTCGACGCCTTAATCGACTGGCTTCGTGCACGAATCGATCTTCGAGTCGTGGTGCTGGCCTCCGGCGACCCGCTGGTTTATGGCATTGGCAAACGCCTGTCAGCAAGTTTCCCGCCAGAACAGCTGCGTATCATTCCCGGTATTAGCTCGGTTCAATATCTGTGCGCCAAAGCCGCCGTCGATATGAACGACTTATGGATCACCAGCAGCCATGGGCGTGAACCCGATTTCAAAGCGATTGTGGCGCACCAAAAAGTGGCAATGGTGACCGACACCATTATCGGGCCGTATGCCATCGCCCAGGCATTTCTGATGCGTGGCCTTAATCCCATTATCATTATTGGCGAGAAACTTTCGTCAGCAGATGAACGAATCCATCGCCTGCGAGCCGCTGATGTGGCGCAAAGCTACGCGATGAATGTGGTGATAATTCTCAATGAAAGATGATCTGTTTTTACGTGGCGCACGCGTGCCGATGACCAAAGAAGTGGTGCGCACTCAGGCGCTCGACCGCTTGCAACTTCACAACGCTAAACGGTTTATCGACATTGGCGCAGGCACCGGCAGCGTGTCGCTTGAAGCGGCGATGCGTTACCCGCAATTGCAGGTGAGTGCGATTGAACGTAACCCCGACGCGCTGGCGCTGATGGCGGAAAACCGCGAGCTTTTCGCCTGCCCGAACGTTGAGATTATCAGTGGCTACGCGCCGATTGCGCTCAACGTGATGGCCGATGCGGTGTTTATCGGCGGAAGCGGCGGGCAGCTAACCGAACTTATCGACTGGTCGCTGGCGCATTTACAGCCCGGCGGACGGCTGGTGATGACCTTCATCCTGCTCGAAAACTTAACCTGCGCGCTCACTCACCTTGAACAGTGCGCGGTGAGGGATTTCGACTGCCTGCAATTGCAGGTGGCAAACCTCACAACGCTTGGCAGCGGGCACTACTTCAAACCGAACAATCCCACTTATTTGATCTCTTGTCGCAAGGAAGGAAGCAATGACTGAGTTATTTGATACCCGCAAAGTCTGGTTCGTTGGTGCAGGTCCGGGCGACAAAGAGCTGATCACGCTGAAAGGCTACCGCATCTTGCAACAGGCCGAAGTGGTGATTTATGCCGGTTCTCTGATCAACCCGGAACTGCTGGATTACTGCCAGCCTGGCGCCGAATGCCACGACAGCGCCGCGCTCAATCTCGAAGAAATTATCGAGCTGATGGAAAACGGTGTCAAAGCGGGCAAGCTGGTGGTGCGCCTGCAAACGGGCGATCTCTCACTGTATGGCTCAATTCGTGAACAGGGTGAAACCCTCACCAAACTTGGCATCGGCTACGTTTCAGTACCAGGGGTGAGCGCATTTCTGGGAGCCGCCGCGCAGCTTGGCGTGGAATACACCGTGCCGGAAGTCTCCCAGAGTCTGATCATCACGCGTATCGAAGGCCGCACGCCGATGCCGCCGCTCGAACAACTTGAATCCTTCGCCAGACACCAGACCTCGATGGCGATTTTCCTCTCGGTACAGCGCATCAACCGCGTGGCAGAGCGCCTTATTGAAGGCGGTTACCCGTCTGATACACCCGTTGCTGTGGTGTATAAAGCCACCTGGCCGGACTGCCAGGAATTGCGCGGCACCCTGAGCGATATTGCAGAAAAAGTGCGTGAGGCTGGGATCCGTAAAACCGCGCTGATTATGGTTGGGGCGTTTTTGGGTGAGGAGTATCACTACTCGAAACTTTACGACGCAGGGTTCAGCCATGAATACCGCAAAGCCTGAGTCGATTGCGCTGTTTTGCCTGACGCCCGGTGGCGTGGCTTTAGCGCAACGTCTGCGTGATGCGTTACCCGTGACCTGCTTTACCAGTGAAAAGCTGCTGCAACCGGGTTTTATCCCGTTCGGCGGCAGCTTTGCCCAAACAGTACAGCAGGCGTTTAGCCAGTATTCCGCACTGGTGTTTATCGCCGCGACTGGAATTGTGGTGCGGGTGATTGCGCCAATGCTGAGCGACAAACTGCAAGACCCGGCGGTGGTGGTGATGGACGAACGTGCAGAACACGTGATCAGCCTGCTTTCCGGCCACATGGGTGGGGCCAATGAACTCACCCGTGAACTGGCTGAAATTTTAGGTGCCGATCCGGTCATCACCACCGCCACAGACGTTAACCAACTGGCGGCACTCGATACGCTGGCCGCAAAACTTGACGCCACCATGCAGGGTTTTCGCCTGGCGGTGAAAACGGTCAACCAAATGCTGGTCAGCCAGCAGCGCGTTGGCCTGTGGTGGGACAGCGAATTTGCGCCAGATGCTGAGCGTTACGACACGCGTGGCTTTATCCCGGTCGAAAGCCTGGATGCATTGCCAGAGCTTGATGCGCTGGTGTGCGTCACGCTGCGTGATTCGCAGCCTGCGTTAACTATTCCCGTTTATAAACTGGTGCCAAAGCGCGTCGTCGCAGGCATCGGCTGCCGCCGTGACACGCCGCCACAAACCGTGGCCGCGCTGCTCCGTCAGCAACTGGCGGAAAACCATTTTGACCCGCTGGCGTTGCGCGCCATCGGCAGTGTGATGCTCAAGCAAGATGAGCCTGCACTGCTGGAGCTGGCACAGCAGCATCAAATCCCATTTGAACTATTTAGCGTTGACCAACTTTCCCAACATGAGCACCGCTTTCCGGCATCGGAATTTGTGCGCCAGACCCTGGGTGTTGGCAGCGTGTCACAGCCAACAGCATGGCTGATGAGCAACGGAAACCTGGTCGGCCGCACTGTGCGAGAGCAGGGCGTCACCATAACTTTAGGAGTTTCAGACAGATGTTAACGGTAATCGGCATTGGCCCTGGCAGTGAAGCCATGATGACTCAGGAAGCCATTGCTGCCCTGCAAGAAGCGGAAATTGTCGTCGGCTATAAAACGTATACCCACCTTGTGAAGCCCTTAACCGGCGACAAACAGGTGATCAAAACCGGCATGTGCAAAGAAATCGAACGCTGCCAGACCGCCATCGAACTGGCGCAAGCCGGGCATAAAGTGGCGTTAATCAGCAGCGGTGATGCCGGAATTTACGGTATGGCGGGGCTGGTGCTGGAACTGGTGACTTCACAACAGTTGGATATTGAAGTGCGCCTCGTGGCAGGGATTACCGCCAGTATCGCTGCCGCATCGTTGTTGGGTGCGCCACTGATGCACGATTTCTGCCATATCAGCCTGAGCGATTTACTCACGCCGTGGCCGGTTATCGAAAAGCGCATTATCGCCGCCGCTTCCGCTGATTTTGTTATCTGCTTCTATAACCCACGCAGCCGTGGCCGCGAAGCACATCTGGCACGGGCATTTGAATTAATGCGCGAATTTACCCGCCCGCAAACCCCGGTGGGTGTCGTGAAAGCCGCTGGGCGCAAGAAAGAACAAAAATGGCTGACCACCTTTGGCGAGATGGACTTTGAACCGGTTGATATGACGAGTCTGGTGATCGTCGGCAACAAAACGACCTTTGTTCGCAACGGCTTAATGATTACCCCCCGAGGTTACGAGCTGTGAGTGAAACTCTGTCTCTCGTAGGTCGCAATAGCGAAGCGACTTCCGACGTTATGAAGCAGGTACTGGTGTTTGGCGGCACCAGCGATGCCCGGTTTATTTGCCAGATCCTCGATGAACACCGTATTTCGTACACGCTTTCGGTGGCGACGGCGGTCGGGGAATCGCTGGCAGGCAATATTGGCGGGCAGATTCGCGTCGGGCGTATTGATAGCGATGAAATTGCTGACTGGCTGGTGAACCATGCGGTGCAATGGGTGATTGATGCCTCGCACCCGTATGCCGAACTGCTTAGCCACAACATTACCCGCGCCTGCGAAACGGCAGGGGTCACCCTTAGCCGTTACCAACGCCGTAGTGAACTCAATGATCTGGAACACTCGTTGCTGCACAAAGTGGCCAGCCTGCAAGCCGCCTGTGCCGTGGCGCAAGCATTCGGCCCACGCGTCCTGTTGACCACTGGCAGCAAAGAGCTGGCGGCGTATCAGCAAGGTTTACCGGGCAAAACGTTGCTGGTGAGGGTGTTACCAACCAGCGAAGTGATTGCCGAGTGCGAAGCGCTGGGGTTAGGCGTCGACAATATTATTGCGCTGCGCGGCCCGTTCAGCGCTGAGTTTAACGCCGCAACCTATGACTTCTGTGCGCCCGATGTGGTGATAACCAAAGAGTCCGGTGCCGAAGGCGGGTATCTCAACAAAGTGAACCCGGCGCTGGCGCGAAACATTCCCTGTGTTGTGGTCACTCGCCCGCAACCGTTGGTTTGTGGCCCTGAATTACTGGAAAGCCGTGAAGATGTGAGCCGCCGTGTCACACGCTGGCTGCAAGAGAGAAAATCATGAAGAAAGCCCTGTTAGTTATCAGTTTTGGTACCAGTTACCACGACACCTGCACCAAAAATATTGTTGCCTGTGAAGAACAACTTGGCCGCACCTTTGCCGACCGCGATCGGTTCCGCGCCTTTACCTCCGGCATGATTATTCGCAAATTAAAAAACCGCGATAACCTGGACATCGATACACCTGCGCAGGCACTGCTGCGCCTTGCTGAACTGGGTTATCAGGATGTGGCTGTGCAGTCGTTGCATGTGATTAATGGTGACGAGTACGAAAAAATCTCCCGTGAAGTTAAGGCGTACAGCCATTTGTTCCAGCGCCTGGCATTGGGCACAGCATTGCTCAGCGATTTCAATGATTACGAGCTGCTGCTTAGTGCTTTGCAAAGCCAGATGCCAGCACTTGAAGCCGATGAGCGCGTAGTGTTTATGGGCCACGGTGCCAGCCACCATGCGTTTTCTGCTTATGCCTGTCTCGACCACTTAATGGCGGCGCGCCAGATACCTGCGCGTGTTGGCGCGGTAGAAAGCTACCCGGAAATCGACCTTATCGTGCGCGGTTTACTGCAAGAAAAGGTGCGCAAAGTACACCTGATGCCATTAATGCTGGTGGCGGGCGACCATGCCATTAACGACATGGCATCTGATGAAGAAGACTCATGGAAAACTCAGTTACAGGAAGCGGGTATTGAGGCGCAACCCTGGTTGCAGGGGCTGGGTGAAAACCCACAAATTCGCGCCATGTTCGTGAACCATTTGCAGCGTGCGCTGGAAAAATCGGCGGAGGTGGCAGCATGACCGGTCGTTTATATGCTCTCGGCACCGGCCCTGGCGCCAGTGACCTGATAACCGTTCGCGCGGCGCGCATCATTGGCAAGCTTGATGTGCTGTACGCGCCAGCAGGGCGCAAAGGCGGCGACAGCCTGGCGCTTTCCATTGTGCGCGAATACCTCAGTGAAACTACCGAAATACGCACCTGCCACTTCCCAATGAGTGCCGATAACGACGAAAAAGCGGTGGTGTGGGATGAAACCGCGGCGGCGCTGCAACACGAAGTGGAGCAGGGGAAACAGGTCGGGTTTATCACGCTCGGTGATTCAATGCTGTTCAGCACCTGGGTGTTTTTGCTGGCACGTATCGGCAACCCGGAGTGGCTGGAAATCGTCCCTGGCGTCACCTCTTTTGCCGCTATCGCTTCGCGAGCGCAGTTGCCATTAGCGATGGAACAACAGTCGTTGGCGGTGATGTCCTGCACCGCATCACATCAGGCATTGTCAGAAGCATTGCGCGCGCATGACAGCGTGGTGTTGATGAAAGTCTACGGGCGTTTCGCGCAAATCAAAGCGCTGCTGCAACACCTCGGGCTTATCGACCATGCGGTGTTAATGGCCGAAGCGACATTACCGGGCGAGCAATGTTGGCGAAACCTTAACGAAGTGCCTGATGACCAGAAACTGCCGTATTTCTCGACCATTTTAGTTAACAAGCAATGGCGTAATCGGGGCTAATTCATGGAATCACTACTTAAAAAACTCTCGCTAAGCGGGCTGGGCATGGGGATGTTGTTGCTCATCGTGCCGCAAGAAGCCTTCGCGATGCACATTATGGAAGGTTTCCTGCCGCCAATGTGGGCACTGGCATGGTGGATTTTATTCCTTCCGTGCTTGTACGTCGGGCTGGTACGTTTGCGCCAAATCGTAGCACATGACAGCAACCAGAAAGTGCTGCTGGCACTTTGCGGTGCGTTCATCTTTGTGCTTTCGGCGCTAAAAATCCCCTCGGTTACCGGAAGCTGTTCACACCCAACTGGCGTTGGCCTTGCGGTCATTCTGTTCGGCCCGGGCGTTGTGGCGGTATTGGGCGCCATTGTGCTGCTGTTCCAGGCACTGTTACTGGCACACGGCGGCCTGACCACGCTTGGCGCCAACGGCATGTCGATGGCGGTTATTGGGCCGGTTGTCGGTTATCTGGTGTGGAAACTGGCATGTAAAGCGGGCTTTCGCCGCGATGTGGCGGTGTTCCTGTGTGCGATGATTGCTGACTTAACTACTTACTTTGTCACTTCGATTCAACTCGGTGTAGCGTTCCCCGATCCGCACTTTGGCGTTACCGGTTCCTCGATGAAATTCATGGGTATCTTCTGCCTGACGCAGATCCCAATTGCCATCGCCGAAGGCTTGCTCACCGTGATGATTTACGACCAGCTAACCAAACGACAACTGCTTCCTGCCAGGAGCTAATAAGATGAAAAAGACCCTGATATTGCTCGCCCTGGTAATAGGGCTGATGATTGTGCCGTTCTTTGTACCTCACGGTGGTGAATACGGCGGTTCCGACGACCAGGCGGAAGGCCAGATACTGGTCGTCGCCCCGCATTACAAACCGTGGTTCCAGCCACTTTATGAACCTGCGAGCGGTGAAATCGAGAGCCTGCTGTTTACCCTGCAAGGTTCAATCGGTACGGCGGTCATTTTCTACATTCTGGGCTATTACCGGGGCCGCCGCGAAGACCATGCTGGGGATTGATAAACTCAGTTACCAAAGCCGCTGGTGCCGTGTTTCGCCGCTGCGCAAATTTGCGCTGTATATGGTGATGATGGTGCTGGCGTTTGTACTGCCGCCCGTCGGGCAGGCGGCTTTGCTGCTGGTGATTGCCGCTTTTACCTGTTGGCTGTTGCGCGTCGGGCCAGTGCGTTATTTGCGCTGGCTGGCGGTGCCGCTGGGCTTTTTGCTGGTCGGCGTGGTGACGATTATCTTCAGTGCCGCGCATCACGCGCAGGCTTTGTTGTGGAGTGTGCCGCTCGGCTCGTTTTATATCGGCATTGATGCGCAGGGCCTCGTGATGGCAAACCAGACCTTCTGGCGCAGCCTTGCAGCTCTGGCCGCGACTTACTGGCTGGTGCTGAACCTGCCGTTTCCGCAATTGATTATCTTGCTACAACGCCTGCGTGTTCCGCGTTTGCTGACAGAGCAAATCCTGCTCACCTGGCGTTTTATTTTTATCCTGTTGGACGAGGCACAGGCCATTCACCGTGCTCAGACATTGCGTTTCGGTTATCGTACGCTGCCTGGTGGCTACCGTTCGCTTGCCATGTTAGTCAGCATGCTTTTTTCGCGCGTGCTGCTGCGATACCAACAAATGGTCACGACGCTGGATGTTAAACTTTACCAGGGTGATTTCCACCTGTGAGAACCGCACCGATGCTGACAACCCAAAATTTATCTTTTTGCTATCAGAACGATACCGTTCTGCACGATTTAACCTTTGATTTTGGGGCGCACCCGGTAACGGGAATCGTCGGCGCAAACGGCTGTGGAAAATCCACGCTGTTTATGAACCTCAACGGTGTTTTGCGCCCGAAGAACGGCGCAGTTTTGTGGCAGGGCAAAGCGATAAATTACAGCAAAGCAGGGTTGATTGAGCACCGCCAACGCGTCACCACCGTGTTTCAGGATCCGGAACAACAAATCTTCTATACCGATATCGACAGCGATATCGCGTTTAGCTTGCGCAACCTTGGCGTCAATGAAGCCGAAATCGCCCGCCGTGTCGAACACGCTATTCAGCTGGTGGATGCGCAATCTTTCCGCCACAAACCGATTCAGTATCTTAGCCACGGGCAAAAGAAACGCGTGGCGATTGCCGGGGCGCTGGTGATGGAAGCCGACTATTTATTGCTCGATGAACCGACCGCCGGGCTTGACCCTTCGGGCCGCCAGCAGATGATTGAAATCATTGCCCGTATTACTGCGCAGGGTAAACATGTGGTGATCTCAAGCCACGATATTGATTTGATTTATGAAGTTTGCGACAGCGTGTATGTGATGAACGGCGGCAAAATCGTGGCATCAGGCGAGCCAGGCTTTGTGTTTAGCCAGCCAGACATGCTGCGCGAAGCCGGGCTGGTGCAGCCGTGGCTGGTCAAATTACACAGCGAACTCGGCTTTCCGCTGTGCAAAACCGAAACTCAATTATTCGACGCCTTACGCGTTGCAAAGGAAGCAGTATGAGCCTTTCAATCATGGTTCAGGGCACCGCCTCTGATGTGGGCAAAAGCATGCTGGTGGCAGGGCTTTGCCGGATTTTCGCCCAGGATGGACACCGCACCGCACCGTTTAAATCGCAAAATATGGCGCTCAATTCCGGCATTACGCCGGACGGTAAAGAGATGGGGCGCGCGCAAATTTTCCAGGCCGAAGCGGCAGGGATTGCCCCCGATGTACGCATGAACCCGGTGCTGCTCAAGCCCACCAGCGACTGCAAAGCGCAGGTGGTGTTGATGGGCAAAGTTGCCACCAACATGGACGCGGTGACCTATCACAACTACAAACCGCAGCTGAAAACGCAAATCCGCGAAGTCTATCAAAGCCTGGCGGCAGAACATGACGTGATGGTGCTCGAAGGGGCGGGCAGTCCGGCGGAAATCAATTTACGCGACCGCGATATCGTCAACATGGGTATGGCTGAACTGGCGCAATGCCCGGTGATTCTGGTAGCCGATATCGACCGTGGCGGCGTGTTTGCGGCAATTTACGGCACCATTGCGCTGCTGCTGGAGCATGAAAAATGGCGCGTCAAAGGCGTCATCATCAACAAGTTTCGCGGTGATGTTGCGCTGCTTTATTCCGGAATCGAACAGATTGAAGCGTTAACTGGCGTGCCTGTTTTAGGCGTGATGCCGTGGCTGAATGTCGATCTCGAAGATGAAGACAGCGTTGTTCTGCAACGTGGGAAATACGACGAAGTCACCCCGAAAGAGCTGGATATTGCAGTTTTGAAACTGCCGTACATGTCGAACTTCACCGATTTCAACGCGCTGGCCGCACAGCCTGATGTGCGCCTGCGTTATGTAGCCAAGCCTGATGAACTGCAAAACAGTGACCTGGTGATTGTACCGGGCAGTAAAAATACCCTCGGCGACCTGCGCTGGCTGCGTGAAAACGGCCTGCAACAGGCGCTGCTGGCGCATCATCGTAATCACGGTGCGGTGCTGGGGATTTGCGGCGGTTACCAGATGCTCGGGCAGCATATTTACGACGAAGTAGAATCCGGGCTTGGCGAGATGCCGGGTATCGGCCTGTTGGATGTGGTGACCCGTTTTGCCAGTGAAAAAACTACGACGCGCGTCAAAGGGCTTGTTCAGGCGCAACTGCCGGGTATTTTCGCCGCCAGTTCAGGTACTCCTTTGCAGGGCTATGAAATCCATATGGGCGAAACGCAGCGCGGCGAAAATACCGCACCGTTTGCCACTTTCACCGAGTGTAATACTCAGCCTTATCACAATCTTGACGGTGCAATAAGTGAAGATGGCCGCGTGTTGGGTACTTACCTGCATGGCCTGTTTGATAGCGGCGAGTTTACCCGCAGCCTGCTCGACAGTTTGCGCCTGCGCAAAGGGTTGCAGGCCTGGGAAGGTGAGGTGTTCGACTATCAAGATCATAAAGATCAGCAGTTTAATATTCTGGCCGACGCTATGCGCGAACACATTAATATCGAAAAGATTTACCAGATTATGCGTGAGCACCAGGAGCAAGCGGTATGAAATTAGTCACAGGCGGCGCACGCAGCGGGAAAAGCCGCCACGCCGAACAACTGGCGGCAAACTTTGAGCGTGTGCTGTATATCGCCACGTCGAAAATTTTCGACGCTGAAATGGAACAGCGAATTGCGCATCACCGCGACAGCCGCCCGGCACACTGGCAAACCGTTGAACAGTATCGTGATTTAGACACGGTGATTCATCAGCAAAACCAGCGCCATGAGGCCGTACTGCTGGAGTGCATCACCACGCTTATCACCAACGTGATGTATGACGCGGCGGGTGATAAACCTGAAGACGACTGGGATTTTGAGTTGATGGAACAGGTGGTGAATCAGCAAATAGACATTTTGCTGGCGGCCTGTGAATCAAGCCCTGCGGAGGTGATTCTGGTCACCAACGAAGTAGGGATGGGCATTGTGCCGGAAAACCGCCTGGCGCGGCATTTCCGCGATATTGCCGGGCGAGTTAACCAGCGCCTGGCCCAGAGTGCCGACGAGGTCTGGCTGGTTGTTTCAGGGATTGGAGTAAAAATTAAATGATCTTCCGTTTGTTCTTCGCCACCTTGCAGTTTATGAGCCGCATTCCGGTGCGCGCACGCTGGGCGGATGGTATCGAAACGCACCAGTACGTGCGCGGTATCGTGACGTTTCCGTTTGTTGGCCTGCTGCTGGGCGCTTTGGCTGGAGGCGTGTTTACGCTGCTGCAACCCTGGGCGGGTTTATCTTTAGCCGCAATGGGTTATGTGCTGGCGCTCGCGCTTTTGACCGGTGGTTTTCATCTCGATGGCCTGGCCGATACATGCGATGGCATTTTCTCGGCGCGGACCCGTGACCGGATGCTGGAAATCATGCGCGATAGCCGCCTTGGCACGCATGGCGGACTGGCGCTGATCTTTGTGATTGTCACCAAAGTGCTGGTGGTCAGCGAACTTTCGCTGCGCGGCAACAATATGTTGATGGTGCTGGCGGCGGCTTCTGTGGCCGGGCGCAGTGCTTGTGTGTTGCTGATGTACAACCATAAATATGCGCGTGAGCAAGGGCTGGGCAATCTGTTTATCGGCAAAGTGACCGGTATGCAGGCACTGCTGACGCTGATCGGCGGCGCGGTGCTGTGCACGGTTCTGCTGCCAGCTTCCGGGCTGCTGGCGCTGGTCATCACCATACTGGCGATGTATGGCCTTGGCCTGATGTTGAAGCGCACGCTTGGCGGGCAGACTGGTGACACGCTCGGTGCGGCGATTGAACTGGGCGAAGTGGTGTTTTTACTGGCGCTGCTGCGTTGATTGTCTTCACCCAAATAATTATTACCCATGTGAATCTGAGAATAAAAAATGCAAACACTGAACTCCCTTTTGGCAACAATTTCCCCGCTTGATAGCGATGCAATGGCTCGCGCACAACAACATATTGACGGCCTGCTAAAACCGTTTGGCAGCCTTGGGCGCCTCGAAGCATTAGCGGTGCAACTGGCGGGAATGCCGGGCATGAAAAATGGCCTGAACACCGAACGCAAAGCCATTCTCGTGATGTGTGCTGACCACGGTGTGTACGCAGAAGGCGTGGCGATTTCCCCGCAAATCGTCACCGCAATTCAGGCGATGAATATGACGCGCCATAACACTGGCGTTTGCGTATTGGGCGCGACCGTGGGTGCCGAAATTCACGTGGTAGATGTCGGTATCGACAGCGATGCACTGCCTGGCGTGCTGGACATGAAAGTGGCGCGTGGCAGTAGCAACATTGCACAAGGCCCGGCGATGAGCCGTGAGCAGGCTGAAAACTTACTGCTGGCAAGCATGCAACTCACCATGCAGAAAGCCGCGGAAGGTGTCACGCTGTTTGGTGTGGGTGAACTGGGCATGGCAAATACCACCCCAGCAGCGGCGATGGTCAGCGTGTTAACCGACAGCTCACCCGATGATGTGGTGGGCATGGGGGCTAACTTCCCTGGTGACAAACTGCACCACAAGATTGCCGTGGTACGCAAAGCTATCGAAACCAATCAGCCAGATGCGGCGGACGGTATCGACGTACTGGCAAAAGTCGGTGGTTTTGACCTGGTCGGCATGACGGGCGTGATGCTCGGTGCGGCAGCAGCTGGCCTGCCGGTTGTGCTCGATGGTTTCCTGTCGTATGCCTCAGCACTAGCCGCCTGCCAGATTGCACCAGGCGTGCGTGATTACTTAATTCCTTCGCATTTATCGGCGGAAAAAGGTGCAGTGATCGCGATGAACAAGTTAGGTCTGGAGCCGTATTTGCAGATGGGGATGCGTTTAGGCGAGGGCAGTGGTGCTGCACTGGCGATGCATATTGTCGATGCGGCGTGTGCGATGCATAACAATATGGGATCGCTGGCAGACAGCAATATTGTGTTGCCTGGGTGATTTTCTCGGACCACTAATCTGAATTTGCCAGGCTCGTGATAGTTCCGCTCACTAACCTTTCAGTACAATTTATGCCGGAGCTAAGGTCAAAAGCTAAACCGGTTTTGACCTTGTTCCCGGTAAGAAGATGTTTTGTAGTTCGGGCGCTCAAGCTTAACTATTTTTAAGTGTGATTATCACTAAATTACTTTATTTATCACTAAATTTAGTTATGCTAATTATCACGGATCGACATAAGGAAGCCAAAGTGCCGAATGTTGAATGGAGTAAGACTGCAATGAAACAGCTTCTCCGCATAGATAGCCGCTACCGTGAAGCGATATATGCCCGGATAAGTGAGCTAGAAGAATTCCCTGATGTGCAGCTAGATTTAAAGAAGCTGCAAGGCAGTAAAGGGAAAGAATATCGGGTAAGGGTGGGTGTTTATCGGGTGCTGTTTACGGTAATAGATGGAAATCCAACCATAATCCAGATTGAAGAGGTAATGCGCAGACAATCAAATACATACTAAGTGGAGGCGAGGCAACCCGCTTCAACCAGTGAGAAAGCTCGACTTTTCTCCAATATTTGCGAGACCCGTAAGAATGAAAAACATACAATTTTTGACCGATGAAAATGGTGCACGTCAATCTGCTGTGATACCTATTGACCTGTTTAATAAACTGGTAGAAGCCGCAGACTTGGATGATTTTTACGAGTCGGCTCCCTATGCTCCTGGCCCTAACGACGATGAGACAATCCCACATGAAGTCGTAGGTTACCAAATGAGAAAGGGCGCGACTTTACATGCCGCCTGGCGCATGTATCGTGGTCTATCCCAAGAGGCTGTTGCGGAAGTGCTCGGCATCTCTCAAGCGGGTGTAGCAAACATGGAGAAACGCGCTAAACCTCAGCGTTCCACGTTAGAAAAACTCGCTCAATTGTATAGATGTCGCGTTACCCAGCTAATTGATGACTGATAAAAAATCCCGACCAATGGAGTGTCTCCAGGGTTGGTCGGGGCAAGGGATAACTACAACAAACTATCTCAATTTTTATCCTTATTGAGATAGTTTGTGAAAGAGGTGAGAGCTTACTTCACCTTCACCAGCGTCCGCCCCTGAACCGCATTATTCATAATGTCATCGGCGAATTTCGGTGCCTGCTCCAGACTAATCTCGGTCGTTGCCGTCTCATAGAAACTCTCTGGCAGCAATTTGGCCAGACGCTCCCACGCGGCAACTCGGCGTTCAATCGGCGCACTCACCGAATCCACACCTTGCAGGCGCACATTACGCAGAATAAATGGCATCACTGTCGTTGGCAGCGAGAAACCACCCGCCAGACCACAGGCCGCAACACAGCCGGAGTAGTTCATCTGTGCCAGCAGTTTGGCGAGCACGTTGCCGCCCACTGTATCTACCGCACCGGCCCACACTTGTTTCTCCAGCGGGCGAGTCTCAGCAAACTCACTGCGCGGCAGAATGCGGCTGGCACCCAACTGGCGCAGGTAGTCATGCGTTGATTCACGGCCAGAAACCGCGACAACCTGGTAGCCCAACGCATGCAGCAGGGCGATGGCGGTACTGCCCACACCGCCGCTGGCACCGGTCACCACGACTTCACCACTTTCTGGCGTCACACCGGCTTCTTCCAGCGCCATCACGCATAGCATCGCGGTAAAGCCTGCGGTGCCGACGATCATCGCTTTGCGTGCGGTTAAACCCGCAGGCAGCGCAACCAGCCACTCAGACTTAACACGCGCTTGCTCGGCAAGGCCGCCCCAATGGTTTTCGCCAACGCCCCAGCCGGTCAACACCACTTCCTGACCTGCGCTGAAAGCCGCATCATCGCTGCTCGCCACACGGCCTGCGAAATCAATGCCAGGCACCATCGGGAAGTTACGGATAATTTTGCCTTTGCCGGTAATCGCCAGCGCATCTTTATAGTTCAGGCTTGACCACTCAACATCGACCAGCACATTCCCCAACTCTGCCGCCGGAGCTGAAAATTGCTTCACTTCGGCTTGCGTCTGACCTTCAACTTGTTCAAGTACTACCGCTTTCATAATCAATCCTCATTCTTTGAACCGAGTGTTTCGGTTGAGATGTTTCTAATGCTCAACACGGTATACCCCTATGGCCTGAGAATAAAGAAGACAGCTCTATTTGGTGGCTAAATGCCTGCTTTTTAGCTGGTTATAAGATTTTCCTATTTTAACTTTTGACCATGCTACTCGTATGTTTGAAACAAAAGTTTCTAACCGTTGTGACAAATGTTTCACATCTGCCCGCCGGGCCAATTCGATCAATTTTGAGGATAAACGCATGCGTGTGATACGACTGACAACTGCTGTAGCTCTGGCACTGATAAGTGCGCATGCCGCCGCTGCGGATAAATTAAAACTGCAACTCGACTGGATGCCGAATGGCGGTGACAAAGCCTTTGTCTTTGTTGGCGTGCAGGAAGGGTTTTACGCAGCGGAAGGGCTGGATGTCACCATTTTACCAGGTCGTGGCAGCAGCGATACGCTGACCAAAATTGCCTCCGGAGCCGCCGATGTCGGCACTGGCGGGATTGCTTCTTTAATGATGGCGCAAGCTGAAGGTGGCATTCCAGTTAAAGCTATCATGAGCATCTACTCAAAACAGCCGGATGCCATTTACTCCTGGCAGGGCAGCGGCGTGACCGATATGAAAAGCCTGAAAGGCAAAACGTTGGGCATCCCGACGTTCTCTGCTTCTAATGCGTTGTTGCCCATCATGCTGGAAAATAATGGCGTTGATCCCGATAGCGTAAAACAGATCAAAGCAGATCCTGGCACGCTGGTGCCAATGCTGGCGCAGGGACGTGTTGATGGAGTGGTGGTGTGGTCAACTAATCGCCCGAGTATAGAAGCGACGCTGACTCAGGTCGGTAAAAAACCGCTCGAACTGGCGTGGACCGATTACGGTCTCGATGGCTACGGCCTGTCGTTCTTTGCCTCCGACAAACTCATCAAAGAAAAGCCGGATGTTGTCGCGCGCTTTGTGCGTGCTTCCAAAAAGTCTATCGAGTTTAGCCTTGCCCACCCGGACAAAGCGGCTGCTGATCAAAAAGCCATGGTGCCAGAAGCCGACGTCGCGATGCTGGAAGCTGACTTTAACGTAACAAAACCGCTGATTAACAACGAAATCAGCCAGCGCGATGGGCTGGGGCAATTCGACCCGACGCTTCTGCAACACACCTGGGAGTGGGTGGCGAAATCAATGAAATATCCACTCGATAAAGTGAACCCGGAAACGCTGGTCGACCGTAGTTATCTCGCCAAATAAGGGAATGCCATGCAGCCTGTAATAGAGTTGAGTCATGTTAATCAGACATTTATATCCGCAGATGGCACGCAGGTCACCGCGCTGGACGAGGTCAATCTGACGCTACGCCGCCATGAATTTGTCTCGTTTATTGGCCCGTCAGGCTGCGGGAAATCGACCATTTTGCGCCTGATTGCCGGGCTTTTGAAACCGAGCAGCGGCACCATTTCGGTGTATGGCAAACCGGTGACCGAACCACGCGATGAAATGGGGTTTGTGTTCCAGAAACCGACGCTGCTGCCGTGGCTCACCGTGCTCGATAACATCACGTTTCCGATGAAACACAAGTATGGCCGCGTGGATGCTAAAGATATGGCGCGCGGGCATGAACTGCTGGAAATGACCGGCCTGACACAGTTTGCCAATAAACGCCCGGCGGAGCTGTCGGGCGGCATGCAGCAGCGCGTCTCCATCGCCCGTTCGTTACTGCATGACCCGGATATTTTGCTGATGGACGAACCGTTTTCCGCCCTCGATTCGCTGACCCGCGATGAAATGAGTTTCGAGCTCATGCGTATCTGGAACGAACGCCCGAAAACGGTGCTGTTCGTCACCCACTCGATTCAGGAAGCGCTGCTGCTTTCTGACCGTATCGTGGTGATGAGCGCTCGCCCGGGCCGCGTGAGTGAAATTATAGATGTGCCGCTGGCACGCCCAAGAGATGAGGAAACACTCAACCATCCGCTATTCCATGAGTTAACGGCGGACATCCGCCACAAAGTCTTCAGCCGCCGCAAGGAGCCTGCATGAAAGCGTTTCTGGAAAGGTACATCGCGCTGGTGGCGCTGGTGGTGGCGGTTTTGCTGTGGGAAGGGGCGTGTAAATTATTCGCCATCCCGGTGTTTATTCTGCCTTCGCCATCGGCCATTTTTGCTTCAGTAAGCACGTTAGATGCCGGACGCTGGGCGACTCATATCCTTGCAACATTAAGCGTGGCGCTGAGCGGTTTCCTGCTGGCGATTGTGATTGCGCTGCCGCTGGCCATTGCGATTGTCAGCTCTAAATTGCTCGCCCGCCTGGTACTGCCGTGGCTGATTGTGATTCAGTCCACACCGGTGGTGGCGATTGCGCCAATTATTGTCGTGACCCTGGGTTCCGGCATGCTGCCACGAGTGGTGATCACCACACTTATCTCCTTCTTCCCACTGGTAATTTCTACGGCGACAGGGATGAACTCCGTGCCGTCCGAATTGCTTGAGCTGTCGAAGACATTACGTGCGCCACGCAACCGCGAATACTGGCAAATCCGCATGCCTTATGCGGTGCCGTATATTTTCAGCGCATTAAAAGTAGCGATTACGCTGTCGATTATCGGGGCAGTAGTCGCGGAGTTTGTTGCAGCCGACCAGGGCCTGGGTTACCTGATTTTATTCAGCACATCATCGTTCAAAATCCCCTTGGCTTTCGCCAGTTTGTTCTTGCTGGTGGTGTGTAGCCTGACGCTTTACGGGCTGGTGAGCTGGCTGCAAAAACGGCTGTTCCCGTGGAGCCTCGATACAAAATAAGGAAGGAAAAACATGTCATTAAAACGTGGGCCTGCACCAAGTAAAGAGCAAATTTTGCGCCACCTGCGCCGCTCCAATGCGGTGGCAGAACGGGCGATGGCGCTTGGGCACCATCCGTTTGGTGCGCTATTAGTCGCGCCAGATAACGAAACGGTGTTGCTTGAACAGTGCAATATCGACACGGTAAACCATGCGGAATCAACACTTGCGCGCATTGCGGCAACCAATTACACCGCCGAATATTTATGGCAATGCACGCTGTATACCGCCGTCGAACCTTGCTGCATGTGCGCGGGAACGGCGTACTGGGCGAATATCGGGCGAGTAGTTTTTGGCATGTATGAGAGCCAGTTACTGGAAGCGACCGGCAGCCATCAAGAAAACCCGACCATGAGCGTGTCGTCGAAATATGTCTTCGAGCATTGCCAGAAACCGGTGGAATTGATTGGCCCAGTAGAAGAGATTATCGAAGAGACAAGGGCGATGCAGCAGGCGTTTTGGGCGGGAAGATAACGGTGGATGTCGGATTAGCATAAGCGACATCCGACAACTCAATCCGACATTAACGTTCCTATTAGCCCAGAAGCGGCAGCGTGGTTAAACAGGTTTGGCTACTGGTATGTGTCGCAATCGGTGCGGTGGCCTTTTTCCCCTGATAACTCACTTCAATCGTGCCTTTGATATCACGAGGCAACCAGATACCCACAAAGCCATTCGCGTGGCTGGTCATCTTTTTCTGCATCAACACCTTGCCGCTTTTATCCGTTACTTTCACATCAAACGGCGTATTCGCAAGCTCGCCACGGCAGCCAGAAAGACTGTGGTTAAAGCACGGATGGGTTTGCGTCAGATAAGGTGCGAAAGACAAATAGAACTTATCACCCAGCGGATAGCTGAACTGCTGGGTTCCATCAGACAATTTCAATTCGGTGCTGGTGATACCGGCGTTATATGGCAACGGTCGCGCCTGAGTCGAACCGTCGATCGCCTCCACCATTTGCTCGGTAGTTTTGCCCGCTAAACCGTGTGCTGCGAGAAATTCTGCATCAGATTGAGCGGCGATTGCAGAGCCACTGATGCTCAGTGCCAGTAATGCAAACAGCATATTTCGTTTCATCTATGATTCCTTTCAAAAGAGAGTTGAGTTGTGCTCGACTCTAGACCTTCCCCTAAGGGGAGGGTCAAAAGGATATGCAAAACTTTACAGAGTGTATGGGTATTTTTGGCCGTGTTTAGCAAGATTATAAGTCGGCATTAAAGTCCATTCAGTTCTATTTGATAACGAACCGGAAGCTGGTACAGCTTAAGGTGATTATCTGGAAGTGATGGTGAGTTTTAGTGAATTAAATGAAGTGAAGCACTTTTCTGGTGGTGTTCCAGGCGGCGAATGACATAAATATTTCCATAAAGCTAAGAAAGTCTACTTAGGTAGCTCTAAGTAGGCCTTTGTATTTGGTAGACGCAGAAGGTCTGTTATGTGCCAGGAGAGGAAATTGCTTGCGTGAAATCTCTGCCGACTCACAAACAAATAAACCTTTATATTGCTGTGTGTTTATTTGCGAAGGGTAAATAAGTGGTTTTTTTTTGCACAGGCGCACCGCTATTTTGTGTATATCAAATAACGGTGCCGACCATTTTTATTCACTATAAAAAATAAAGTATTTTTTAACTGATTGATTTTAATGGGTTAAAGTGTTGGTGAACTGATTGCATCAACAATAGCCATGGAGCATATATAAATAGCCCAGTAACTAAATTATAATTCTTTAACATCCGGTTGAAATACGAGGTCAGAATGCGGTTAATTGTCATGCTGTTAAGCTTTGTGCTCTCCACACAGGTCTGGGCGGGCGAATTTCCTAAACCTGCCGGTAAAGTCCTTTTAACGCTGTCTGGTAATATCGAAAATACAAATGAAGGTGGAAAAGCCGTTTTTGATCTCGCCAGCCTTGAGAAATTGGGTATGGTCAGCTTTCAGACCACTTCTCCCTGGTATGATGGCCGCACTACCTTTACGGGTATTCCACTGCAAAAGCTCATGGATTATGTCGGGGCGAAAGGTTCAGTTGTTAAAGTCACTGCGCTCAATGACTACACAACTGAAATTCCCCTCAGTGATTTTAAGAAATACAACGTTATCCTTGCTTTAAAAATCAACGGAACATATATGCGTATCCGTGATAAAGGCCCGATGTTTGTTGTTTACCCCTATGACAGCCTGCCTGAACTGAATAATCAGATTTATTATTCAAGGTCAGCCTGGCAGGTCAGCAGAATGAATATTGAGTAAGGGGTCAGAAGACCAACATGAACAGAATTCTGGCTGGCATCATTTGTTTCCTTTTTATATCTACCGGGTATATCTCTTTCCTTGTGCATGAAAGGCAACAAGAGTTACAGAAACTGACTCACTACGCGGCTTCGTGGTCTGCTGCACAGATGGTATCAGAGTATTACCGGTTCGAATCGTTGCTTGGTCTTTACACTATCGATGAGACGATGACACTGGATGATGTACGCATGCGTCTCGACATTATGCTCAGCCAGAGTGATTTAATGAAAGAAGGTGATCTGAGTAATTACATCGAAAGTAATAAAGCCCATCATGCACTGGCTCTACAGCTTGAAAAGACACTTGAGTATCTGGATATTCATCTTGAGAAAATGAACCGCTCAGAACTCCAGGCATACCTCAAAAAAATGCAGACGCTTGACCCACAATTGGCTCGTCTGTCGTCCGGCGCGTTAGACAAAGATATCAACACGATTAATGACGCCAACCTCAAAATTAAAACCCTGTACTATATTTACTCCGCGACATCTGTATTGCTGATAATAATGAGTGCGATTCTTGGTCTGCTGATATTTTATCAAAACAGAAATATTCTGAAGGCACATCTTCAGGTAAAGAGTCTTGCTGAAGCACTGCAGGAATCTAAAGAAAAACTGCAAGTCCAGAATGCAAAGTTGGAGTATGACGTCTACCATGACTCTCTGACAGAGATGAATAACCGCCATTTTTTCTGGGGGAATTTAAATGAAACCATCGAGAACGCAGTAAAAAGCAATAATTCTGTGAATGTGATGTTGTTTGATTTAGATCGATTCAAGGAGGTCAATGATACGTATGGTCATGATGTCGGTGATACGTTATTACGCCAGATATCACACCGTCTGATTTCGATGGGCCTGGCTTCCGATACGCTTTATCGTTTAGGCGGGGATGAGTTTGCGTTTCTCTCGAGTGGTCTGACGGAGAGCAGTGCCGTTTCACGAGCCCAAAATATATGCGATGCTATCAACCAGCCCTACACTATTTATAATACGATTATCAATATAACCACCAGTGTCGGCATTGTCATCTCAGACACTGAACGCCGCTCCGACTATCTCTATAAATTTGCCGATCTGGCCCTTTATGAAGCCAAAAAAGAAGGCGTTGGTAAGATAAAAGTCTTCCGGCAATGGATGTTAGATAAGCTGCAAGAAAGCCGAACCCTTGAGCATGATATGGCACTGGCGTTAGTGAATAAAGAATTCGTGGTTTACTATCAGCCTATTGTCGATTCTTTCAGCCAGGAAATTTACAGCTATGAAGCCCTTATTCGTTGGATACATCCTCAAAAGGGC
This sequence comes from Buttiauxella sp. BIGb0552, assembly GCF_004366275.1. Taxonomy (NCBI): domain Bacteria; kingdom Pseudomonadati; phylum Pseudomonadota; class Gammaproteobacteria; order Enterobacterales; family Enterobacteriaceae; genus Buttiauxella; species Buttiauxella sp. BIGb0552. The sequence continues at coordinate 614,826 of NZ_SODY01000004.1, forward strand.
CTACTGTCGCCGGACAATTTTATTCCTGTGGCTGAAAAAACAGGAATGATTAATGAGATGGGGAAATCGGTGCTTGAAATGGCCTGCCGGGAAGCCGCTTCCTGGGTTATTCCGGCTAAAATTTCAGTCAATGTCTCTCCTGTCCAGCTAAGCAGTAAAACCTTTGCCGGAATGGTGTTGTCCATTCTGAACGAAACGGGACTTCCCGCTGAGCGTCTTGAACTGGAAGTGACAGAATCCTCTCTCTTTACTGAGAGCAATACGCCGATGAATACGCTTAACAGGCTGCGGGCTCTGGGGGTGAAAATCTCCCTCGATGATTTTGGTACCGGTTATTCTTCTCTTTCGCGCCTGAGCAGGCTTGCCTTCGATAAAATAAAAATAGACAAGTCCTTTGTGAATTCGATATCGACACATGAAGACGCTCTTAATATTATCAGGCTCATCACCGGCATGGCGAAATCCCTCAATATGAAGTCCGTTGCGGAAGGTGTTGAAACACAGGAGCAACTGGAAAGCCTTCAGGTGCTGGGCTGTGATTTCATACAAGGCTATCTGTTTGGTAAACCTCAGCCTTATATAGATGGGAAAACTAGATACGGTTAAATGGAAAATGTTCTTTCTGCCTGGTCATACACCGGAATATCTCCTCCTGGTTAAACGCGATGGAAAAACGACAGGAGTAGCAAACTCCTGTTGCCAGCCCTGTTTTTCAGTTTGCTGCGATGGTGGCTATGCCAACACTCATCTCTTGTAACTCATTGAACAGTCTTGCCACATGGAAACCATCGCACACGGAATGATGTACCTGAATGGCGAGAGGCAACAGTACTTTTCCATCTTGTTCGTAGTATTTTCCAAGAGTGAACATGGGGGCAAAAAAGTTCTGCATGTTAGCAACATTGATATTAAAACTGGTGAAACTTACCCAAGGAATAGCTGATACGAAAAATACATTTTCCCGAGACTCTTCCTTAGGCCAATAAGAAAGGTTATTACCATATTGTGCAACATCTTCTGAATAAACGTCCTGGAAGTGATGAATATTGCCATCGTAATGACTCCATAATGATGAAAAGGTCTCCGTTTCATTATGGAAAATGGTATAGCTTGGATGAATTTCATTCCATATGACAAGCTCATTGTTCTTTATGGCCATACGGAACTCCGCATGACTGTTTACGATTTTTGAGAGAAGAAAAATAATAGTGGGGTAAAATTTCCAGCCAACTTCCCTTATATGTTTTAGCAGCACGGTAATATCTACCAGGACAGTTTGGTTAATTGTACTTTGAGCAAATGACTGGAATACCTCAAAATGCTCCTTCCTTGCCCAACGCGCTAAGTCAACAGGTGTATATTCTGGGGGTGTTTTTTCCATTTTTTAACCTTTGATTGTAAGTTATATATCAGATGTTAGTCTAAGATTTTTATGAATTAAGCAAGAATATAGCACCAAAACCATTTGGGTAGCGAACGCATTTTTGAGAGTAGCGTATTCTTATGCAGGAGGGAAGGGGGGGTGGAATATTTAATATATCAGATAGTAAAAGTACATTGTGCAATAAAATAAAAATCGCTCATGATATTTAAAATAGAACTTTCAGAAAATCAGGCTGTATCAAAAGTTAAAATATAAACAGCTGCGAGAAATGGACGGACATCTGGCAAAGTGTTTACCTGTTTTCATGTGTAACTTCCGCTTCTTGCTCACAGTCGCCCGAAAGAGCGCTTAGTGTTAAGAGTCACTCCAACAGAAACACCTGACGCAAAGACATCGGGAATACACAAAGGCCAGTTTTACCTGGCCCGCGTTCACAATCTTATTTCACTTCGACAGGGGTCGGTACGGTATAAGAACCATTAATGACAGACTCCCCAGGGCGATAAATACGCATTCCCAGATACCAGTTATCTCCAGGAGTAGGTAGCCAGTTTTTCTGCGTACCGCAGACCTTTTCAGGACCATAGTAAATAGTGAATTTGCCATCCGGATCGAATTTAATGGTGCGGTTATTCAGAATAGAATTCTCATCGTGCAGGTATTTATCCGCACCATACATCGTGAAGGAGAAGAAACCACCTTCATTGAAATCTGGTTTGCTGTAGGTAGCTTTGTAGCATTTATCCCCGCTCAGACCAAAATCACGATAGAGGTAAACTGCGTCTTCTGCGGGAAGCAAACCGAGCGCGACAGAGGCGCTAAGACGCAGCATTTTCGGGTCAATTTTACCCCGTGCACCTGCGGTGTCATTGAAGTTAGGTAATTTCGCTGCCTCAGCCTGGTACTGTTTACGCAACGTCATCAGGCTGTCTTTATCCCAGTCTACGGGCGTATAAGACTTAACTTTGGTACCTGCAGGCCATTTAACGGTTATTTCATCCTGTAACTTATGGACATAGTCAATATCCTGCGGATCGCCTGGATTCACCTGAGTGCGCACCACGATTGCCGCAAACTCGGTTTTTGATTTTATCTCAAAAGTACCCGGGCCATAAAAGACCTGATCGGTGAAGTCATCATTTTGCATGATCATTGCCGACTGGTAGCGGCCATCTTTTGATTTTGGCAACGTTACCGTCGTGCCATTCGGAACATAGTAGACGCCAAAGGAGTAAATTGTGTCGCGGTTCATGGTCACTGCAGGTTGCTTATCCAGCGGCATCAGTGTGCGATCATGACGGAATTTATTGCTGCCAACGTCGTTAACCACGTTTTGATAAGAAAGGTCAACTTCGGCACGGGCATAGTTTTCTGGGGTAACTGTTTGAGCAGCGTATGCTGAAGAGCCCATTATCAATGTCGTCATCAGTATGGCATTTACTTTTATCATTATGACCTCTGGTATAAGTGAGTAATACGCTTTCGTATCAATTGAACTGAAGGTTCAGACCGGCAAAAACTTGCCAGCGTGGTTGCCCGGGTCCGCGATCGGCAACGGAGCCTTGTGGTTCAATGAAGAAGTTATAAACCGTCTTGCCCTGTTTTATGACCTGCCCCACGCCCAGCCCCAGAGGGACGCCGTAACTGTCATTCTGGAAGTTATAGTTCCAGATAGGTGCAGATCTCAGATAGGTACCGCCGCCCAGTTGATAGAATACAAAGGGCTGGAAAGCGCCGAGGTTTACGTCACTGCGATCCCCTTCCCCGGCAAAGCTGTGCTGCCATGACGCCAGATAACCGTACTGAATTTTGGGTGAACTGGCATCGAAGAGTACGTTAACCAGCCCAGCTGACCATTTTTCGCTGCCGAGAGAATTTTCCGTCGCGGTTGGTGCAGTAAGCTGAGGTCCGAAGCCAAAACTGATGGCCGGATTGCCTGTATCAATCAGATACGCCGTGAAAAGGTTCAGATCACCCAGCCCGGTCTGATGCCCTCCGTCAGGCGGAGAAGGATAGGTGTTAACGGGAAGAGAAGCACGTAACAACCAGTTGCTTTCTCCCAGAGAAAAAGGCTGGGCGTAACGAAACCAGAACTGGTTGGCATCTTTGTCCGTCCCGCTGATATCGCCGATATAGTAGTTCTGCATATTGAATGCAGTCATATTTGCCAGAGGGTTATTTGCCTGTGCGGCATCCGGTGCGTGTTCTTCAGCAGCATGTGCGACCAATGGCAGAGAAAGTGCAAAAAGTAGTTTTGTTAGATTCACGTACTATGCCTCACCACGGTAATAAATAATTATCGGCGGTCTAACCTGAGGGAGAGAAATACCGTCGACCTGACGATACTTCTCTTAATAGCAGGTTATTTCTGACTAATGACAGGATGATTCTCCTGCATGTCTTTGGAGAATTTAAGAATATCGTCAACGGAATTTGGCAAGTAGGCACGCATTAATGCGTTCCAGTTCTTCGTAGTCTGGAAATTGTTAATCGCCTTGTCGCCACAGTTGAAATGAAGCGTGTAGCTGCCATCTTTATTCGCTTTGGCATGATGTGAATTAATCACAAATGGGTCAGATTTAACCCAGCCTTCAGCATTGTAAACCGTCAAGGACCAGTAACCATTTTTGTCATACTGAACGGGAAGAGGACGTATGGTGGTCGAGCTACATTGTGCATTCTTCGCGCCTTCATCAGCCGGAGCCACTACCCAGTAAAAAGCGTGTTTTGCCGGTAGCCCACCCCAACCGCCAATATTCACTAACTGGTATTGTGGAGTGATAATTTTATCCCCTTTAGAGACAAAACCTTTATAAATCACCGCTTCTTTCGGGCCACGGCGAACAATTTCAGCACGCAGTTTGTTGAAGGAATCAACATCGTATTTCACGTCACTTTTATAGGGTTCAGGTGTGCCCCCAAAACTTACTTTCACCATATCCTGCCGCTTATTCAGTTCTGCTATTCCTTTTTCGTCCAGACTCCTGGGCTGAGTGCGCATGAAGAGATAAACAAAACGACCGTGTGTTAAGTCCGACTGTTTAACGGTGACGGTTTGCCCCGGATAAACCACGGCGATAGTGAAATGATCCTCATCGAAAATATGTACACTCTGATAAAGATCGTAAGCAGGAACTGAAACTGTTAATCCTTCTTTGGTATCGAAAACACCGTATGAATAAATCAAATCGAAATTTGAGCGGATAACCGTCTGATTTTTTAGATCAATACCCTTGCGTTCATGGCGGAATTTATTTCCCCCTGACGTTAATGTCTCTGCGGCGAAATATTTGGCTGTTTCGGCTCGGATAAGATTATCCATAGTGACCTTGACACCGTTGGTCGCGGCGAACGAAGGGTTCTGGGCCGTGACTTGTCCGTCAGCCTGTACACCAGTATCGACGGCAAGTACTGCGGAACTGGTTAGCATGGCGACAGCGATTGCTAAAGCGCGTAATGTTGTTTTCATAGGTATCTTCTTCAGGGTACGAGGAAGACTGAATGCTCAGCCTTCCTCCAGGGAATGAATTACTTCACCGGCTTTGGTTCAGGAAGTTTATATTTATTGTCCTGAATATCCGGGGTTGGGAAATAAACACGTAAAGCCAGTGTCCAGTTATCCGTTGGCGCAATAAGCAAATTTTGTGCGTCTTTTCCGCAGGTTTGCTCAGTACCATAATGCATGGTGAACGTTTTTCCGCCCGAGTCGAGTTTCAGTTCTTTGTTAGAAAGACTGGACCCTTTTTCGTTATGCAGGTAAAGGTCATCACCGTAAATCGTCAGGGAATAAAAGCCGAGATCGGGTTTTGCCATTCCCGGAACCTGATAGGTCGCGGTATAGCAGGTATTTTTATCCACCTTATAGGTATTAAATGAGTACCAGGCATCTTTGTCAGGCAGTAATCCCGTGGCCACTGCCGCACCGATATTCACATCCTCTTGCGGATAATCACCACGTGGGCCGGACGTTTTACTGACGCCACGTTTATCTGCGAGCTGGCGATAATGGGCCTGAAGTTTTTTCAGCTCATCTGTGTTCCAGTCAATCATCTTGAACGCTTTTGGCGTGTAGCCGTCTGGGAAGGTGACCTTATATTCATCCTGGATGACATGTGCTTTCTGGATGTCAGCCGGATCGTTTGGATTCACCTGAGTTCGAATATTCAGAACCAGGAAATGAGTCGCTTTGTCAGGGTCAATTTTGTAATCGCCTGCGCCGTAATACACATGTTCAGTAGTGTGATCATGGTCCATCACGTGCAGAGAAATATAGCGACCATCCCCTTCAGGAACGTGAACTGTCGCACCGTGAGAAGCATCAATAATGGCAAAAGAATAGAGAGTATCGCGGTTCATTAATACCGCAGGCTGCTTATCAATCTCCATTGGCATACGGTGGTGATAAAACTTATTCGTTGCACCATGTTTCACTTCTTCGTTCATCGCCACGTCGAGTTCGGCAAAGGCATAGTTTTCAGGGGTGACACTGACATCCTTTTTCCCAACAAGCGTCGTTTCGAGTTCGCGGACCTTATCAAGACTGATAGCGTCCGCAGCCCATGCATTACTGACACACAAAGCCAGCATACTCAGACAAAGTACCTTTTTCATAAAATTGCAACCTCCGGGGCTGGGAATGTTATTGAAAATAGTAGTTTAGATTTGAGATTTTACATTTGATATTTCCACAAAGAGGGAAATAACACGTTAAAGCTGGATGTAAATATGCGGTTTGCCTGGCGATGAATGCCTCTTCGCTAACGCGCTGGAAACAGGGCTAGTGGTTATTTAATCGCTTCAGCTATGAAATCGTTATTGCAGGGATGAGCATCGTAATAGTGGATATTTGAATGGCGTAATCTACGCTGTTATTAGCATTAACTATTTCAATAATGACAATAATAATCAGGTGGCAAATGAAAAAACCGATGTTGATTTGTCTCGGTCTGTTTTTCTCGCAGACAACCCATGCGAGCGCGCTCTATTTTTACGAGATAGGTACCGAAGATACGGCTCTGGCGGGAGCGGGGCAGGCCGCGCGTGCTCAGGACGCTTCCACTATAGTGACCAACCCAGCAGGGATGACACGGCTACCCGAGCATATGTTTACCGGCGGATTACAGGCAATGAATGGTGATGTCTCTTACTCACTTGAGGATGAGACTGGCCGTAAAAGCCCGGGCAATATCATGCAGTTATTTCCTAACGCCAGTGCGTTCTATACGCAAAAGGTTAATGACGATCTCTACGCGGGGATTGGGCTCTACGGTAACTATGGGCTAAGCATTGATTTTGGTAACTGGCAGGGAGATCGCCTGATTAAGAAAAGCACTATGGTTGCCATGACGCTGAGCCCCTCGGTAGCCTATAAACTCAATGACAGGCTCTCCGTGGGCGGATCTGTCAACGCTAACTACGGTTTCCTTTCGCTAACGCGTAACGTCGGGGAAAACGATGAAAAACAGCAAGATCACGACTGGGCAATGAGTTATCGTCTCGGCCTGCTGATGGAGCTGACCGATCAAACCCGCGCCGGTATCACCTGGACCAGTCAAACCAAATACAATTTTGATATTGACGGTAAAGTCCGGCTCCCGAACTTGCCCAATGTAGAATATGACCTGCCCATTTCTGCGCAGGTGAGGGCTCCACAGCAAATTATGCTGAGTCTGGTACATGACATAAATAAACAGTGGTCTGTGATGGGGGATCTTGGCTGGCAGGACTGGAGCCAGTTCGGTGCGCCGCAGATAACTGTATCAAGCCGGGATCTCGATAAAAACAGCCGTCTGAAAGACTCCTGGCACACGGCTCTGGGTGCGCAGTTTCGCCCGACGGAGCAGTGGCGTTTAAACGCAGGCGTTGCTTTTGACAGTACGGTTTACGATTCACAGAGTGACGTCGCACTCACGTTACCCACCGGTGACGAGTGGCGTTTTGCTACTGGTGCGCAATACCAAATCACTCAGCAAAGTAACATTGGGGTTGCCGCGTCATATCTGCATATGCAGTCCTCGCACGTACAATCTCCTGCACTTTACAAAGGTAGTTATGATGATCCTTACTTTTGGTTCGCCAACGTAAACTACAGTTATCAGTTCTAATACGTGCTGATGCATTAAGCCTGAATATGCAAACTTCTTTAGTCGTAATATGGAAAGTCGAGTGCCGAGCTGTGACACTCTCACCGTTATTAGCCATGAGCTATACGTTATGGTTTCGTACAGTAAGCTACAGTTGTATTCGAGCCGCGCTATTTACTCCCTCTGAATCAGACTGTTTTTTATGATGCAGTAATCGCCATGCATAACTGGACCTGTGATCATCTCAAATTCAGCGGTGTCAAAACTACGCGCTTAGCTGCCCAGGGAGGTCTTGCTGGCGGCTTTGTGCCAAGAGCGGAATATTCGCGCCTATTAATAGATGGCCAAATTCACTATGCCATAACAGTGAGAGCTTCCCTTTTAAACAACTAAACCTATTGACTCCGCCCTCATTGCTTCCGTTTTGGATGACCACCCACCAGTGGAAAGGTTATTCAGAATAACTACACCGACTTAAAGGCAATACAGATATTTCTGTTATCCCGCTTGTACAGAAAGTGGAAGTGTACGCTAACAGACGGATCCATGAGCCAGTCTGAACATCAATGTCCCGGAAAGCTAAGATATTGTATGTTTACCCGCCTCGTTGGCCATCAAAATAAAACGAGAAAATCAGTTTTAAGGGAAAGGGTTAGCATTGCATATATAAAAATTTCCACCGTTTCTGTTAACATAGCGCTCTATAAATAGAGTGGAAACTGAGATGTGATATAACAAATAGATATATTTTGATTTAAATGTCATCAATTTCAGAGTGTTTATTTTAACATTTTTTTAAAAGCTTAACTATAGGGATAACATTTTCAATGACACATTAATAATGTTTAATGTATTACCGTTTATTGAAAGATGTTACATTTAAGCGTTTCCATTGCAAATGGATATACTAATTCAAATTCCCGTGAAGTAAAGGCTTGTTAAGTATGTTGATGAAATGTAGTCATGTGGTAATAGCTATTTTTTTGTTCTTCTCTCATGGGGTTGAGGCAAAAGATATCATAGAAAATATCAGGGAAACGCACACAATAAATATTTCATACATAGATGATCAATACCCTTTTTCATATACTCTCATGGAGAAACCAGTTGGAATGGCTATCGACTTATGTAGGAAAGTTGCCAGCCATATAGCAAATGATTTAGATATAAAAACTCTTAATATAAAATGGATTAAAACTAATCCGGCAGCCAGGTTTCAGATGGTACTCAATCACAAATCTGACATTGAGTGCTCTAACCTTACTGATACTCCAACTAGAAGGGCAAGACTGTTATTTTCAGAACCTTTTTTCTACTCATCAACAGCTTATATCTATCATAAGAAAGCGCATTTAGAAAAAAAAGAACTGCTTTCAGGACATACAGTTTTTGTTACTTCAGGTGGCGTTGCTATGCCAGAAGTAACTCTTCTGAATGCCGAATTGCATTACTCATTTTTTATTCACTTATCACAGTCATCTGTTTCAGGATTTCACAACATGGAAAATAATGATAATTCTGTGTTTGTTGGGGATGATATTTTGCTTTACTCCTTAATGTCGAAGTATTCTACGGCTGGAGAATATGAAATCTCAAGCGATAGATTGAGTGAAGTTCAGCCTTTTGCATTAGTTTCAGCAAAGGGGTCAATATATTTGCAGGAAAAAACCAATGAGACATTACATGATTTATTTGATAGTGGCGAGTTTGAAAAGATATATAAAAAATGGTTCTTAACTCCCATTCCACCTGAAAATGTTTTATTGAATGTGCCACTTTCTACTCATTTGAGAAATGATATTGCGCGAGTACAACATATCCGCAGACGTAAATGAATCCTCAACCCAATAAATTGATAAAGACGTCGACTTCAACGAAGTACATCGTTTCCATGTAAGAAACCTGTAAACAGTTGGCCCAGATATTCACTCATCTACACACCAGATAAACTATATAAAATATAAAAAAGGTGGGTGTCTGTTGGGTGACAAACCAGAAGATGAATGCCGTACAGCTCTCGCTTCTGGGATTTACAAAGTTAATTGACATGAAGCAACGGGGAACTGCCTAAGTTTATTATATGCTCTGAAATGAAAACTAATTCGTGGGACAGTTTTCTTTCCATTGTAGATTGCTAGATGAAAGGCCGAGAAAAACGCTAGACTATGAATCACCCGCAGAGCGGTTCAATAAGTGTGTTGCATCCATCGGTTGAACTCACAGCTCATAGCAGACGCAAATCTAGTTTAACGAGTGTTAATACCCTCAAAACAAACTCTCATTCCGCGCTCTAATCCACTCCCCACTAACCGGATGAACAAAATGCAGTTCGCTGGCGTGCAGCATCAGCCGTGGAGTCTGTTCAGTACCTGGTAGCAAAAGTCCGCCATACAGGTCACAGCCCAAAATAGGGTGGCCCAACTGCTGGCAATGGATGCGCAGTTGATGAGTACGCCCTGTTTCCGGGGTTAGCTCAACTCGTGTTAATGGCAGTAACGTCCCATCTTCCAGTTCGCGATAAAAGCGTTCAATGACGCGATAGCCGGAACGTGCAGGCTTGCCATTGATTGCACAAATCGACATCAGCGGGAAGAGTGCCGGATCTTTGGCAATCGGCTCATCTATCACCCCTTCATTTTCGCTCAGATGCCCGCAGAGCAGTGCGCTGTACATTTTGGTCACCGCACGCTGGCTGAATTGCTGGCAAAGGGCTGCATTGATAACCTTATTAAGGGCAATCACCATCAGCCCGGAAGTGCCGAAATCAAGGCGATGGACCAGCGTGCAGCCAGGGAATATTTGCACCAACCGGTGGTGCACCGAGTCCAGGTTTTGCGGGTTTTTCCCCGACAGACTGAGCAACCCGCTGGGCTTATTGATCAGCACCAGATGCTCGTCCTGATAGAGAACCTCTATCTTGTCATGGCACGCAGGGGCAATAAAGGTATCGATAATCGTAGACATCAGGCTGCCTGGAGGGTGAGTGGGAGCGGATGATAACGAATTTTAAACCGTCAGGCGAATCTGGCTATTCGCCTTGTCATGCAGATTGGCTATGTGATTCCGATTTTCGAATAACTCGTTGAAACTGATGTGGCTCGGCGTTATTTTTTACAACATCAAAACAGTTAATGGTCATTAAAATGAAAAAAATCCGTTGGGGCATCATTGGTACAGGAACGATTGCTAAAAAATTCGCCGGGACGCTGGGTTACTTATCAGATGAGTGCGAATTTGTTGGTGTGGCATCACGTTCCATTGAAAATGCAGAGGCTTTTGCTACGCAATATGGTGCGAAGAAGGCATTTGGCAGTTATCTGGAACTGGCACAGAGCGCTGATATAGATGCAGTGTATATCGCAACACCGCACAACTCGCACTATGAAAATAGCTTGCTGTGCTTAAAAAATAATAAACATGTGTTATGTGAAAAAAGTTTCACGATTGATGTAAGCCAGGCTGAGCATTTATTTAAACAAGCATCTGATAATGGCTTGTTTATTATGGAAGCATTCTGGACGAAATTCTTACCAGCATATGCTGAAATACATAAAATTTTAAACAGTGGTCAACTGGGCGATGTAGTGAATATCGCCGCAGATTTTGGTATTAACCCGCCGGGAAGCAGAAATGATCGTAAAATAAACCCTGAATTGGCTGGGGGCGCACTTTATGATGTGGGAATTTACGTTATTGGTATTACCTGCATGCTGTTGGGGTATAAGCCTGAACGCGTGGTGTCCAATGCCGTGTTATCAGAAGGTGGCGTCGACCTGTCAAGTTTCTACTATATGCAGTATGAAAAAGGGCAAGTTGCTTTGCTAAGCTCATCGGTAGAAGCGTTGTCGCGCCAGCAAGCGGTTATTCAATGTAAGAATGGCTATATTGTTATCGACACACCTCATGCGGCAAATGGTTTTACTGTTTACCAGAATGACAATAAAAAAGAGTATCACTTCCCGTTTGATTTCGATGGCTTTGAATATCAATTAAGGCACACCAACAATTGTATTCGTCAGGGAAAAACGGCAAGTGACGTAATGAAACCGCAAGACACAATCGCCGTATTAAAAATCATGGATAATATGCGTAAAGAATGGGGCATGAAATTCCCATTTGAAATCTAGTTTTGCCCACAGGAACAAAATCCGGAAGTGAGTCTTCATTTCCGGACTCTGCATAGCCCGCCAGGTTTAACGATAAGCACCCGATGAATTTCCCAACAACGAGTTTTAAACCAGCTTTCGAATCTGGCTACATCGTTAACTGAGGCAGGCAATATACTTTTCGCCTGAACGGCGCACTATCTCATCGGCATTTTTTGCGATCTCCTTTCCTTCAAACGCGCCATAGAGTTTCGAAAATTTCACGCAGCTCAGCTGGCTGATGATGTTGCCGACCGTCACTGCTGGCAGCGGTAGCATATTTGGGTAGCTCCACATGAAGGAGACCGCATCCGCGCCAGGGGTGACCTGAACGGTGTCCCCACATAGCAGCATTCCTTCGTCTTGTGCCCAGTGCAGAACGCTGCTGCCGGCGAAGTGCCCACCGAGTCGCAATACAGTGACGTTTGTGCACAGTTTAAGGGTGTCGCCTTCCCAAAGTGTAATCCATGGACTGTCGCGCATGATCCACTGGCTATCGCTGGCATGAAGGTAAATCGGGGCTTCAAACTCGGCGGCCCAATCCTGCATGGTGCTGTAGAAATGAGGATGCGATATGGCGATAGCTTTTAGACCGCCCAGTGAATGAATCAGCGTTTTTGTTGCGTCGTCGAGAGTGGCAATGCAATCCCACAGAATATTGCCTTCCCGCGTTCTCAGAAGAAAAGCGCGTTGACCGATCGCAAACTCAGGCACGGTTTGAATGCTGAAGAGGTGGGTTTCATGTTGTTTCCACGAATTGGTATGTGAACTAAAAAGGCTGTCACAATCGACCCATTGCTGCCCCGTTGCGGGCAGATACTGGCGTTCATCTTTGCAGATTTTGCAATGTTCTGGATGGAAACCGCTGGCCTCATAAGATGTGCCGCAAGCTTTGCATAACGTGATCATTGAGTCGTCCTCTCTATTCTGGTTAAGCCAGTTTTAAAGGGAGCAGTGTGAAAGGGTAGTATCTGCATGACTGCTCTGGTGTCTTTTAAAACACAATCAGCCTGGCACACAGGTACATCAGGATGTGCCCGTTAGTGCTGCCAGAGAATTATCAAAACCCACAAAAACAAAAAAGCCCGCTTAAGTTTCCTTAAGCGGGCTCTCGAATTTGGCTCCTCTGACTGGACTCGAACCAGTGACATACGGATTAACAGTCCGCCGTTCTACCGACTGAACTACAGAGGAATCGGTTAACGGGGCGCATATTAGCGATTCGGGAGGGGCATGTCAAAGGGTTCGCGAAAAAGTTTTTCGTTTGCTCTTTTTATGTTCAACTTGTTGAGTATTAAGGCGAATTTGTCTTATCTGCAATCAGTGTATGCAAATCACGCATCGAGCTATTTCTCTGCTGAATATTAACCATCATTTATATGCGGACTATATTGGTGCAAAGACGTATGAATTTTGTACATCACTGCTTTATTGTTAACCAGATGTGATCCCCGCTGTAATTTCACTGCAAGGTGCCGGAGCGCTTAAAACGGCGCTCTATACTCAAATAAGTCTGAACCAGGCAACCGGTAACCAAATCTGGCAACCATTTTGCTTAATGTTCAAGGCCGTGAAAATCGTAAGGAAACCCCGTATGGAAACCTCGCTGTAACCCACAGGAAATTGACTGGATAGTGCATTTTGTTCGCGTTTTTGCTTTTGAAAATGGCTCTTACACCGTTTTGCATAAACCTCTTTGCTGATTTGCTAAGGAACATACAAATGTCGCTGAAATTGATCAGAAGTCCTCTTTCTCTGGTGTTGGCTGGTTGTCTGGTAACGGCGTTTTCCGCCCATGCCGATATTGTCATCGGTGTCGCAGGGCCGTTTACCGGGCCGAACGCGACCTATGGCGATCAGTACTGGCATGGCGCGACTCAGGCCGCCGAAGATATTAATGCTGCTGGTGGGATTAATGGTGAAAAAATCAAACTGGTCCAGGGCGATGACGCTTGCGAACCTAAACAAGCGGTCTCCGTAGCTAACCGTCTGGTGGATCAGGATAAAGTGAAAGCCGTGGTCGGCCACTTCTGTTCATCGTCTACCATGCCTGCCTCTGAGGTTTACAACGACGCGGGTATTCTTGCTATCACCCCGGGGTCGACCAACCCGCTTATCACCGAGCGCAAGATGAGCGATATGTTCCGCATGTGCGGGCGTGATGACCAGCAAGGGAAGGTCGCCAGCGATTTCATTATCGATAAGCTCAAAGCCAAACGTGTGGTGATTATTCACGATAAAGACACTTACGGGCAGGGGCTTGCAGATGCCACCAAAGCGGCACTCGCAAAACGCGGCGTCAATGATGTGATGTACGAAGGCTTGTCGCGCGGTGAAAAAGACTTTAACGCACTGGTCACCAAAATCGGTGCGCAAAAACCAGACGTGGTGTTCTTCGGCGGTTGCCACCCGGAAGCGGGGCCGCTGGTGCGCCAGATGCGTGAGCAGGGCGTGCAGGCGAAATTCTTCTCCGGCGACTGCATCGTGAATGAAGAGATGGTGACTGCGGCAGGCGGCCCACAATACACCAATGGTATTTACATGACCTTCGGTAAAGATCCTCGCTTAATCCCTGATGGCAAAGCGGTAATCGACAAATTCCGCGCCAGTAAATTTGAACCGGAAGGTTACACCCTCTATTCCTACGCATCCGTTCAGGCGATTGCTGCGGCATTTAAAGCCACTGGCGGCACAGATTCAGCCAAAGCCAGTGCCTGGCTGAAAGCAAACCCGGTGGATACCGTGATGGGCAAAAAAGCCTGGGATGATAAAGGCGACCTGAAAGTGTCCGATTACGTGGTTTATCAGTGGGATGATAAGGGCAAATACAAAGAGGTTCAGTAAGGGTTCGGAGTCTCGCTCAACGTCGGTATGCTCCGGCATATCGACGCTTTATAAACACCAGGCTGACTCGTTCAGCCTATAACACGAGCGCGCGATGATGGACGCATTCTTCCTGCAACAATTGATCAATGGCGTAACGCTAGGTTCCGTCTACGGGTTGATAGCCATCGGCTACACCATGGTTTACGGCATTATTGGCATGATTAACTTCGCGCACGGCGAAGTGTATATGATCTCCGCATATCTGTGCGCCATCGGGCTTGCGCTGTTGTCGTACTTTGGTTTGCAGTCGTTTCCTTTACTCATTCTCGGCACGCTGGTGTTCACCATAGTGGTGACGGGCGTTTACGGCTGGACTATTGAGCGCATCGCCTATAAACCGCTGCGCAACTCCACACGTTTAGCGCCGCTGATTTCCGCCATCGGTATGTCGCTAATCCTGCAAAACTACGCACAAATCAGCCAGGGGCCGCGCCAGCAGGGGATCCCAACCATGCTTGATGGTGTGTTCCGTTTCCATATTGGCGATGGTTTTGTGCAAATCACTTACACCAAAGTGTTCATTTTGATTGCCTCGTTTGCTGGCATGTTGCTGCTCACCTGGATTATCGGCAATACCAAACTGGGGCGCATGTGCCGGGCCGTGCAGCAAGACCGCAAGATGGCCTCGATATTGGGGATTAACACCGACCGCATTATCTCCATTGTGTTTGTGATTGGCGCCTCGATGGCAGGGCTTGCCGGGGTGCTGATCACCATGAACTACGGCACTTTCGATTTTTACGCCGGTTTTATTATTGGCATTAAAGCCTTCACGGCGGCGGTACTGGGCGGGATTGGTTCATTACCCGGCGCAATGCTTGGCGGGCTGATTCTTGGCATTGCCGAGGCGCAATTCTCGGGCATGGTGAATTCTGATTACAAAGATGTGTTCTCGTTTGGATTGCTGGTCGTGATCCTCATTTTCCGTCCTCAGGGGCTGCTTGGCCGACCTATCGTTGCCAAAGTGTGAGGGAGCAAAACATGACATCTGAAACGGCTTTGCATGAAGGCTTTTCCCTAAAACGTTGCCTGCTGGATGCGGTTTTTGCAGGGTTAGTGGCGTTAATTGTTTTTGGCCCGATAGTTGGCGTAGTGCTCGATGGCTACAGCTTTAACTTCGAAGGCCAGCGGCTGGTTGCGATTATCGCGGTTGTGATGGTCGGACGATTTTTGCTGAGTGCTTTTTTTACCACCTCTACCGGAATGCGTTTTTTAAGCCGTTTTGAAACGGATAACTCAGGCGTGTATGTGCGCCCGCCAGAATACAAAAGCCGCATGCGCTGGATAATTCCACTGGTGATAGCCCTGGCGATTTGCTTCCCGTTTGTGGCGACCAAATATGTGCTGACGGTGGCGATCCTCGGGCTTATCTATGTGCTGCTCGGCCTTGGGTTAAACATTGTTGTTGGGCTCGCAGGCTTGCTGGATCTGGGATATGTCGCCTTCTACGCCATTGGTGCGTATGGGCTGGCGCTGGGTTACCAGTATCTCGGGCTGGGGTTCTGGTCGATGTTGCCGCTTTCGGCGCTGATGGCAGCGGCTGCCGGGGCTTTACTCGGTTTCCCGGTTTTGCGCATGCACGGCGATTATCTGGCGATCGTGACCCTCGGCTTCGGGGAGATTATCCGCCTGGTGCTGAATAACTGGCTGACGTTTACCGGCGGCCCTAACGGCATTTCAGCGCCACCACCGACACTGTTTGGCCTTGAGTTTGGACGGCGTGCCAAAGAAGAAGGTGGCGTGCCTTTCCACGAGTTCTTCCATCTCACCTATAACCCGAATCTGAAGTTTATATTCATCTACGCCATTCTGGTGCTGGTGGTTTTACTGGTGCTGTACATCAAACACCGCCTGACGCGCATGCCGATTGGCCGTGCGTGGGAGGCGTTGCGCGAAGATGAAATTGCCTGCCGATCCATGGGGCTCAACCATGTGCTGGTGAAGCTCTCCGCCTTTACGCTGGGCGCTTCAACGGCGGGTATTGCTGGTGTGTTTTTCGCGACCTACCAGGGTTTTGTAAACCCGACATCATTCACCTTCTTTGAATCAGCGTTAATCCTCGCCATTGTGGTGCTGGGCGGTATGGGCTCGACGGTTGGCGTAGTGCTGGCGGCGTTTGTGCTGACGGTGACGCCAGAACTCCTGCGCAGCTTTGCCGAATATCGCGTTCTGCTGTTTGGCATGTTGATGGTGGTGATGATGATATGGCGGCCACGCGGCCTGATTCGCATCAACCGCAGCGGCTTTGCGGTGCGCAAGGGAGTGGCACCATGAGCGAGATGATTTTAAGTGTTGAGCATTTGATGATGCACTTTGGTGGGATCAAAGCGCTCAATGATGTGAATCTTGAGGTGCGGCGCGGCTCGATAACCGCGCTGATTGGGCCTAATGGTGCCGGGAAAACCACAGTGTTTAACTGCCTGACCGGTTTTTATAAGGCTTCCGGCGGCAATATTTTGTTTAACACGCGCAGCAAAACCACCAATGTGATTCAGATACTGGGGCAGAAATTCCAGCCTGGCGACTGGATTAGTCCGGCCCGGCTCGGTTCGCGTATTTTCTACAAAATGTTTGGCGGCACCCATCTGGTGAACCGCGCCGGGCTTGCGCGAACCTTTCAGAATATCCGCCTGTTCCGCGAAATGTCGGTGGTGGAAAACCTGCTGGTGGCGCAACACATGCAGGTCAACCGAAATCTGCTCGCCGGTGTGCTGAACACGCCCGCTTATCGCCGGGCGGAAAACCGTGCTCTTGATCGTGCGTTTTACTGGCTGGAAGTAGTGGAACTGGTGGATTGTGCTAATCGCCTCGCCGGGGAGATGTCTTACGGCCAGCAACGGCGCCTCGAGATCGCCCGCGCCATGTGTACCGCGCCAGAAATGATTTGCCTGGATGAACCTGCTGCAGGTCTGAACCCGGTTGAAACGCGCACCCTGAGTAAAATCATCCGTTTCCTGCGCGACCACCACGATATCACTGTTTTGCTGATTGAGCATGATATGGGCATGGTGATGGATATTTCCGACCACATTATCGTGCTCGACCACGGGGATGTGATTGCCGAGGGTAAACCCGAACAAATCCAACACGATGAAAAAGTGATCGCCGCCTATCTGGGCACCGACGAAGACGAGGTCAGTGTATGAGTGAGGCGATGCTGGAGTTTCGCAATGTGGACGTTTTTTATGGCGCGATTCAGGCGCTAAAACAGGTTTCTTTGCAGGTGAACGAAGGTGAAACGGTAGCGTTGATTGGTGCGAACGGGGCAGGGAAATCGACGTTACTGATGTCTATTTTCGGCCAGCCACGCATTCGCGGCGGGCAAATTCTGTTTCATGGTGAAGATATCAGCCATAAATCGACGCACTTTGTGGCGTCTGGCGGAATTGCCCAGGCCCCGGAAGGGCGGCGAATATTCCCGGATATGACCGTCGAAGAAAATCTGCTGATGGGCACGATTCCCATCGGCAACCAATTTGCCGCGCAGGATTTGCAAACCATGTTTGATCTGTTTCCGCGTTTAAAAGAACGCCGCAAACAGCGGGCGATGACGATGTCCGGTGGCGAGCAGCAAATGCTGGCGATTGCGCGTGCGTTGATGAGCCGCCCGAAACTGTTGTTGCTGGATGAACCGAGTCTTGGACTCGCGCCTATCGTAGTGAAGCAAATCTTCCAGACGCTGCGCGAACTGGCGCGTAACGGTATGACGATTTTTTTAGTCGAGCAAAACGCGCACCACGCGCTGAAACTTTCCGACCGCGGTTATGTGATGGCAAACGGGCAGATTCGGCTCAGCGGCAGTGGTGAGGAGTTGTTGGGGAATGAGGATGTGCGCAAGGCGTATTTGGGCGGGCATGGTTGAAGGGTATTCTGTCGGATGTCGCTGCGCTAATCCGACCTACACAAACCGTAAATGTTTCCAAATTTTGGTGTTGTAGGGGGGATTAGCGCAGCGACATCCACCAGTGTCTTCGACTAATTTCAAAAAACTCTTTGCAGGATAACGATTTGTAAATCATTATTTGAAATGTGGTTTCACTTCCTCCCCAAGGTCAATCTTGAACTTAAAAGCAGCACTTCATCAGCGCGTGGAAAAAACTCGCTGGTACGCCAAACGGAAAAGCAACCGAGTCCTGTTCTGGCGCGAAATTACACCGCTTGCGGTGCCTATCTTCCTGGAAAATACCTGCGTTTTACTGATGGGCGTGCTGAGCACCTTCCTTGTGAGTTGGCTGGGAAAAGAGGCGATGGCAGGCGTCGGGCTTGCTGATAGCTTCAACATGGTGATCATGGCATTTTTTGCTGCTGTGGATCTTGGCACCACCGTTGTGGTGGCATTCAGCCTCGGTAAACGTGACCCAAAACGTGCACGAGATGCCGCGCGACAGTCATTGATATTAATGACAATTATTGCGATTTTCCTGGCGGCGGGCATTCACCTGGCGGGTGAGCATGTTGTTAACGTTATTGCTGGGGCTGCCACACCTGAAGTTAAAGCATTGGCGCTCTCGTATCTGCAAACCACCGTCTGGAGTTACCCGGCAGCGGCGATTGCGCTTATCAGCAGCGGCGCGTTACGCGGGGCAGGGAACACTAAAATCCCATTGCTGATTAACGGCGGGATGAACATCCTCAACATTATCATCAGTAGCGTCTTGATCTACGGCGCGCTGGGTTGGAACGGGCTGGGCTTTTTTGGTGCCGGTTTAGGACTGACTATTTCACGTTATATCGGCGCTATCGGTTTCGTTTATGTGCTGGTGATTGGCTTTGCTCCTTCTTTGCGTATCTCGCTAAAAAGCTATTTCCGACCGCTCAAAGTCGGCATTTTGTGGGAAGTGTTAGGGATTGGGATCCCGGCGAGTATTGAATCGGTGCTGTTTAACGCCGGTAAGCTGCTGACACAAATGTTCGTCGCCGGGATGGGCACCAACGTCATTGCCGGTAACTTTATCGCGTTCTCGATTGCGGCGTTGATTAACCTGCCCGGTAACGCCCTTGGCTCGGCGTCCACCATTATTGTCGGCAAGCGTCTGGGGAAAGGGCAGATTGGCCAGGCGGAGCGGCAACTGCGCCATGTGTTCTGGCTCTCAACGCTGGGGCTGACTATCATCGCCTGGGGAACCGCGCCGTTTGCCGGGTTGATGGCCTCGTTTTACACTCATGAAGATGATGTAAAAGAAGTCGTCAAGATACTAATTTGGTTGAATGCCGCGTTTATGCCGATTTGGGCTGCGTCATGGGTATTACCCGCCGGGTTGAAAGGCGCTCGCGATGCCCGTTTCGCGATGTGGGTTTCCATGGCGAGCATGTGGGGCTGCCGCGTAGTTGCAGGCTACACATTAGGGATTGTGCTAGAGATGGGTGTGGTCGGTGTCTGGATGGGGATGTTCTTCGACTGGACGGTGCGCGGCGTGTTGTTCTACTGGCGAATGATCAGTGGGCGCTGGCTGAAAAAATACCCGCGCCTTAAAAGAGAGTCGCTTTCACAAACAGAATAAAGCTCTTACTGGAAGCTTTTGAACGCTATCTTAATTGCCCCGTGTGTTTATTGAACTCACGGGGCAGTTTTCGTTTAAAACCATGATATTCATCACCCTGCAATGTCTCTTTTTGACTAGTAACGTAAAGTTACTAGCAGTGAAATATTCTAAAATGTTATTAATTGCCGCAAGCAATGACTTTGGTGAATATAACAGGAAGACGAGGTAGTGATGAGCACAACGACAAGGAACACGGAAGGTCGTCTAATGACAGGATTTCTCAACGCTGTTGAGAAAGCAGGAAATAAATTACCCGAACCTGCATTAATCTTTTTCTATTTTTTACTGGTTGTGATGGCGATGTCGGCGGTGCTTTCCACCGTTGATTTTGATGTCGTCAATCCTGTGACCAATGAAGCAGTCAGAATTAATAACCTGCTTTCGGCGCAGGCGTTAACCGTAACCCTTTCCTCAATGGTGACAACGTTTACTACCTTTGCCCCGCTGGGGATCGTGCTGGTGGCGATGTTAGGTGTAGGCGTGGCAGAGAGTTCAGGCTTTATTAATACCGGCCTGAAAAAAATGCTGCGTGTGACGCCGAAAAAACTGCTCACTCCGATGATTATTTTCGTCGCGATGTTCAGCCACGTTGCCGCTGATGCGGGTTATGTGCTGGTTATCCCATTGGGTGCGATTATCTTTATGTCTGCCGGACGCCATCCGTTGGCGGGCATTGCAGCGGCATTTGCCGGGGTTTCTGGCGGCTTTGCGGCCAACATGGTGCCAACCGGTAACGATGCATTGCTACAGGGCTTCACCCAAACTGCCGCGCAGTTGCTGGACGGGACTTATACCGTCAACACCTTATGTAACCTGTTCTTCGGTATCGGTTCGACAGTGATGATTACGCTGGTCGGCTGGTGGGTGACTGAACGTATTGTTGAGCCACGCGTGTCGAAACTAGAAATCGACGGCGATTATCAACATAACGAAGATATGAGCAGCTACACCGCTGCAGAAAGCCGTGGTTTTAAAGTCGCGGGTCTGGTGATGGTTCTGGGGCTGGCAGGTCTTGCGGCGCTGGCGTGGCCTGAAACCTCTCTGCTTCGTAGCCCGACAGATGGCTCGCTGACCAGCTATGGCGCGCCTATCATGAAGTCCATCGTGCCATTGATTTTCCTGATCTTTATCATCCCTGGTATTGTCTACGGTTTTGTGGCTGGGACCTTTAGCCGCGGCAAAGATGTCATCGATGCGATGAACCAATCCATGAGCAAAATGGGTTCATACATGGTGATGGCATTCTTCTGTGCCATGTTTATCAAAGCGTTTGGTGATTCCAATATTGGTACGCTGATTGCGCTGGCGGGTGCTGACGTGCTGAAAACTATGGCGCTGCCGGGCGAGGCGACCATTATCGGTATGATTCTGCTGACTGCGGTCGTGAATATCCTGATTGGTTCGGCTTCGGCGAAATGGGCGCTGCTGTCACCTATTATGGTGCCAATGCTGATGGCTGTCGGTATCTCCCCTGAGCTGACTCAGGCGGCGTTCCGTATTGGTGACTCCACGACCAACATTATTACCCCGTTGATGGTGTTCTTCCCGCTGGTGGTGGTGTATTGCCAGCGCTATGTGAAGTCCACAGGCGTGGGTACGCTGGTGTCGATGATGATGCCTTACTCGGTTATCTTCTTCATCTGCTGGAGCATCTTCCTGCTGGTGTGGTGGGCGGTCGGTCTGCCGCTGGGCGTGAACGCGCCGTATACCTATCCGATTCAGTAAGTGTTTTTTCAACCGGCCATTTTGATGGCCGGTTTCCATTTATGCAGGCATCAGGCTTTGCAACACGTCACAACGCTGTTTCACTGCCTGATGCAACAAATGCACCGTTGCCGAAAGCTGCTTACGATGCGGGCAAATCATATTGAGCGGCACGCTATCACCCTGATACTGTGGCAGAATAATTTTAAGACGGCCTTCATTCACATCTTCGCTGACATCAAGCCAGGATTTATAAGCAATTCCTTCTCCTGCCACCG
Organism: Buttiauxella sp. BIGb0552; assembly: GCF_004366275.1. NCBI lineage: Bacteria > Pseudomonadati > Pseudomonadota > Gammaproteobacteria > Enterobacterales > Enterobacteriaceae > Buttiauxella > Buttiauxella sp. BIGb0552. The sequence continues at coordinate 636,849 of NZ_SODY01000004.1, forward strand.
CTAAGCGGCGAATGACTTCGGCATCATCACTCATCATCGCGCTTTTCACCGCCACATGGTGCATGTCACCGTCTAAACTTAGTGTCCACTTATCGTAAACCCGCCCGCGAAGCGCGTAGGTTAACGCGTCATGTTGAGCCAGTTCGCTAATCGTTTTCGGCTCACCACAACGTGCGATATAGGATGGGGCCGCTACCACAACCCGGCTATTAAGAGGGGCGAGCGGGAGTGCGACAAACGAGGCGTCGTCGTTGTTGCCGTAACGGAAAGCTATATCCACCGGATCTTTGAACACATCGGTAATCTGGTCAGAGAAGAGAATTTTAAGATGCAGTGCCGGGTGTTCACGCCGGAAAGCCTGAAATACCGCGAGTAACATATTGCGCCCAAGGTCTGATGGCACCGCAATTTGCAATACGCCGCGCACTTCGTCACTCGCAGGCTGGATTTGCTCAAGCCCGGCCTCCAGTGTTTGCAGGGCGCTGATGGCGTATGGCAGCCAGGCTTCCCCTTCCGGCGTTAGCCGCAGACTGCGCGTAGAACGGGCAAATAATCGGATATTCAGCGTTTGCTCAAGGCGCTTTATGGCGGTGCTGACCTGTGCGGGCTGCAAATCAGCTTCACGCGCGGTTTCACTAAAACTGTTTAAGGCAGCGGCTCTGACAAACAAAGTGAGGTCTTCCAACCTGAGCATTTTAACTCTCCGAGTATAAGTGTTGTTTTACAGGCACTATTTTTCGCCCGCAGCACACCTTGTACCATGAGTTCATTCACACGATGAACCCTTTAATCTCTGGAGCAACCATGAAAGCTATCGCGATTACTCAAGCTGCACAAAATGGCACCAATCTGGAATCTCTTAGTGAGATTACTCTCCCGACTCCGGTCGCTACAGGGCACGATTTGCTGGTAGAAGTGAAAGCGATTTCGGTGAACCCGGTCGATACCAAAGTGCGTGCCGGTTTTAACGCCGAACAGCCACGCGTGTTAGGTTGGGACGCCGTAGGTGTTGTGGTTGCAACGGGTGAAGCAGTATCGCTGTTTAAACCCGGCGATGAAGTGTGGTACGCCGGTTCGCTGACCCGTCCTGGTAGCAACAGCGAATTTCAGCTGGTAGACGAGCGCATTGCCGCACTGAAACCAAAATCGATTAATAATGCCTCCGCAGCGGCTATGCCTTTAACAGCAATCACCGCATGGGAAATGTTGTTTGACCGCCTGGGTGTGGCAGAAAACGGCAACGAAAACGATGTGCTGTTGATCGTCGGCGCGGCAGGCGGTGTGGGTTCCATTCTTACGCAACTGGCCCGTAAGCTGACCAATATCACTGTTATCGGCACCGCTTCACGCCCGCAAAGCCAGAAATGGGTTACAGATTTGGGTGCGCATCATGTTATCGACCACAGCAAACCGCTGACGGAAGAACTGGCGCGTATTGGCGTAAAAAATGTGACTCACGTTGCCAGCCTGAATCAAACCGAACAGCATTACGCTCAACTGATTGAAGTGCTGGCTCCGCAAGGGAAACTGGCATTGATTGATGACCCTGAAACACTGGATGCGCGCCCGCTAAAAGTAAAAAGCATTTCTCTGCACTGGGAGTTTATGTTCACTCGTTCCATGTTTGAGACCAGCGACATGATTGAGCAGCATCGCCTGCTGACCCGCGTGGCTGACCTGATTGACCAGAAGGTGTTGCAGACGACGCTAGGCGAGCATTTCGGCATCATTAATGCCGACAACTTACGTCGCGCCCATGAATTAATTGAAACCAATCGTGCGGTCGGTAAAATCGTCCTCGAAGGCTTCTAATTACATAAAAATCATAGAGAAAATATCATGGACATTATTCAATCAGCAGCATCACGTTACTCGACTAAAGCGTTTGATGCAGACAAAAAAATTAGCGAAGAAAATATCGAGAAAGTGAAGGATTTGCTGCGCCTCAGCCCGTCCAGCACTAACTCACAGCCGTGGCATTTTATTCTGGCAAGCACTGACGAAGCGAAAGCGCGCATTGCTAAAGCGACATCCGGCTTCTATGTGTTCAACGAGCGTAAAGTGCTTGATGCTTCACATGTCGTGGTGTTCTGCTCGAAAACAGCCATTGATGAAACGCACCTGTCTAAACTGTTGGACCAGGAAAATGCCGATGGCCGTTTTGCCAGCCAGCAGGCGATGGAAGGGCAGCACAAAGGTCGTTCTTACTTTGTGAATATGCACCGCTTTGATTACAAAGATGCGCAGCACTGGATGGAAAAGCAGGTTTACCTGAACGTTGGCAACTTCTTGCTGGGTGTTTCCACCCTGAATATTGATGCGGTGCCAATCGAAGGTTTTGACGCCCGTATTCTGGACGAAGAGTTTGGCCTGCGTGAGAAAGGCTTCACCAGCCTGGTTATCGTGCCAATTGGCTATCGCAGCGTGGAAGACTTCAACGCGTCATTGCCAAAATCGCGTCTTGAGTTCAGCGAAATTTTAACGGAGTGCTAAAAATGTCCGATAACACACTGTCGATCATCGCTGTACTGAAGGCTAAAGAAGGGCAACGCGATAACCTGAAATCCGCGTTACAAGCGCTGATTGCACCGACACGTAAAGAAGAAGGTTGCCTGGATTACGCTTTATTCCAGTTGCAGGAAACGCCAGATGTCTTTTATATGCGCGAGTCCTGGAAAGGGCAGGAAGCGCTGGATGTGCACATTGCGCTGCCACATTTCCAGGTGTTTGTGCAGCAGATGGATTCATTGCTGGCAGAACCGTTACAGCTCATTCGTTTGAATGCGGTTGAACCATAAGCCCTGACTGTATTTCTCTATTTTGAGCCACCGAACCGAGGCCGCCACAATATCTGTGGCGGCTTTTTTTTTACCTTTTCGTACGCCCCACCCACGCTTGAAAGAAATCAATAAACACGCGTACTTTCTCAGGGACATGGCGAGTATTAGGGTAAAGCGCATAGATGCTCTGGCGAGGAAACTGGTGTTGACACAATACCGACTGTAACTGACCCGAGGCGATCGCCGGGCGCACCAGCCATTCAGGTAACAGTGCGACGCCTGCACCTGCAAGAGCAAAGGCCAGCAGCGCGGCTGCGCTATCGGCGACGATATTTGGCGCTTTTTCCACATCAAATAATATCGCCTGCCGCTCCGGGGTCGTGACTTGCCAGCTAAGGGGCGAAGCAAGACGGCTGTGCGCCAGCCATGTGGCTTGCGCCAACTGAGCCAGGTTTTCTATGGGGTGTCCGGCCAGATAAGCCGGGGCGGCTACGGGTAAAATCGCGAAGCTATCGACAGGTGCGGCCCGATGATTCGAGTCCGCAAGCTGGCCGAGGCGGATAGCCACATCGAATCGTTCCGCTATCAAATCCGCATGATACGAAGAAGAAACGTGCTGGACGCGCAGTTGCGGATGTTCACGCGAAAATGCCGCAAGCGCGGGCACCACCACCTGAGAGCCATATTCCGGTGTGCTGGTTATGCGCAGTACGCCGCTCAACCCCTGGTGATCGCGCTGCACATCGTCCAGCAGGTTTTGAGCTTCCTCGAGCAGATGCTGGCAACGGGGATAAAAACGCTCTCCCGCCTCAGTCAGCGAAAGCCGCCGGGTGCTGCGCACCAACAGCGACACGCCTGATTCGGCCTCAAGCTGTTTGATGTTAAAACTCACTACCGCCTTAGTCAGGCCCAGCGCGGTAGCCGCTGCGGTAAAACTCCCGGCCTTCACCACGGCGACAAATATGGTTAACCGTTGCAGATTCAGCACAATAACCCTCGTCACTGTCAAAAATATTTTGACAGTGTAACGCCTGCCAGACGATTTATCCCCATCTTCCATGTCGCTACACTTCGTCGCCTCTAACCGGAGGTTTTATGCGTTATCGCACCAAAGTTGCCATTGTTTATCTGCTGGGTTTTTTCGTTGATTTGATCAACATGTTTATCGCCAATGTTGCGTACCCCGCTATCGGGCGCGGGCTTGGGGCTTCAGTCAGCGAACTTTCCTGGGTCAGTAACGCTTATATTTTAGGGCTGACGCTGGTGATTCCGCTCAGTGCCTGGCTCGCGCAGCGCCTCGGTGGGCGCGCAGTTTTGCTGCTTTCGCTGAGTTCATTTTTACTGGCGACACTGGGCGCGGGAATGGCGAACTCTATCGAACAACTGATTGGCTGGCGGCTCTTACAGGGGCTGGGCGGCGGACTGCTGATCCCCGTTGGGCAGACGTTAACCTACCAGCTTTATCGCAGCCATGAACGCGCCGCACTATCGGCGGCGATAATGCTCGTGGGCCTGTTAGCGCCGGCGATATCGCCAGCGATTGGCGGGGTGATTGTCGATTCACTAAGCTGGCGCTGGGTTTTCTTCGCTAATCTGCCACTGGCTTTCATCGCGCTGCTGCTGGCGGCGGTCTGGCTAGAAAAAGAACCCCGTACCACGCAGTCCACAGCGTTGGATTTTATCGGCATGATTAGCGGTTGCGGTGCGCTGATGTGTACTTTACTGGGGTTCACGATGTTGGCTGAAAACGGTCAGATGTTAAATGGCATTGTATTGTTGCTATGCGCGATAGCGCTGTTCGCGGGGTTTGTGCGCCATAGCCTACGTCATCCACAACCGCTGATTAATCTCCGCCTGGTGAAGGATCCGTTATTACGCAGCGCGATGATGATTTATCAGTGTATTCCGGGGATGTTTATTGGCGTCAGCCTGATTGCGACCCTTTGGCTACAAAACCAGCTTAACCTGAGTGCTACGCGAGTGGGCAGCCTAATGGTGCCCTGGTCGATTGCCTCATTACTGGCGATAACGTTCACCGGAAAACAGTTCAACCGTTTTGGTCCACGCCCTATGCTGATAACGGGTTGTCTGCTGCAAGGGTTGGGTATTCTGGCGTTGACCCAGGTTCACAGCGCGGAACAATATCCACTTCTGCTGGCCGCATTCGCCATGATGGGGTTCGGTGGCAGTTTGTGTAGCAGTACCGCGCAAAGTTGTGCCTTTTTACAGGTGGCAGATGAGCAACTTGGCCAGGCCAGCGCATTGTGGAACATCAACCGCCAACTGAGCTTTTGTATGGGCATATCGATATTGAGTCTGCTGCTCAATACTTTGCTGGAAACGCTTGCGCCCACAGCGGCTTATCAATGGTGTTTTTATCTGGCGGCGGCAAGCACAGTTATTCCTGTGCTGCTTTGTCTGCGCATCGCTAACGGCGCTATCTTGCGCCAACTCAAGGCTCAAAAGGAGAGAAGATGAATCGCTACATTCAGGAAGTGATAGAGGCTCACGTGGCAATCGAAAACTGGCTTGGCAAAGGAGAAGGGGACGTGCAGGCGTTGCTGGCTCGCTTTTCACCGGTATTTACCATGGTCACGCCCGGTGGCAACACATTGGATTTTGACTCACTAAGCGCATTCTTTCAGGCTCAGCCAGCCGCAAAACCTGGATTGAAAATTTCACTGGACCAGATAACAGTGATTGCCGAGTGGCCTGCTGGTGCGGTGGTCAGCTATAGCGAGTGGCAAAGTTTACCGGGGCAAGAAAACACGCTGCGCCATTCCACCGTCGTATTCAGTAAGACGGATTCTGATCTGCTCTGGTTACGCTTGCACGAAACCGCCGCGGTTGAAGCGTTAAACTAAACGTTCCGTTTGTTGCGCGCGAGAATGCTGACTCGCGCAATACTCGCCTTGTTGCACATAACCGATATGGTCGGCCATGAGATGGGCTTCCTGTTCGCTGTGCGTCACCAGCAATGCTGTTTGCCCCGCGTCACGCAAAATATCGCGCACCTCGCCGCTGAGGCGTTCACGCGTTTTCTTATTAAGACTTGAAAAAGGCTCATCGAGTAACAGGATTTCAGGATTCGGGGCCAGTGCTCGCGCCAGCGCAATGCGCTGTTGTTGTCCGCCGGAAAGCTCGTGCGGATAGTGGCTGGCATGGCTATGCAATTCCACCATTCGTAGCAACTGAGTCACTCGCGCCTGTTGCTCCTCGCGCGGTAACCGGCGCGGGCCAAATGCCACGTTCTGTTGTGCCGTCAGATGTGGGAATAGCGCATATTCCTGAAACACCATGCCGACGTGGCGCTTTTCCGGTGGCAGGTGAACGCCTGTTCCTGCGACACGGCGTTGTGAAACATAAATCTCGCCGCTTTGCAGCCGTTCAAAACCCGCCACGGCACGCAACACCATGGTTTTCCCACAGCCAGAAGCACCTAACAGGCAGGCCAGTTCACCTTTGCGTACTGACATCGAAAACCCTTTCAGTACCCTTTGTTGGCTATTGCCATAGGCAACATGTACATCCTGAAGGCGTAACGCAATTTCTGACATTAATCGTTCCTTAGCCCTGGCGGGTCATCTGGTGACGCACCAACAAAATAACCGGTAGCGTGCCTGCAAGAACAATCATCAGCGCCGCGATTGCCCCTTCCTCGTACGTTCCGCGTGCCGCTAGCACGCTGTACAGCAACGCCCCTCGCTCACCTCCGTGATCCGAGCCGAAGAACAGGAAGTTCTTGCGCCCCAGACTGACCCTCCGCAAGGCATTCTCGGCGATGTTGTTATCCACCTCGGACGAACCGACCTTGGTATAATACGTCAGCGCTGCCCATTGGTTCAGCGCATAGGCGAACGCCTTCGCCAGTTCCGAGTGTCGCGACAGCGTTTTCATCTTTTCCCGCAGCCAGCTTTCCAGCCCGTTTAGCAACGGGGTTGCCCTTCGTTGTCGTTCCAACAGACGCTGCTCTGCTGACCACCCGCCTACCGCGACCCTTGATATTGTTCTTGAATGTGGGATCACTGATTAGCTGAAAATTGATACAAACCAATTCCTCGCGCTGGGTATTATGGTAATTATTTGAACAGCAACAACGATGGTCACCGAGAGGATACATCAGTACCAAAAGTGACTTTTCATGTAGATGGTCGTACGGTTTGGGCTCTCGACAGCTGCGATGCAATATTCAATACAACAAAAAGAGAAGCACAGGCGATTGTTGAAATGGACTTGTTTGAGGGAAAATAAAACCAGTGAAGAGAGTACTGATTGTTGGCTGCCCGGGAGCGGGTAAATCGACAGCTGCAAGGGAAATATCCCAAGTGACAGGTCTTACACTCATTCATCTTGATCGGCATTATTGGTTACCCGGTTGGAAAAAGCCAAAAAATGACGAATGGAGTAAAATCGTTTCAGAACTGGTCAGTCGACCTACTTGGATAATCGATGGAAACTACAGTAATACCCTTGAATTGCGCCTTACAAAGGCAGATACACTGATTCATCTGGATTATCCCACATGGTTGTGTGTCTGGAGGGTGTTATTCCGAACTTTCAATGGACTAGCTTGTAATCGGGACGAAGAGTTTGCTTCAGGATGTAAGGAGCGTTTTAACTGGGAATTCCTGCGCTACGTAATACTTTATCGCCATGAAACAAGGAAAAAGGATATGGACAAAATGGTTGGATTTTCCGGTCAGGTTTACCGTTTCACCTCGCCGTCTGCATTAGCAACCTTCATTAAAGCTCTTAAAATCCAAAATGCCTAATTGGGTTTTTCGCTTCACTCATCGCTGATGACCATACCTTCCGTTGAATTTGTAGGCCATCAGTTGCATCTGCTCTACCGTCTCCGTGGTGGTAGCGCATGGGTAACCAAACCAATCACGCCAAATCAGAGGTTTCTATGCATTACCAGTCAATTTCAGACGTCAGAAAGCAAATAGATGAGCTTGATTCTCAGCTGGTTAAGTTGATTGCGCAACGCGGGGAATGTGTTAAAGCGGCGGCTGCATTTAAAAAGGATACTCAGGACGTAAGGGCACCAGACAGAGTTCAACAGGTTATCGATAAGGTGAGCATCCTCGCGCAAGAGCACGGCCTGCCTCAGGAGATTATCCAGAAAATTTACCGTTCTATGATCGAGGCTTTCATTGATTTTGAACTAAAACAGCACCAGGCTATCAATCATAGCGAAGCCAATTAAATCTGCCCCGACTATCTTGCCTCCCCGGCCTGTCAGCCTAGCCCGAGCAAGCTCCAGGCATAAGCTCACTTACCGGAGCTTCTCTCAATAAGAGCAACCAGGCTGGTTTAAATGGGCCAAATTGCCTCAAAAAAACAGCCTCAATATTCTAACCATCGGCCTCACCGTCATTAAGGCAGTGTTCAAAGCACGCTACTTCCGTTTTAAAACCTGTTAAAAACCACCCTAAACAAGCTTAGTGGCCAATTTTCTCCAGAATGCCATTGGTATCCAAAACCGTCGCAAAACGCGTTTCAAGCAAGGCGAGCGTGACTTCCAGGATCACTCCAGATTTAAGATGCTTGTTTTTAATCTCAAAACTAATCAGCGCATCACTGGCAACGATCATATTCAGGCCCAAATCAGCACCGGCACGAACCGTTGAGTTGACACAAAAACCAGCAACAGCGCCAACCACGACAACCGACGAAATAGCAGAGTCATTGATATAACCTACGAGTGGTGCGCAGCCAAAGGCGGAGGACGTTGTTTTAATGAAAACTGGCTCCCCAGCAACTTCTTTAAACCCATGAAATGGGTAAGCCGGGGAATCCTGGCTCAGGATTGCACTTGGGGCGGGGTCTTTATGGCGAACATGGATAATTGGATATTCTTTTTCTCTGAATGCTACCAGAATTCTGGACATATTCTCGATGTTCTCATAAGACGTGAACTCGGTACCACTTCGGAGCTCATTGCGAATAAATTGCTGCATATCAACGATCAGTAAAGCTACAGACATTTTTCTCTCCTTACTTATGCAAACGAATCGTATAGCTAAAAAGACAAAGTATGAAAGTGACAAGTTTTGAGTAAGATGACATTTCATCCGCACCTGATAATTGTGCAGAGCGAAGCTGAAAATTGAATGTTAGAATCTCTGTTCAGGTGAAATAAATACCATCGTCATTTGGCTTGATAATATAACTAGAATTAGGTGCGAAATAGATTCACGGGAGGGTTGTGGGTTCTCATATTATGAAGAAACGTCACCAGTTCAGCGTCAGAATCTAAATTAAACTTCACCATTATTAATCGCTTATGCCCGCTGACTATTTTTACCGACATATCCAAATTACAAGCAATTTGCTTTATGTTGTAACCACGAATAAAAAGCCTTGAGATTGCATATTGCTTATCAGTAAAAGTTCGACGGCAGCAATGTAGACATTTTCTGTAAAACTTCAATTCCGCCGGGACCGGACGAGATCTCCATGACTCAATTACAGTTTGTCTGACTTGGTTAATCGACTCATTACGGGAGATAAACACTATATTTTTTATGCATATAGGTAGTTCTGAAAGCTCGGGTTTTTTTCTTGAGTCATAAACTCCAATAATCAAACCGCTTTTGTTGCGGAATTTAAGTAAGGGGTGGCAAACGTATTCCTCACCAGGAACAAAGCTTTTAATGATAACATCAACATTAATTGAGTTTGAGACAGTTAGCTTATCAATATGAATAGTATTGAAATTTTCTTTCAGAAATATGTCTTGAAGTAAAATCTCCATACCATGACGATAAAATGCATCTTTGTCATCAATAGCAATAGTCAGCATATTAACCTTCGCATAGTCATGATTGAGTTGAATTTAACTAAAAATAGAAATGTCACTTTGAAAGTGAAGTCGTCATTTTAAAATATAAATACCATAATCTATGGGGTAAGTTTAATTATTTTGTGGTGTTCTTATTTTCTCCAAACTTAGCCTCATGTTAACTATGTTTTTTTTCATTTGTCCTGGTTTGGCCAACGTGTGAAAGCAAAGTAATAAAGCGTCAAAATATTTACAACAGGTATAAAAAGCAACAGACTAAGTAGTGGCCGAAATCCTGCACGCATAATGATTTTTGTCATAGGAAACACATAGGCAATCACAACGAGAACATAAACGAACATTTGTCCAGGAGAAGTCATTTCGTTACCTTCAATAAATCATAAGTCGGGTTAACACAAACTAGCAGCGAAAAAATTTAATATCAGTAAGCTGTGTTTTACTTGCCTGTGACCATAATAATCATCCTTTTGTTTTCGCATTCCGTCACGTTCAATTCACAAACGCCTGAAAGGTGTTATATCGTTTAAATTAACTTCTCACTCACTCTGATGTGATAAATAATAACGGAGCCGGATGCTTCAAGCCTTAAGAAAGTATTAAAGAAAGATTAAGGTTGTCTTAATATTGAAAGGTGGGCCATGCGCCGTGTTATCCTGCAGCAGGAAAAATGCGCACCTCATCTCCTGAAGTCATCAGCATTCAATAAAAACGTTTATCGACCATTCTAAAGAATTCAATAGCCCGACATCAGAAGCGTAGTCTCAATCCACGGTATGAAAAACCCCGACAATGAGTGAGCACTGTTTTTATAACCCGTAACCATCTGCGCGATTGACAAACATGGGGATGAAATCAGGTTTTTTGCGGGCATTCATAGCTTAGTACTTATCACGCGTCGCTTTCATATCGGGTTCAGGATCGCATTTGGGTTGGGGTCTTTATGGTGAACATGAATAACCGGATTACCTTTTTCTCTGAACTTTTCCAGAATTATCGACATATTATCGAAGTACATCAAAGGATGTGAACTCGGTACCACTTTGGATCTCATTGCGAATAAACTGTTGCATATCAACGGTCAATAAAGCTTACGTATATTCCCATACGCTAACCACAGACCACACCTCATTAAACGTAACCAGAGGCATAGTCGTATTCAGCTTCCTCGAACGCGTCAACCTTACAACATCCAACCGCAGTAAATTCATCAGGTGAATGCAGATGAGCAATATAATCATTTGGAAACCTGATAATATCCCCTACTTTTCGAACGCCAATCTTACGCAACACGTTATGTTTATGTGCATACACGGTCTTCATTGCGATGTTAAGACGCTCACTGATGGATGATACCGAGAGACCATTAAGCGTATAGAGCAGGACCGTTTTCTCACGGTCAGTTATCACCGGGAAAGAAAACAGATCACGTCTCGTATTTTTATTAAGGAACACACTCAAAATAGCATCAAGCGGAAGATTTTCATCTAAAAAATCACAGGCCAAATTCCCCACCAGTTTTTCGTTGGATTTGTTTTTAATCAGTAAAACACGTGACTCGAGCTTATTAAGGTAAAGAAGCAAAGAAAAACTCAGAAAAAGAGAGTCAGAAGCGATAATGAAAATATCATCTGGCTTCGCAGGCGTAAGCTTAAAGAGCGGGATCACATTCTTTGGCGTAAGATGAATGCAAGTCTGATTGAAATATTGGGAAAATAAATGATTAAACCCGGCATAAAGGTAATTGTTTTCGGTCAATACATATAATCCCATGTTAACTCCATGTGTTGATTTGGTTGTGTTAACGATTTCTCACATTGAAATGCAAACATCCCAATAGCAAGAAAAGGTAGTTATTATTTTTTTGCAATATGCTAACAAGTCAAAAAAGGACTATCACTTTTCCCGACGCTGCGCTGCATTGATTATGTTAAGAAAAATAAATATCTCCTTTTCTTTTTAAATATCACTCCTTGGCTGATGTCGTATCAATACCTTTACTCATCCTGGTTAGGCCATCTGGCAAAGGCCAGATAATAAAGTGCTAAAATATTAACCACAGGGACGAGAAGCAATAAACTAAACAGTGGACTAAAGCCGGTGCGCATAACTATTTTTGTCATAGGGAACATATAAGCAATTATAACGAGAACATAAATGAACATTTGTCCGAGAGAAATCATTTCGCCACCTTTTTGGGTATTGTTTATTATGTTGAATTAAATCAACGACCGTAATATCAAAACGTATAACTGCCACTGAAGAACGCTATTCCAGCAAGTTTCTTCTCGGTGAGGGGGCTTTTTGCTGCCTCGCCAACCAGATAGTTAACGCCACAACCACTTTGCAGACTTACTGAGGGAGAAAGTTCATAATTCAACGCGGCCTGCATCATGACATCCTTAAAACCCGCTTTTGGCTGATATTGACGGAACGACGTATTCTGGGCCTGCTGGCGCGTAACGCCAAAATAGGCATTCATCATATTTTTGTCGCCCCAGGTTGAGATGAGACTCAGTACCGTTGTCACATGCCCTGGCAGAGGGAAAGTCACCTCTGCACCCAGATTGCCATGAGTGGTATAGCTAAGTTCCTCACCGCCATATTTTCTTTTCTTCAGTGCTCGCAGGGCTTTCACATAGAAACGGTAAGGTTCAACGTCGTAACTGAACTGTGTCCCTGCTTCTATGGAACCGTTCAAATCCCCCATTCCTTTAAGCGTCTTGTCCCGACCGCCCCAGGTTCGTATCTCTTCATCACGCCCAACATCGTATCCAGCCACAAGCGCAACGCCGAAGGGTTTATCAATAGGGAGTTGCCAGGTCAATCCCGTCTCGCTCGCCGTCAAGGCCCCCCAATCTTGCTGATGCATACCTGCCTCAACGCCAATAATGGGAGCCGGGCTATAGGTTTTGGCACCTTGATAGACCGGAGCGACGGCGATACCGGTACGCACCTGCAAATGAGTCTCAACGCCATGGCTTGGCAGTGCTACGATAAGAAATGCGTTACAACACAGCGCCCTTAAACATCTAAAAGTACTCTTCATAGTCATAACATCCCTGCCATCAATTGGCTTTTTGCTGTCCGTGACAAAAAGAAAACAACGTCATAATTTGAAGCGTTATTCTTAATCCATCCATTCTCGCTTTCCTTTACTTTCAGACCTTTAAAGCCACCGTGTGCCATATGCTTCAACTGCGCATCACCAGCGCTCGGTTGTCATGAAAAAGAGCGTAACGGAGTTAGGCGCAGCAACCCTTAAGGGGACGTTAAAGAAAGATTAAGATAGCCTTAAAATCGTGGGGGTCAGGGCGGGCGTTGCGTTGTATTCCTGCGGGAATATCACTAAATTAAGTTATCGCTTGTTCCCTTAATTCAGGAGTTATCGCGAGTGAAAATTTTACTTGTTGAAGACGACCTCCACCTGGGGAAAGCACTCTGCCGCGCCCTGGAGCTTGCAGGTTTTACGTTGTGTTGGGTACGACTGGTAAATGATGCACAACAGAGGCTTGGCAGTGAATCTTTCGATTTAATGCTGCTGGATTTAACGTTGCCCGACGGTGATGGGCTGACAAAACTTGTTGAGTGGCGCAAGGCGGGCGAGAAAATTCCTATCATTATCCTCACCGCGCGCGACCAGGTGCAGGACCTGGTTGAGGGCCTTGATTCAGGTGCCGACGACTTTTTGGCTAAACCTTTTGTTGTTCCCGAGTTGATCTCGCGCGTGAACGCCATCAGTCGCCGCATTGCCGGATATGCATCCCAGGTATGGACGCTGGATAACCTGACGCTCAATCCGGATAACCATCAGGTGATGCTCAACGACACCCTGTTGCTATTGTCAAAAAAAGAGTACCGGCTGCTACACGAACTGATGCGCTCCCCAGGCCAGGTGGTGCGTAAAATGGTTCTGGAGCAGCGGCTGTTTGACGATGGGGAAGTGATAGAGAGTAATTCACTGGAAGTCCATATCCATAATTTACGGCGCAAAATGGGCAGTGAAAGAATTGTCACCATACGGGGTGTGGGATACTTGCTGAATAAAGAGGGACCATGACATGCACTTACGGTCATTCTTCGTCAGAACCGCATTCTTGCAGGTCGTCGGTATTTTTTTCCTCTGGGGCGTCTTGATCTTCTGGTTAACCTTTTACTATCTGCCAGACAGTGGAGAAAAATCCCTTGATCAACAGCTGCAATCCATTTCTCAAGGCATTGCCGACATGTCGGAGGATATTGATGAAGGGAAAGGTAATTACGTAAAATTTGTATATGACTTTGAAAACATGTTTATCAAGGCTATCGACACAGGATTGAACAATGGATTTAACTATCGTCCTTTGATTGCCGTTTTCGATAAACAAAATCAATTAATCTATACCTCTCCTGACACTATGTCTGACGTCATCCGTACATTGCCGAACAATAAGATGTCTGGCGTGTTGGACTATGCAGGAGATCGCTGGCATATCTTTGGCAGCATGAGTAAGAACCAGAATTATCGCGTTATTGTGGGTGAAACACACAGCGATCGTGCAGTCAGATTAGGCAGTCCAGTGGGATTAACTGCCATCCCGTTGGCCATTATTCTGGGGACAATTGTCCTCACCATACTGTTTACCGCTTACTACAGTCTCAGACCGTTATCCATGACCGCGAAAATGATCGCCTCGCGCCAACCTGGAAACTTTACCGCTATTGAAGTTAAAGATCAGTATCAGGAAATCAGGCCGATCATTATTGAAATTAACCAGCTCATGGCGCGCATTGAAGCTGCCGATATGCGTGAAAAACGCTTTATGGCCGATGCGGCACATGAATTACGCACCCCGATAGCGGCAGCGCTCGCCCAGTTGCATCTGTTGGCCCAGTTGCAGAACTGGGAAGAAAGGCAAGAAGTCATAGAGGACATGCAACGTGGACTGGATCGGGCGGCTTCTCTTTCACGGCAGTTAATCGATATTTCCCGGCTGGAATCGGACAGCTTCACGCTAAAAGTCGGCCCCGTAGATGTCTATGATGAAATTGGAAAGTGCATTGCATTCTATGCCCCCTACGGATTGAAGAAAGGCATCAACATTTCTCTGGAAGGAGACAAACATGTTGTTATCGATACTGATGGACAATCACTCAATGTCACCCTCTCTAACTTGCTCGATAACGCCATAAAATATGGCAACCACGGCGGCATGATTGAAGTTCACCTTCAATCCTATGCGCCGATTGGTTGTAAAATCACCATTCGTGATGACGGTCCTGGCGTATCTGCCGAGCATCGAAGTACCTTGTTTGAGCGCTTCTTCCGGGTGCCGGGGGTAATACAAGGTGGAAGCGGACTGGGGCTGGCAATTGCATATTGCCTGACGCAGAAAATAGGTGGCAACCTGCTGGTTACACAGGGGCTCGGAAATAGAGGGATAGGATTTGTCATCGACCTGCCTCAGAGTATCTCGTCATAAGCTTCTGGGTAGAAAGTAATCTTGAACGCCCCTTAACACTGGATGCGGTAACAGCTCGGGTGGGTTATTCAAAATGGCATCTGCAGCGATTATTTAAAAGCGTTACGGGTCAGCGGCTTGGTTCTTATTTGCGAGCGCGGCGTTTATCCGCGCGGCAAAAGAAATACGTTTGAGGCATAACCCCCCTTATTAATGATCCGTCCGAATGCAATACAAAAGCGGCATATCATCCTCAACCACCAGATAGCTCGTCGAATTCTGAGCCAGAAACTTTAAACTCAACCCTCGGGAGCGCAGCAGGAAGAAATCAGGAACAATCGCAGACAGCGAATTGATATTGCTCTGGTTTCGGTCATTTTCTTTCGACACCAACAAAATATGATGACCTTCTTTCCAGTACTCAAAATCAAGCTTTTGGGTCACTTTTTGCGTAGGTTTGCCGGGTGCTTTATATTCACCCAGCGCATCAAAGGTGCCTGTTCCATTGCGAAAGCTGAAGTGCAGAATGGTCGAGAAAGTGTAGCCATTTTTATAAAATGTAGTCTCACTCTCACAAGAAAAATGATCGCTTTGGTAGTCATAGTACCAGAGCACCAGCAACGGTAATAAAGCCACAAACAATCCAAAAGCCGCGAGTAACATCAGGTTTTTATTTTTCATTCATCTACCCGGTAAAGATTTGATATGCAACGTGAATTATTATCTTCAATGCCTTTATCACAAACGAGTATGGACGACGTCAAATTGTGCCGATTAATGGTGAGATAAGCCACTCCGCCGGCAGAGCAGCTGATTTTGCCGTTACGAAAGAAGTTGATGAACTCCTCTGTGCTTTTTTCCCTGCCAAAGTATGACGAAAACAACAGGCAACCATTCACCTCGCCAATCTTGTTGTATTCACTGAAAAAATGCTTCCCGTAATTTAATTTATTATACGTATAGCCCGCCAGTAAACAGAACACGAAGATAACCCCTCCAAACGACAACCACAGGTTCAACCTTCTGGCGCTTGTCAGGCGTTTTGTTACAACGCTGCCACGGCTTGCCGCGGTTTGTTCATCACGCACCTCTGCAGGCGTGACCGAAGGCCCGATACCTGACGCCAACGCTTCCTCGTGATAAGCAGATTGAACCGTCGTGGTGGGTAAAACGGGCTCGGGGGATTCAGCCAATGGCGCGTCGGCAACGAAAGGTTCATCGGCCAATGCATCAGATGCCGCCAATACAACCTCTTCAGGGGTGAAAATCTCAATATCTGCAACTAACTTCACACCCTCTTTGGGGACTGTTTTGATGATATCTGACGATAAACCAACCGATTTTAATCCTTTCCTCACGATAGTGATATTTTGGTAAAACGTATTAGCCGTAACATAGGCACCGTTTTGTTCCCAAATCTGGCTAAAAAACTCTTTTTGGCTCACCACCGTCCCTGCATGTTCAATCAACAACAGTAAGCATCTGCTGGCAGGGGTATTCAGGATAATAGAATGATCGGGTTGGTCCAGGGGGGTTAAAGTCCGTTCTTCGGAATCAAACAAAACACTACCATTAATAATGTGTTTTATGTTCATTTTCAATATCTTACCTTTTATAGCCTTCAGGTTGTGCCCAAAGCTATTCAAACCACATCACATCAACAGCTACAGCAATGCCGCTCTTCGTCATTGGGCCGGCAAGCAGCTTGCATTACAGCGCCTGTGGCACTCTAACAAGTGTATGCTAATGCGCCAGGCCTGACAGAGTGCCAGTGAAAAAATCTTAATAAGGTCTGATTAAGAAAAATAAAATAAAATTAAATCAATATATTACATGAATATCTTATTTCGAGGCGTTGAGCGAGGCAGACGAGTGTGAAAATACCCTGAAATCATGAACGGTAATAAAATCATGCTGTTAGTGCTTGTTGGGCATGAATACGAAAACTTCACTACTACAAAGATGCAGACCGCCATACATTGCATCTCATCAGATAGTTCTGGGTCACTGAGAGAGGATTTGAATCAATCACGTGGCCGCTCCCTCTCCAGGGGGAGAACCGGAGAGAGAGCGCAACAGCCATAAAAGGCAAATATAAAACAGAATAACGTCATTATTTTGCTTGCGGGTGAGTGAAGTAATAAAACAAGCATATTCTTTCTTTATCCTTAATCTGTAGATATATAAAACAATGGGCCACCAATGCAAATAGTTTATTTCCAATGTAAATATGCATGCACATTGAATAATTCAAAATTCAGGTAAGCACGCCAACGCGCGGTTGAGCCGCAGTACTGACGCACCCGCATGCCGCACTGGCTCACGAGGAGCAGGAATAATTATGGGATATTCGCGCCCACGGTTCGCTATGCCATGTGTTCCGCTCGCGTAACGGCATTGGATAATGTCGAACAGGACGCGCAATATTTTAAGCTAACCTTAATCTTTCTTTAATTTTACCTTAAGCATTGAGATATCTAACTCCGTTATTCTCTTACCCGAGCAGTAAAAGGAAATCACCGGATACACGGTGTAATCAAGCACGGTAATCTAAAAATAATAAGAATTAGCTTAACAAGTGCGAAACACATCTATCACAGAATGACGCTTTGCTGGTGAATTAACTAAATAATCAAAAGGCAACGCCTAATAACGATTTCATTTTACTGGTTCGGGTAATTGACAGGCTTCTTAATAATCTACTCAGGCGATGTAAATATACGTCGCACAAGGTATTTGATGAATTTATGTAACCAATTTTATTTTTGATGTAACGAAATTGTTGCCGATATACGGCTCCCGGAAATTATCACTACGTAACAAACCTGTGCGATGACACCTATCCGCGCATGCCAGGCATATGAGGAAATTATGAGTTTATTAGTTAGTGGGATGAGTCAATTACGAGAATCATCAACATGCGCTATTTCTTTTTTCAAAGAGCACTTGCAGAGAATTCGTGGGTTTTTGGTTGTGCAATTGTTATTGGTTGCGCCGTTGCTCTTGGTGTTGTTGTTATTATTATCTGGAGCTGCCTTAGCCAACACACCAGAAACAACCACAAATAACCCTTCAGCCCTCGCGCAGCAGCACCTCGATACCTTCAATCAGGCGTTATCAAACGACCTGGCCGGCAACCCGGCGCTTGCCCGCCCGGGCTACGATGCGCTGCAAATAACGGAATTGGCGCACTACATTGCCATCCCCTCGGCCATTAACATGGTCGCGCTGCAACGTTTCGCCTCTGCCAGAGTGGCTTTCGCCGAACTGGCTGCAAGCCCAGACCCACGCGAAGCCAGCTATGCCCAGCTGTGGCAGCTATGGCTAACCGCCCGCATGGAAATCGGCGGGCCTGCTGTTATGCAACAACAGCTTCGCCAGGCCGCCGCTAACATCCGGCTGGCTACCCCTTACCAGCAAGCCATTGTCGATTTGTATGGCGGCACCGGCAGCACGCAAGCCGTGTTTAACGCCATCAATGCCATGCGCTTTAACAGCCCCCTCGATCGCCAGAATGTCGTAACCGAAGCCACGTTTTTCACCCTCGGCTGGTTGCTGCATGTGCAGCATGACAGGCCCGCGGCACAAAAGCTGTATCACCAACAAGAAAATCAACTTTGCAGTGTTTCGCTAGAAAAACCACTAATCACCAGGGAAATGGCAGCGTTGTAATTGCCTCTGCCAGTTAATTACGGAACAGATTCCGGCCGAAAAGAAAATGCCGGAAGGAGATGGGAACATCATGAATAAAATTTATCGTCTGGTATGGAATGCCGTACAACGCGCCTGGGTGGTTGCAGGGGAATTTGCCACGGCCAAAGGCAAGGGGAAAACCATGCCGCGCCGTCTGTCTGTTAAATTGGCCGGGGTGGCCGGAGCAGGAATGGTGGCGCTGCTTGCCGTTGAGCCCGCGCGCGCCTGGATGGTGGACCCGGGCTCTATCGCGAATGGCTCGGCAGCAACAGATGGTGGAATTAACACAAATACTGCGATTGGTGATAACGCAATCGCTTCATCAAGCGCCAATGATGGCGCTATCACGGCGATGGGGTGGCTTGCCAGGGCATCGGCCGCTATGTCAACCGCGATTGGAGCAGAGAGTTTAGCTGAAGCGGCTGGATCTACAGCTATCGGCGGGCAGGCCCGTGTGTACAGTGCGGATTCAACGTATTCAATCGCCATAGGGTACAGTACCGGTGTGAGTGGCAACTCCCGCAGTGCGACAGCATTAGGTAGCCAATCAACTGCCACGGGAGAGGGGGCGACAGTACTTGGTGCTCTGTCGCAAGCCATCAATGAAAATGCCGTTGCGGTGGGGCATAACGTAGCCGCAACGGGCATAAATGCCACGGCCCTGGGTGCCGGCAGCGGGGCATATGCCGATTTGTCCACCGCGCTTGGTGCGAACAGCTCGGTAATTGGCACCACGTCAACCTATTCGACCGCCATAGGCAGCAATGCGACAATAACGGATAAATCAAACGTCGCAACCGTAGTAGGCAGCTACGCAATCGGCACGGGAATGGGAGCAACAGGACTCGGCGCTCAGTCGCAAGCTCTCGGCAAAAAAGCCGTTGCGGTGGGGCATGCCGCAGTCGCGGTGGGTGAAGGTGCTATGGCCCTGGGTGGCGATAGCCAGGCACTGACGGAAGGCGCTCTTGCCGCTGGGTATGGTGCTAAGGCCATGTTAAATAATGATATTGCTATAGGTGCCGGTTCATCTGCCAGAGGTGGTGTTAGTACATTGTACGGTGCAATAGATTTATCCGCTATTGCTATTGGCCATAACAGTCAGGCTGGGACACGCGAAGACGATGGCTCATCCGGTTCTGGAGACATTGCGATTGGGGAGAGCGCCAAAGCGACAAAAGGGAGTACGGCAATAGGTTTCGGATCTACATCGTCTGAACGAAGTACAGCGATTGGTATCAGTTCTATTGCCTTAGCCCAGAATTCTATAGCTATAGGTTTTAGGAGTTCTTCCCTTGGTGAGTACGCTGTAGCAATAGGCACTGGAGCAAACGCGCGGGGCGAACATTCAACGGGGATAGGAAATGGGGCAGATGCCGCTGGTAAATATTCAGTGGCTTTGGGCTCATCGTTTGCAGCGGGGGAAAATTCTTTTGGGATTGGGGGAAACGCGTATTCCAATTACGATATTGCTATAGGTAATGCTGCATATAGTGGTGTGACCGGCGCAAATACCACCGGCTCTATTGCTATTGGATCTTTTAGTACAGCCAAGAATGCCGGTATCGCGATGGGATATCAATCCCAGGCGACGTCGGCAGGCGCTATCGCTCTGGGTGCCGACACAAAGGCCAGTGCCAGAAGAAGTATGGCTCTGGGTATCTACTCAAATGCCAGTGTTGATTTTGGTATGGCGTTAGGCGCTAACTCAACAACTAGCGCGATTGGCGGCGTGGCATTGGGTTATCGTTCCCAAGCAACTACGGATGCTGGCATTGCTGGTTACCAGTCAGCCGGTGCCAGCGCTGCACAAGCTGCCGCTATTACCGCCACCACCAGCACGCTGGGTGCTGTTTCTGTGGGGGATGCATCAAGTAATTTATTCCGCCAGATTAACGGCGTGGCTGCAGGCACCATGGACAGCGATGCGGTAAACGTGGCGCAACTGCGCGCGCTGGCCGAAACCCCGCTGACCTTCACCGGTAATACGGGCACTGTTGCTAAAAAGCTGGGTGAAACGCTGACGGTTCAGGGGACGGGCACCACCGCTGGCACCTATTCCGGCAACAATTTAAAAACCACCGTCGATGGTGCAGGCGTTATGCAACTGCAAATGGCGGATAACCCGGAATTCACCACCGCCAAAATTGGCAACAACACGCTGCTCAACAGCACTGGCCTGATCGTGACGGGCGGCCCAAGTGTGACCACGACCGGTATTAATGCCGGCAGCAAGAAAATCACCAACGTGGCAGCCGGCGATATCTCCGCCACCAGTACCGAGGCAATCAACGGTTCACAGCTGAACACGATATTCACCACTGGCACCAAATACTTCCATGCCAACTCTACCGGCACGGATTCGGTTGCTTCTGGTGCAGACGCGGTGGCCATCGGTATGGGCGCGGTAGCCAGTGCAAGTAAAAGCGTTGCGCTGGGTGCCGGCTCACTGGCGAATGGCAACACGCTATCTCACCAGGCGTATCTGGTAGGTGGTACCGCGCAAGCCGAAGTGAACGTCGGCGACCGCCGGATCACCGGGTTATCTGCCGGTGCGGATGATACAGATGCGGTGAACGTGGCTCAGCTCAGAGAGGTGAGTGCGGGAGCCGTGGGCGATGCGGTGATGTATGACAGCACGGCGCATAACCGCGTGACGCTGGGCGGCGATACCTATAACAGCGACACACAAACTGGCGGCGCTAAAATCACCAACGTGGCGAACGGCACTGCACCAAGCGATGCGGTGAATTTCTCACAGTTAAACACCATTTACACCACCGGCACTAAATATTTCCATGCTAACTCAACTGGTGACGATTCGCAGGCGACCGGGGCGGATTCTGTAGCGATTGGCAGGCTAGCAAGGGCCGCTGGGGGTGAAGGTGTCGCGATGGGTGCGTACTCCCATGCTACAGGGGATAAAAGCATATCGCTGGGGGTGGCGTCTAAAGCGGGAGGCGTCGAGAGCATAGCATTTGGTCATAACACTTATGCTAATGCGGATGGCGGCGTGGCGTTAGGCAGCTATTCTTTTGCGAGCACGGAGGCAGGTATCAGTGGTTATATACCAACCGGTGCCAGTGCTGCTCAAATTGCAGCGATTAACGCTACTACCAGTACCCTGGGTGCCGTTTCTGTGGGGAATGCCGCGGGTAATAAATTCCGCCAGATTAATGGTGTGGCGGCAGGTACCGCGGACAGCGATGCGGTAAACGTGGCACAGTTGAAAACTACCACAGCCGACACGGTGCTGTATGACAGCAGCGCACACAACCGGGTGACGCTGGGCGGTACCGGAGCAACGGCACCGGTGGCGCTGACCAACGTGGCGGCTGGTTCTACGCCAAACGATGCGGTGAACTTCTCGCAGCTGAATTCCATCGACACCACAGGTACTAAATATTTCCATGCCAACTCCACCGGCACGGATTCGTTTGCTTCAGGTGCGGATGCGGTAGCGATTGGTATGGGGGCCATTGCCAGTGCCGATAACAGCGTGGCGCTGGGCGCCGGTTCGCTGGCGGATGGCAGCACGCTGTCTCACCAGGCGTACCTGGTAGGTGGGACCGCACGAGCCGAAGTGAACGTCGGCGATCGCCGGATCACCGGGCTGTCTGCCGGTGCGGATGATGCAGATGCGGTGAACCTGGCTCAACTCCGGCAGGTGACTGCAGGCTCGGTGGCCGATGCGGTGGTATATGACAGCACGGCGCACAACCGGGTGACGCTGGGCGGTACCGGAGCAACGGCACCAGTGGCGCTGACCAACGTGGCGAACGGCGTGGCGGCAAGCGATGCGGTCAACGTCTCGCAGCTGACCGAGCTGACCAACACAGGCACCAAATACTTCCACGCCAACTCTACCGGCACCGACTCGTCGGCCACCGGGCAGGATGCGGTGGCGATCGGCATGGGTGCGGTTGCCGATGTGGCGCGCAGCGTGGCGCTGGGCGACGGCGCTAAAACCCAGGCCGCGGTGGGCACGCGCAGCGTGACCCTGAACGGTACCGAATACCTCTTCGCCGGTCAGGCCCCGGTGGGAACCGTCAGCGTGGGCGATGTGGGTGCCGAACGGACCCTGACCCACGTGGCGGCCGGACGGCTGAGCGACAGCAGCACCGATGCCATCAACGGCTCGCAGCTGTTCGCCACCAACCAGGCCATCGACGGCCTGCAGACCGGCAGCGTGCTGTATGACACAAACCCGGACGGCAGCCCTGACTACAGCAGCGTCACCCTGGGCGGCGACAGCTACAACGCCACCACCCAGACCGGCGGCACGACGATCACCAACGTGGCGAACGGCGTGGCGGCAAGCGATGCGGTCAACGTCTCGCAGCTGACGGAAACCAATAACAACATCACCGAATTGGGTGATGACATCACCACTATCTACGGCCGTGGCATCAAATACTTCCACGCCAACTCCACCGGTGCCCTGGCATCGGCGACCGGGCAGGATGCGGTGGCGATCGGCATGGGTGCGGTTGCCGATGTGGCGCGCAGCGTGGCGCTGGGCGACGGCGCTAAAACCCAGGCCGCGGTGGGCACGCGCAGCGTGACCCTGAACGGTACCGAATACCTCTTCGCCGGTCAGGCCCCGGTGGGAACCGTCAGCGTGGGTGATGTGGGTGCCGAACGGACCCTCACCCACGTGGCGGCCGGGCGGCTGAGCGACAGCAGTACCGACGCCATCAACGGCTCGCAGCTGTTCGCCACCAACCAGGCCATCGACGGCCTGCAGACCGGCAGCGTGCTGTATGACACACTGCCGGACGGCAGCCCTGACTACAGCAGCGTCACCCTGGGCGGCGACAGTTATAACGCCACCACCCAGACCGGCGGCACGACCCTCACCAACGTGGCGAACGGCGTGGCAGCAAGCGATGCGGTCAACGTCTCGCAACTGACGGCGCTGACCAACACCGGTACCAAATACTTCCACGCCAACTCCACCGGCACCGACTCGTCGGCCACCGGGCAGGATGCGGTGGCGATCGGCATGGGCGCCATTGCCAGTGCCGATAACAGTGTGGCACTGGGCGCCGGTTCACAGACCGCGGCGGCGGTCGGCACGGCCGGGGCCACTATCGGTGGCAACGACTACCTCTTTGCCGGGACGGCGCCGACCAGCACCGTCAGCGTGGGCGATGTGGGTGCCGAACGGACCCTCACTCACGTGGCGGCCGGACGGCTGAGCGACAGCAGCACCGACGCGGTCAATGGCTCGCAGTTGTTTGCCACCAACAGCCAGGTGGATATCAACACCACCGATATCAGCAACCTGGGCGATAACATCACCAACCTGGGTGATGACATCACCACTATCTACGGCCGTGGCATCAAATACTTCCACGCCAACTCCACCGGTGCCCT
>NZ_SODY01000005.1:0-443768 GCF_004366275.1 Buttiauxella sp. BIGb0552
GATTGCTGCAGTCAGAGTGGTTTTACCATGGTCAACGTGGCCGATAGTACCGACGTTGACGTGCGGTTTTGTACGTTCAAATTTTTCTTTAGACACGGCTATATTCCTTACTGTTGCGCTCTCCCCTCAAGGAGAGAGCACGGGATCAATGTTTTTTAAAACTCTGGGCTTATTTGCCGCGAGCTTCGATTACGGCCTGAGCAACGTTGTTTGGCGCATCATCATACTTCAGGAATTCCATGGAGTAAGATGCACGACCTTTGGTCAGTGAACGCAGTTGAGTTGCGTAACCGAACATTTCAGACAACGGAACTTCAGCGTGAATCTGAACGCCAGTAGCGTTAGATTCTTGACCTTTCAGCTGACCACGACGACGGCTAAGGTCACCGATAACGTCACCGGTGTTCTCTTCCGGAGTTTCAACTTCAACCTTCATGATAGGCTCAAGCAGAACTGGTTTCGCTTTCTTAAAGCCATCTTTGAAGGCAATAGAAGCGGCCAGTTTAAACGCCAGTTCAGAGGAGTCAACGTCGTGGTAAGAACCGAAGTGCAGACGCACGCCGAGATCTACTACTGGGTAACCCGCCAGAGGACCAGACTTCAGCTGTTCCTGGATGCCTTTATCAACAGCAGGGATGTATTCCGTTGGGATCACACCACCTTTGATGTCGTTGACGAACTCGTAACCTTTCGGATTCGAGCCCGGCTCCAGTGGGTACATGTCGATAACAACATGACCGTACTGACCACGACCACCAGACTGCTTAGCGTGTTTACCTTCAACATCGGTAACTTTCGCGCGAATCGCTTCACGGTAAGCAACCTGAGGTTTACCAACGTTAGCTTCAACGTTGAATTCACGTTTCATACGGTCAACGATGATGTCGAGGTGAAGCTCACCCATACCAGCGATGATAGTCTGGTTAGTTTCTTCATCAGTCCATACGCGGAATGATGGATCTTCTTTAGCCAGACGACCCAAAGCCAGACCCATTTTTTCTTGGTCAGCTTTAGTTTTCGGTTCAACAGCGATAGAAATTACCGGTTCAGGGAATTCCATACGCTCCAGAATGATCACATTGTCCTGATCACACAGGGTATCACCGGTAGTCACTTCTTTCAGACCAATAGCTGCAGCGATATCGCCCGCGCGAACTTCTTTGATCTCTTCACGTTTGTTAGCGTGCATCTGAACGATACGGCCCAGACGCTCACGCGCTGATTTCACCGGGTTGAACACGGTGTCGCCAGAGTTAACAACGCCAGAGTAAACGCGGAAGAAGGTCAGGTTACCAACAAACGGGTCAGTTGCGATTTTGAACGCCAAAGCAGCAAACGGCTCGTTGTCGTCTGAGTGACGAACAGCCGGAGTGTCTTTACCGTCGTCCAGCATACCGTTAATCGCAGTAACGTCAGTTGGAGCTGGCAGATATTCAACAACCGCATCCAGCATCGCCTGAACACCTTTGTTCTTAAATGCAGAACCACAGGTAACCAAGATAATTTCGTTGTTCAGTACGCGCTTACGCAGAGAAGTTTTGATCTCTTCTTCAGTCAGCTCTTCGCCACCAAAGAATTTCTCCATCAGTTCGTCAGAACCTTCAGCAGCGGCTTCAACCAGTTTCTGGCGCCATTCTTCGGCCAGTTCCTGCATATCAGCTGGGATCTCTTCGTATTCGAAGGTCACGCCCTGATCGGCTTCATTCCAGTTGATGGCTTTCATTTTCACCAGGTCAACAACACCGGTGAATTTCTCTTCCGCGCCGATTGCCAGTTGCAGAGGCACCGGAGTTGCGCCCAGACGTTTTTCGATCTGGTCAACGACTTTCAGGAAGTTAGCACCCATACGGTCCATTTTGTTAACGAACGCGATACGTGGAACTTTATATTTGTTTGCCTGACGCCATACGGTCTCAGACTGTGGCTGAACACCACCAACAGCACAGTAAACCATTACCGCACCATCAAGAACACGCATGGAACGTTCAACTTCGATGGTGAAGTCAACGTGCCCTGGGGTGTCGATGATGTTGATGTGGTGTGGTTCGAACTGTTTGGCCATACCAGACCAGAAACAGGTGGTCGCAGCAGACGTGATGGTAATACCACGTTCCTGCTCCTGCTCCATCCAGTCCATAGTGGCTGCGCCATCATGAACTTCACCGATTTTGTGGTTTACACCGGTGTAGAACAGAACACGTTCGGTAGTAGTAGTCTTACCGGCGTCGATGTGAGCACTGATACCAATGTTACGGTAACGCTCAATGGGTGTTTTACGAGCCATTTGATTCCTCTATATCCTAGGACGTTCATTTAAGTAACCCAAAGCGGGCAGCTCACATGAAGCGCCCGCTTGGTGACTAACACTCCGAAGGGATTACCAACGGTAGTGAGCGAACGCCTTGTTGGCTTCAGCCATACGGTGAACGTCTTCACGTTTCTTAACTGCAGTACCTTTGTTCTCTGCAGCATCAGAAAGTTCGTTCGCCAGGCGAAGAGCCATGGATTTATCACCGCGTTTACGAGCAGCTTCTACGATCCAACGCATTGCCAGAGCATTACGACGAACCGGACGTACTTCTACTGGAACCTGATAAGTAGAACCACCAACACGGCGGGACTTAACTTCGACAGTCGGACGAACGTTGTCCAGAGCGACTTCGAAAGCTTCCAGTGCTTGTTTACCAGAACGCTGAGCCAGGGTCTCCAGCGCGGTATACACGATAGATTCAGCAGTAGATTTCTTACCATCTACCATCAGAATGTTTACAAATTTGGCCAGCAACTCTGATCCGAACTTAGGATCTGGAAGAATTTTACGTTGACCAATGACGCGACGACGTGGCATGGGAATACTCCGTTGTTAATTCAGGGTTGTCCAAAACTCTATTGAGTTTGACATTTATTTAAAACGTTTGGCCTTACTTAACGGAAACCATTAAGCCTTAGGACGTTTCACGCCATACTTGGAACGAGATTGCTTACGGTCTTTAACGCCGGAGCAGTCAAGTGCACCACGAACGGTGTGGTAACGAACACCTGGCAAGTCTTTTACACGACCACCACGGATCAGGATCACTGAGTGTTCCTGCAGGTTGTGACCTTCACCACCGATGTAGGAGGTAACTTCAAAACCGTTAGTCAAACGCACACGGCATACTTTACGCAGTGCGGAGTTTGGTTTCTTAGGAGTGGTAGTATATACACGAGTACATACGCCACGTTTCTGCGGGCAGGCTTCCAGCGCAGGCACGTTGCTTTTTGCAACTTTGCGAGCGCGTGGTTTGCGTACCAGCTGGTTAACTGTTGCCATTAAATAGCTCCTGGTTTTAGCTTTTGCTTCGTAAACACGTAATAAAACGGCCTCATATAATATGAGGACGCAGAATTTTAGGGCTGAGCCGAAAAGGTGTCAAGAAATATACAACAATCCTGGATTTTACCAGGAAATATGTTGTTCGTGTTTAACCGTCAATGCAACGAAGTCAGTATAGCTGACCTTGCCTACACCGGTTGAAATTTGAGCAGTTAAGCCGCGAGCCTCGATATCTTCCTGCAGAGCATACACAGTAATGGGGGCTGAGAGCAGTAAATCAAGGGCTTTGGTCCCTGAGAGGGCTGCAATGACCGCATCTTGCCGTAATAAAAGTTCATCACCATGCTTCACACAGCGCAGCAACGATTCAAAATCGGTCTGAAAAGGTGAGTGTTGTAAAATATGCAGCATGTCGCCTCAGAAGGTTAGCACCACATCAAATTGATGCAGCATTTCGCACAATGCATCAGGCTCAAGCGGTTTAGCATCGAGAACCCAGTTTCTTTCTGGCGATAACCCTCGTTCACGGATCGAAGTCGCGCAGAGATAACACTGCTCGATATCGTACAACGGCAGCACGCGGAATGTCGCGATGTAGTCTCTGGAGAGGATAAGGCCTGGTTGCTGATCTGGTATCAGTTGCATAACCCCGTCGCCAATGAAAAACACGCCGATGTCTTCGGTTAGTGCTGATGTGGCAAGTAAGGCATCAAGCCCTTCACGCCCGCTGGCGCTTCCATGAGGTGCTGATTGAAATACGAATGCTACACGCTTCATCAGAATTGTACCGTCCGATCACAGCTCAACGAAGCCTGAGCCAGTGCCCCTAACCCACTAAGGGTGAAGCCAGGCTGCATATTATGACAAGGTAAACCGAGCTGTTTAGCTTGCTCTGCGTCAGTAACACCGCGACGCAGCGCCGCTGCAACACAGATATGCAATTCAACACCATGCTGTTCATTGAGTTGCTGCCACGCGCGAACAATATCAAATTCATCATTTGCAGGGGATGTAAGAAGGTTTGCGTTATAAACACCTTCGCGGTAGAAGAACACGCTTTCTAATGTGTGCCCTTGAGCAATAACGGCCTGAGAAAACTGCAACGCACTACTCGCCTGCTGCGTACCATAAGCTGGGCCTGTCACCAGGATGGCAAAACGCATTACTTATCCTGCCCCTGGAAATCACCGTTTTTGAATTGACGGATATAGAGATAAACCGTGTGCTTAGAAATATTCAAACGATCGGCAACCTGGTTAATCGCATCTTTGATATCAAAGATACCTTTCTCGTAAAGGTTCAGCACAATCTGCCGATTCTTGGCGTTGTTGGACACATTGCGATCGGCATTCACTTCTTCAATCGTGAATTCCAGCGCCTGCATAACCAGATCTTCAACTGAGGATGCAAAGTTCACCGATGAAGCCACTTCAGGCGTTTCTGGCGGAATAAACGTCGACATAATTTGCGAGAATGGAACATCAAGATTGATGTTGATACACAATAAGCCGATAACACGTTCATCACGGTTACGAATGGCAATAGTCTCTGACTTCATCAGGACACCGCTTTTTGCACGGGTGAAATAGCATTTGGAAACGCTACTATCCGCACCAGTCATATCATGCAGCATACGTAAGGCAAGATCGGTAATCGGCGAGCCAATTTTGCGCCCAGTGTGTTCACCATTTGCGATGCGAATAGCGGAACACTTCAGATCTTGCAGCGAGTGCAACACAATTTCACAGTGAGAACCAATCAGCATCGCTAACCCGTCCACCACCGCTTCGTAGGATTTTAATATTTCAAAGTCGGTTTGTTCGAAAGGACGCTGGTCCAGTAAATCAAGCTCACTGGTTTCATTGGTTAAAAGCGAATTGGACATTTAAAGATACCACCCTCTACAGAGAGCCTGTCGCGCTTAAATGGTGTCAGGGCAGACTCATACTCGTTGTTGCGCAGCCTGCTAAGGTAATACAGCGTAAGAGGCGCTTTCCAGCTTTTATTATATCCTGCCTCAAATAAAAAACCGCCGCCCCTGAGGACGGCGGTTAATAATGCCTTATTTGCTCTTAGCTGCATCAGCTTCTGGAGCGGCTTCTGGTTTCGCGTCTGCTTTAGGCGCTGGTTTAATATCCAGCAGCTCAACGTCGAATACCAGTGTGGAGTTAGCCGGAATTCCCGGAACGCCAGTTTTGCCATAAGCCAGTTCTGGTGGAATAACCAGTTTGATTTTCCCGCCTTTCTTCAGGTTTTTCAGGCCTTCAGTCCAGCCTGGGATAACACCGTCAAGACGGAAAGAGAGTGGCTCGCCACGGGTGTAAGAGTTGTCGAACTCTTTACCGTCGATAAGCGTACCTTTGTAGTTCACAACAACAGTGTCGCTGTCGGTTGGTGCTTCACCTGTACCGGCTTTGTCGATTTTATACATCAGGCCAGTAGAAGAAGTTTTAACACCTTTCTCTTTTGCGAAAGTATCACGGAAGGCTTTGCCTTTATCCGCGTTTTCTTTAGCGTCTTTTTCCATTTTCGCTTGAGCGGAAGACTTCACGCGAGCTTCGAAAGCTTGCAGAGTCTGCTCAATTTCCTGATCGGATAATTTGCTCTTGTCAGCAAATGCATCCTGAACGCCGGCGATAAGCTGGTTCTTGTCCAGCGTGATCCCCAGCTTTTCTTGTTCTTTCAGAGAATTTTCCATATAACGGCCCAGCGAAGCACCTAATGCGTACGCAGATTTCTGGTCGTCATTTTTGAATGCTGCGTTGCTTGCAGCTGGTGCCGCAGGGGCAGCAGCATCTTTAGCAGCAGCCGGAGTCGCAGGGGCAGCGAACGCCGGAGCGCTCAGGGCAACGGCCATCGTGGTCGCCAGTAGCGTTACTTTAAACAGTGATTTCATCCATTTCTCCAGGGCCGGGGCCTCTAACCCCAAGGTTATTATCAACTAAGAGACGTACTATAACGTCGTGGAAGAAATCTACACAATCTCTCCGCGCCTTATCGAGACAAATTCAGACTCTTTTTGTATAAAGAAGTTTCGTCCTGAGCAAAACGACGCTGTACCGTGCAGAATTTTTCAGTAGAATCGCCAGAAATTGTCCATCCGCAGGCCAGGAGTATTAGCCATGCAACAGAAATCGACCGAACAACGGCTAGAAGAACTTGAGAGTCGTCTTGCTTTCCAGGAGATTACTATAGAAGAGTTAAATCAGACGGTAACGGCTCATGAATTAGAGATGGTCAAACTGCGCGAGCATTTCCGCTTGCTAGTTGAAAAACTAAAAGCCAGCCAGCCTTCGATGGTGGCATCAGAAGCCGAAGAGACTCCACCTCCGCATTACTAGTTACCAAAAGAAAAGGCGTGTCAGTGACACGCCTTTTTTTATCTTTCGCAGATTAGTGGCAACCGCAACCGCCATTACCGCCACAACCGCCTTTACCATGTTCATGTTCATGGTCGTCGCCGTGACCGTGACCACCACAGCAACCACCTTCATGGTCGTGATCGTGGTGATGATCATGTTCGCCGTGAACGTGGCCATGAGCCAGTTCTTCAGCAGTTGCTTCGCGAATTGCGATAACTTCTACGTTGAAGCTCAGGTTTTGACCTGCCAGCATGTGGTTGCCATCAACAACAACGTGCTCATCTTCAACGCCAGTAATTTCAACTGGTACTGGGCCCTGGTCGGTGTCAGCCATAAAGCGCATACCAACTTCCAGCTCATCAACGCCCATGAACACGTCTTTAGGAACGCGTTGCACCAGGTTTTCGTCATACTGGCCGTAAGCATCATTTGCGCCAACATTCACGTCGAAACGATCACCAACAACGTGACCTTCCAGCGCAGTTTCCAGACCTGAAATCAGGGAGCCGTGACCATGCAGATAGTCCAGCGGCGCACTCACCGGAGACTCATCAACCAACACACCGTCTTCTGTACGTACCTGGTAAGCCAGGCTGACCACCAGGTCTTTTGCTACTTTCATGATATCTCCTGAGCGAGCGTGAGAAAAAAAACTGGCGCCGATTGTAGCGGAATTTAGCGCCGGTGTACCCCTAAGCTTAAAAAAAGCTGGAGCATCTCGCTAGTCCGGATGAAAAATCCCAATGACTTGCTCTTGTTCGCGAACATGCTCACGAACTTGCTTATCCGCCTCACGCATTTGGTGGCCGCACTTAACACACTCAACAATATCGACATTATTCTCACGCCACATCGCGAGGGAATCTCGCTCCTGGCATTCGGGGCAAACAGCCCCGGCAATAAAACGTTTACGCACCGGCATTCGCTTCACCTTATTTATTCAAATTCATCCCAACCATCGAACTGCCGACGCTCTTGCTGCATCTCGCGTTCGAAAATCTCTTCTAACTCACGACGCGCTTCACGCACCCTGGAAATTTGTGCGTTATCAGTATGAATCGGCATTAACTCACGCAGCATGCTCATATCCAGACGGCGGAAATGGAGCTGCGCGCGGTGCGCCTGATGAGGATGCATCCCCAATGTCATCAGCGCCTTGCGACCTAATTCGAGCGCACTGGAGAAAGTTTCACGTGAGAACTGTGTCACTCCAGCTTGCAACAATTCATGCGCTTCTACACGACCACGGGCTCGCGCCAGTATCGCCAGGTGTGGAAAGTGTTGTTGACACAAATGGACGACTTTCATTGTGTCTTCCGGCTCATTACAGGTGATAACGATAGACTTTGCGGTCTCCGCTCCTGCCGAACGCAGCAACTCAAGCTCCGTGGCATCGCCGTAATAGACTTTATAGCCATATTTACGCATCAGACTGACTGAGCTAATGTCTCTCTCAAGAACAGTAATGCGCATTTTGTTCGCCATCAGCAAGCGGCCAATCACCTGCCCAAAACGCCCAAAGCCGACAATAATGACTTGCGGCTGATCGTCTTCAACGTAAGGCTTTTCATCGTTTTCGTCGTCAGCAACATTAAATCGCCGCGCCAGAATGGCATCAACGCCTTTCATCAGCAGTGGCGTGGTCATCATTGAAAGTGTAACCGTCACCAGCAACAGCGGCATTTGGTCACCGCTGAACAGCTTTTGTGATGAAGCCGTAGAGAAAAGTACGAATGCGAACTCCCCGCCCTGGCTTAGCACGCCTGAAAACTGTAGTCGCTCGGAGCTGCGCAAACCGAAAAACCACGACAGGCCATACAGTACGCCGGCTTTAACCGCCACCAACACCACTACGCCTAAAACAACCCAGAAGATATGGGTGTAAAGCACGCCGAGATTTAATGCCATGCCAACGGAGATAAAGAACAAGCCGAGCAATAATCCTTTAAAGGGATCAATCGCGATTTCCAGTTCGTGCCGGTATTCGCTTTCTGCCAATAACACGCCGGCGATAAACGTCCCAAGCGCCATTGAGAAGCCCAGCGCATCCATAAATAATGCTGACCCCAACACCAACAGTAATGCCGCCGCTGTAAAGACTTCGCGCACGCCGGAACCCGCAATAAAGCGAAATACCGGTTTCAGCAGATAACGCCCGCCAACCAACATCCCCGCAAAAGCCAGTACTTTGAAGCCGATCTTTATCCAGTCGGTATGCCCGCCGTCATTACCGGCCAACAACGGCACTAGCGCAATTGCCGGAATGACCGCCAAGTCCTGAAACAGCAACACAGAAAAACCAAGCTGCCCGGACTCGTTGCGATTCATACCTTTATCACGCATCAGCTGTAGCGCCATCGCCGTTGATGACATCGCCAGGCCAATCCCGCCAATTACCGCGGCTTGCCAGGAAAATTGAGTCAACATCAGCAGCCCAGCCAGGATCGTGGCACTGAGTAATACTTGTGCCGCACCGACACCAAATATCGAACGCCGAAGTTGCCAAAGTTTGGAAGGGTTCAGTTCCAGCCCGATGATAAACATCAGGAATACAACGCCCAATTCCGAGAAGTGAAGGATTTCATCTACATCGCTGATAAATCCTAATCCCCACGGCCCAATTGCAATACCTGCCAGCAAATAGCCCAGCACTGCGCCAATCCCTAAACGGGCGGCAATAGGTACGGCAACTACAGCAGCAAACAAAAACAGCACTCCGGCCAGTAATACGTCAGAACCTTCCATCAGCGGCCTCCCGGTAATGTCGGTGAAGCCAACCATTCACCATAAGCTTTCGCATGGCTGGCCAGCTCCTGGGGAGATTGCCGACGTGCCCAGTAAACAATCATCGGGTTCATCCAGTGCATACGGCACATGGCGGCAGTGAGTTCAAAGGGACGTAAAATATCGGTCAGCGGGAAGCGGTTAAAACCATCGTGCCGATAAGCACCTTCTGGCTCTCCGGTGGTAATCACACTACGCCAATACTTTCCCGCCAGAGCGGTACCTCCGACACCACTTGCGAAGCCACGGCTCAACACGCGATCCAGCCACTCTTTTAGCAATGCGGGGCAGCTATAGGTATAAAGCGGATGTTGAAAGACGATGACATCATGCTCTTTCAGTAATGCCTGCTCACGATAGATATCAATAAAAAAGTCAGGATAGTGCGCATAAAGATCATGCACAGTGACATTGGCAAGCTGCTGCGCCGGCTGGAGTAAGACGCGGTTTGCGACCGAGTCTTGTGACTCCGGATGGGCATATAGCAGCAAAACTTTCGGCGGCTGCGACATCATTACCCTCCAGGGCGTCGTCATAGTGATTTTTTTGGGCTACCATGCAGCCCGACGCGGTGCCGATAGCATCACGTTACCTTAATATAATGACAATTTAACATACTCTGAACATACGGCGCTTTATGATTGTTTTCTCCTCGTTACAAATTCGTCGCGGTACCCGCGTTCTGCTGGATAACGCCACCGCTACCATCAATCCGGGCCAGAAAGTGGGTCTGGTGGGTAAAAACGGCTGCGGTAAATCCACACTGCTGGCGCTGCTGAAGAACGAGATCAGCGCCGATGGCGGAAGTATGACCTATCCTGGTAACTGGGCGTTGGCCTGGGTAAACCAGGAAACCCCCGCACTGGCGATGCCAGCCATTGAATATGTTATTGATGGCGACCGTGAATTCCGCCAGCTTGAAGCGGAGCTGGCAAAAGCCAATGAGCGCAACGATGGCCACGCGATTGCACTGGTGCACGGCAAGCTTGATGCGGTTGATGCCTGGACGATTCGCTCACGTGCGTCGAGCCTTCTGCACGGTTTAGGCTTCAGCAATGAACAACTTGAACGCCCGGTCAGTGATTTTTCCGGTGGCTGGCGTATGCGCCTGAACCTGGCACAAGCACTGATCTGCCGCTCAGATTTACTTCTGCTTGATGAACCAACCAACCACCTGGATTTAGACGCCGTTATCTGGCTTGAGCGCTGGCTGAAAAGTTATCAGGGCACATTGATTCTGATTTCTCACGACCGTGACTTCCTTGACCCGGTGGTGGGCAAAATTATTCATATCGAACAAGAGTCGATGTTTGAATACACCGGCAACTACTCTTCGTTTGAAAGCCAGCGCGCGACGCGCCTTGCTCAGCAGCAGTCGATGTATGAAAGCCAGCAGGAGCGTGTTGCTCACTTGCAAAGCTTTATCGATCGTTTCAAAGCCAAAGCCAGCAAAGCAAAACAAGCGCAGAGCCGGGTGAAGATGCTCGAGCGCATGGAATTGATTGCGCCGGCACACGTCGACAACCCGTTCCACTTCAGTTTCCGCGAGCCAGAAAGCTTGCCGAATCCGCTATTGCGAATGGAAAAAGTCAGTGCTGGTTATGGCGAGCGCGTGATCCTTGATTCCATCAAACTAAATCTGGTGCCTGGCTCACGCATTGGTTTGCTCGGTCGCAACGGTGCTGGTAAATCAACGCTTATCAAACTGCTGGCGGAAGAAATCAAACCGTTGCAGGGTGATATCGGCTTGGCAAAAGGCATCAAGCTCGGTTACTTCGCTCAGCATCAGTTGGAATATTTACGCGCTGACGAATCCCCACTTCAACATCTTGCACGTATCGCACCGAAAGAGTCTGAACAGCAGTTGCGTGATTATCTCGGCGGTTTCGGCTTCCGGGGCGATAAAGTCACCGAGCAAACAGCTCGCTTCTCTGGTGGTGAAAAAGCGCGTCTGGTTCTGGCATTGGTTGTGTGGCAGCGCCCCAACCTGCTGCTGCTCGATGAACCGACCAACCACCTTGATCTCGACATGCGTCAGGCGCTGACCGAAGCGTTGATTGATTTCGAAGGCGCGCTGGTTGTGGTATCGCACGACCGTCACCTGTTGCGTTCAACTACCGACGATCTCTACCTGGTTCACGATGGCAAAGTGGAAGCGTTTGATGGCGATCTGGAAGATTATCAACAGTGGCTTGTGGATCTGCAAAAGCAGGAAAACCAGCCCGACGATTCCGCGAAAGATAACGCCAACAGCGCCCAGGCACGTAAAGACCAAAAACGCCGCGAAGCCGAATTACGCACGCTAACTCAACCATTGCGTAAGCAAATCACCACGCTTGAAAAGCAGATGGAAAAGTTAAATGTGCAGCTTGCTCAAGTCGAAGAAAAGCTGGCTGACAGCGCCATTTACGACCAAAGTCGCAAAGCAGAAATGACCGAATGCCTGCAAACTCAGGTGAAAGTGAAGTCAGCTCTGGAAGAATGTGAGATGGAATGGCTTGATGCGCATGATCAGTTAGAACAGATGATGCAGGCCGAATGACTGTTTGGCCTCACTAAAAGTGAGGCCAAACAACTCAATGCCAAATCAGCAGCACGCACGCAGCCGTCAGCAATCCCATAAATACGTTGAAGATTGTCCAGGCGCGGCGGCTACGAAGCAATGTGCCAATCATGCTGCCAAAGGCAATCCAGATGATGCCTGCGACAATGTTAACCAGTGCAATACCAATACTGATTAACACAACCGAGTGCAGATACTGGGAACCTGCAAGGCTGAAACTTGCTACTGCGCCTAGCGCCATCAACCATGCTTTAGGGTTGATAACCTGTAATAAACCGCCCTGCCAGAAAGGAATCGGTTCAGGTGGCGGTGCATCCGTTTCCAGTTTTTCATAGGTTGCGGAGCCGATTTTCCAGGCCAGCCATAATAGGTAAACACTCCCGGCAATCTTCAGGATAAGGTGCAAAGCTGGATATAAAAGGATTAAGCTACCGACGCCAAACGCCACCAGCAATAGAATGCATTGCATTCCCAGCATAATGCCTATCATCAATGGTATGGTGCGCAGGAATCCGTAATTCGCCCCGGATGAAGTGAGTAGCATATTGTTTGGGCCAGGTGTGATAGCAGCAACCCAGAGAAAGCCCAGCATTGAGAAAAAAAGCGTTTCCATGAAATGGGTGTTCCACACCCCGTAAAGTTAATTAGCAAACTAAATGAAACTAACAGTGTGATATGGCTACGACAAGTCCCGCAGTATTGAATTTTAATCACGAAGAAGATGAGCAATTTCGTCCGTTGAAGGGTGTGAGTAATCCACACCTGCAAACCATGCTTCCGCGTTTGATTCGCCGTCGCCTCAATTTCAAACCTCACTGGCAGCGTCTTGACATGCCAGACGGGGATTTTGTCGATCTTGCCTGGAGCGAGGACCCGCGCCAGGCAATGCATAAACCACGGTTAGTCGTTTTTCATGGACTCGAAGGTAGCCTGCACAGCCCATACGCTCACGGTTTAATCGAGGCCGCCAGCAAGCAAGGCTGGTTAGGCGTGGTAATGCATTTCCGTGGTTGCAGTGGTGTACCTAATCGCATGAAGCGTATCTACCACTCCGGTGAAACGGAAGATGGAAGTTACTTCCTTAACTGGCTCAGTACCCGTTATGGCAAAGTGCCAACGGCGGCGGTCGGTTTTTCTCTCGGCGGCAACATGCTCGCCTGCCTGATGGCAAAACAGGGTGCCGATTGTACGCTTCAGGCCGGTGTAGTGGTTTCAGCCCCTCTGATGCTTGAACATTGCAGCGCACATATCGAAAAAGGCTTCTCACGCGTTTATCAGCACTATCTTTTAAATCTGCTGAAGAAGAATGCCGCGCGTAAGTTAAGAAGCTATCCGGGCACACTCCCGGTAGATATGCGTCAGCTTAATGGAATGCGTCGTCTGCGCGAGTTTGACGATTTGATTACCTCAAAAATTCACGGCTTTGCTGACGCTATCGATTATTACCGCCAGTGCAGCGCTATGCCGCTGCTGCCACAAATCAAAACGCCGACGCTCATCATCCACGCAAAAGATGACCCGTTTATGGATCACCATGTGATCCCCGATAAAGCTATCTTACCTGCCAATATCGAGTATCAACTCACGCGATACGGCGGGCATGTTGGGTTTGTGGGTGGCACGTTACGGCGCCCTGAAATGTGGCTTGAGCAACGTATCCCGCAGTGGCTGTCTCAATTTTTGGACCAGTAATATGATGATTCCCTGGCAAGATCTGCCTCCCGAAACGCTTGATAATCTGATTGAATCCTTTGTATTACGCGAAGGCACCGATTATGGTGAACAAGAGCGTTCACTGGAGCAGAAAGTGGCCGATGTTAAGCGCCAGCTGCAAAGTGGTGAGGCTGTGCTGGTATGGTCGGAACTCCATGAAACGGTAAATATTATGGCTCGCGGGCAGTTTCGCGGCTAAGCGTTTAACTTCTATACTGCATAATAAAACCACCCTCACCCAGCTATCTCCCTGAGGGTGAGGACCAGCCCTTACTTACACACACTTGCTATCACCCATGGAGTTGTTGCCTTATGTCAGCCAAACATCCGGTTATTGCCGTAACAGGTTCCAGCGGCGCGGGAACGACAACAACCAGCCTTGCCTTCCGTAAAATCTTCCAGCAACTCAATTTACGTGCAGCGGAAGTCGAAGGTGACAGTTTCCATCGTTTCACTCGTCCTGAAATGGATATGGCTATTCGTAAAGCACGCGACCTGGGGCGCCATATCAGCTATTTCGGCCCGGAAGCCAATGACTTTGGTTTGCTTGAACAGACGTTCATTGAGTACGGCAGAACCGGGCAGGGTAAGTCACGCAAGTATCTACATACTTACGATGAAGCCGTACCCTGGAACCAAATCCCCGGAACCTTCACGCCATGGCAACCATTGCCAGAACCCACTGATGTTTTGTTTTATGAAGGTTTGCACGGCGGTGTAGTTACGCCACAGCACGATGTGGCTAAGGCCGTCGATTTGCTGGTTGGTGTAGTACCGATTGTGAACCTGGAGTGGATACAAAAGTTAGTGCGCGATACCAGCGAGCGCGGGCATTCCCGAGAAGCGGTAATGGATTCTGTGGTTCGTTCTATGGACGACTATATCAATTACATCACACCGCAATTCTCCCGCACCCATATCAACTTCCAGCGCGTCCCAACTGTTGATACGTCTAACCCATTTGCGGCTCGCGGCATCCCTTCTCTGGATGAAAGTTTTGTGGTGATTCATTTTCGCGGGCTGGATGACATCGATTTCCCGTATTTGCTTGCCATGCTGCAAGGGTCGTTTATTTCCCACATCAATACTTTGGTGGTGCCGGGCGGCAAAATGGGTCTGGCAATGGAATTAATTATGACGCCGCTCGTTAAGCGACTGGCGGAAGGGCGAAACATTAATCAGGGCGGCTAATCACCGCCCTGTTTTACACACTAAGCATCAATCACTTCATAGCTATGAGTAACGTTGACCGCTTTTTCAAGCATCAGTGCTACAGAGCAGTATTTCTCAGCAGAGAGGTCTACTGCACGGGAAACTGCAGCATCTTTTAGCTCTTTGCCTGTCACGATGAAATGCAGATTGATGTGCGTAAACAAACGCGGAGCCTCTTCACGGCGCTCAGAGGTCAATTTCACTTCGCAGTCGGTCACGGCGTAGCGGCCTTTTTGCAAAATAGAAACTACGTCAATTGCACTGCAACCGCCAACGGACATCAGCACCATTTCCATTGGGCTTGGTGCTTTATCACCAGAATTGCCATCCATAAGGATCTGGTGCCCTGAAGCGGACTCGCCCAGGAAGGTAAACCCTTCAACCCATTTCACTCGTGCCTGCATGCTGCTTACTCCTGTAGAAAAATTACCTTTCAGAGTACGCAGATTCAGCAAATCTGGCAACGGAAGGCGACATGCGTCAAGCTGAAACGAGACAACAGGAGACACTTGCCAAAAGCTATGCTAAAACAATCCAGATGCTACATCGATACATTGACGTAATGCATGTATGCAGAGGACATCACTAATTACAGGCAGCAAGAATGACTTGCATGCCATCTCCCCAAGGTGGGGAATATTCTAATTACTTGCAACGCCAGACAGGATGTTTAGCGTCCTGTCGTTGGTAGCCAGTTATAAAACAGAGGATAACCGCGCATGGTGCTTGGCAAACCGCAAACAGACCCGACTCTCGAATGGTTCTTGTCCCATTGCCACATTCATAAGTATCCATCGAAGAGCACACTCATTCACCAAGGTGAGAAAGCAGAGACGCTGTATTACATCGTCAAGGGCTCTGTGGCTGTTCTGATTAAAGATGAAGAGGGCAAGGAAATGATCCTCTCCTATCTAAATCAGGGCGATTTCATTGGTGAGTTAGGGCTGTTCGAAGAAGGTCAGGAACGTAGTGCCTGGGTTCGTGCTAAAAGTGCCTGTGAAGTGGCTGAAATTTCTTATAAAAAATTC
Organism: Buttiauxella sp. BIGb0552; assembly: GCF_004366275.1. Classification (NCBI taxonomy): domain Bacteria; kingdom Pseudomonadati; phylum Pseudomonadota; class Gammaproteobacteria; order Enterobacterales; family Enterobacteriaceae; genus Buttiauxella; species Buttiauxella sp. BIGb0552. The sequence continues at coordinate 15,979 of NZ_SODY01000005.1, forward strand.
CGCCAGCTGATCCAGGTCAACCCAGATATTCTGATGCGCCTGTCTTCACAAATGGCTAGCCGTCTGCAAGTTACATCTGAGAAAGTGGGTAATCTGGCATTCCTGGATGTGACTGGTCGTATCGCGCAGACGCTGCTGAACCTGGCTAAACAACCTGATGCAATGACCCACCCAGACGGTATGCAGATTAAAATTACCCGTCAGGAAATCGGTCAGATCGTGGGTTGCTCTCGCGAAACTGTTGGTCGTATCTTGAAAATGCTGGAAGATCAAAATCTGATCTCCGCTCACGGTAAAACGATCGTCGTATACGGCACTCGTTAATCTCCGTCTAAAAAATGGCGTGTTGCTTCATAACACGCCTTTTTTGTCTCTACACTTCCCTCACTTGCTCTAAATAATTCATGTTGCAGGTAGGCGGTAAGCTCAGGAATCCCCAGGAGCTTACTAAAGTAAGTGACTGGTGTGACTGAGTACAACCAACAACCCTGCAACTTGAAGTATGACGAGCAAATGTGGCGACGGCTGATCTACCATCCTGAAGTTAACTACGCACTGCGGCAAACGCTGGTGCTGTGCCTTCCGGTGGCAGTAGGTTTGCTCGTCGGCGATCTCCAGTCTGGCCTGCTTTTCTCGTTAGTTCCTGCCTGCTGCAATATTGCGGGCCTTGATACTCCACATAAGCGCTTCTTCAAACGTCTGATTGTTGGCGGCAGCCTTTTTGCCATCAGCAGTCTGATCATGCAGCTTTTATTACTTTATACCTCCGTACCGTTGCCGGTGATATTGGTCGTGATGGCGCTCTTGCTTGGGGTCACGGCAGAAATCAGTTCCTTGCACGCTCGTCTGCTTCCCGCATCACTCATTGCTGCCATATTTACACTCAGCATGGCCGGAAATATGCCGATCTGGAAACCGATGGTGCTGTATGTCTCCGGTACGATTTGGTACGGCGTATTTAACTGGTTTTGGTTCTGGATGTGGCGCGAGCAGCCACTGCGGGAATCATTGAGCCTGCTCTATCGGCAGTTGGCAGATTACTGTGAAGCAAAATACGGCATGCTGACTCAACATACCGATCCGGAAAAAGCGCTCCCTCCTCTGCTGGCTCGTCAGCAAAAAGCGGTGGATCTCATTACCCAATGCTACCAACAGCTTCATATGCTGGCGGCAAACCAGCAAAACGGCTACAAGCGTTTGCTACGTGCATTCCAGGTAGCACTGGATTTGCAAGAGCACATCTCGGTAAGCCTTCACCAACCAGCTGAAGTTCAGAAGCTCGTCGAGCAAAGCCATGCAGAAGCGGTTATTAGATGGAATGCTCAGACCATCGCGGCGCGCTTACGCGTACTGGCTGACGACATTCTTTACCATCGTTATCCACAGCGTTTTACGATGGAAAAACAGATCGACGCCCTTGAGAAAATCGCCCGTCAGAATCCAGATAACCCGGTTGGGCAATTTTGCCATTACCACTTCAGCCGTATCGCTCGCGTGCTACGCACCCAACGCCCGCTGTATGTCCGTGATTTAATGGAAGACCGGCAACGCCGTTTGCCACTGTGGGCGGCATTGAAAAGTTATTTATCGTTGAAGTCAGCGGCGCTTCGCAACGCAGCAAGATTGGGTGTGATGCTCACGATAGCCAGTCTGTTGGGTGCATTTTTACATCTGCCCAAGCCCTACTGGATTTTAATGACGGTAATGTTCGTGACGCAAAACGGCTACGGTGCCACACGAGTTCGTATTCTCCACCGTTCGGCGGGCACCATTGCAGGCCTTGCCATTGCAGGTATTGCGCTTCACTTCCACTTCCCGCAAAGCATTGCTCTGGGCGCGATGCTGGTCATTACGCTGGTGAGCTATCTGTTTATTCGCAAAAGCTACGGCTGGGCGACGATAGGCTTTACGGTGACCGCCGTTTATACCCTGCAATTGATAACATTAAGTGCCGAGCAGTATATCGTCCCTCGCCTGATAGATACCCTGCTAGGCTGCTTGATAGCCTTTGGCGGCATGGTGTGGCTGTGGCCACAATGGCAGAGTGGCTTGTTACGCCAGAACGCCCACGATGCGTTGGAAAGGGATCAAAATGCAATTCGCCTGATTCTTAGTAATGACCCCGAACCAACGCCGCTCGCTTATGAACGTATGAAGGTCAACCAGGCACATAACGCGCTGTTTAACTCCCTGAACCAGGCGATGCAGGAACCTGGGTTTAATTCGCATTATCTGGCGGATATGAAACTGTGGGTGACGCACAGTCAGTTTATTGTCGAGCATATTAACGCAATGACGACTTTGGCTCGCGAACACAATATGTTGACGCCAGATCTTGCCCAGCGCTATTTGCAGTCATGTGAAATTGCGCTGCAACGATGCCAACAGCGGCTTCAGTATGATGGGCCTGGGGAAACCAATGATGCGAATATTCTGGACCCGCTAGAAGGGCTTCCAAACGGGCCATTAAGTACGATGGAACAGCATTTGCAGAGGATACTGGGCCATCTCAGCACCATGCATACCATATCTTCGGTTGCATGGCGTCAACGGCCACATCACGGAATCTGGCTGAGCCGCCTGCGGCGCTCAGATTGATGATTATCCGTTAACGATCTTCGCAACGGCTTTGGCAAAGCGCGCCATACCGTCAGCGATATCGGCACTTTCCACAATCAACGCCGGGGCAAAACGCATCACATCTGGCCCGGCGTTCAAAACCATCACGCCTTCCTGTGCTGCCGCATACAAAAATTCACGCGCGCGCCCTTTGTATTGTGGCTTTAGCTCGGCACCAATCAATAAACCCATGCCGCGAATATCGCTGAACACGTCGAACTGCTCGTCGATTTGTTGCAAATGCTTGACGAATTGCTGGCGTTTTTCCGTGACGCCATTCAGCACTTCAGGCGTGTTGATGATATCAAACGCCGCGCCCGCGACTGCGCAGGCCAGAGGATTGCCGCCGTAGGTTGAACCGTGTGTACCGACATGAAACGCCGAAGCAATTTCCTGAGTCGTCAGCATCACGCTGACCGGGAAGCCACCGCCAAGAGCCTTCGCGCTGGTCAAAATATCTGGCGTCACATCGTAATGCATATAGGCGAACAACTCGCCGATGCGCCCCATACCACACTGCACTTCATCAAATACCAATAAGGCTTTGTGCTCATCACAAAGGTCACGCAAGCCTTGCAAGAACTCTGGCGTTGCCGCCGTAACGCCACCCTCACCCTGAATCGGTTCGACCACGACCGCGCAGGTATGGTCGTCCATCACGGCTTTTACCGCATGCAAATCATTAAATGGCACATGAATGATGTCAGCTGGTTTCGGGCCAAAACCATCGGAATACTTCGGTTGCCCACCCACTGAAACAGTAAACAGAGAACGACCATGGAAGGCGTTATGGAAAGCGATAATCTTTGTTTTATACGGGCTATGGCGGGTCGAAGCGTAGTAGCGAGCCAATTTAAAGGCTGTTTCATTCGCTTCGGTGCCAGAGTTCATAAACAGCACGCGTTCAGCAAAAGTGGCGTCAATCAGCTTGCGGCCAAGTCGTAGAGCGGGCTCATTGGTGAAAACATTACTGGTATGCCATAGCGTTTCACCCTGGCTTTTTAGCGCTTCAACTAAAGCTGGATGGCAGTGACCTAGCGCAGTAACAGCAATCCCACCTGCGAAATCCACATATTCTTTCCCTTGTTGATCCCATACGCGGCTACCTTTGCCTTTTACTGGGATAAACTCTGCCGGTGCATAAATCGGCAAAATAACTTCATCGAAAGTTGCGCGGGTAATTGCTGATTGTTCAGTTGCCATTTATTGCCCATCCCCTTTTTACGCATAAAAACGCATGAAAGATATTATGAAAATATAATCATGAAATATGCATAAAAAATCATTACCTGGCAATATAAAATCAACGATTAAGGAAATTGGCTAACAGCTGGTGCCCCTGCTCGCTGAGAATGCTTTCCGGGTGAAACTGCACACCTTCCAGGTCAAACTCACGATGGCGAATACCCATAATTTCTTGTTTATCAGTCCATGCTGTGACTTCAAAGCACGCAGGCAACGTGGCAGGAGCGATAACCAAAGAGTGATAACGCGTGACAGTGAGAGGATTGTTCAGACCATTGAAGACGCCAGAATTCTTATGCGTAATGGCTGATGTTTTGCCATGCATCACTTTTTCAGCGCGAACAATCTTCGCACCAAACGCCTGAGCAATCGCCTGGTGACCAAGACAGACACCGAGAATCGGTAACTGCCCGGCAAAATGAGTAATCGCCGCAAGTGAAATCCCGGCTTCGGTGGGGGTGCAAGGGCCAGGAGAGATGACCAGTTTTTCTGGTGCCAGGGCACTGATATCAGAAAGAGTCAGCTCATCGTTACGTTTCACCACCACTTCTGCGCCTAATTCACAAAAGTATTGATAAAGGTTCCAGGTAAATGAGTCGTAATTGTCGATAAGCAGTAGCATCGCGGCTCCAGGGTAAAAAAGAACCGCGCTATTCTATTCGCTTTCGCGCGCTTCACTCACGACTTTAGTGAAAATCTCAGTAAGCGGTGCCAGATCGCCCAACGCTCCCGCCTGATTAGCCGTTGCCCATCCTTCAGGCGACACGTCTTTCCAATCGAGGATGTAACCGGCATGAATCGCTAACTGCTCGAAGAACACGCGCTGCGCCCGACCACTTCCAACAAAAAACGGATGAAGTACGTTAATTTCACAATAGTAATGCGACAGGCGCTGAACGAACTCAGTTCTGGAAAGACCGACCAGATAATGCTCGTCCTCCATTTCTTGCATCAGATCGTTACCTTCATTCTCGATGTACTCGAAATGGCAGAACTGTATCTCCCCTTTGGAAATATCAACGTCTCGTAGCTCACCTGCCCAGTCGAAAATATCCTGAAAAAGCTGCTGATGGATAGCACACAACCAGGGTAATCCGCGATGCAACGGGCCAAGTTCAATCGTTTCTACACGCTGCGCGATAATCTCATCTTGCGCATGAGGCTCAAGAATATCCAGCCGGGAACTAGCCTGAAATGAACGACTACGCAGCTGTTGCCAAAGACGGGACTTTTGTTTGTCGGTCAGTTTCTTTGTCATGGTGCCTCCCTAACATGACCCATAGTTGCCACAAGTATAAGCAGCAATCGGTAGAAGTGCTGGAAGGGAGATTTTGCGCGGGCATGGGGTACCCGCGCAGGAATTTGTTAAGGCAGAACTTTCGCGGAGAGGATAACTACAGGTTTTGACGGCACATTTTGGTATGGGCCAACGTCATGAGTTTGTACCTGAGAGATTTTATCGGCAACGTCCATCCCTTTCACAACTTTACCAAATACTGCATAACCGAAGTCGCGCTGGCCGTGATCGAGGAAGGCGTTATCTGCCACATTGAGGAAGAACTGGCTGGTCGCGCTGTCTTTATCGGCAGTACGCGCCATAGAAATGGTACCACGAGTATTACGCAAGCCGTTATCGGCTTCATTTTTAATCGGTGGGTTAGGCTGCTTCTGATTCATATCTGCAGTGAAGCCGCCGCCCTGAAGCATGAAGCCCGGGATCACGCGATGGAAAATGGTGTTGTTGTAGAAGCCGCTGTTAACGTAATCCACAAAGTTTTTCACAGAAACTGGGGCTTTCTGGCTATTTAACTCAAGCTCAATTTCACCCGCTGATGTGGTCAACAGGACGTGTGGGTCACCTTTAGCAGCAAGTGCCGCAGGAGAAAGAGCGGTTAAAGCAAACACAGTTGCTACAGCCGCCAGAGTCGATTTGAGCATGAATAATTCCTTACGAATGCAGTGAATGAGGCAAGTTGCTAGATTGTAAAGACGCACTCAAGTATGCGCCAGCCATTTACGGTTTTTTACTTTCACACAAATCAATAAGTTAAATGAATCAATAATCATATAACGCGATTAATCGTGACACTGGTCACTTTAAACTGAAGTCGTTGCAGCAAATGAATTATAAATTGTATGAATGAGTCACGTTTTTGACTAAAATCCATTCTTCTCGAGTGCTGTCAAAGCACTTTACATTTCTATTCACAGGCTTGTCATGACTAACAGCAACCGCATTAAGCTCACATGGATCAGCTTCTTCTCCTACGCCCTAACTGGTGCGTTGGTGATCGTCACCGGGATGGTGATGGGCAATATCGCAGAATATTTCCACGTCCCTGTTTCCAGCATGAGTAACACCTTTACTTTCCTGAACGTGGGCATTTTGATTTCTATCTTCCTGAATGCCTGGTTAATGGAAATTGTACCGCTCAAAACTCAGCTGCGTTTTGGTTTCATCCTGATGGTGCTGGCCGTTGCCGGGCTTATCTTTGGCGATAACCTGACTATTTTCTCAGTCGCGATGTTTGTTCTGGGACTGGTCAGTGGTATCACGATGTCCATTGGTACCTTCCTGATTACGCACATGTATGAAGGCCGTGAGCGTGGTTCACGCCTGCTGTTTACCGACTCCTTCTTCAGTATGGCAGGGATGATTTTCCCAATGGTGGCCGCGATTCTGCTGGCTCGTAGCATCAACTGGTATTGGGTTTATGTCTGCATCGGTCTGGTTTATGTCGCTATCTTCATCCTGACCATCGGTTGTGACTTCCCGGCATTGGGTAGACACGCACCGCAACCTGAAAAAGTCGCCGAAAAAGAAAAATGGGGTGTGGGCGTGCTGTTCCTGTCCATCGCGGCTTTGTGCTACATCCTCGGCCAGCTGGGCTTTATCTCCTGGGTTCCGGAATACGCCAAAAGCCTGGGTATGAACCTCAATGATGCGGGCCAGTTGGTCAGCGATTTCTGGATGTCTTATATGTTTGGGATGTGGGCGTTCAGCTTTATTCTGCGTTTCTTCGACCTGCAACGTATTCTGACTGTTCTGGCGGGTGCAGCGACTGTTCTGATGTACCTGTTTAACAAAAGCGAACCGGCACATCTGGCATGGTTTATTTTGGCGCTTGGCTTCTTCTCCAGCGCGATTTACACCTCTGTAATCACCCTGGGTTCATTGCAGACCAAAATCGCTTCGCCAAAGCTGGTTAACTTCGTACTGACCTGCGGCACCATCGGCACCATGCTGACTTTTGTGGTTACCGGCCCGATTGTGGCTCACAGCGGCCCGCACGCGGCGCTGCAAACCTCAAACGCCTTGTACGCAGTGGTATTTATCATGTGCCTGATTCTCAGTCTGGTAACGAAACACCGCCAGCATAACGCGGTGGCAGCGGTAAACTAACCGCAGCCGCAAAGCTAACGGCGGGTCTATTTACCCGCCGAATTTTATCTCTTCTGCTTCATCCAGCATCACCCAGGTTTGTGACAATTGCGTGGTCGCAATCACTTTCCCTTCCCGCACTGACCAACGCACCGGCACCTGCCTGCGTACCGCATCAAAGCCATTCTCGGCCGGAAGAATAATCAGGTTCGCCGCATTCCCCTCAGTAATACCGTACTCTTGCACACCAAACGTACGTGCACTGTTATCGGTAATCAGCTTCAAACCTTCGTCGATTTGCTGGTAACCCATCATCTGGCAGACATGCAGCCCCATATGCAGCACCTGCAACATATTGGCGGTGCCGAGCGGGTACCACGGGTCAAACACATCATCATGCCCAAAGCAGACGTTTATCCCCGCTTCGAGTAACTCTTTCACCCGCGTGATACCACGGCGTTTTGGGTAATCATCAAAGCGCCCTTGCAGATGAATATTTACCAGCGGGTTGGCGACAAAGTTAATCCCGGACATTTTCAACAAGCGGAACAAACGCGAAGTATAAGCACCGTTGTAAGAGTGCATCGCGGTGGTATGGCTGGCGGTCACGCGCTCGCCGATGCCATCGCGCAACGCCAGTGCCGCGACGGTTTCGACAAACCGCGACTGTTCATCGTCAATTTCATCGCAGTGAATATCTAACGGGCGATCGTACTTTTTCGCTAGTGCGAAAGCTTTATGCAGCGATTCAACGCCGTACTCGCGGGTGAATTCAAAGTGCGGGATTGCCCCCACCACATCCGCCCCCAGTCGCAGTGCTTCTTCAAGCAGCGCTTCCCCGTTGGGGTACGACATAATCCCTTCTTGCGGGAAGGCGACTATTTGCACCTCAATCCAGGGAGCCGCTTCTTGCTTCACTTCCAGCATCGCTTTTAACGCGGTCAGTGTAGGGTCTGAGACATCAACGTGGGTGCGGACATACTGAATGCCGTTGGCAATCTGCCACTTCAGCGTCTGCCAGGCGCGTTGTTTGACATCTTCATGCGTCAGAAGCGCTTTTCGTTCAGCCCAACGTTCAATGCCTTCGAATAAGGTGCCAGACTGATTCCAGCTCGGTTGCCCGGCGGTCTGCGTGGTATCAAGGTGAATATGAGGCTCAATAAATGGGGGGATAGCAAGACCGCCTCGCCCATCAAGCACCTGCTGGCTTTCGGTTTGGGTTTCACTCATTGGTTTAATGGTGCTGATGCGCCCATTTCCGATAGCTATTTGCCATAAGCCTTCGCGCCCGACCAGACGCACATTTTGAATCAACTCCAACGCCAGATTGCTCATACCCACTCCTTGTTAATTAGCCGCCCCTATTTCATAGCACACAAGGCAAAATGGGGACATTTATTGTCTTCCCGCGAATAGCTAAACATTTCCGCAACTTAGAAAAACCCACTAAAATCAGCAATATACCCATTAAGAGGTATATAAAGGTGTATTTGATTTGTATCAATAATCGCCATTGCTGAATCGTTAAGGTAGGCAGTAATAGAAAAGAAATTGAGGCAATTATGAGCAAAGTCAAAATCGCAATCATCGGTAATGGCATGGTCGGCCATCGCTTTATCGAGGACTTACTTGATAAAGCCCAGCCAGGCCAATTCGACATTACTGTTTTCTGTGAAGAGCCGCGCAAAGCCTACGATCGCGTGCATTTATCTTCCTATTTTTCCCATCATACTGCTGAAGAATTATCCCTGGTTCGTGACGGCTTCTACGAGAAACACGGTGTAAATGTGCTGGTTGGCGAACGCGCTATCACCATTAACCGCCAGGAAAAAGTGATCCACTCGAATACCGGTCGAACCGTGTATTACGACAAACTGGTGATGGCGACCGGTTCTTACCCGTGGATCCCGCCGATTAAAGGTTCTGAAACACAAGACTGTTTCGTCTACCGCACTATCGAAGATTTGAACGCCATCGAAGCATGTGCCCGCCGCAGCAAGCGCGGTGCCGTAGTCGGTGGTGGCTTGCTGGGTCTTGAAGCCGCAGGCGCACTGAAAAACCTCGGCGTTGAAACGCACGTTATCGAATTCGCACCAATGTTAATGGCCGAGCAGCTCGACCGCATGGGTGGCGAGCAGCTGCGCAATAAAATCGAAAGCATGGGTGTGCGGGTTCATACCAACAAAAACACCCAGGAAATCGTTCAGGTTGGTAATGAAGCGCGTAAAACCATGCGCTTTGCTGACGGTACGGATCTGGAAGTCGACTTTATCGTCTTCTCAACCGGTATCCGCCCTCGCGATAAACTGGCTACCCAGTGCGGCCTGGCAACAGGTCAACGCGGCGGTATTGCGGTCAATGATACCTGCCAGACTTCTGACCCGGACATTTACGCCATCGGCGAATGTGCCAGCTGGAATAACCGCACATTCGGCCTGGTCGCCCCTGGCTACAAAATGGCCCAGGTTACCGCTGACCACCTGCTTGGCACCGAAAACGCCTTTGAAGGCGCAGACATGAGCGCCAAGCTGAAATTACTCGGCGTAGATGTGGGCGGGATTGGTGATGCGCATGGCCGCACCCCAGATTGCCGCAGCTATGTTTATCTCGACGAAAGCAAAGAAGTTTATAAGCGCCTGATTGTCAGTGCCGACAACAAAACCCTGCTCGGCGCGGTTCTGGTGGGCGACACCAGCGATTACGGCAACCTGCTGCAACTGGTGCTCAATAACATCGAGCTGCCAGAAAACCCGGATGCGCTGATTCTGCCAGCCCATGCAAGCTCCGGCAAACCAGCCATTGGTGTTGATAAGCTCCCGGACAGCGCGCAGATCTGTTCCTGCTTCGATGTCACCAAAGGGCATCTGGTTAAAGCCATCAACAACGGCTGCCATACTGTTGCTGCACTGAAGGCGGAAACCAAAGCCGGTACAGGCTGTGGTGGCTGCATCCCATTGATCACTCAGGTATTGAACGCTGAGCTGAGCAAACAAGGTATCGAAGTTAACCATAACCTATGTGAACACTTCGCGTTTTCACGCCAGGAGCTTTATCACCTTATCCGCGTTGAAGGTATTAAATCCTTCGACGAGTTGCTGCAAAAATACGGCAAAGGTTACGGCTGCGAAGTCTGTAAACCGACCGTCGGTTCCCTGCTGGCTTCTTGCTGGAACGACTATGTGCTGGCACCACAGCACACGCCGCTTCAGGACACCAACGACAACTTCTTGGGCAACATCCAGAAAGACGGCACTTACTCCGTTATTCCACGTTCTGCAGGCGGGGAAATTACCCCTGAAGGTTTGATGGAAGTGGGCCGTATCGCTCGCGAATTCAATCTCTACACCAAAATCACCGGTTCCCAACGTATCGGCCTGTTTGGCGCGCAAAAAGATGACTTACCCGAGATCTGGCGTCAGCTGATTGAAGCCGGTTTTGAAACAGGCCACGCGTATGCGAAAGCACTGCGTATGGCTAAAACCTGTGTGGGCAGCACCTGGTGTCGTTATGGCGTTGGCGATAGCGTTGGTTTCGGCGTTGAGCTGGAAAACCGTTATAAAGGCATTCGCACCCCACACAAAATGAAGTTTGGTGTCTCTGGCTGTACTCGCGAATGTGCGGAAGCACAGGGTAAAGACGTCGGGATTATCGCAACCGAAAAAGGCTGGAACCTGTATGTCTGCGGTAACGGCGGGATGAAACCACGCCACGCCGATTTACTGGCTGCTGACTTAGACAGTGAAACGCTACTCAAATATCTCGACCGTTTCATGATGTTCTATATCCGCACCGCAGACAAACTGACTCGTACTGCGCCATGGCTCGACAGCCTGGAAGGCGGCATTGAGTATTTGAAACAAGTCATCATCGAAGACAAGCTGGGCCTGAACGCTCAACTTGAAGCCGAACTGGAACGCCTGCGCGAGAAAGTGATTTGCGAATGGACTGAGACAGTCAACACACCAGAAGCTCAGGTCCGCTTCAAACACTTTATCAACAGCCCGGTGCGCGACCCGAACGTACAAATTGTTCCTGAACGTGAACAGCATCGCCCAGCGACACCATACGAGCGTATCCCGGTCACCCTGGTAGAAGAAGTGGAGGAAAATGTATGAGCCAGTGGACTACTGTTTGCCAGTTAAACGACATCCTGCCAGCTACAGGTGTTTGCGCGTTGGTAGGTAATGAGCAAATTGCAATTTTCCGCCCACGCAATGACGACCAGGTTTTCGCCATCAACAACATTGACCCGTTCTTCGAAGCGAGCGTGTTATCTCGTGGCCTTATCGCCGAACACCAGGGCGAACTTTGGGTCGCCAGTCCGTTGAAAAAGCAGCACTTCAGACTGCGAGACGGACTGTGCATGGAAGACGAGAGCCGCTCAATTGCGCACTACCCAGCGCGCGTTCAGGACGGCCAGGTTCAGATTAAAGCTTAAAACAAGTCCTTGAGGCTTCATCGTAGAGCGGAGGACATAAAACTCTTCCCTCTGCGATTTTTTAGATTCTCTTTTTCTTTCAATTTGTTGGGATAACAAAAATGTTCACCGATACCATTAATAAATGCGCGGCGAATGCCGCCCGTATTACCCGATTGTCGCAAAACAACCCGCTTGGTTTCTGGATCAGCTCCGCAATGGCTGGTGCATACGTGGGCCTTGGGATCATTCTAATATTCACCCTCGGTAACCTGGTCGAGCCATCTTTGCGCCCACTAGTGATGGGAGCGACCTTCGGTATCGCCCTGACACTGGTTATCATCGCTGGCTCTGAATTATTCACCGGCCATACTATGTTCCTGACTTTTGGTGTTAAAGCAGGCACCATTTCCCATGGTCAAATGTGGGGCATTTTGCCGCAAACCTGGCTGGGTAACCTGATTGGCTCCGTGTTTGTTGCCCTGCTGTACAAATGGGGCGGCGGTAGTCTACTGCCGTTAGACACAAGCCTGGTTCACACCGCGGCGCTGGCAAAAACTTCGGCTCCAGCCATGGTGCTGTTCTTTAAAGGTGCGTTGTGTAACTGGCTGGTTTGCCTGGCAATCTGGATGGCAGTCCGTACTGAAGGTGCCGCGAAATTCATTGCTATCTGGTGGTGTCTACTGGCATTTATCGCGTCCGGCTATGAACACTCCATCGCCAACATGACACTGTTTGCTCTGTCCTGGTTTGGTCATCACAGCGATGCATACACTATGGCGGGAATCGGCCACAACCTGCTGTGGGTAACGCTTGGGAATACCCTTTCTGGCGTAGTATTCATGGGTCTGGGTTATTGGTATGCTACTCCAAAAGCCGAGCGTCCCCAGCCTGCGCAAGTCACCGCGCCGGAGACTGCCCGCAACTAATTTCTTTTGAGGATTGAACGTGGATCACCTGCCTATATTTTGTCAATTGCAAGGTCGTGCCTGCCTACTAGTCGGTGGTGGCGATGTTGCAGAACGTAAAGCGCGTTTGTTGATGGAGGCAGGTGCACAAGTCACTGTAAATGCCCTGGAATTTTCCCCGCAATTTCATGTGTGGGCGGAACAGGGCATGATTACCCTGGTTCAGGGTGAGTTTGACGTCGCACTGCTCGATGTTTGCTGGCTGGCCATCGCCGCGACAGACAACGATGTGGTGAATCAGCAAGTCAGCGATTCGTGCGAATCCCGCCGTATTTTCTGTAATGTCGTCGATGCCCCAAAACAAGCCAGTTTTATTATGCCGTCGATTATCGACCGTTCACCGCTGATGGTAGCTGTTTCATCCGGCGGTACCTCCCCAGTTCTTGCCCGCCTGCTGCGTGAAAAACTCGAAGCCATTCTACCGCTACATTTGGGGAGAATTGCCGCTTATGCCGGGACGCTGCGTGGCCGGGTAAAAGCGAATTTCAAAACCATGGGCGAGCGTCGCCGATTCTGGGAAAAATTCTTCACAAACGACCGCCTGGCACAATATCTGGCAAACGAAGACAAGCAGGCTATCGATAAAGAAACTGCGTCGATGTTTGCCACGCCTTTAGATCATCGTGGTGAAGTTGTTTTAGTCGGCGCAGGCCCAGGAGATGCGGGTCTGTTGACACTCAAAGGGCTACAGCAAATCCAGCAGGCCGATGTGGTGGTTTATGACCGCCTGGTTTCCGACGACATCATGAACCTGGTGCGCCGTGATGCTGACCGCATATTCGTTGGTAAACGCGCGGGTTATCACTGTGTCCCACAAGAAGAGATTAACCAGATCCTGTTGCGTGAAGCGCAAAGCGGTAAACGTGTGGTACGCCTGAAAGGTGGCGACCCGTTTATCTTTGGACGCGGTGGCGAAGAGTTAGAAACTCTGTGCGATGGGGGCATTCCGTTCTCCGTCGTACCAGGAATTACTGCAGCATCCGGCTGTTCAGCTTATTCCGGCATTCCGCTAACTCACCGCGATTATGCGCAAAGCGTACGTCTCATTACCGGGCACCTGAAAACTGGTGGTGAGTTGGACTGGGAAAACCTGGCTGCAGAAAAACAGACGCTGGTGTTCTATATGGGCTTAAACCAGGCTCCTGCTATCCAGGAGAAACTGATTCAATACGGTATGTCCGCGGAAATGCCTGTCGCGTTAGTTGAAAATGGCACTGCGGTCAAACAACGCGTGGTCAGCGGAATATTAAGTGAGCTTGGTGAATTATCAACGCAGGTTGAAAGCCCGGCATTAATTATTGTCGGACGAGTTGTTGCATTGCGCGATAAGTTAAACTGGTTTTCAAATCATTAATTCTTATTTAAGATAACAAAAAGGCTTGCCCGAGTATTCTCGGCAAGCCTTTTTTGTTTACAAGCATTTAATTACTTTACCAATCATCATAAGCAATATTTATTTCATACAATAACGTGTCTGATTTCAGACTTAGTAATACCATTAGTAAACCCTATAATTAACCACCTTTTTGAAAGGTCATTACATATACCCCAAATAATTCGAGCTGCACAAAAGCGGCAAGTGCGCGAATTCCGATAAGCTCACTCTGGTAAGTGATTCGGGTGAATAAACGCAGCCAACGCATATGCAGCTTGAAGGATGACGGGTATACAAATAATTAATGATAGGGAATATCAATGAACAAGTTCGTAAAAGCTGCTTCTGCACTGGCTGTCCTGGCTCTGTTGTCTGGTTGTACAGGCCACATTGAGAACAAAGATAAATCTTGTGGTTATGATTATCTGCTGCACCCAGCAATTTCTATTTCTAAAATCATTGGTGGCTGTGGTCCAGCAACTCCACAATAATAGTTCAGAAGTAAAAATTAAAAAAACCGCCCGGATTTAAGAGGGCGGTTTTTTATTATTAGACAGCTACGATATTCTCCCCATTAAGAGAGTATACGAGCCATAAGTCATTAAGGCTGTGCGACAAACCCAATCACTTCATAGACTTTCTTCAGTGTAACGCTGGCGTGTGAACGCGCTTTTTCAGCACCCTCTTTCATCACCTGCTGCAGATAAGCTTCATCGTTACGGAAATTGTGATAACGCTCCTGTAATTCAGTCAACATACCAGATACGGCATCAGCAACTTCACCTTTCAGGTGGCCATACATTTTGCCTTCGAACTGCTGCTCAAGTTCAGGGATAGGCTTACCAGTAACAGCAGAAAGAATATCCAACATATTGGAAACCCCTGCTTTATTCACCGGATCGTAACGCACAACAGGTGGCTCGTCAGAGTCAGTTACCGCGCGTTTGATTTTCTTCACGACCGATTTCGGGTCTTCCAACAGGCCGATAACGTTATTACGGTTATCATCTGATTTAGACATTTTCTTGGTCGGCTCAAGCAGAGACATCACGCGCGCGCCTGATTTCGGGATAAACGGTTCTGGCACTTTAAACACGTCGCCATACAGCGCATTGAAACGTGCTGCGATATCACGACTCAGCTCCAGGTGTTGTTTCTGATCGTCACCAACCGGCACCAGATTGGTCTGGTACAGCAAAATATCTGCTGCCATCAATACCGGGTAGTCAAACAGGCCAGCATTGATGTTCTCAGAATAACGAGAAGACTTATCTTTAAACTGAGTCATACGGCTCAGCTCACCAAAATAGGTGTAGCAGTTTAGTGCCCAGCCCAGCTGTGCATGTTCTGGCACGTGAGACTGTACAAAGATGGTGCTTTTAGCAGGGTCGATACCACAAGCTAGATACAGTGCCAGCGTGTCGAGAGTGCGGCTGCGCAATTGCGTTGCATCCTGACGCGCAGTAATCGCGTGCAGATCAACGATGCAGTAAATGCAGTGGTAATCATCTTGCATGTTGACCCACTGACGCAGCGCACCCATGTAGTTACCAATGGTCAATTCACCTGATGGCTGTGCGCCACTAAAGACGATGGGCTTACTCATGTTCTTATTCCTGATGTTCTTTGTTAGAGAGCCCTAACGCGGGCAGTAAATCGTTGAAATGGTCAAACACGTAATCGGGTTTGCTCAACTCGATGGACTCACCATAGTTATAACCGTAAGTCAGGCCAATGGAATAGCATCCAGCCGCTTGAGCCGCGAGAATATCGTTGCGGGAGTCGCCCACAAAAAGCAGTTCTTCCGCGCTAAGATTCAACTCTGCCATCACTTTATGCAGCGCTTCGGGATGCGGTTTTTTGTTTTCCACATCATCGCCACCAATAATGACTTTGAAATATTGCGCAATGCCCAATCTTTCCAGCATCGGTAACACAAACGGTGTTGGCTTGTTAGTTACCAGCCCCATCGGCAAGCCTTTTTCGGCCAAAACAGCTAACGTATTAGCGACTTCCGGGAACAGGAAGCTGCCCTCTTCTGCTGTTTGCGCATAGTAGGCGTCAAACAATTTACGAGCGATGCTGCATCGGTCGGCTTCAGGCTCTTCACCTTTCAGCGCCCAAGTCAGTGCGCGCTTAACCAGCACATCTGCACCGTTACCGATCCACTTTTCAACATTGTCTTCACCCGCCGTCGGCAACTCCAGTGCATACAGCGCCTGGTCCATTGCCTGCGTCAGACCCAATGCTGTGTCGACCAGAGTACCGTCTAAATCAAAGGCGATACCGCGAATTTTACTTAACTTATCCATGACTTACCTTTGCTAACTCACTACGCATACGTTCAATAACGGCTTTGTAGTCTGGCTGATTGAAAATTGCCGAACCGGCAACAAACATATCAGCACCTGCCGCAGCAATTTCAGCGATATTGTCGACTTTCACGCCACCGTCTACTTCCAGACGAATATCATAGCCAGAAGCGTCAATGCGCTCACGCACCTGACGCAGTTTTTCCAGCGTATGTGGAATAAATGATTGGCCGCCAAAACCTGGGTTAACGGACATCAGCAAAATCACATCGAGTTTATCCATGACGTGATCAAGCCAACTCAACGATGTCGCTGGGTTAAACACCAGGCCTGCTTTGCAACCGTGCTCTTTGATCAGTTGCAGGGAACGGTCAACATGCTCTGACGCTTCCGGGTGGAAGGTAATGATGTTGGCGCCAGCCGCGGCGAAATCCGGAATGATACGGTCAACGGGCTTCACCATCAGATGCACATCAATAGGGGCAGTAATACCGTAGTCACGCAGGGCTTTTAACACCATCGGACCAATAGTGAGGTTAGGAACGTAATGGTTATCCATAACATCGAAATGGACGACATCCGCACCAGCAGCCAGCACTGCAGCCGTGTCTTCACCCAAACGGGCAAAATCGGCTGAGAGGATTGAGGGGGCAATCAAAAACTGTTTCATCCGCTTCTCCAATAGCAAATCAAAAAAGACTGCGGACGAAACGTCTTAGGCACTGACTTTATACAGCGCCAGCAGTTCGTCCACCTTGTTACGTGCTCCACCATTCCGGCTAATGCTGCGACGCACCTGCACGACATGCAGTTTTGCCTGGTGATACCACAACCGGGTGAGTTCCGTATCATGATTAGAAATCAGCACCGGAATGCGATTTCCTTGCAAGTTTTCAGCTAACTGCGCGAGATGTTGCTGCTGCACAGCGTTAAAGCTATCGGTGTGATACGCCGTAAAATTAGCCGTTGCCGACAAAGGCGCGTAGGGAGGATCGCAATAGACAACAGACCCTGCACTGACATCCGCCATGCTGACATCATACGACTGACATAAGAATGTGGCGTTCTGCGCTCGTTCGGCAAAATGATACAACTCTTCTTCAGGGAAGTAGGGTTTGATGTAACGGCCAAACGGGACATTGAATTCACCACGTAGGTTATAACGACACAGGCCGTTGTAACAATGGCGGTTCAGATATAAAAACAGCAATGCACGACGAAACTCATCTTTGCACTGGTTAAATTCGGTACGATTGAGATAGAACGCCTGCTCATCGTTTTGCTCGGCAGTAAAGAGTTTACGGGACTCCTGAACGTACTCATCCGTGCGGGTTTTGACGATGTTATAGAGGTTAATCAGATCGCTGTTAATATCTGCGAGGATATAACGAGAGTAATCAGTATTCAGAAAGACTGAGCCGGCGCCGACGAACGGCTCAATCAGACAATCACCTTTCGGCAGATACTTTTTAATGTCTTCGAGCAGGGGGTATTTCCCCCCCGCCCATTTCAGAAAAGCGCGATTTTTTTTCATGCTGCCTAACTATTTACACCTTTTCCTGCTGTGGAAAGGTTCCAACAGCGGCTGCGCTTGTTCATCACTTCAGATCAGACTGAACCTGATGGATAGGTTTTGCCCATGGGTTCTTGGCTTGCACATCAGCTGGCAATGTCGCAACGGCACGTTTTGCCTCATCTTTGTTGGCATAGATACCGCTAACCAACACATACCACGGCTGACCATTTCGCACAGTCTGGTAAACCATATAGTGCTGCAGATTCTCTTTCTTCGCCCATGCATTCAGGTTTGCTGAGTTTGAAGAAGAGCTAAGCTGCAGGGTGTAATGGCTACCCGGCGCACCTTTGATTGCGCCTGCATCACCCGCGACAGCGCCAGTTGCAGTTGTAACCGGTGCTGCTGTCGCTTTTGGTGCAGATGTTGTTGCTGTTGCTTGCGGTGCAGCTGTAGTTTGCTGCGGAGCTGCGGCAGTGACAGGCGCTTTAGCTGGAGCAGTCTGCGCTGGCGCTGTGACAGGTTCGCTGCGTTTAGCTGTAGCAACAGGTTTTGGCTCTGTTACTGTGCTTTTCACGGCAGGCTGTTGCTTCGCTGGTTGAGCTTTGTGTTGCGGTTCAATGACAGCCGTTTTGCGTTCCTGACGTGGCGCTGCAGGTTTCACTGGCTCTGCTTTCGCGACCGGACGTGGTGCCGTTGTTGCACCATTGCTGCCTGCAACTGCCGCCACGGTGGCTGGTGCTGTTGGCAGCGTTGAGCTGGTAACTGCATTGTCAATCTGGCCGGACTGTTGAGTCAGTGCATTATTCAGATCGCCCGGAACTTCAACACGCTGTTGGCCCTGTGGCGCAGGTTGAGTTTGCGCATCAGACGGCGTTGAAGAAATTGCAGGAAGAGTCACTTCTTGCGGGTTACCTGCGGTTTCGGTCTGATTAGCAGCAGATGTGTCACCTGGCTGCGGTTGCGCGCCATTAGCCTGGTCAGCAGCAGAGCCGGACAAATCGATATTCTTTTCAGCGTTCGGATTCTTATTCGCTGTTTCAGTATCAGTAGAAGGGGCTTTCAGGGCCGAACCAATTCCGATGATTAGCAGCAACAGGACAAGAATACCAATGCCCATCATCAGGTGCTGGCGGGAAACCGGGACTTTCTGTTTAGCGGATTTTTTGCGGGTACGTGCCGGGCGACGTTCTTCTGCGTCAACTTGCAGGGAGTCGTCGTTTTCATACTCTTCTTCATCACGAGCACGATGGGTACGCGCTGGACGAGGCTCATCAGAGTCTAATTCAACATCATCGACATTGATTTGCGGCTCATTTTCGCGCTCATCAGCTTTGCGGCTACGGCCTGAACGACGATCGCTAGGATCGGGTTTCAGTTCGTCTTCCGGTTTAAATTCATCCATTTAACACCCCACTCAAAGGCTTGTGCCAGCAATTCAAACTCAGCACATAACCTGAAGTTAAAAATCGCCTGACTTCAGCGACCGAAATTTCTAATAATTAAGCCTGCTGACAATCAGCAATGGCGGACAAAACGATATCGTGTGGAACTCCGCCACGCATTTCACTCTTCCCGATTGCCAGCGGCAGCACTAAGCGCAGCTCACCAGCCAAAACTTTTTTGTCACGCATCATGTGGGGCATATACGCAGCAGCAGACATTTCGTTCGGCCCAGTAACTGGCAGCCCGGCACGTTGCAGCAATTTAATAATGCGCTGCACATCTGCCTCACTGAAGTTCCCTAAACGCTGAGCTGTTCGTGCCGCCATAACCATACCTGCGGAAACAGCTTCACCGTGTAGCCAATTGCCATAGCCCATTTCTGCTTCTATAGCGTGACCAAAGGTGTGGCCCAAATTCAGTAAAGCACGTAAGCCACTTTCGCGCTCGTCAGCGGCAACAACTTCTGCTTTCAGCTCACAACAACGACGAATACACCAGGCCATTGCTTTACCATCCAGCGCAAGCAATGCATCCAGGTTTTCTTCAAGCCAGTTAAAGAAATCGCCGTCGAGAATAATTCCGTACTTAATGACTTCTGCCAGACCAGATGCCAACTCCCGAGCAGGTAAAGTATTCAGACAGTCGAGATCCACCACTACCGAAGCAGGTTGGTAGAACGCGCCAATCATATTTTTACCTAGGGGGTGGTTAACGGCTGTTTTACCGCCAACAGAAGAGTCCACTTGCGAAAGCAAAGTGGTTGGAACTTGAATAAAGCGCACGCCGCGTTGATAACTCGCCGCGGCAAAGCCAGTCAGGTCACCGACGACACCACCGCCCAAGGCAATGAGTGTCGTGTCACGACCATGTGGCTTTTCAAGTAACGCAGTAAAGACAGTGTCTAATACAGCGAGACTCTTAAATTGTTCGCCATCCGGAAGGATGACGGAATCGACTTTAACGCCCGCTTGCTCCAGCACGCCACGCACCTTATCCAGGTAGAGCGGCGCCAGGGTTTCATTGGTCACCAGCATCGTTTGGTCGCCAGCCTTCAGCGGCCCAAAAGATGCCGAGTCACTAAATAACCCAGCAGCAATGGTGATAGGGTAACTACGTTCCCCGAGAGTGACTGTTAACCTCTCCATAACGCGAAGTCCACCTTGATGTTGCTTAGCCCGCAGGCGTTTTTTTCGATTAAGCCAGAATCAGTTGCTTTCCAACATATTAATAATCTGGTTAGCAACCACTTTGGCACTTTGGTCGTCAGTGCGAATCGTCACATCAGCAATCTCTTCATAAAGAGGATTGCGTTCCTGAGCTAAGGCTTCAAGAACTTCACGCGGCGGAGTCTCAACTTGCAGTAGTGGGCGTTTTTTATCACGCTGCGTACGAGCAAGCTGTTTTTCAATTGTGGTTTCAAGATACACCACAACTCCACGGGCTGAGAGACGGTTACGGGTCTCACGAGATTTTACAGAACCGCCGCCAGTTGCCAGCACAATGCCCTGTTTTTCAGTGAGTTCGTTGATGATTTTTTCTTCGCGATCGCGGAAGCCGTCTTCGCCTTCAACGTCGAATACCCAGCCCACATCAGCTCCGGTACGTTTCTCAATCTCTTGATCAGAATCGAAAAATTCCATATTGAGTTGCTGAGCTAACTGACGCCCAATAGTGCTTTTGCCGGCACCCATAGGCCCAACCAGAAAGATATTGCGTTTCTCTGCCATTTTTTCGGTACTACTAAGACAATTCGTTGATGATAAACCCGCCCTGTTACAACCAGGTGCAGCGGGACATGAACTGAAACCTCATAAGCGATAGTGCGAGAGTCAGACTGAAAATTATCTCAATACTCAAGGTGGTTTGGCAACCGATTATATTCCCCAGCCTTCTTATGAAGAAGAAAATGCATGAATCGGGGTTATCTGTCACAAGACTTGAGCAACCAGCCTCTCGAAACGGTACACCTTGTAAGCTAATTCCTCTCTGCCGTCAAACACCTGGGCAACGTTTCAAAGAAAAACTGCACGATGAGGAAAGAAAACGCTACGAAACAGGGATAAGTCGAGGGGTAATAAATACCACTAATTCACGGCGTTGATGATTTTTTGCATCATGGCGAAACAGGCTGCCCACAATAGGTATTGAGCCAAGCAAAGGGACGCTGTCGCTACTGTCAGTGTTGTGTTGCTGGAAGATCCCGCCAAGGGCAAGGGTTTCGCCATTTTTCACCGCAACAACAGTTTCAATTTCTTGCTTGTCTATGGCCAAAACTTCACCATCAGATTGCTGAATGCTACGGCCAGGCATATTTTGGCTAATGCGCAATTTTAGACGAATATTGCCATCTGACTGAATAGTTGGCGTCACTTCCATCCCCAGAACAGCTTCTTTAAACTCTATTGCAGTTGCCCCGCTCTCACCACTGGATACCTGATAAGGGATCTCCGTACCTTGCTTGATGCTGGCAGGCTGTTGATGTGCCGCCATCAGGCGCGGGCTGGCAATGATTTCAAGCTGTTGCTGTTGTTCCAGAGCAGACAATTCAAGCTCCAGCAGTCGTCCATCTATTCGAGCGATGTTAAAACCAACCTTTGTGGTAGCGTTATTGACAGAAAGATCGGCTGAAAAGCCTGTGGTCTGATGAAGCTTACTTTCCCCTTTTTGTTCGGCTGTTGACCACTTCACGCCAAGCTCACGTAACTTATCCTGGTTGATAGTGACAATATGGGCTGAAATTTCCACTTGCCCAATTGGCAAATCCATTTCTTTCACCCAGTCAGCAATCTGTTTGAGCACTGCCTTGTTATCTCGCACAATCAGCCGGTTAGTGCGTTTGTCAGCCGTCATATTACCCTGAGCACTCAACAACTTATTTCCACCAGATTTTAGTGATGTCGATAAATCTTCAACATCGGCATGATGAGGAGTGAAGACCTGGTAGAACATAGGTTGATCAAGTGCCTGTTGTTTTCGCTGCTCCACCGCTTGCGCTTGTTGCTCACGTAAGCGAGCCTTCGGAAAAATCTGTATTACATTACCTTCCCGCTGCTGGCTAAGCTCCGCACTATTCAATACCAATTCAAATGCTTGTTTCCACGGCACATCAATCAAGTTAAGCGAAAGTACTCCATCCACCCCTGGAGCAACCATAAGGTTAACGTTTTGGTTTTCAGCTAATGCCTGTAAAACCTGGGTTACCGGCGCATTGTCCAAGACCAGAGATATGCCTTTACCTGCCTGGCAGGAGAGAGGCAGAGCCAACACCAGAAGAAATACCCGCATCCATGGCATATGTTTTTCCTTTTATTTCCCAACGATAAGAAGAGGGTTTGCAGGCAGGATTAACCCTCGCCACCACATACCCCACCCCGACATTTTCAATGCGTACATCGGGAAAGAGCTCTTTATCTACTTTGATTCGCTGCCCGATACCTTGTGGACTGAGCATCAACGCAGTACTCGCAGTGGGCGAACTGATTACTCCCTGTAATACCCAGGCCGCCAGCTGCTCGGTCAGTTTTTCACAAGGAGAAATATGCTGCTGAAAGGGGTTTGGAGGCATAGCACTCACAGTTGGAATGACCATAAATCCTACCCAAAAAATGCTACGATTCATCGGAAAACTCCATTTTCATCATAAGCTTGAGCAAGTCACCTTGTGCAGTAATGGTGAAAGAGTGCCCCGATACCACTCGATATTCTGCAAGCCTGATAAATAAACTCGGTAGCTCCTCCCATGGCAAAAGAATTTCCAGTGTTCCCTCCTTATTTTCAGGCTGCCATTTCAGCAACTTGCCCCTTGATTCCCCAACGAACTCCGCTATGGAAAATGCCCGTAAATTAGATAAACGCACGTGCAATTCAGAAGGTGAAACTTGAAGGATTTTGCGTTGCAACTCAGCAATGCGTTGAGTTGTCTGCTTGCTGTCTGCTTCTAACTGAGAAAAATGAGAATGATTTGGCCGTATAAAACTCATCCAGGCAGCAACTGTGACTAAGCCCGTTACGGCAGCAAATATCGCCACACGCCTCCAGCCTGGGCCACTCAGCCAGCGTTCAATTAACCAGGGCATTTGCCACCTCAGATATCGTTAAGGTGAAAACAAAACCAAAGCCGCCCTGGGCTTCGTGCTGGACCGCACCTGTCCGAACTGTAGAAATACCTTCAAGATGAGCAAGCTCCTTTTCCAGCCCCTGTAAATCGTCAAGAAGGTTGGTGCGGCCCTTTACTATCAATTGCCCTTTTTGCATTGTTAAGGAAGACAGCCAGGCCCCATCTGGCATAATGCTAGCGATACGGATCAAACGTTTTTCCCATATCCGGATAGCTTTTTGCTGCGCTTCACGAACGCTCTGCAAGCGCAGTATTTCTTGGTTCTGCTTCTGCAGAACCAGCCGCTGTTGATAGAGATGCTGCAATGCAGATTGCATACTTGTCAGGTAATCTTTTCGTGCCTGCTGTTGGTGAATTTCCCATATGGCAAACTGCCGCCCTCCCATTACAAGCAACGGCACAAGCACCAAAACCAGGCTGAATAACAGGCTCCAGCGGCGTACACGTTGCTGGCGCTGTATCTGGCGCCACGGTAGTAAATTAATCAGGCGCATTAGCTGAATACCCTACCTATCGCCAGCGCTATCGCGACCGTAAATTCAGAGCCATTACGAGGTAATGGAGGCTGCAAACGGTAAAACGCTCTCCAGGCATCCAAAGATAAAATATTCGCCGGAACTGGTGACGATTGCACCTGGCTCAATGCAACCAACTCAGGCTCGGTTTTTAATTGCTGACACAAGTCGAAAATTGTTGGTATTGCATTGGTATCACTCCATCCCCAACGTGGCACAGGCTCATTAGAAGACCATAACCAATGGCCCTGTTCTTGATGAACCAGGTACTGACATTTCTCCAGCCGACACGGAGAAACGAGTGCCGGCAATGCGCTGGCTCCAGGGGTTACTGTCGCCGGATATAGCCTTATCGCGGCCAGACTTTTGAGCAACGCAGCGACATCTGTCTGGCGCGCAGCTACTATCAAATGTGGATCAGCAACATCTTGTGACGGTAAATAATCCCAACACAATTGAGCCGATGTCATCTGCAACTGACGGGCAGTTGCTGAGGCGATATAAGCTTCTCTTGCGGGTTCAGACAAACGTTTATCGGGTGCCGGGACCGGGCGTTGTAATGTCCGTGACCCAGGAAAAGAGATGCGTATCTGGTGACGTAGCGGTAACTCTTTTCGCCACTCCACCAGTGCTTTAGTCAGCGCTTCAGTATTCATTATTAGCCCGTCGCTAAAGGTGCCTTCAGGCAATGGCAATTGCCACCAATGCCGAAGTTGCCACCCTTGCCGTTGGCGCTGAACAGCCACAACCCGAATGCTTTCGTGTTGAATATCCATGCCAATTTGCCAGGTTGTGAATACCATGTTTACGATCTCCTTATCGCCGGTTACGGAAAATGCCATACCAATGCCACTGGCTTGCCTTTATACTACCGCGCGGTTGTTTATAAACTGCCCAATGGAAACGTAATGGGAAATTTAAGGTGAAGTTCGTAAAGTATTTATTAATCCTTGCAGTCTGTTGCATTCTGCTGGGAGCAGGCTCGATCTTCGGGCTCTACAAATTTATTGAGCCGCAGTTGCCTGATGTCGCCACGCTGAAAGACGTGCGACTGCAAATTCCAATGCAGGTTTATACGGCTGATGGCGAGTTAATCGCGCAATATGGTGAGAAGCGCCGTATTCCGGTAACGCTCGATCAAATTCCGCCAGTGATGGTGAAAGCGTTTATTGCGACGGAAGACAGCCGATTTTACGAACACCATGGTGTTGATCCGGTTGGGATATTCCGTGCCGCCAGCGTGGCACTGTTTTCTGGTCATGCATCGCAGGGCGCAAGTACTATCACCCAACAGTTGGCACGTAACTTCTTCTTAAGTCCTGAACGCACGCTGACGCGTAAGATAAAAGAAGTGTTCCTGGCAATTCGTATTGAGCAATTACTGACCAAAGACGAAATCCTCGAACTTTACCTCAACAAGATTTATCTCGGTTACCGCGCTTATGGCGTGGGTGCTGCAGCACAAGTCTATTTTGGGAAGTCAGTTGATGAGTTAAGCCTGAGTGAAATAGCGGTCATTGCCGGTTTGCCAAAGGCACCGTCAACCTTTAACCCGCTGTACTCGCTTGATCGCGCAACTTCCCGCCGTAATGTGGTGTTATCGCGTATGTTGAGTGAGAACTACATCACTCAGGCGCAATACGATGAAGCGCGAAATCAACCAATCGATGCGAATTACCACGCACCGGAAATCGCGTTCTCCTCACCTTACTTGTCTGAATTAGTCCGCCAGGACATGGTTGCTAAGTATGGTGAGAAGGCCTACGAAGATGGTTATAAGGTTTACACCACCATCACTCGCAAAACTCAGCAAGCCGCGCAACAAGCCGTACGTAACAACGTTATGGCCTATGATATGCGCCACGGCTATCGCGGCCCATCAAACGTGCTGTGGAAAGTAGGTGAAACACCGTGGGACAAAACGAAGATTGTCGATTCGTTAAAGAATCTACCGGTCTACGGCCCACTTTTCCCTGCTGTGATTACGCAAGCATCACCGAATGAAGCTACCGCATTGTTGGCGGATAGCAGCGCCGTTTCCATCAACATGGACGGCATGCGCTGGGCGCGTCCTTATCGTTCAGATACTGCTCAGGGCCCAACGCCACGAAAAGTGACCGATGTAGTACAGGCCGGGCAGCAAATCTGGGTGCGAAAAGTCGATGATAATTGGTGGCTTGGACAAATCCCTGATGTGAACTCCGCCCTGGTTTCCATCAACCCACATGATGGTGCTGTAGTCGCCCTGGTCGGTGGCTTTGATTTCAATCAGAGCAAGTTCAACCGCGCAACGCAGGCATTACGTCAGGTTGGCTCCAACATCAAACCATTCCTCTACACAGCGGCAATGGACAAAGGTTTGACGCTGGCAAGCGTGCTCAATGATGTGCCAATTTCGCGCTGGGATGCTGGTGCGGGTTCCGATTGGCGCCCGAAAAACTCTCCACCAGAATATTCCGGACCAATAAGATTGCGTCAGGGTCTTGGTCAGTCGAAAAACGTGGTAATGGTACGTGCAATGCGCGCGATGGGCGTGGATTATGCGGCTGAATATCTGCAACGCTTTGGCTTCCCTGCGCAAAACATCGTGCATACCGAATCGCTGGCGTTAGGCTCGGCATCCTTCACACCAATGCAAGTTGCGCGCGGTTACTCGGTGATGGCTAACGGTGGCTTCCTGGTTGACCCGTATTACATCTCTAAAATTGAGAATGAAATCGGTGGGACAATCTTTGAAGCGAAACCGAAAGTGGCTTGCCCGGATTGTGATATCCCGGTGATTTACGGTGAAACGCAAAAGTCTAACGTGCTGGAAAATCAGAATGTCGAAGACGTCGCACAGTCTGAGGAAAAACAGAACGTTAGCGTTCCAATGCCGAAGCTTGAACAAGCGAATACGGAGTTAGTTGCACAGAGCAGTCCGCCTGAATACGCGCCACATGTTATCAACACCCCACTGGCGTTCCTGATTAAGAGTGCGTTGAACTCAAACATCTTTGGCGAACCAGGCTGGCAAGGTACTGGCTGGCGAGCAGGGCGTGATTTGAAACGCAATGATATCGGCGGCAAAACCGGTACGACAAACAGTTCGAAAGATGCATGGTTCTCAGGCTACGGACCGGGCGTGGTGACATCTGTCTGGATTGGCTTTGATGATCATCGTCGCGACCTTGGACGTACATCAGCATCAGGGGCGATTAAGGACCAAATTTCAGGTTATGAAGGTGGGGCGAAGAGTGCTCAACCAGCCTGGGATGAGTTTATGAAAGCCGCACTGGAAGGTGTTCCGGAAGAGCCGTTAACGCCGCCACCAGGCATTGTTACGGTCAATATCGATCGCAGCACCGGGCAACTTGCTAATGGCGGGAATAGCCGTCCTGAATTCTTTATTGAAGGCACCCAACCGACGCAGCAGGCTGTGCATGAAGTAGGGACTACGATAATTGATAACGGCGAGACCCACGAGCTGTTCTAGGTAGTGTTAAAGCCCGTTTCACCTTGAAACGGGCTTTAAGAGAAAAAGTTACAAACGCCCCTGCTCTTTCAACCATTCACGCACGAGGAAAAGCGCACTCACATTTCGCGCTTCGCTAAAATCTTCCTCATTTAGCAGATCAAGCATTGACTCTATCGGCCAAAGCACTTGCGGTAGTTCTTCTGGCTCATCACCTTCCAGAGATTCTGGATAGAGATTCTCAGCAATCACGATGTTCATTTTGCTGGAGAAATAGGACGGTGCCATTGTCAATTTTTTCAAGAATGTTAGCTGATTAGCTCCGAAGCCAACCTCTTCTTTCAACTCGCGGTTCGCTGCTTCAAAGACAGTCTCGCCCGGGTCAATTAACCCTTTAGAGAAGCCAAGTTCATATGATTCCGTACCAACGGCGTATTCGCGAATCAAAATCAAATGGTTATCAACGATAGGGACTATCATTACAGCTTCGCGGGCGGATGGGCGCATACGCTCATAGACTCGGCGCACACCGTTGCTGAACTCCAGGTCCACCGTTTCGACATTAAACAGCCGTGAACGAGCCACGGTTTCAACATGTAAAATGGTCGGTTTTTGTAATGGTTTGCTCATCGTTGCTGGGCTAACAGTAAATGCAGGTGCTCCATTGTGCGTTATGCCACATATCTCACGCAACGGACATTAGTTATTATTTACATTTTTGCAACTTTAGGTGATTTTTCAAGACCTCTGCCACGTGTCAATAGACGACAAATGAAATAGGAATTTGCTGATATTTCTCGTAAAGTCGCTTTGCTAACATTATGTTACAGCAGGCTATACATACAAAAATGCCTCAAGATTGAGGCCGTACCTGCCGATAACGTTTTTTACACCCAAATGCTGTAAAGGGTGCAACTTGCTGCGTTTTAATAAGAAAACGAGTGTTTGATGGGGAAGGCATGAGCACCTTATTACTTCTTTTAGCTGCTATGCTGGCCTGCATCTTAATTGCGGGATGGCTTATCTGGCGCAGCCTGCGCTTACGCGCTCGTGCTTCACAAGCCCCATCGTTTAGCGGTGCAACTTCACGCAAGTTGACCACAGACGAACGCAATGCCGTTGAAAACTATATTGAATCATTAGACCGCACGCAGGATATCGTGGGGCCTTCAGGTGCCAGTGCTGCACCGACAAAACTAGTATTAAATTCCCTGAGCAACACAGCACTTGCTCTCACACGCTCCATCACCCGCTATGGCTTATCAACTGACGACCCGAATAAGTGGCGCTATTACCTTGATTCAGTAGAGGTGCATCTTCCACCATTCTGGGAACAGTACATTAGTAACGATAACTACGTTGAGTTGATTCGTACTGAAACCATGCCGTTGGTTATCTCCCTTAACGGGCACACGCTTATCGACTACAGCAGCGAAAATCGTGGTTTTGCACTGGAACAAACGCCCCATAGTCAGGCATCTATTCGTGGCGAAGAAAGCGAACAAATTGAGCTGCTCAATATCCGCCAGGAAACACCTGAAGAGTATGCACTGAGCCGTCCCGATGGGTTACGCGAAGCCATTCTTATTTGTGTCGCCTTTGTAATGCTGTTTTTGTGCCTGGTTACACCTGCAGTTGTGTTGCCATGGCTAGTCGGTGGTGCATTTATGCTACTGGCTGCGAGCCTTTGGGGCCTGTTTGCTCCTCCGGCAAAAAATGCTCTACGTGAGGTCCACTGTTTACGCGGTACACCTAAGCGCTGGGGGCTTTTTGGGGAATCGAATCAGGATCAGATTAACAATATCTCTTTGGGGATAATTGACCTGATCTACCCTGCGCACTGGCAACCATATGTTGCTCAGGACCTTGGGCAAAAAACCGATATTGATATTTATCTCGACAGGCATGTGATTCGCCAGGGTCGATTCCTGTCACTGCATGACGAAGTACGCAACTTCCCTATTCAGCATTGGGTTCGCAATCTGGTGATTGCCATTGGAAGCCTGGCCGTTTTGATCATGCTGACAATTTGGGTGCCGCTGGAGATGCCTTTAAAACTGAGTATCTCCAAGCTAAAAGGCGCGCAAACTATCGAAGCAACCACCGTAGCAGACCTCGATAAAACGACACTCCGTGTTGGTGATACGCTGAAAGTAAACGGTACTGGCATGTGCAATATCCACACGCCTAGTAATTATACCAATCGACAATCTTATCCGTTTACCCCCTTCGACTGTTCGCAAATCATCTGGAATAACGCGCAGGCGTTGCCGTTGCCTGAATCCGATATTATGGATAAAGCCACAGCACTGACTCAGGCGGTGAGTGGGCAAATTCATCCGCAAACCAGTGACGATTCGAAAGTAAACCCGCAGCTACGTAGTGCTATTCAAAAATCAGGCATGGTGTTGTTGGATGATTTCGCCGGTATTGTGCTGAAAACGCAGGCGCTATGTACCGCAGAAGATGAATGTGTTCGCCTCAAAAATGCGCTAGTCAATCTGGGTAATACCAAGGATTGGGATACGCTGACCAAAAAGGCAGATTCAGGAAAACTCACAGGCGTAAATGTTCTGCTGCGACCGGTCAGTGCCGAGTCACTAGATAACCTGGTCACCACCTCGACAGCGCCATTCTTTATTCGTGAAACAGCACGTGCCGCACAGTCTCTGAACAGTCCTGCTCCTGCTGGGTATGTGATTATTAGCGATGAAGGAAGTGATCTCGTAGACCAGCCTTTGCCACCGGTTCCGTTGTATGACATTCCGGCCCAGGAGCAGTGGAGTGAATTCCAGCGTCTAGCCGATATGCTGCTTAAAACGCCGTTTAGTGCCGAGGGAATTATTACCGGCATCTATCAGGATGCAAACGGTACGCAGCACATCACCCTGCATAAAATCCCGGATAGCAGCAGCCTGTGGCGCTACATCAGTACTACACTGTTGCTTATCGGCATGATTGCCTGTCTGCTCATTAACGGCGTGCTGGCGATTCGCCGCTACCGCCGCAGCCGCAATCGCCTGGCGCAAATCCAGCAGTACTACGATAACTGTATAAATCCATCTTTAACCACGATCTCCGCTGTACGCCCGCTGTTCTAAACGTCACGCGGCAGGTTGTGCTAACCTGTCGCGCAGTTTCCTCTAATCAGGTCCGAACCTATGCATATTGATATTGCCTGGCAGGATGTCGATACCGTATTGCTCGATATGGACGGCACATTGCTGGATCTCGCGTTCGATAGCCACTTCTGGCAAAAATTGGTGCCAGAAACAGTCAGTGAGCAAAGAAACATTCCACTGGATGAAGCCCATCAGT
Organism: Buttiauxella sp. BIGb0552; assembly: GCF_004366275.1. Taxonomy (NCBI): domain Bacteria; kingdom Pseudomonadati; phylum Pseudomonadota; class Gammaproteobacteria; order Enterobacterales; family Enterobacteriaceae; genus Buttiauxella; species Buttiauxella sp. BIGb0552. Next base: position 46,660 of record NZ_SODY01000005.1, read on the forward strand.
TGATTGCCCGCGAATATCACGACGTGCAACATACGCTAAACTGGTACTGTCTGGATTACTGGAGCGAGCGTCTGGGGTTGGATATTTGTGCAATGACCACCACGCAAGGGCCAAATGCCGTGCTGCGTGAAGATACCGTCCCGTTCCTTAATGCCCTGAAAGACTGCGGCAAGCGGCGTATCTTACTGACGAATGCCCATCCACATAATCTGGCCGTCAAACTTGAACATACCGGTTTAGGCCAACACCTTGATTTATTGCTTTCCACCCACACATTTGGTTATCCGAAAGAAGATCAGCGGTTGTGGCAAGCCGTTGCCGAGCATACCGGGCTGGAACCCGCCAGAACGCTATTTATTGACGATAGCGAAGCTATTCTGGACTCCGCCGCGAAGTTTGGTATTCGTTATTGCCTGGGCGTGACCAATCCCGATTCTGGCCAGGCTGACAAAACTTACCAGCATCATCCGGCATTGAACGACTATCGCCGACTACTCCCGAAGTTGATATCTAAGGAGTCGTGATGAAAGAAAAATCGTCTGAAGGTGTGCGTCTCGACAAATGGCTGTGGGCTGCACGTTTTTATAAAACGCGAGCTATTGCTCGGGAAATGGTTGAAGGCGGTAAGGTGCATTACAACGGGCAACGCAGCAAACCGAGTAAAATCGTTGAGCTGAATGCCATGTTGACGCTACGCCAGGGCAATGACGAGAAAACCGTTAAAGTGCTGGCGCTAACTGAACAGCGCCGCCCGGCCACCGATGCCTCGCAGCTTTATGAAGAGACAGCGGAAAGTATCACTAAGCGGGAAAAAGTAGCGCTGGCACGCAAAATGAACGCGCTGACCATGCCCCACCCCGACCGACGCCCGGATAAAAAAGAGCGTCGTGATTTGATGAAATTTAAACACGGTGGCAACGAATAAAAGATGTCATCCGAATGAGAGAAAATTATGACCCAACACGACCAACTACATCGTTACCTGTTTGAAAACTTTGCCGTTCGCGGTGAACTGGTAACGGTTTCCGACACCTGGCAGCAAATCATGCAAAACCATGATTACCCAGCCCCGGTAAAAACCATTCTTGGTGAATTGCTGGTCGCAACCAGTCTACTGACTGCAACGCTGAAGTTTGATGGTGATATCACTGTGCAATTGCAGGGTGATGGTCCTATGACCCTCGCAGTGATTAACGGCAACAATAACCAGCAAATGCGTGGTGTTGCGCGTTTTAAAGGTGATATCCCTGCCGATGCGGATCTAAAAACGTTGGTTGGCAATGGCTATCTGGTCATTACTATCACCCCGGCTCAAGGAGAGCGCTACCAGGGTGTTGTTGGGCTTGAAGGTGATACTCTGGCGGCATGTCTGGAAGATTACTTCTTACGTTCCGAGCAGTTGCCAACGCGTCTGTTTATCCGCACTGGTGATGTTGAAGGCAAACCAGCAGCGGGTGGCATGTTGTTGCAAGTTCTGCCAGCGCAAGACGCACAGGCTGACGATTTCAACCACCTGGCGGCACTGACTGAAACCATCAAGGCTGAAGAGTTGTTGACCCTACCAGCTAATGACGTGCTGTGGCGTTTGTACCACGAAGAAGAAGTGACACTTTACGATCCTCAAAACGTTGAATTTAAGTGTACCTGTTCACGCGAACGCTGTGCCGATGCACTAAGAACTCTGCCTGATGAAGAAGTGAATAGCATCATTGCAGAAGAAGGCGAAATCGACATGAACTGTGACTACTGCGGTAATCACTACGTGTTCAACGCCATGGACATTGCAGAGATCCGCAACAACGCATCCCCAGCAGATCCGCAAGTGCATTAATGTCTTTTGCCCTTCCATTTATGGAAGGGCAAATCTTCGTTTCATAGAATTGAGTGCTTAATCACACCTCGTCCGTTAATCGCACTATTTTTTAACATATTCAGAATATTTTCCCTGCCGTACTAGCATTTCCTGCCATACTCTCACCCCGTTGTGACTCGCTTCACAGCGTTTTCCGCTATACCCAAGCTATTCAAAATGCAGGTAGGCGGCAATCGAATGAATCCCGATGAGCTTACTCAAGTAAGTGATTAGGGTAAATGAGAGCAGCCAATACCCCCGCATTTTGAAGGGCGAAGGGTATATATGGATTCGAGTGGATACTCAAATCTATGATAGGTGTCGCGGTTAACAACCAATAAACAACCCTACAATCTCAGGCAGTACAAATTGGCTAAGGAGCAGTGAAATGCGAGTTAAAGGCATAACCCCGCAAGATCTCAAGGCTTATGGAATTCATGACGCAAGTGAAGTGGTTTACAACCCCGATTACGACACTCTGTATCACGAAGAACTCAACCCCAATCTGGAAGGTTTTGAGCGCGGCATTGAAACCAATCTCGGTGCAATAGCCGTAGATACCGGCATATTTACCGGCCGTTCCCCAAAAGATAAATACATCGTCCGTGACGACACCACCCGCGACACGCTGTGGTGGGCAGATAACGGCAAAGGTAAAAACGACAATAAACCGCTTAGTGAAGAAACCTGGCAGCATCTGAAAGGTCTGGTCACTAACCAACTCTCTGGCAAACGCCTCTTTATTATTGATGCTTACTGCGGTGCGAATGCAGACACCCGTCTGTCGGTGCGTTTTATTACCGAAGTGGCCTGGCAGGCTCATTTCGTTAAGAACATGTTCATCCGTCCAACCGAAGAAGAGCTTGAAACTTTCGAAGCAGATTTTGTGGTGATGAATGGCGCCAAGTGCACCAACCCACAATGGAAAGAGCAGGGTTTGAACTCTGAAAACTTCATCGCGTTTAACCTTACCGAGCGCGTGCAACTGATTGGCGGCACCTGGTACGGCGGCGAAATGAAGAAAGGGATGTTCTCAATCATGAACTACCTGCTGCCGCTAAAAGGCATCGCTTCAATGCACTGTTCGGCAAACGTCGGCGAAAAAGGCGATGTTGCTGTGTTCTTTGGCCTGTCTGGCACAGGTAAAACAACGCTTTCTACCGATCCGAAACGCCGCCTGATTGGTGATGACGAACACGGATGGGACGATGACGGCGTGTTCAACTTCGAAGGCGGTTGCTACGCAAAAACGATTCGTTTATCCCAGGAAGCAGAGCCAGAAATTTATAATGCGATTCGTCGTGACGCGCTGCTGGAAAACGTAACGGTACGTGCCGATGGTTCAATTGATTTTGACGACGGTTCGAAAACCGAGAACACTCGAGTTTCTTACCCGATTTACCACATCGAAAACATCGTTCAGCCGGTTTCGAAAGCTGGGCATGCCAAGAAAGTTATCTTCCTGACTGCTGATGCTTTTGGTGTATTGCCACCGGTTTCGCGCCTGACGGCCAACCAAACCCAGTATCACTTCCTGTCAGGCTTCACGGCCAAACTGGCGGGTACTGAACGTGGTGTCACCGAGCCGACGCCAACATTCTCTGCTTGCTTTGGCGCAGCATTCCTTTCTTTGCACCCAACGCAATATGCCGAAGTGCTGGTGAAACGCATGCAGGTGGCAGGTGCACAGGCCTATCTGGTTAACACTGGCTGGAATGGCTCAGGTAAGCGTATCTCCATTAAAGACACGCGCGCAATTATCGACGCTATTCTCAACGGTTCTCTGGACGATACCGAAACGTTCACCTTACCAATCTTTGGTCTTGCTGTTCCAACAGCACTGGCAGGCGTGGAAGGCAATATTCTGGACCCGCGTAAAACGTACGCATCACCAGAACAGTGGCAGGAAAAATCGGAGCAACTGGCTAAGTTGTTTATCGAGAACTTCGAAAAATATACCGACACTCCAGCGGGTGCAGCACTTGTAAGCGCAGGGCCGAAGATTTAATTTTCGAATAGCGAATGAGTTTGTATGGGGGATTAGCACAAGTAACATCCACCATCTATGCTAACCCGAGCTACAAAAAAGCGAACCTTAAAGGTTCGCTTTTTTATTTATCACTCAGCTTTCTTTTAACTGGCTGACCGTTTTGTTCATCGGTAACGGTAAATAAGCCCGTATCCGCAAACCGCCCCGCTCACTAACGCCGATATCCAACAGGCCGTTATGGTTGTCGATAATACGCTGCACAATCGCCAGCCCTAAACCGGTGCCGCTGGTGCTCCGCGCACTATCACCACGCACGAAAGGTTGGAACAGATGCTTGAGCTGGTCAGGTTTAATCCCTGGGCCGTCATCTTCCACCTGGAACCAGGCACGGTTTAACTCGCCGCCACTGCTGACCTTAATCCAACCATTTCCGTAACGCGCTGCGTTCACCACCATATTGGCCGCGGCACGTTTAATGGATAACGGGTGGATGTTGACCAGCAATTCGCCGGCTTGCAGATCGGTGTCGATTTCTCGCTCGTATCCACTTTCCGCTGCCACCACTTCGCCCAATACGGTGTTGAGATCGGCGGTTTCCAGCGGCATCTCTTGCCCGGTACGCAGGTAATCGATGAACTGCTCGATTATCGCATTACACTCTTCGATATCTTTATTAATCGATTCAGACAGATAGCCATCTTCTTCACTCATCATTTCTGTTGCCAGACGAATACGAGTGAGTGGTGTACGCAAATCGTGACTAACACCCGCCATTAGCAGCGTGCGGTCATCGGCGAGTTGCTTCACACCAGCAGCCATATGGTTGAACGCCCGGGTAACAGAGCGCACCTCAGACGCGCCATATTCACGAAGCGGTGGCGGAATGATCCCCTTACCTACTTGCAAAGCAGCATGTTCAAGGTCAACCAAGGGTCGGTTCTGAATACGAATAAACAGCCATGCGCCGCCTATCGCGAGCAGCATTATCGCAAGCGTATAGCGGAACAGTGGTGAGAAGTCGCCCTGATGAATTTCAGTCAGAGGAACGCGAACCCAGATATTCGGTGACAGCCACGTCTTCAGCCAGACAACCGGCGAGCTTTTGTTAACCTCAACCCGAACTTCGGTTGGGCCACCCAACTGCTGCGCCATTTGATGACTGAGGAATTCGTAATGCTGAGCCCAGCGTAAACCCGCGTCTTCCGCCGCTTCATTGGAATAAAGAGAGATACCCAATTCACGGTAGATTTCACGCCGAAATGCAGGCGGAACCACCAGTTGCGTGCCATCTTCCAATTGCAGCTTATCGGTCATCAGCATACGGACTTCGTAAGCCAGTACCTTATTAAACTGCTGCAAACTCGGCAAAATGGCGAAGTTCAGCACCACAAGATAGGTCGTCACCAGGCTGACGAACAGCAAGGTGACGATCAGTAACAGCGTGCGTGCAAACGAGCTTCTGGGGGAGAAGCGGACTCGCCTCATGCCTTGGAACCGTCCGGCACGAATACGTAGCCCAGGCCCCATACGGTCTGGATATAGCGTGGATGCGCAGGGTCTTCTTCAACCATGCGGCGCAGGCGGGAGATCTGCACGTCAATAGAACGTTCCATCGCACTGTATTCACGGCCACGGGCCAGGTTCATCAGCTTATCGCGTGATAATGGCTCACGAGGGTGGCTCACCAGTGCTTTCAGCACTGCGAACTCGCCGCTGGTTAATGGCATAGGCTCATCTTCACGGAACATCTCACGGGTACCGAGGTTCAGTTTAAACTTACCAAAGGCAATCACCGCCTCTTCCTGAGAAGGAGCGCCCGGCAGTTCATTGGCCTGGCGGCGCAGAACAGCACGGATACGCGCAAGCAGTTCGCGCGGGTTGAATGGTTTTGGAATGTAGTCATCGGCACCAATTTCCAGACCAACAATTCGGTCAACTTCTTCGCCTTTCGCGGTGACCATAATGATTGGCATTGGATTACTTTGACTGCGCAGACGGCGACAAATAGACAAGCCATCTTCACCTGGTAGCATCAGATCAAGCACCATCAGGTGGAAGGACTCACGGGTTAGCAGGCGATCCATCTGTTCTGCGTTAGCAACGCTACGGACCTGGAAGCCTTGTTCGGTGAGATAACGTTCTAACAGCGCGCGAAGGCGCATGTCGTCATCCACGACCAGAATCTTATAATTCTCTTGCATTCTTATACTCCCAAAGGCACGAACAGTGAGTGCGTATTCTTAAAAAACTGGAGCGTTACGACCAGTCAATTCTGGTATATATTCTAGTCGAAATTGTTACAAAGCATATTAAACAGATGGTTATGGGCACTTTTTAACACAGAATAATGACTTACTTCGCAAATCTCCGGGATTGCCATCACCCTGATATTTCGGTTTAAATCACCTTTAATTGTTCCACCCATGCAAGGCTTGCTGATGAAAACGCCATTAATTACCCGCGAAGGCTATGAAAAGCTCAAACAAGAAAAGGACTACTTGTGGCGTGAAGAGCGTCCAGAGGTGACAAAAAAGGTCACCTGGGCGGCAAGCCTTGGCGATCGCAGTGAAAATGCCGACTACCAGTACAACAAAAAACGTCTGCGAGAAATAGATCGTAGAGTGCGTTATCTCACGAAATGCCTCGAACAGTTGAAGATTGTCGACTATTCACCGCAACAAGAAGGCAAAGTGTTCTTCGGCGCGTGGGTGGAAATTGAAAATGACGCAGGAAACCAGATGCGTTTTCGCATTGTGGGCTATGACGAAATTTTTGGCCGCAGAGATTACATTTCTATTGATTCTCCAATGGCACGCGCCCTGCTGAAAAAAGAAGTGGGTGACCTCGCTATCGTGCAAACGCCCGCCGGTGAAGCACAGTGGTACGTCAATGAAATCGAGTATGTGAAATAAGCACAAGCCAGCCGCAGAACTGTCCGATTCATCACCACTCAGGCGCTGTGGCTGGCATTTTCACCCTCCAATCCGTATAACTATCCCCAATAATTTCGACTCAAACAGATGAAAAAACCATGATGAATGATTCACTCTGCCGCATTATTGCCAGCGAACTAAAGGCCCGCAACGAACAGGTTGATGCCGCCGTTCGCCTGCTGGACGAAGGGAATACCGTGCCATTTATTGCGCGTTATCGTAAGGAAGTCACCGGCGGTCTGGATGACACGCAACTGCGTCAGTTAGAAACCCGTCTTGGCTATCTGCGCGAGCTGGAAGACCGCCGCCAGACCATCCTGAAATCCATTACCGACCAGGGTAAATTGACCGACGAACTCGCATCAGCCATTAATGGCACGCTGAGCAAAACCGAGCTTGAAGACCTCTATTTGCCGTATAAGCAAAAGCGCCGTACGCGCGGGCAAATTGCTATCGAAGCCGGTCTGGAGCCTCTGGCTGAGTTGCTGTGGAATGACCCGTCCCACACGCCGGAAGAAGCCGCTGCAAGTTACGTTGACGCAGATAAAGGCGTTGCCGACACCAAAGCCGCACTCGATGGCGCACGCTACATTCTGATGGAGCGTTTTGCCGAAGACGCCGCGCTGCTGGCAAAAGTGCGTAACTACTTGTGGAAAAATGCGCATCTGGTTGCCAATGTCGTGGCTGGCAAAGAAGAGGAAGGCGCAAAATTCCGTGACTACTTCGACCATCACGAACCGATTGCTACCGCTCCCTCACACCGTGCGCTCGCAATGTTCCGTGGCCGCAACGAAGGTATTTTACAGCTTGCGCTCAATGCCGATCCGCAGCATGACGAACCACCGCGTGAAAGCTATTGCGAACAAATCATTATCGACCATCTCGGCCTACGCCTGAATAACGCACCAGCAGACGCCTGGCGTCGCGCCGTGGTGAGCTGGACCTGGCGCATCAAGGTGCTGATGCACCTCGAAACCGAGCTGATGGGTACCGTGCGTGAACGCGCCGAAGACGAAGCGATCAACGTTTTCGCCCGCAACCTGCATGATTTATTGATGGCCGCTCCGGCTGGCCTGCGTGCCACCATGGGCCTCGATCCAGGCCTGCGTACTGGCGTGAAAGTCGCGGTTGTTGATTCAACCGGCAAACTGGTCGCCACCGATACCATTTACCCACACACCGGCCAAGCCGCGAAAGCGGCTGTTGGCGTCGCCGCGCTTTGTCAGAAGCACAACGTCGAACTTGTAGCGATCGGCAACGGCACTGCATCACGCGAAACCGAGCGTTTCTTCCTCGACGTTCAAGAGCAATTCCCGAAAGTCACCGCGCAGAAAGTGATTGTCAGCGAAGCAGGCGCATCGGTTTATTCGGCATCTGAACTGGCAGCACTGGAATTCCCGGATCTCGATGTTTCGATTCGCGGTGCGGTTTCTATTGCTCGCCGCCTGCAAGATCCCCTGGCGGAGCTGGTGAAAATCGACCCGAAATCTATCGGTGTCGGCCAGTATCAGCACGATGTGAGCCAGTCACAGCTGGCGAAGAAACTGGATGCGGTCGTCGAAGACTGTGTAAACGCCGTTGGCGTGGACTTGAATACCGCGTCGGTGCCATTACTGACTCGCGTGGCAGGTTTAACGCGCATGATGGCGCAGAACATCGTTAACTGGCGTGATGAAAATGGCCGTTTCCAGAACCGCCAGCAGTTGCTGAAAGTGAGCCGTCTGGGGCCAAAAGCCTTCGAACAGTGCGCAGGTTTCTTGCGTATTAACCACGGTGATAACCCGCTGGATGCCTCCACCGTTCACCCGGAAGCCTACCCAATTGTTCAGCGTATCCTGGCTGCGACCGAACAAGCGCTACAGGATTTGATGGGCAACGGCGAAGCATTGCGCGGCCTGAGCCCACGCGATTTCACCGATGAACGCTTTGGTGTGCCAACAGTGACCGACATCATCAAAGAGCTCGAAAAACCAGGCCGTGACCCGCGCCCTGAGTTCAAAACAGCGAAGTTTGCTGATGGCGTTGAAACCATGAACGACCTTCAGCCTGGCATGGTGCTGGAAGGGGCTGTCACCAATGTGACTAACTTCGGTGCGTTTGTAGATATCGGCGTGCATCAGGATGGTTTAGTCCACATTTCCTCACTTTCCGACAAATTCATCGACGACCCGCATAAAGTGGTGAAAGCTGGTGATATCGTCAAAGTGAAAGTGATGGAAGTGGATCTGGCGCGCAAACGTATTGCGCTCACCATGCGTCTGGATGAGCAGCCAGGTGAGTCCAACCGCCGTGGTTCCGCACCGCGTGAGCAAACCGAACGCCGCCCGGCACAGCCGCAAAAACCTCGCGGGCGTGATAATGCTGGCAGCAGCGCCGGTAACAGTGCGATGAGTGATGCACTGGCAGCGGCATTGGGTAAGAAACGTTAATCCTTAATGCTGATTTCCCCCTCTCCTTTCATCAGGAGGGGGCGGAATAAACCCCCATCTATTTCCCCAGTGTTAAATTCAGCACAATTTGCCTCTTTCATGCCCGGTAGCGAATGAATAACATTTCTTTAGCATCCGCAGTAATTCGTCAGAAAATAGAGTGAGTTTGCTATAGATCAATTTTCGCAAAAATATAAAAACACCACTAATATTTATCAAACATGTAACACCTGAAATATCATGACAACATTAGTAGAGATAAAATAATAAAATTATCATTTTAAAATAAATGCAACTTATTGTTATTAATGGTTTTTATATAAAAATAGCTTGTGCACCCCACATTTATAATTAATAAAACCTCCCTGAAAAAATAAATTCAAACGAGTCATTCACCACAAAAATAATTATTGAAGACAGAAACCATTCTCATTATCATTGATTTGTTCGTTATTTCTCCTCAATGCCCAACGATATTTTTAAATACCCGAGCCCAGCTCTAAGTAGGTCTTATGCGTTTCTTACCAAGTAGTGCGTGGAAGATTACCGGCTTTTCCAGCGAAATTAGTCCGTCATACCGCCAAAAATTATTATCACTCGGTATGTTGCCTGGCTCTTCATTCAACGTTGTACGTGTTGCGCCGTTAGGCGACCCAATTCATATCGAAACACGTCGCGTCAGCCTGGTACTACGTAAAAAAGATCTCGAATTACTGCACGTTGAAGCCATTGCCTGATTGGCGGGGTGAGCGCTCGCGCTCGTTGCTATTTTCTTTAAGTTCACGAAAAAAATGAAAAAATTAACTATCGGCTTAATCGGTAACCCTAACTCCGGGAAAACCACGTTATTCAACCAGCTCACCGGTTCACGCCAGCGAGTGGGTAACTGGGCGGGCGTTACCGTAGAACGTAAAGAAGGTCAGTTTTCAACGCTTGCACATCAGGTCACACTTGTTGATCTGCCGGGTACCTACTCGCTGACCACCATTTCATCGCAAACTTCTCTGGATGAACAAATTGCCTGCCACTACATCTTGAGTGGTGATGCAGACTTACTGATAAATGTCGTCGATGCGTCCAACCTTGAGCGCAATTTGTATCTGACGCTGCAATTGCTCGAACTCGGCATTCCGTGTGTCGTCGCGCTTAACATGCTCGACATCGCCGAGAAGCAAGATATTCGCATTGATATCGACGCGCTGGCTGCACGCCTGGGCTGCCCGGTCGTTCCACTGGTTTCCACTCGTGGCCGTGGCATGGAAGGCCTGAAACTGGCAATCGACCGCCGCCAGCCAAACACGCATAGCGATTTAGTGCTTTATCCGCCACGTCTGCTTGAAGAAGCCGACAAGCTTGCGGCAGAAATGCCTGCGGATATGCCAGAGCAGCAACGCCGTTGGTTAGCGCTGCAAATGCTCGAAGGCGATATCTACAGCCTTGAATATGCCGGTCATGCCGCGGACAAACTGGACGCGGTACGTGCACAACTGGCAGAAGAGAACGAAGACCCCGCACTGCTGATTGCCGATGCGCGTTATCAAACCATCGCCGCCATCTGTGATTCCATCAGTAATAGCCTGACCGCCGAACCGCATCGCTTAACGGCAATGATGGATAAAATCATTCTTAACCGTTTCCTCGGCTTGCCTGTTTTCTTGCTGGTGATGTACCTGATGTTCTTGCTGGCGATTAACATTGGCGGCGCATTACAACCCATTTTTGACGGCGGTTCTGCGGCCATCTTTATCCACGGTATTCAGTGGATTGGCGCCACACTTCACTTCCCAAGCTGGCTGACGATTTTCCTCGCCCAGGGTATCGGCGGTGGTATCAACACCGTGCTGCCACTGGTGCCGCAAATCGGTATGATGTACCTGTTCCTCTCGTTCCTTGAAGACTCCGGCTACATGGCGCGTGCGGCATTTGTGATGGATCGCCTGATGCAATCCCTCGGCCTGCCGGGCAAATCATTCGTACCCTTGATTGTTGGCTTTGGCTGTAACGTGCCGTCGGTGATGGGTGCACGTACGCTCGATGCTCCGCGTGAACGCCTGATGACCATCATGATGGCGCCGTTTATGTCATGTGGCGCACGCCTTGCCATCTTTGCAGTATTTGCCGCCGCGTTCTTCGGGCAGCAAGGTGCGCTGGTTGTCTTCTCACTCTATATTCTTGGCATCGTGATGGCGATTCTGACCGGGCTGATGCTCAAGCACACCATCATGCGTGGTGAAGCAACGCCATTTGTGATGGAACTGCCGGTCTACCACGTTCCGCACCTGAAAAGCCTGCTGCTGCAAACCTGGCAACGCCTGAAAGGTTTTGTGCTGCGTGCCGGTAAAGTTATCGTCATCGTCAGTATTTTCATTGGTGCGCTAAATAGCTTCTCGTTTAGCGGCAAAGAAGTGGACAACATCAACGATTCGGCGCTGGCGTCGGTCAGCCGTGTGCTCACTCCGTTGCTAAAACCGATTGGTGTTCACGAAGATAACTGGCAGGCGACCGTCGGCCTGTTCACTGGCGCCATGGCAAAAGAAGTGGTGGTCGGTACGCTCAACACGCTTTACACCGCTGAAGACATGCACGAAGAACCGTTTGATGCTGCAAGTTTCAATTTGCTTGATGAGTTAGGCGGCGCAGCAGGTGAAACCTGGCAAAGCCTGAAAGACACCTTCAGCCTGAGCGTGCTGCTCAACCCAATCGAAGCCAGCAAAGGCGACGGTGAAATGGCAAGCGGCGCAATGGGTGTGATGAGCAGCAAATTTGGCAGCCCGGCTGCGGCCTATAGCTACCTGATTTTCGTTCTGCTCTATATCCCCTGCATTTCGGTGATGGGTGCGGTCGCCCGCGAGTCCAGCCGTGGCTGGATGATGTTCTCGGTATTGTGGGGGCTAAATATCGCCTACTCGCTGTCCACGCTTTACTACCAGACGGTAACGTTTAGTGCTCATCCGAAGTACAGCCTGGTCTGTATTCTCGCGGTGGTGTTGTTCAACGTGCTGTTAATTGGTGGGTTGCGTAAAGCTCGCAGCCGTGTGGATGTCAGCCTGATGACAACCCGTAAAACAGTCGAAGCGGCCTGCTGTAAAAGCACTGCTGGCGATTGCCACTAAGGAGAAGGTATGGCGAGCTTAATTGAGATTCGTGATGCGCTGGCGCTACAAGGGCGCATGGATGCCACGCAAATTAGCCAACAGCTCGCCACGCCGTTGCCATTGGTGAATGCAATGCTGAGCCGCCTTGAAGCGATGGGTAAAGCAATGCGTATCACCGAAGACCCGAGCGATTGCCTGACGGGGAGCTGCAAGAGCTGCCCTGAAGGGAAGAAATGTGTTCGGGAAGTGTGGGCGTTGCGCGCGTAGGTGGAGGGTGTCGCTTACGCTAATCCCCCTACAAAACCCGCAAATGAACTGAAACGCGTGCGAACCGACATCCGACATTAACCAAGCTGCTTTTGAAACGCCTCAAGCGCCAGGCACACATCCTGTGGATGCGAAATAAACGGCGCATGAGCCGCTTTCGGGAAAATCACTGCTTCGCTTTGCGGCCACTGTTCATCTAACAAACCCGCGATTTTACGCGGCACCAGCCCATCCAGATAACCGTATAAACGCAAGAACGGCACTGTAAGCTGGCGCAAAGGCTCGCGTAAATCTGCGGTCTTGAGAATTTCCAGCCCACCGTTTAACACCTCAACACCCGGCATTGGTTGCTCAAGCACTACCGCTTTCAAACGGCGTGCATCCTGGCGTGCGGTTTCTGTTCCCAGCGTCTGGAGCGCCAAAAAGCGCTCAACGGTACGCTGAAAATCTTCACTCAACTGATGCTGGAAACCCGCAAGAACGTCAGGTTTAATGCCCGGCCACTCATCCTGAGCGGTGAAACAAGGCGAGGACGCGATAGTCACCAGCCCTTTCACACGCTCCGGATGACTTAATGCAACCTGACTTGCCACCAGCCCACCCAGACTCCAGCCAAGCCAAATCGCCTGCTCTGGCGCCTGCGCCAACACGATATCAGCCATTTCCTCTAGTGAGAGCGCCCCGAAGTCCTGGCTGCGGCCATAGCCTGGCAAGTCGACAAGATGAAGACGAAAATGCGAGCTTAATTCCTCACAAATGCAATGCCACACTTCCGCATTCAGCCCCCATCCGTGCAGCAGCACAAGATCATCTTTCCCTTCACCTTTTGTCTGCCACCAAAGCTTGCTCATCAGTTACTGTTCTCATTTTTATCTGCAAGGAAGCGAATATGCTAACAATCCCAGGGCTATGTTGGCTATGCCAGATGCCACTCACCTGCGCACATTGGGGCCTTTGTTCATGCTGCGTTAAAGCATTACCCGCTCCGCCGCCCTGCTGTCCGCGCTGTGGATTACCTGCCACACATACAAAATCGCCCTGCGGCCGTTGCCTGCAAAAACCACCGGAATGGGATGCGTTGTTGTTCGTCACGGATTATGGCCCACCGCTAAGTCAGCTTATTCAGCGGTTTAAATTTAACGCCACTGTCGCGCTGGCTCCGGCATTGGCGCGTTTAATGCTGTTGCGTGTACTGCAAGCAAAACGCTTTAGCCAGTGGCCTAAACCCGATTGTATCGTGAGTGTTCCATTGTATTCGCGTCGTGCCTGGCGGCGTGGTTTTAATCAAAGCGACCTGTTGGCAAGACAGCTTTCACACTGGCTGCAATGTGACTATATGCCGCGAGGGTTGCTGCGGATCCGCGCCGCGCAGGTGCAGCATCAACTGAACGCACGTATGCGTCGCAACAATCTTAAAGGTGCTTTCAGGGTTGATTTTCCAGTGGCTGGGCGCCATATAATTATTGTGGATGATGTCGTCACGACGGGCAGTACGGTGGCGGAAATTGCGCGGATGCTGAAAAAGCAGGGCGCGGCGACTATCCAGGTGTGGTGCCTTTGTCGAACCTTGTAGACCCTCGATGATGGGCGTATTATAACCGACTAAAATAGTCAACTATTGAGCAATCGTTATGATCCGTATTTCCGATACAGCACAATCCCACTTTGCCAAACTGCTGGCAGGTCAGGAAGAAGGGACGCAAATTCGCGTATTCGTCATTAATCCTGGTACTCCAAATGCGGAGTGCGGGGTTTCTTACTGTCCGCCGGATGCGGTAGAAGCGTCAGATACTGCCCTCAAATTCGAGCAGTTGACCGCATATGTCGATGAACTGAGCAAACCTTATCTTGAAGATGCTGAAATTGATTTCGTCACCGACCAGCTTGGCTCACAGCTGACGCTGAAAGCGCCAAACGCCAAAATGCGTAAAGTTTCCGATGATGCGCCTTTGATGGAGCGCGTTGAATACATGCTGCAAGCGACGGTAAACCCACAGCTGGCAGGCCACGGCGGTCGCGTTACGCTGATGGAAATCACTGATGAAGGTTTTGCGATTCTGCAATTTGGCGGTGGTTGTAACGGCTGTTCAATGGTAGACGTAACCCTGAAAGAAGGCATCGAAAAGCAGCTGCTGGCTGAGTTCCCGGAACTGAAAGGCGTTCGCGATTTGACCGAACACCAGCGCGGCGAGCATTCATACTATTGATTTTCACCCTCACCCCGGCCCTCTCCCCCAGGAGAGGGAGCAAAGAAAGAGCCCTCTTCTGGGCTGTCTCTTATACGCAATTTTGAAGGGCTGTTCTTGCCAATTCGGAGAAGGTTCCGTTCACCAGGCAACAGCGTGTTTATGTCGCGACTGAACCGGTGAACGTCTTAGGGTGGCCACCGTCGCCACCCTAAGAACCCGGACTCCCGGCAAATAAATCGCCGCAAGCGGTAAACCTCCATTTTGCCTCCGTGTCAGGGTCGGTTGCGATTCGTTCCAGACGATCGCGCCCTCCAGCCGTTCCCGACGGCTGGACCCTGCCACCTGGAGTCAAAATGGAGGCGATTTAAGCCGGACCCGAAATTCAAAGTCAAAGGCCAGAGCGGTTTTGACCTTGTTCCCGGCTTCAATCGCACCGTTTTTTACCCTTCAGTCGGGGTCACATGGCCGGGAGCCACGTGAGAGAGCGATCGTCGGGAACGAATCGCGAACGACCCCGAATGTTGGGTGAAAAACGGTGTTTACCGCTTTAGCGGCGATTGATTTGCCGGGCGCCTGGATTATCAAGGGGTTGGCGCTAACCCCTTGATACGTTCACCGTTTTCGGGGATTAAAGAAATAACTGAACGCACGGGTGAACGGAAAATCAGCGAGGCTTACAGATCTCGCCCCGACAAGATTGCCAGGGCGAGTTATGTATAAGAGAAAGCTACAGGGGAGAGAGTTAGAGTGAGGGCGTATTACTCCTTCACCTTTTCTTACGTCGCTTATCCAAATCCTTTAGCAACTTATTCACTTCTTCATCGGCGAATATCGCCTCAAGCGAAGTCGATAACTTGCGACGCCAGTTCTTATATTGATAGCTGGTGCCTGGAATATTCACCGGCTCCGCCATACCCAACCAATCCTCCGGCTGCAGGCCCAGTAACGCACTGTTGCTATCGGCGATGTAGCGCTGCATTCCACGATTAAGCGTTGATGTCATCGCCATCATTGAAGCCTTGTGTCCGGCGCGTTTTGGCAGGCAACCATATTTATGCAACCCATCCAGCAAACCTTGTTTCGCCCGTTCACGATCCTTATACAACTCAGTCAACATCTCGTCGTCTGGATAAAGCCCAAGCGTTTTACCCAGCGTCAAATCACCGCTTTCCCAGTAACCACGCAGCGTCGGTAAATCGTGAGTCGTAGCAACCGCCATTGACTGCTTCGGCCAAGCTTTTGGCGAGCGGAACTGCTTTTCGTCGTCATGCTCGAAATAGAGCACTTTATACGAGTAAACCCCGCTGTCGCGCAGCTTACCGACGATCTCAACCGGCACAGTACCCAGATCTTCACCGATCACCATGCAATTATGACGTTTACTTTCCAGCGCGAGGATCGACAGAAGATCGTCGACCGGGTAATGCACATATGCGCCTTTATCTGCGGTTTCACCGTAAGGGATCCACCACAAACGCAGCATCGACATCACGTGGTCAATACGCAATGCACCGCAGCTGGTCATATTGGCGCGCAGCAGCTCGATAAATGGCTGATAGGCACGCGCCGTAATCACATGCGGGTCCATCGGTGGTAAACCCCAGTTCTGGCCGAGCGGACCGAGAATATCCGGCGGGGCACCCACCGAGGCTTTCAGGCAGTAAAGCTCGCGGTCACACCAGGTTTCAGAACCGCCTTCGGCAACACCTACCGCTAAGTCGCGATACAGGCCGATTGGCATTTTAAAGCCCTGGCTGGTTTGCCAGCATGCATCGAACTGAACGTAGGCCAGGTATTGCAGCCACAGATAGAAATTCACTTCGTCACTGTGTTCGGTGCAGAACTCTTTTACTTCAGGATTATGCGCGTCGCGGAAACCTTCCGGCCATACCGGCCAGCCCCAACGCATTTCATCTTCTTTAACCTGGTATGCGTGCAGCGCATCGAAAGCGGCCTGGTAATAGAGGCTATCACCGCCTTCCTGCACAAACTTCTGGAATGCGACTACTTGTTCATCACGCGCACCGCGCCGCGAAAACTGCTTCCACGCCATGCGCAGAGCGGCCATCTTCAGCACGGTCACGGTGGAATAATCCACCCATTGCGCATCACGGGCTTCATTCAGCATTTGCTGCGTGACCGGCATTTTCCACCAGTCTTGCGCTTCATCACTGAGCAAGAAATCATCGACCGCATTCACGTCGATATAAATCACATTCAACCATCGGCGGGAAGACGGGCTATACGGGCTGGCGCTTTCCGGGTTTGCTGGATACAGCGCGTGGATTGGGTTCAGGCCGATAAACGCCCCACCCCGTTTTGCGACATCCACCAGCATGCGCTGTAAATCACCGAAATCGCCAATTCCCCAGTTATGCGCGGAACGTAAGGTGTAGAGCTGCACGCATGCGCCCCACAGTTTTTCATCCTGCATCAGTGCTACAGGTTCATAGCAGCGTTTTGGCGCAACAATCACGCGGCACTGCCAGTGGTGTTCATTCTGGCTGACCGTCAGTTCGTGGTAGCCTTCCGCCAGCGCGGCAGGCAGAGTCAGTTTTTTACCTGCCAGTGCATGGCCTTTGTGCTGCTTACCGTCTTCGGTCGTTAACTGCCAGCTGTAATCACCGTTGCCTTCCAGCACCGTCGCCATGCGAGTGCCAGAGGTAAACACCAGTACATTTGCCACTGGCGTCACCACCACCTTTTTCAAGGTGGTGGTACGGCTCATGGCTTCCAGCAAACGCTGCTTGGTATCCGCAGGAATAGCCTGCGGTTTGCCATGGGCGTTAATGTAGTTTGGGCTAATTCCCGCCTCAAGGGCGGCGTTATCAAGACGTTTGCTGTCCATGCGTTCCCTTAGCGTTTTGCCTGCCAGATGCGTTGCTGATAATCACGGATAGAGCGATCGGAGCTGAACATGCCGCAACGAGCCGTGTTAAGAATGGCGGCGCGCGTCCAGGCTTCCTGGTCGAGATACAGTGCATCCGCCAGTTTTTGCGCTTCTGCGTATGCGGTGAAATCTGCCATCACTAAATACGGGTCGCCGCCTTGTTTACCGATGCTGTGCAGCATCTGGTCGAACGCATGTTTATCGCCATCGGCATAAATGCCCTTCTCCAGCTCTTTGAGCACCGCATCCAGCGTTTTATCTTTCTTACGCCATTTCACCGGGTCGTAGCCTTTGGCTTTGAGCGCTTTCACTTCTTCGACGGTGTGGCCAAAGATAAAGATGTTTTCCTCACCCACTTTCTCGGCGATTTCGACGTTCGCACCATCCAGCGTGCCAACGGTCAGTGCACCGTTGAGTGCCAGTTTCATATTGCCGGTACCGGATGCTTCTTTACCTGCGGTAGATATTTGTTCAGAAATATCCGCCGCCGGGATCATCACTTCCGCCGCAGAAACGCAGTAGTCAGGCAGGAATACCACTTTCAGTTGATCGCCAACGATCGGATCGTTATTGATGGCGTGGGCAACTTTGTTGATCGCGAAGATAATATTTTTGGCGAGGTAGTAACCCGGTGCCGCTTTCGCGCCAAACAGATACACACGCGGCACGCGGGCGGCTGTTGGGTTCTCACGAATTTCTTTGTACTGCGCCAGGATATGCAGCAGGTTCAGGTGCTGGCGTTTGTATTCGTGCAGGCGTTTGATTTGTACGTCGAACAACGCATCCGGGCTTATCACAATGCCAGTACGCGCTTTCACAAATGCCGCCAGCTTCACTTTGTTCTGGTATTTGATGTCGCGGTATTCTTTGCGGAATTTCGCGTCATCGGCGTATTTTTCCAGACCTTCCAGCACATCCAGATCGTTGGCCCACTCTTTCTTGAGTTTCTTATCAAGCAGAGCTGCCAGCGCCGGGTTGCACTGTTTGATCCAGCGGCGCGGTGTAATGCCGTTGGTGACGTTATGGAATTTGTTCGGCCATAGCTGGTGATATTCCGGGAACAGATCTTTGACCACTAAATCTGAGTGTAGCGCCGCAACGCCATTCACGGCGAAGCCACTGACAACACACATGTTCGCCATGCGAACTTGTTTGTCGTGCACAACGGCCAGTTTCGCCCAGACAGCCTCGTCGCCCGGCCAGGTTTTAGTAACCAACTTCTTAAAGCGTGCGTTGATCTCATTGATAATCTGCATATGACGCGGCAACAGCGCTTTCACCAGCTTCTCGTCCCAGCACTCCAGCGCTTCAGGCATCAAAGTGTGGTTGGTGTAAGCGAAGGTTCTGCTGGTGATGGCCCATGCGTCGTCCCAGCTCATCTGGTGCTCGTCGATAAGCACACGCAGCAGCTCTGGAATCGCGATAGTCGGGTGGGTGTCGTTCAGCTGAATCACTTCGTAATCAGCAAGTTCTTTAAGCTTGCGGCCCGCCAGATGGTGACGACGTAAAATATCGCCCACTGAACAAGCGCACTGGAAATACTGCTGCATCAGGCGCAGTTTCTTGCCGTTCAGGTGGTTGTCGTTCGGGTAAAGCACTTTAGTCAGTTTTTCAGCGTCGATGCCCTGCTGTTCTGCTTTCAGGAAATCGCCGTCGTTGAATTTGGTGAGGTCAAACGGATGAGCGTGTTTTGCCTGCCACAAACGCAGCGGTTGCGCCACGCCATTACGGTAGCCGAGAACAGGCAGATCCCAGGCTTCGCCATGGAAGATAAACGCCGGTTCCCAACGCACGGTTTTACCGTCTTTAATCACTTTACCGCCAACGCCCACTTGCACATCGAGCGCTGCGTTATGCTGGAACCATGGGTAGCTGCCGCGCTTCCAGTCGTCAGGCGCTTCCATCTGATGTCCATCCTGGAAGGATTGACGGAACAGGCCGTACTGGTAATTCAGACCGTAACCAATCGCAGACTGACCCACCGTCGCCATGGAATCCAGGAAACATGCCGCGAGGCGTCCCAGACCACCGTTGCCCAATGCCGGATCAATTTCTTCTTCCAGCAAATCAGTCAGGTTGATATCGAACGCTTTCAGCTCATCCGCCACTTCCTGATACCAGCCAAGGTTCAGCAAGTTGTTGCCCGTCAGACGACCAATCAAAAATTCCATCGAGATGTAGTTTACGTGGCGCTGCTGCTTCTCAGGTTTCGCAACAGGCTGCGCTGCCAGCAATTCGGCCAGCGCACCACTCACCGCATGCCACCATTGTTGCTGGGTCATTTCGGAAGCAGAGTGAAGTCCGTAACGCTGCCACTGACGTGTCAGTGCAGCCTGAAATTGTGCTTTATTGAAGGTCGTCTGTGACATAAGGGCTCGGGTCCTGTGATGTTCTAATTTCATTAGCGTTAGTGTGCAGGGTGGCTTGGGCTAATTCCTCATCCCGAGGGGGATTACGGAGGGAGGAGTAGCGGGGAGTAGCTAAAAATGTGATCGCCGCCACTTAACGGTAGGTGCTTGCTGGCAGAATGCCCACCAGCACTGAATTTTTGCTTCGACCAACTCTACGCCTCGAATGGATTCATCTAATCAATAGATTTGTGACAAAGTGCAACTTACAACGTCTGAAACCCTTAACAATCTTGCAATAAGCCTTAATCTGGTCGACCTTGTAGTTAGTATTAATTACGAAGCGTGAAAAAAATCGCATTCGTGCATATCTCATACACAGTGAAGTGATTGACCATGCTGATCCCCTCCAAATTAAGTCGTCCAGTTCGTCTGGAAAATACAGTGGTCCGCGACCGGCTGTTGATGAAATTATCGACCGCTAATAACTATCGGCTGGCGCTAATAACCAGCCCGGCGGGTTATGGGAAAACCACACTGATTTCTCAGTGGGCGGCAGGGAAAAATGAGCTAGGTTGGTACTCTCTGGATGAGGGTGATAACCAACAAGAAAGATTCGCCAGCTATTTGATAGCGGCTATTCAACAAGCAACATCTGGTCATTGTGTGACCAGCGAAGTGATGGTGCAAAAACGCCAATACTCAAGCCTGACAGCATTATTCGCACAGCTCTTTATTGAAATGGTGGAATGGCATCGCCCACTATTTTTAGTGATTGATGATTACCATCTCATTACTAACCCTGTAATTCATGAAGCTATGCGCTTTTTCATTCGCCACCAGCCAGAAAATATGACGCTGGTCGTGTTGTCGCGCAATTTGCCACAGCTGGGTATCGCCAATTTACGCGTGCGCGATCAGCTGCTTGAAATTGGTAGCCAGCAACTCGCGTTTACCCATCCGGAAGCGAAGCAATTCTTTGACCATCGGCTCAATTCTCCACTCGAACATACCGACAGCAACAGCTTGTGTGATGATGTTGCGGGCTGGGCAACCGCGCTGCAATTAATTGCGCTTTCCGCACGCCAAAACAGCAACTCATCGGCGCATCACTCTGCGCGTCGTCTTTCGGGCATTAATGCCAGCCACTTATCCGACTATCTGGCCGATGAAGTGCTGGATAATGTCGATGCGCAAACGCGTAACTTCCTGCTGCGTAGCTCAGTCCTGCGTTCGATGAACGATGCATTGATTGTGCGCGTCACGGGCGAAGAAAACGGCCAGATGCGCCTTGAAGAGACTGAGCGGCAAGGATTGTTTATCCAACGCATGGATGACAGCGGCGAATGGTTCCGTTTCCATCCGCTGTTTGGCAATTTCCTGCGCCAGCGTTGCCAGTGGGAACTGGCGACAGAACTTCCGGATATTCATCGCGCCGCCGCAGAAAGCTGGATGGCGCAGGGTTTCCCAAGCGAAGCTATTCACCATGCCCTTGCCGCAGGCGACGCCACCCTGCTGCGCGACATCTTGCTGCATCATGCCTGGGCACTGTTTAATCACAGCGAACTCACATTGCTGGAAGAGTCGTTAAAAGCACTACCGTGGGAAAGCCTGCTGGAAAACCCAAAACTTGTTTTGCTTCAGGCGTGGCTGATGCAAAGCCAACATCGCTACAGCGAAGTGAACACTCTTCTGGCGCGTGCTGAACAAGAAATGAATGTCGTGATGGATGATGTCATGCACGGCGAATTTAATGCCTTGCGCGCCCAGGTTGCCATTAATGACGGCAACCCTGAAGAAGCAGAACGCCTCGCAATGATTGCTCTCGACATGCTGCCGCTGGCTAGTTTCTACAGCCGCATTGTCGCAACTTCAGTTCACGGCGAAGTGCTGCACTGCAAAGGCGAGCTCACCAAATCGTTATCTGTTATGCAGCAAACTGAGCAGATGGCGCGCCGCCACGATATGTGGCATTACGCGTTATGGGGCTTATGTCAGCAGAGCGAAATCTTACTGGCACAAGGCTTCCTTCAGTCTGCCTGGGAATCGCAAGAGAAAGCCTTTGCGCTTATTGAAGAGCAACATCTTGAGCAGCTCCCGCTGCATGAGTTTTTACTGCGTATTCGCGCGCAATTGCTTTGGGCGTGGTCGCGCCTGGATGAAGCTGAAGCAACCACACGCATGGGTCTGGAAGTGCTTTCAGGCTATCAGCCACAACAGCAATTACAGTGCATGGCGTTGTTAGTGCAATGTTCATTGGCACGAGGCGACCTGGACAATGCGCGTAATCACCTGAACCGACTTGAAAACTTGCTGGGCAATGGTGCATTCCATAGCGACTGGGTTTCCAACGCCGACAAAGTGCGGGTGATTTACTGGCAAATGACGGGCGATAAAAAATCTGCTGCCAATTGGCTACGCCTGACGCCGAAACCAGAATTCGCCAACAACCATTTCCTACAAAGCCAGTGGCGTAACATCGCTCGCGCGCAAATTTTGCTGAGTGAATTCGAACCCGCCGAAATGGTGCTCGAAGAGTTAAACGAAAATGCGCGCAGCCTGCGCCTGATGAGCGACCTTAACCGCAACCTGTTACTGCTAAACCAGCTTTACTGGCAGGCCGGGCGTAAAAGCGATGCACAACGTGTGTTGCTCGAAGCGCTGGCGCTGGCTAACCGCACCGGGTTTATCAGCCATTTTGTGATTGAAGGCGAAGCCATGGCGCAGCAGTTGCGCCAGTTAATTCAACTCAACACACTGCCTGAGCTGGATCAACACCGCGCGCAGCGCATTTTGCGTGAAATTAACCAGCATCACCGCCATAAGTTCGCCCATTTTGATGAGAACTTTGTTAACCGTTTACTGACGCACCCTGAAGTGCCGGAGCTTATTCGTACCAGTCCACTGACTCAGCGCGAATGGCAGGTTTTAGGGTTGATTTATTCAGGCTACAGCAATGAGCAAATCGCCGGCGAGCTGGATGTTGCGGCCACGACGATTAAAACGCACATTCGTAATTTGTATCAGAAACTGGGTGTCGCGCACCGCCAGGATGCGGTGCAGCATGCGCAGAAGTTATTGAAGATGATGGGTTACGGGGTTTAACTTTCTGAAATAAAACTAGCGGATGAAGCTAATGCTTATCCGCACTATTGGAAAGGTGGTTGTAGGGTGGATAAACGCAAGCGTCATCCACCGCTAGTTTTAAGACGCCAGCGATAACTTCGCCTTAGCGCCCCGCTTTCCCAGCCACTGTGCCACTCGCGCCTGTTGTTCTTCGCTTAACCACATACCCAATTTGGTACGACGCCAGATGGCATCATCAACGCCACGCACCCACTCATGCTCAACCAAGTAACGCAATTCGGCCTCATAAAACTCATGCCCGAAATCTTCACCTAAATCACTGATGCTGGTAGCTCTGCCCAGAATCAAATCACTGTTGCTACCGTAAGTACGTGAGTAACGGCGTGCCAGGCTTTCGGTCAGGAACGGGTAACGGCGGCGCAACTGCGCGGCGTAATCATCACGGTCGCCATTGATATCGCCACCCGGCAATGTGCAGCCTTTGGTCCATGCTGGCCCCATTTTCGGGTAATAACCTTTCAGCTTCTCCAGCGCGTGTTCCGCAAGTTTACGATACGTGGTGAGCTTACCGCCAAACACAGACAACAGTGGGGCTTTACCCTGCTCGTCATGGATATCAAGCGTGTAGTCACGCGTAATAGCTTGCGGTGAATCAGACTCATCATCACACAGCGGTCGCACGCCAGAGTATGTCCAAACAATGTCCTCGCGGCTCAGTGTCTTTTTAAAGTGCGCGTTATACGCATTCAGCAGGTAATTAATTTCATTGTCATCGATGTGAACATCTTTCGGGTCGCCCTTATATTCAACATCGGTGGTGCCAATAATCGAAAACTCATCCATCCACGGGATCACAAACACAATGCGCTTATCTTCGTTTTGCAGAATGTAAGCCTGCTTCTGGTTGTGCACGCGTGGTACGACGATATGGCTGCCTTTGATCAGGCGGATGCCATATGGCGAAGGCAACTGGAGGCCATCGTCAAAGAAGTTCTTCACCCAAGGGCCGGTAGCATTGACCAGGCCACGAGCGCGCCAGGTAAAGGTTTCGCCAGTATCAATGTCCTGCGCTTCGACAATCCAGTGGCCGTTTTCACGGCGAGCACTAGTGGCACGGGTGCGGGTTTTCACTTCGCCACCTTCACGCGTCACCATCTGCGCGTTCGCTAACACCAGGCGGGCATCGTCTACCCAACAGTCAGAATATTCGAAACCGCGCACAATATTAGGTTTCAGGACAGAATCTGCGCCAAAACGCAAACTGGTGGACGCAGGTAAACTGGTACGTTTACCTAAATGGTCGTACATAAACAGGCCAATTCGAATCATCCACGCCGGGCGCAGATGCGGGCGATGTGGCAAACGAAAGCGCATCGGAAAGGCAATATGCGGTGCCATATTGAGCAGCACTTCGCGCTCGGCTAATGCTTCACTCACCAGGCGAAACTCATAATGCTCCAGGTAGCGCAGGCCACCATGAATCAATTTCGAGCTATTCGATGATGTGGCACTGGCCAGATCCTGCGCTTCAAGCATCAACACGGATAAACCACGGCCTGCGGCGTCAGCGGCGATACCTGCCCCGTTAATTCCTCCGCCAATCACAATCAGATCTTTAGTTTCCATGTTGCCCTCACACGCTTTCGTTAAAGTTCAAATATGTTCGTTATCGCTCATACTAGCAAGAGTACGCGCGGTTTGTAACGAAAAAAAAACATTACTGCGTGATATGGATAACATAATGACGTTAATATACTCGAGCTACTTCAAGATGCAGGTAGGCGGCAAACGAATGAATCCCGATGAGCTTACTGTAGTAAGTGATTCGGGTGAATGAGGGCAGCCAACAACCCTGCAACTTGAAGGGCGACGGGTATATCAGCGGCCAGAGGGCAGATTCCCTTAATATAGCGCAAGGCAATTCAATAAAATGACGAGCAAAACCATGGAAACTTTTGAGTGTATTGGTGTGGAAGAAGCGCACCAGAAGTTGCAGCAAAAACACGCTGTGTTAGTGGATATCCGCGATCCACAAAGCTTTGCGATGGGCCATACGCCGGGCGCGTTCCATCTGACTAACGACCGCCTTGTCGCTTTTATGCAGCAAACCGATTTTGAAACCCCTGTCATGGTGATGTGCTATCACGGCAACAGCAGTAAAGGTGCGGCGCAGTATTTGCTGCAACAAGGATACGATCAGGTGTACAGCGTCGATGGTGGTTTTGACGCATGGCATCGTCATTTCCCGGCTGAAGTCGAACACGGCGCGTCTTAAATTGTTGTGCGACTGCCTTACCCTAAATAATTCGAACTGCATCAAGGCGGCAAGGGAATGAATCCCGATGAGCTTACTTTAGTAAGTGATTTGGGTGAATGAGTGCAGCCAACAAAGATGCAGTTTGAAGTATGACGGGTATACTCATTTCTTTTGTATGGATTTAACTGAAACCTTATGATCATGATTACCTCGTTTGCCAACCCGCGAGTCGCGCAGGCATTTGTCGACTATATGGCGACGCAGGGGATTATCCTCACGATTCAACGGCATGAACAAAGCGATATCTGGTTGGCGAATGACAGCCAGGAATCGCGCGTTCGTACTGAGCTTGAACAATTCCTCGCCAATCCTGGTGATTCACGTTATCTGGCCGCAAGCTGGAATACCGGCCACACTGGCAGCGGCTTGCAGTATCAACGCTATCCGTTCCTCGCTACGATTACGCAGAAAGCTGGTCCCTTCACAATGGTGATCATGGCCGCCTGTGTGCTGGTCTACCTGATGATGCAAGTGATGGGTGACCGTGCGGTTATGGTCTGGTTAGCGTGGCCGTACAAAGACAGTTTGCACTATGAATTGTGGCGCTATTTCAGCCATGCTTTGATGCACTTTTCTATTATGCATATCGCGTTTAACTTACTGTGGTGGTGGTACCTCGGCGGCCCGGTGGAAAAGCGCCTCGGCAGCGGAAAACTCATCACATTGACGTTGATTTCGGCTTTATTGAGCGGTTTCGTACAGGCTAAATTTGGTGGCCCGTTGTTTGGTGGTTTGTCCGGTGTGGTTTACGCGCTGATGGGTTATGTCTGGCTGCGCGGTGAACGCGACCCGGACAGCGGCATCTATATGCAGCGCGGCCTGTTAGGCTTTGCAGTACTGTGGATTGTGATAGGATTTTTCGATGTTTTAGGAATGTCTATCGCCAACGCTGCACACATCACCGGCCTGGTTGTTGGGCTTGCGATGGCGCTGGTTGATACAATGCATGCGCGAAAACGAACATAGCATTTCAGGAGAATAAAACAGCGTGAAGCAAACACAACGTCATGATGCGATTGTCGAACTGGTTAAAAAACAAGGCTATGTCAGCACAGAAGAGCTGGTTGAACAGTTTGAAGTGAGTCCACAAACCATTCGCCGTGATCTGAACGATCTCGCCGAGCAGAATCTGATCATGCGCCATCACGGTGGCGCAGCACTACCTTCAAGTTCGGTGAATACGCCGTGGCATGACCGTAAAGCGACTCAGACAGCGGAAAAAGAGCGTATCGCCCAGAAAGTCGCCAGTCAGATCCCTAACGGTGCCACGCTATTTATTGATATCGGCACCACGCCGGAAGCCGTCGCGCATGCGTTGTTGAATCACAGCAATTTGCGCATAGTCACCAATAACCTGAACGTGGCGAACACGCTGAAGGTAAAAGAGGACTTCCGCATTATTCTCGCCGGGGGCGAATTACGCAGCCGTGACGGTGGAATTATCGGTGAAGCGACGCTCGATTTTATCTCTCAGTTCAGGCTGGATTTCGGCATTCTGGGGATCAGCGGCATTGACGGTGACGGCTCATTGCTGGAGTTTGATTACCACGAAGTTCGCACCAAACGCGCCATCATTGAAAACTCTCGCTGCGTGATGTTGGTTGTAGACCACTCTAAGTTTGGCCGTAATGCGATGGTGAATCTTGGCAGTATTAGCCTGGTTGATGCGGTTTACACCGATGTGATGCCGCCTGCGGGCGTGATGCAGGTGATTGCTGAGAACAATGTGCAACTGGAGTTGTGCTGAAATTTGCGTGGGAACAACCCTCACCCCGGCCCTCTCCCTGAGGGAGAGGGGGAATACCGGGCTAGTCCCCTCGCCCCTTTGGGGAGAGGGTTAGGGTGAGGGGAATAATTACAATCTCACCGGCTTAATATGCCAAATCTCATCGGCGTATTCCTGAATTGTCCTGTCGGATGAGAAATACCCCATGTTGGCAATATTGTGCATCGTGCGGATCGTCCATTCTTCCGGTTGGCGATACAGCTCATCTACCCTGTCCTGGCAATCCACATAGCTGCGGTAATCTGCCAGCACCTGATAGTGGTCACCAAAGTTAATCAGTGAGTCCAGCAGGTCGCGGTAGCGCGTCGGTTCGCCAGGACTAAACGTACCCGTACCGATTTGCGTCAACACCTGGTGCAGCTCTTCATCTTTTTCATAGTATTCGCGCGGCTGATAGCCTTTACGCCGTAGCGTTTCGACCTCTTCCGCCGTATTACCAAAGATAAAGATATTATCCGCCCCCACATGCTCCAGCATTTCGACGTTTGCCCCATCAAGCGTGCCGATAGTCAGCGCGCCGTTCAGGCCAAACTTCATATTACTGGTGCCGGAAGCCTCAGTTCCCGCCAGAGAGATCTGCTCGGAGAGATCCGCCGCCGGGATAATGATCTGTGCAAGGCTTACGCTGTAGTTCGGGATAAACACCACTTTCAGGCGATCTTTCACCACCGGATCGTTGTTGATCACCGTCGCCACATCATTGATGAGGTGAATGATGTGTTTTGCCATGTAATACGCTGACGCCGCTTTACCTGCGAAGATATTCACGCGCGGCACCCAATCGGCTGTCGGATCTGCCTTAATGCGGTTATAGCGTGTAATCACGTGCAGCACATTCATCAGCTGGCGTTTGTACTCGTGAATACGTTTGATTTGCACATCAAACAGCGCATTCGGATTCACCACCACATTGAGCTGCTGGCCGATGTAACTTGCCAGACGCTTCTTGTTGGCAAGCTTCGCCTTACGCACATCCTGATGCACCGTTGGGTAATCAATATGCTGTTTCAGGTCGTTCAACTGGCTGAGATCGGTACGCCAGGTGCGGCCAATATTTTCATCCAGCACTTCTGAAAGCGGTGGGTTAGCCAAAGCCAGCCAGCGGCGCGGGGTCACGCCATTGGTTTTATTACAAAAACGCATCGGGAAGATGGCAGCAAAATCAGCAAATAACGACTGAACCATCAGGTTGGAGTGCAGTTCAGAAACGCCATTCACTTTGTGACTTACTACCACTGCAAGCCATGCCATACGCACTTTACGGCCATTGGATTCATCAATAATCGAAGTGCGCCCCAGCAGAGCGGTATCGTTTGGATGCTGCTCCTGCAAAGTTTTCAGGAAGTAGTCGTTAATCTCGAAGATTATCTGCAAATGGCGCGGCAGAATTTTGCCCAGCATATCTACCGGCCAGGTTTCCAGCGCCTCGCTCATCAGAGTGTGGTTGGTATAGGAGAATGCCTGGCAGCAAACTTCAAACGCATCTTCCCAGCTGAACTTATGCTCGTCGATTAACAAACGCATCAGCTCAGGAATCGCTAATACCGGATGTGTGTCGTTGAGGTGAATGGCGATTTTATCCGCCAGATTGTCATAGGTTTTATGGAGCTGGAAATGACGGCTGAGAATGTCCTGCACCGTTGACGACACCAGGAAATACTCCTGACGCAGACGCAGTTCGCGGCCTGAATAGGTCGAGTCATCCGGGTAGAGCACGCGCGACACGTTTTCCGAATGGTTTTTATCTTCTACCGCTGCGAAATAATCGCCCTGGTTAAACTTACCCAGATTGATTTCGCTACTGGCTTGCGCATTCCACAAACGCAGCGTGTTTGTTGCATCGGTATCGTAGCCAGGGATTATCTGGTCATACGCGACCGCAAGAATTTCTTCAGTTTCTACCCAACGGAATTTTTTGGCTTCAAGCTGTACGCGCCCACCAAAGCGCACTTTGTAGCGTGTGTTGTGGCGCTTGAACTCCCACGGGTTACCGTACTCGAGCCAGTAATCCGGCGACTCTTTCTGGCGGCCATCAACGATATTTTGTTTAAACATACCGTAATCGTAGCGAATGCCGTAACCACGGCCAGGCAAGCCCAGTGTTGCTAATGAATCGAGGAAACAGGCGGCGAGACGACCGAGCCCGCCATTGCCGAGGCCGGGGTCGTTCTCTTCGTCAATCAACTCTTCAAGATCCAGCCCCATTTCTTCCAGCGCATTTTTGACATCATCATAAATACCCAATGACAGCAGTGCGTTGGAGAGCGTGCGGCCAATCAAAAACTCCATCGACAGATAGTAAACCTGGCGAACTTCCTGGGATAGCTGAGCACGGTTAGAACGCAGCCAGCGCTCTACCAACCTGTCACGAACCGCAAACAACGTGGCGTTTAGCCACTCATGTTTGTTCGCAATGGCAGGGTCTTTGCCCACCGTAAACATCAGTTTATAGGCGATTGAGTGCTTTAGAGCCTCAATACTGAGCGTTGGTGAAGCATAAGAAAAGGGTGCGTTCATATCAGTGATTCCTGGTGGATGGCTACAGCAAACGTTGGTACAGATCGCGGTAGGAATGCGCCGCTACCTGCCAGCTAAAATCCATGCCCATTGCCTGACGTTGAACAAATCGCCACAGCGAAGGGCGAGACCACAACACGAAGGCACGTCTAATCGCTCTTAACAGCGACCAGGCATTACTGTCTTCAAACACGAATCCACTGGCGATACCGTCAGCCAGGTTTTCCAGCGAGCTGTCAGACACGGTATCTGCAAGCCCGCCTGTACGCCGCACCAATGGCAATGTGCCGTACTTCAGGCCATACAATTGCGTTAAACCACAAGGTTCAAAACGACTCGGTACCAGAATGACATCTGCCCCGCCTATAATGCGGTGCGAGAAAGCTTCGTGATAACCAATTTGGACACCCACCTGCCCTGGATGTTCTGCCGCCGCCGCAAGGAATCCTTCCTGCATCACCGAATCACCCGCGCCCAGTAATGCCAGTTGCCCACCTTGCTCGAGTAACCCCGGCAACGCTTCCAGCACCAAATCCAGGCCTTTCTGGCTGGTTAAACGGCTAACGACTGCAAACAGCGGCGCTTTATCGTTAACCTTAAGTCCCATCGCCACCTGCAGTTGGCGTTTGTTCTCAGCCTTTTCCTCAAGCGTGTCGCGGGTATAGCGAGAAGCCAGAAGCAAGTCATGAGCCGGGTCCCAAATTTTCTCATCCACGCCGTTAAGAATGCCGGACAGCCGACCCTCGCGGTGGCGCTGGCGCAACAGCCCTTCCATTCCGTAGGCAAATTGCGGTTCGGTTATCTCGCGGGCATAAGTCGGGCTGACCGCCGTAATATGATCAGCATAGTAAAGGCCAGCTTTCAAGTACGAAATTTGACCATTGAACTCCAGGCCGTTCATGTCATAGAACGACCAGGGCAGATCAATTTCATTCATATGATGGGCATAAAACAGCCCCTGGTACGCCAGGTTGTGGACGGTAAATACCGACTTTGCCGGGCGACCACGCGCTTCCAGGTACGCAGGTACCAGGCCCGCATGCCAGTCATGCGCATGCACGATATCCGGGCGCCAGAAGGGGTCCAGACCACATGCCATCTCAGCACCAACCCAACCTAACAATGCAAAACGCAGCACGTTGTCGGTGTAAGCGAACTGATTGGTATCGTGATATGGGCTGCCGGGGCGTTCGTATAAATGTGGAGCGTCAATGAGGTAAATCCCCACGCCGTTGAAGTGGCCATATAACAAAGTCATATGACCCGCGAAGGTGTCGCGGTGTGCAACAACCTGTGCATCAACAATGCCACGACGAATATCAGGGAAAGCAGGCAGCAGGACTCGCGTCTCCACCCCGCCTGCAATTTGTGCCGCCGGTAACGCGCCAAGCACATCTGCCAGACCACCCGTTTTCAGCAGTGGAAACATTTCAGAACATACATGTAAGACCTGCATTATCGCTCCCGTATGGAAAGTCGCAGCGCTCTCATCAAGTAAAAATCAGGAGCGCCAAACGATAAAACTTCACCGTGCAGCCCTTGCTGCACGGTGATCAATCCTTTAAAACTTAACCAGGCAGCTTGGCCAGCATTTCACGGGTGACAAGCACAATGCCTTCTTCAGAACGATAGAAACGGCGTGCATCTTCTTCGGCGTTTTCCCCGACGACCATCCCTTCAGGAATGACACAGGCGCGGTCGATAATGCAACGGCGCAAACGGCAGGAACGCCCGACGACGACATCCGGCAACAATACTGACGAATCAATATTGCAAAACGAGTTAACGCGCACGCGTGGGAACAGCACCGACTGAACCACCACCGAGCCCGAAATAATGCAGCCACCAGAAACCAGTGAGTTCAGCGTCATGCCGTGGCTGCCGGAGCGGTCTTGCACAAACTTCGCCGGAGGCAACGGTTCCATATGCGTGCGGATTGGCCAATCCCGGTCGTACATATCCAGCTCTGGCGTTACCGAAGCGAGGTCGAGGTTGGCTTTCCAGTAGGCTTCAAGCGTCCCCACATCACGCCAGTAGGGTTCGGCATCCGGGTCTGACTGCACGCAAGAAAGTGGGAATGGGTGGGCGAAGGCCGAGCCGGATTTCATGACGTACGGAATGATATCTTTCCCGAAATCGTGGCTTGAGTTTTCGTCCTTGTCGTCGGCTTCCAGCAGTTCGTAGAGGTAATCTGCATCGAACACGTAGATACCCATACTGGCGAGCGCTTTACTGTCGTCACCAGGCATAGACGGTGGGTTAGCTGGTTTCTCAACGAACTCGATTATTTTCTCTTCGTTATCAACCGCCATCACGCCAAATGCTGAGGCTTCATGGATCGGAACTGGCATACAGGCCACGGTACAACGCGCACCTTTTTCCACATGGTCAATCAACATGCGCGAGTAATCTTGCTTGTAGATATGGTCACCCGCGAGGATAACCACATACTCCGCTTTGTAGCGGCGGATAATATCGAGGTTTTGCGTGACAGCATCGGCGGTGCCGCGATACCAGTTTTCACCATGCACACGTTGCTGCGCCGGGAGCAAATCGACAAACTCGTTCATCTCTTCGCTGAAGAATGACCAGCCGCGCTGAATATGCTGTATCAACGTGTGAGACTGATATTGCGTAATCACGCCAATACGGCGAATACCTGAGTTAATGCAATTCGACAGCGCAAAATCAATAATACGGAACTTGCCACCAAAGTGGACAGCAGGCTTGGCGCGCGTTGAGGTCAAATCTTTCAATCGGGTACCGCGCCCACCAGCCAGAATCAGGGCTACAGATTTATTTGGCAGTTGTCTTGCCAACATCAGAGGATCGTTCTTATCAAGCCTAACCATGACTGACTCCTTTTTTATGATTTCTGGAAAACGCATACTCCGTGCGCGGGACCATGCCATACAGCCATTACCACCGGATTGTCTTCGCCGGCAAACGGAGGAATAGCACGCCATTCCCCTTCGGGTAGAACGATGTCAGCCACTTCTTCGGTAGCGTTAATCGTTATTAGCCAACGGTCTGAGAGTTGGATTTGTAACCGATGAACCCCGTTCTCCCACTCGTCAGCATTCAGAGGTTGAGCCTCTTTATTCCACCAGCACACATTGCCATCACCTTCCTCCCACCAGACATTCCGGGTAAGTGCAGGAATCGTCTTGCGTAGATGAATCAATGCCGCGGTAAAAGTGGTTAAGCCATCGTTGCAGTTTTCCCAGTCAAGCCATGTCAGTTGGTTATCCTGGCAATAAGCATTGTTATTACCATGCTGACTGTGACCGTGTTCATCACCGGCCAAAAGCATCGGCGTACCCTGAGAAAGCAGCAACAACGTCAGCAAAGCGTGAACGCTGTCACGCCGTCTTTCTTTAATATTCAGTGAAGCTTCCAGCCCTTCGAAGCCATAGTTATTGCTGTAGTTATTGTTGGTGCCATCACGGTTGTCTTCACCGTTCGCTTCATTGTGTTTTTGATTGAAGCTGACACAATCGCGCAGCGTAAAACCGTCGTGAGCCGTGATTAAATTGATGCTGGTCGAAGGGAGGCGATCCCCATGTCGATAGACATCGCTTGAACCGGCAAAGCGGCAAGCGAATCCTCCCAACGATAAATCTTGTCGCAGCCAGAAACGGCGCATGCCATCACGAAAATGATCGTTCCACTCCGCAAATAACGGTGGATAGTTGCCGACCTGATAACCCCCCGCGCCAATATCCCATGGCTCAGCAATCAGCTTTATCTGCGACAAAACAGGATCGTTCTTGATCGCCTCAAACAACGGCGCATCCTGACGGAACTCTGGCGTACGCCCCATGATCGAGGCAAGATCGAAGCGGAACCCGTCAATATGGCAGCTGTCGACCCAATAACGCAGGCAATCCACCACCTGCGCCACCACGCCTGGCGTACTCAGATTCAGCGTATTACCGCAACCGGTCCAGTTCTGGTAATCACCGTTATCCATTAACCAATAATAGCTACGGTTGTCGATTCCGCTTAGGGAGAGAGTCGGGCCATCGCGATCCAGCTCCGCACTATGGTTAAGAACGATGTCGAGAATCACCTCAATGCCCGCGTCGTGCAGCGCTTTCACCGCACCACGCAGCTCGTTAGCAGCCGCCAGCGGGTCATGATTCACCGCGTAGTAGCCTTCGACGGCGTAAAACGAACGCGGGTTATAGCCCCAATAGTTGCTTAAACCTAAATGGGCGACGCGCGGCTCTGTGACAAAATGCGCGACCGGCATCAGTTCAAGCGCCGTGATCCCGAGGCGTTTGAAATAGTTAATCATCACCGGATGGCCGAGTGCGGCATAAGTGCCACGCAGCTCTTCGGGTATTTCAGGGTGCAGAAGCGTCAACCCACGAACATGAGCTTCGTAAATAACCGTGTCGCCCCAAGGGGTACGCGGGTGTTCGTCGCCTTCCCAGTCAAACTTATCGCGCACCACCACGCATTTCGCCATGTGTGGGCCGCTGTCTTCCAGGTTCGGCTCGTCATAACCACCGTGAAGATGAGGGTGGTTATCGACACCGCCAACAACTACTCGAGCGCAAGGGTCTAGCAGCAGTTTTGCCGGGTTAAAACGGTGCCCGTTTTGCGGGTCCCACGGGCCATGGACGCGATAGCCGTATTTCAGGCCAGGTTTAGCATCGGGCAAATAACCATGCCAGATGTCGCCTGTGCGCACCGGCAAGTCATAACGACGCTCGTGGCCGTGTTCGTCAAAAACGCAGAGTTCGACTTTTTCTGCATGAGCCGAAAACAGCGTGAAATTGACACCTTTGCCATCAAAAAACGAACCATACGGAGCCGGGTTCCCGGCAGTCAGTTGCGTCATTCAGCCTCCCGTACCAACCAGATAGTCGAAAGCGGCGGCAATGTCAGACTCAGAGAATGGTCACGTCCGTGGCTTGGGATCTCGTCGCTATGTACCGCGCCACTGTTCCCTGCATTACTGCCGTGATAATGCATTGAGTCCGTGTTCAGCTCCTCGCGCCAACGCCCCGGCTGGTTGATACCAAAGCGATAGTTGTAGCGCGGCACCGGAGTGAAGTTACTGGCAACAATGATTTCATTGCCCTTCGAGTCGCGGCGCACAAAGATAAACACCGAATTAACGTTGTCTTCGACCACCAGCCATTCAAAGCCGTAGCTGTCAAAATCCAGCTCGTGCATCGCAGCGTGGTGACGGTAAGTATGGTTCAAATCGCGGACCAGGCGTTTCACACCGTGGTGCCAGTTGTCGCCCCCTTCCAGCAAATGCCAGTCGAGGCTGCTGTCGTGGTTCCATTCGCGACCCTGGGCAAATTCGTTGCCCATAAACAGCAACTTCTTGCCGGGGAAAGCCCACATCCAGCCGTAATAAGCACGCAGGTTGGCAAACTTCTGCCAGGCGTCGCCCGGCATGCGGTCGAGAATGGATTTTTTGCCGTGCACCACTTCGTCGTGCGACAAAGGCAGTACGAAGTTTTCGGTGCTGTTGTACAGCATGCCGAAAGTCATTTTGTCGTGATGGAATTGGCGATGCACCGGGTCGAGTTTCATGTAATCGAGCGTGTCGTGCATCCAGCCGAGGTTCCATTTAAACCAGAAACCTAAGCCGCCCATGGAAGGTGGCCGAGACACACCGGTAAAATCGGTAGACTCTTCAGCCATGGTCACCGCACCCGGCGTTTGCTCACCAATAATACGGTTAGTATTACGCAGGAATTCGATAGCTTCGAGGTTTTCACGCCCGCCTTTATCGTTAGGTATCCACTCGCCTGGCTGGCGGCTGTAATCGCGATAAATCATCGATGCCACCGCATCAACGCGTAAACCGTCGATGCCGAAACGTTCAATCCAGTAGAGTGCGTTGCCCACCAGATAGTTACTGACTTCACGCCGCCCATAGTTGTAAATCAGGGTATTCCAGTCCTGGTGATAACCCTCGCGCGGGTCGCCGTGTTCATACAGCGAGGTGCCATCGAATTTAGCAAGCCCTGCATCGTCAGTCGGGAAATGCCCTGGAACCCAGTCCAGCAGCACGTTTAAGCCCGCAGCATGCGCGGCATTAATAAAGTAGCGGAAGTCATCTCGCGTGCCGAAGCGGCGCGTCGGCGCATACATTCCTTGTGGCTGGTAGCCCCAACTGCCATCGAACGGGTGCTCGTTAATCGGCAACAGTTCGAGGTGAGTAAAGCCCATCTCTTTGACGTACGGTACCAGTTGATCTGCCAGTTCGCGGTAACTGAGCCAGAAATTATTGTCGGCATGGCGACGCCAGGAACCAAGATGCACTTCATAAATTGAAATTGGCTGGTCAAAGCCATTCGCATGCTGGCGCGCGGGGCTAAGGGTGGTTTTATCAGGCAAGCCGCAAATCAGCGACGCGGTTTCCGGGCGCATTTGCGACTCAAACGCATACGGATCGGCCTTCAGGCGCAGATGCCCATCAGTATCAATCAGTTCGAATTTATAGAGCTGCCCTGGATGAGCACCTGGAATAAAGAGTTCCCAGATACCGCTTTCACGGCGCAAACGCATCGGGTGGCGACGGCCATCCCAATAGTTGAACTGACCAACAACTGAGACACGGCGGGCATTAGGTGCCCAAACGGAGAAACGAGTACCGGTAACGCCATCCATTGTGTCGGCGTGCGCGCCGAGCGTTTCATAGGGGCGTAAATGCGTGCCTTCGGACAAAAGCCAGCTATCCATCTCCTGAATTAGCGGGCCAAAGCGATATGGGTCATCAATCAGGTTTTCATGGCCATGCCAGACGACAGCCAATTGGTAACGAAAGATATTTTTACGACGGGGGATTACCCCGCAAAAGAAACCGCGCGAATCAATACATTCTAACTTACCGACTTTCCCACCGGTCTTCGGGTCGATAATCCACACTTCTGTCGCGTTCGGTAACAGGGCGCGAACTTCCAGCCCGGCTTCAGTTTTATGCATTCCCAGCAGCGAAAAAGGATCAGCAAAATGACCCGCAATTAGCGCATTTATCACGTCTTTCTCTGGATGAACAGACATGGAATTCGTCCTGTTTTTTATGTTTCATCCCGGCGCTACGCTTACACGCTCAGGTGAAAGTTATCATTGACCCAACAGGCAGCGTAAATGGAACTCCTGTAAGCTGCTCCGCCCAACAACCCATCAAGACAGTTTTTCACTGCCCTGAATAAAGCATAGCCAACGCTCTGTTTTGCTCCCGAAAATTAATGAACGAAAGTCATACGCTTCATGTATACCCAAATAATTCATGTTATGGGAAGGCGGTAAGCTCAGGAATCCCCAGGAGCTTACTTAAGTAAGTGACTGGGGTGACGGAGTGCAACCAACACATCCATAACGTGAAGTATGAAGGGTATATGACGTGATAAAAAAAGGGGCTGCAATGCCCCTTTGGTCAGTAAGTGTAATTATGCGAGCAAGCGCAACATTCTACGTAACGGTTCGGCAGCGCCCCACAGCAACTGGTCGCCAACAGTGAAGGCAGACAAGTACTCAGGACCCATATTCAGTTTACGCAAGCGCCCGACTGGAGTAGTGAGCGTGCCGGTTACTGCCGCAGGTGTCAGCTCACGCATAGTGATATCACGGTCGTTTGGCACGACTTTGACCCAATCGTTATGCCCGGCCAGCATCGCTTCGATGGTTGGCAGAGAGACATCTTTTTTCAGTTTGAGGGTGAATGCCTGGCTGTGGCAGCGCAGTGCGCCAACGCGGACACACAAGCCATCAACTGGAATGATAGTGCCGGTGTTAAGGATTTTGTTGGTCTCAGCCTGGCCTTTCCACTCTTCGCGGGTCTGGCCATTATCAAGCTGCTTGTCGATCCATGGGATCAGGCTGCCAGCCAATGGCACACCGAAGTTATCGGTTGGCAGGCTGCCGCCACGAGCAAGATCAGTCACTTTACGTTCGATATTCAAAATGGCAG
This sequence comes from Buttiauxella sp. BIGb0552, assembly GCF_004366275.1. Taxonomy (NCBI): domain Bacteria; kingdom Pseudomonadati; phylum Pseudomonadota; class Gammaproteobacteria; order Enterobacterales; family Enterobacteriaceae; genus Buttiauxella; species Buttiauxella sp. BIGb0552. Next base: position 84,302 of record NZ_SODY01000005.1, read on the forward strand.
ATGCAGGATCAGCAAGCTCGCTGGCAACATGGCTATGCAGTTGGCCCATCTGGGTCAACAGTTCACGCATATGGCGTGCACCGCCGCCGGATGCCGCCTGGTAAGTCGCAACAGAAACCCAGTCAACCAGGTCGTTTGCGAACAGGCCGCCAAGGGACATCAGCATCAAGCTAACTGTGCAGTTACCGCCAACAAAGGTTTTCACGCCGTTGTTCAGACCTTCCTGAATAACGTGCTGGTTTACCGGGTCGAGAATAATAATCGCGTCATCTTTCATACGCAGTGAAGACGCTGCATCAATCCAGTAACCTTGCCAGCCGCTTTCACGGAGCTTTGGATAGATTTCGTTGGTATAATCGCCGCCCTGGCAGGTAATGATAATGTCCAGTGCCTTCAGCGCTTCCAGGTCATATGCGTCTTGCAGCGTACCATTGTTCTGGCCTGCAAAAGACGGGGCCGGGAGGCCTAACTGGGAAGTGGAGAAGAAAACTGGGCGAATGGCGTCAAAATCGCGTTCTTCAACCATGCGTTGCATGAGAACGGAACCGACCATACCGCGCCAACCGATAAAACCAACATTTTTCATAGCGACTAATCCTGCGGATGTGTGTTGTGTACATTAATTGAGATTACTGTTCACCTTACAAAATGCTGCCGAAGTCGCAAGTGAAATTAATCAATGATATGCAAGCTATTAGAAATAGAACTTATCAATGAACACGTTATTTATTAGAGAACACCATTCATGACCGAAATCATTTCTGCGGCAGTACTGTTAATCCTGATTATGGACCCGTTAGGAAACCTGCCGATTTTTATGTCGGTGCTCAAGCATACCGAGCCGAAGCGCCGCCGGGCCATCATGATCCGCGAGCTGCTTATTGCGCTGATAATCATGCTTATTTTCCTTTTTGCCGGGGAAAAAATTCTCGCGTTTCTTAATCTGCGTGCGGAAAGCGTGTCGATTTCCGGCGGGATTATTCTGTTCCTGATCGCCATCAGAATGATTTTCCCAAGCAAGGAAGGAAACGCTTCTGGCCTGCCTGCGGGTGAAGAACCCTTTATCGTGCCACTGGCGATTCCATTGGTTGCCGGACCGACACTTCTGGCAACTTTAATGCTGTTATCGCATCAGTATCCAAACCAGATGGGGCATTTAGTCGCCGCACTTTTACTGGCCTGGGGCGGTACCGTGGCAATTTTGCTGCAATCTTCTCTTTTCTTACGCCTGTTGGGCGAGAAAGGGGTGAATGCGCTGGAGCGTTTAATGGGGCTGATATTGGTCATGCTGGCAACCCAAATGTTCCTCGATGGGTTGCGGGTGTGGATGAAGGGTTAAATAAAAAAACGGTGGATGTCGCTTGCGCTAATCCACCCTACAACTGCTCTTCGTAGGTCGGATTAGCGTTAGCGACATCCGACACATTCACTAAAGCTCGATAACCAAACCTGACTCAGCTGAATCTGGCGTAATCACCACACCCTGCTCGCCCGCAACACTCTTACCTGCCTTCACGCTCTTCACATTACCGATATTACGCAGACACAGTGTCCAGTCTTTCGCCTGGCCTTTACCCTGCACCGTCAGCGTGTTGCCCTCCCGCTTCACTTTCAGCGTGAAGATAACCGAACCGTCTGCCGCCGGGACTTCGCAAATTGCTTCGCGGCCATCGTCGAGATTAAACAGCTGGAAGGCGGTGCCTTCGTGCCATGCGTAATCCGGCTTCTGGTCGTTATTACCGAGCGCCAACAGCGTGTTGTCACGCACATACACTGGCAGGCTCTGGAAACCGTGCTGCTCTTTATGCCAGCGGCTGCCCTGCGCTTCAACGTTGTTGAACAGATGCGTCCAGCGGCCTTCCGGCAGATAGAACTGCACGTCACCCGCTTCACTGAACACCGGCGCAACCATCACTGACTCGCCCAACATGTACTGGCGGTCGAGATAATCGCAACCTGGGTCGTCCGGGAACTCCAGCATCATCGAGCGCATCATCGGCGTACCGAACTCTGCGGCAAATGCGGCCTGGCGGTACAAATACGGCATCATGCGCGATTTCCACTGCGTGAAGTGGCGCACCACATCGCAGGCTTCGTCGTCATACGCCCATGGCACACGGTAGGATTTGCTGCCGTGCAGGCGACTGTGGCTGGAGAGCAGCCCGAACGCGCACCAGCGTTTGTATACATGCGCAGGCGCAGTGTTTTCGAACCCACCAATATCGTGGCTCCAGAAACCGAAACCGGACATGCCGAGGGACAAACCGCCGCGCAGGCTTTCCGCCATAGATTCGTAGTTGGCGTAGCAGTCGCCACCCCAGTGAACCGGGAATTGTTGTGCGCCCACGGAAGCCGAACGCGCAAACAGCACCGCCTCTTCTTCGCCCAGTTCCTGCTTGAGCACGTTCCACACCAGCTCGTTATAGATGAACGCGTAATGGTTGTGCATTTTCTGCGGGTCAGAGCCGTCATGCCATACTACGTCAGTCGGGATACGCTCGCCGAAGTCCGTTTTGAAGCAATCCACACCCATGCGCACCAGGCGTTTCAGGTGCCCTGCATACCATTCGCAAGCTGCCGGGTTGGTGAAATCGACAATCGCCTGGCCGGGCTGCCATTTATCCCACTGCCACACCGCGCCGTTCGGGCGTTTCAGCAGATAGCCTTTTTCCATCCCTTCGCGGAACAGCGGGGATTTCTGGCCGATGTAGGGGTTTATCCACACGCAGATTTTCAGGCCGCGAGCTTTCAGGCGTTTCAGCATCCCTTCCGGGTCCGGGAAGGTCACCGGGTCCCACTCAAAATCACACCACTGGAAGGCTTTCATCCAGAAGCAGTCGAAGTGGAAAACGTGCAGCGGCAAGTTGCGCTCCGCCATACCGTCGATAAAGCTGTTAACCGTCGCTTCGTCGTAGTTGGTGGTAAATGAAGTGGTGAGCCACAGGCCAAACGACCACGCAGGCGGCAGCGCCGGGCGGCCCGTGAAGCGGGTGTAACGGTCAAGCACCGCTTTTGGTGTTGGGCCGTCAATCACGAAGTATTCGAGATATTCGCCTTCGACGCTGAACTGCACTTTGGAAACTTTTTCGGAACCCACTTCAAAAGAGACGCATTCCGGATGGTTCACCAGCACGCCATAACCGCGATTGGTGAGGTAGAACGGAATATTTTTGTAGGATTGCTCGGTGCTGGTGCCGCCATCGCGGTTCCAGGTTTCCACCGTCTGACCATTTTTCACCAGCGCGGTAAAACGCTCGCCCAGTCCATAAACCGTTTCGCCGACGCCCAAATCCAGACGCTCGAACATATGGGTATTTCCGGTATTACCGTCCTGCACGTAGCCGTTGTTTTTCACCGCACTGCCGGTGATACGCACGCCGTCACGCAGGAAATCCAGCGCCCAGTCCAGGCCTTTGGTGACACGCACCGCCAGGTTGCCGCTTTTCAGCTCGGCAAATTCAGCGGTGTTTTGCATGGTGACTTTCACGTCCTGCAACACGTTTAGCGGGTAATGCGGGCCGTTATTCACCGCGCCCTGGAAGTGCTCGATGCGCACACCGACAATCCCTTCCTGCGGGGAGAAAAAGCGCAGCGTAAACAGAGGTGTATCGAGCTGATTGCCACGTTCGCGCACATCTTTCATGCCCGCGTACACCACCATCTCATTACCCTGCTGCTCCACATCGAAAACCTGCACCGGGTGGATAAGCGCTAAACCGGGCTGAATCAGCCAGTTACCGTCACTAATTTTCATTATGCCGTCCTTTTGAATACTGAATTTTTGGAAACGGTGTGCCAGTGGGTCTGGTGATCACCTTTAAAAGCGAGTGTAAAAAATTCGATAGTTCAGGTTTTAAAGCATCGGGAGGCGGGCCGGAATTCCAATTTCTGGTTATCAGATTACGTTTCTTAATAACTGTGAGCAGTGTCGCTCTCTTAGCAGACTAAGAGTTAAGGAATGGCTGTTTTTCGGGCGGTTTGATTGATCTGGCTAATAGTTTCTGAGAAATGATTGGGGAAAGGACAAAGCATTGTTTGGTAAGGGGGGAAAAGTCGGTATACTGCGCACCGCCTCCATGTAGCAATCGAGGCTAGGAAGATCGTCGTCTCCGGTGAGGCGGCTGGACTTCAAATCCAGTTGGTGCCGCCAGCGGTGCCGGGCAGGTTCAACTCCTGTGATCTTCCGCCATTTTTTATTAACTCTGTCAGCTAAATAAACTATATGTCCAATATAGCGCTCACATCAACAACTATATAACCGATTATTTCTAGTATCCACTCCACCCTCGAAGTATTATGATTTTGCTGCATTAAAGGAATTAATATTAAAAGTAGGGTGACTTATGTTAAACAACATTTATAAATACACACATTTAAGATTTGATTTCTTCGATAACTTACTTATCAGGGCCACTCAAAAGTATGCATTGAATGATCCCTTTGAGCTTAGGCCAAGCCACAAAAATGAGGACGATGATTCCGATAGTGAATCCTTCGAAAAGTTAGCCAATTCTTCCTATTTTGATTATGCTGTTGTTTCACTTTCAGAAACCAATAATAATCTCTTAATGTGGTCACATTATGCAGATCAGCATAAAGGTATAGTTATTGAGTTTGATGCAAATAGAGTGTTGTTCGATGATTATAAGGATTTTACAGCTTTAAAGTATGATGAAGATCTTGAAGGAGAAATCATTGATGATGTAGAAAATGAAAGAAGAGAGAATATTAATGCCGGTCATATTCAAAGAGTTCGTTACAACTCAAAAAGACCTAGCATGCAAAAATTTGAAAATATACTTGAACATTTACTAATCAAAAGTGATGAGTGGATCTACGAAAAAGAACACAGAATAATATTACCTCTTCTAACTGCCGATTATATAGTAGTACATGAAAAGCATTTAGACAGTATTGAGTTTACTCTTTATGATAGCAGTTATTTAGATGAGAAATCGTTAGGAAACTCTATGTTCTTAATAAATATTAAAGAGATTTTAAAGCTTGAGGGAGACAGATATATTCGAGAGTTGTATGAACAACCATACGTTTCTGAAGAAGACGCCAAAAATTCATTTATTGAATCTATTTATAGAGAATATTTAAAAGACCTTTCTGAAGACCCTACCACTGTTTTCCTTTACAAAATTCACCCAGAATCAATAAAAGCAATATATATGGGGTGTAAAATTCTGAAAAGAGACAGAGATAGATTGATAAAAAAAATATCTTTAGATAAAAATTTATCTCATATTAAAATCTTCCAATCTGTAACCAGCTCAGAAAGATTTGAACTAGAATTCAAGCAGTTAGATATTCATTCACTTTAACCGACCTTCCAGACGTTCCAACTCTTTCCTGCCAAACGTCTTCAACCAATTCCCCAGGCTCATGCCTGCGTCTTTCGCTGCAACTTCAAATTGAGCTTTCAGTTCTGGTGTGATGCGGATCTGAAATGTCGGAGATTTACCTGCCGTTGACTGTTTTGCATCCCTTTTCACAGTTGACATGTACGTACCCACAAAGTTAGATTTAAGTAGTCAGTTGACACCCTACCATAGGGCTACCTGAAAAAAAACGCCCCCGAAAAGTATTACGAGTACTAGACGGAGGCTCACCACAATCACTCACGCTGAAACCGCATACCCACAACCAGTTATTGAATCCGCAATCACGACGTTACTAAAAACCCCGCTAGGTGCCACACACGATCTCTTCCAGGTGCTCCACGCCTGCCAGCATTATGTTGATGCGCTGATTGAAAACGATGACAACACCGAACGTATGGCATTGTGTGGGCGCTTACTTGCCGCGCTTGAAGTATTGAAAGCTGCGCTAAAAACGCCGTTACCCGCGCATTTAATCGGGCGCCTGACGGTGGATGTGGCAGAGCCCGATAACTATCGCGGCCCATTTTCAACTGATTCCGAAACCCTGCGCGAGTACTGTTCCGCTCTCACCATCTTCCTTCTGCAACGCCAGCAGTCACCTGAGCAGGAAGAACAGATCACCGGTTTATTGTCCGAGTTGATTAACCTTCTGGTCGAGGATTTAAAAACCCCGCGTTTTGTTCACACCGATGGTGGCTGGCAATGATCAGTGGCGAGGTAGTGCCGGGAATTCACTGACCTTTATTGTACGAGTGAAGGATGGCTGTAACCGCGCAGCGATTCGTGCCTCCTTCACTTCCTTAATACCCACTTCTCGATGGTATTATTTTTTGATACCATCGAATAACAAGGAAGTCATACTACACTTGTATGAAACGACAACATCAAAGGACGTTGGAGGCGATCTATCGTCGTCCCGTGGCAGGTTCTCTGGAATGGCGGGACTTTAAAGCGTTAATGATTTCTCTGGGGGCAGAGGTAGATGTAAGTGCCGCTGGATCGCGAGAAGCGTTCACATTACGGGAAGAGGTTCGTGTGTATCACCGACCACACCCGCAATCGACGATGGATAAAGGTGCCGTAAATGCGACCCGCATCTGGTTAGAAAGTATGGGAATCAAACCATGAATAACATGCTTAAAATTGACGGCCACACAGCCATTGTTAGCTTCGACCCAGACATTGAAATGTTTCGCGGCGAGTTCGTTGGCTTAAACGGCGGTGCAGATTTTTACGCCTACAGTGTGCAGGAATTGAAAACAGAGGGAGCCGAATCTCTGAAATTCTTTCTTGATACATGCCGTGCAAAAAACATTGAGCCTTATAAATCATACAGCGGGAAGATTTCTGCTCGTCTAACGCCTGAAGACCATGCAGCTCTTGAACGTATCGCGCTGGCATGCGGCGAGAGTATTAATCAGTTACTCAATCAGGGCGCAAAATTAATCATTAAGCAACATGATGCGTGATTAGCGTTGCCAGCAATTAATCAGGTTTTGTAGGGCGGATTCGCTTGCGACATCCGCCATTTTTTTAAAGCAACGCCTACATCCACACGCCCCCTGCACGCTCTTCTTTGTCACCCCAGCATGTGAGATACTGCGCCGATATTATTTCCGCCACATAAGCAAAAGAATCAGTCCGTTAGACTTACCTGGCGTAAACGAAATAAAACAAGGGGTTACGTGAAGCGTAGCCCTTTTTTAATGCCTGACGAAACAGGTAGCAGCAATTTAAGAGGTTTGTATGAACTGGGATGTGTTGAAGTGGTTGATTGGCATCTACTTTGGCTGTTTTTTTGGGCTTCTCAAAGTGGCCTACTCCGACCCCAAATTTTATCTTGAGTACATAGATAAAAAACTCACCTGGTTCTGTTACACGTGTCTGGTCGGCTTCAGTGCCTTTTGGTACGGGCTTTATGCTTGCAGAAGCTACACGGTAGATAACATCGACCTGATTTCTGAACAGCTGACTCATTTAGACAAAGAATATAACTACGTCACTTCTTACCTTCTGGTGCTGATTATTACGTCCTGTTTATCCTTTGCTGCCAGCATTTTGTTTATTGACGTCGCACGCAGGAAACAAGCGCATTTGAGTTCTTAAACAGCGTTAATACCTTGAAAAAGTTAAAAAACCGTATGGTAAAGCCATGCGGTTTTTTTATTTTGTAGCAAAGCAGCACCATAGCTCCAAAAACCCTTCGTCATACACCTTAACAATCTGTCTTGAGCACAACAGGTAGAATCCCCTTCTTATTTAAAAGGGATATTTCAGCATGAAAAAATTGATGGCAGTTCTGCTGTTAAGCGGTGTAGCGCTTTCGGTCACGGCGTGTTCGAGCGATTACGTTATGTCGACCAAAGCAGGCGATATGATTGTGACGCAGGGGAAACCACAAGTGGATTCAGATACTGGCCTGATTAGTTACACCGATCAGCAAGGCAACGAGCGCCAGATTAATGACGACCAAATCGTGCAGATGATTAAGAAGGACTGATTTGTTATGCAAATACCAGCCAATTTAGATTGGCTGGTATTACATCCCCCACTTATTCACCGCAAAAAACACGTGCCGGAGAGGATGCGCCTTCACTCCGAACAGAAAAATTTTTCATTTTCCTGGCAATATTTCTGCTTCTCATTCGTCTACCTCATCAGAAGCAATAATTAACTAATCTGATGAGGAGTAAAAATGATGAGAGATTTTGATATGCGTGGACATGGCCGGGAGCACGGTCGCGGATTCGGTGGTCACCCGATGGCTAAACCACTGCTGATGGGCATTGTGTTTATTGTCGCGTTGAGCCTGCTGGTGATGTCGCTGTGGAATGCACTGCTGCCTGCGATTATCGGCGTGAAAAGCATTGGCTTCTGGCAGGCGCTTGGGTTGCTGGTGCTGTGCCGTATTCTGTTCGGCGGCCTTGGGCTGCGTCCTGGGATGTTCGGTATGGGCCGGGAGCGCCGCCGTATGCATGAACGCTGGATGCAAATGACACCAGAGCAGCGTGAACAGTTTGTTCAGCAGCGCCGCGGCGGATTCTGGCGTCATGGTCGCGGCCATTGCCATCATCGCGATGAGCATCATGCCGATCGCCACGAGCGGCAGGGTGAGAATGAGCATTGCCGTCAGAAGCCGGAAGATAACGCCCAGAAACCGACGCAGGCTGAGTGACGGTAATGAAAGCCGGGACGGCAGGACACTCTCGAGTCATGTTGGCACTGACTGCATGTCGCTCGAAGCTGAAAGCTTTTATCGTTGGCCGCACGCCGGTTCGTGATGACGCAGACGATATCCTGCAAGAAGTGACATGGCAGTTGATGAAAGTGGAGCAACCGGTGGAGAACGTCGCCGCCTGGTTGTTTCGCGCCGCTCGTAATGAAATGACCGACAGGGCACGCAAAAAGCGCGAGCTTCCGCTTTCTGATTATTATTCTGACGGCGAAGAGGGTTTTCTTCCGGAAGACGAACTGGCGGAAACGTTGTTTGGCGTGCCGCAGTCACCGGAAGACGAATATTTGAGTCAATTGCTCTGGGATGAGCTGGAAGATGCGATGTCGGAGCTTCCTGTGGCGCAGCGTGAGGCGTTCGAAAAAACCGAACTCCACGGCTACAGCTTTAAGGGGTTAGCGGAAGAAACAGGCATTAGCGTTCAGGCACTGTTATCCCGCAAGCACAAGGCCGTGCTTTATCTACGAACCCGTCTTCGCAATCTTTATGATGAGCTAACGGAAGGCTGAGTGCGCAGAGTCGGGTTTCTCTGAACGAAAAGCCCCGGCCAGCATAGCCTGGCCGGAGTGGTGCAAGGGATTGATTGAGCTTATTGACCGACCCGCCACGCAACATCACGCATGGCGTCGCGCGCTGCCTGGCTGATACCACCAAGCTGGAAAAAGCCGTGGATCACACCGAGATAGCGTTGGCAGGTGGACTCAACGCCCTGGTCCATCAGGCACTCATGCAGCACCTCGCCTTCATTGCGAAGGGGGTCGTATTCAGCGGTGATGATATGCACCGGTGGCAAGCCTGCAAAATCTTCACGAAATAACGGGCTGGCTTCATCATCCATTGCGTCCAGATCGGGCATATAGGCTTCGTAACCGGAAAGCAGCGTATCGCGGGTAATGATGTAGTCGTAGCCATTTTCCTGATAGCTGACAGATTCCGCCGTCGCGTCCAGCATCGGGTAAATCAGCATGAGGCGCGCAGGCAACCAGTTTCCCGCACTTTTCAGGCGCAGGGCGGTGACCAGGGCAATGTGTCCACCGGCGCTGTCGCCCGCGAGCGTTATTCGTTCACAATCCACTTCCAGCTGATCAGCCGCTTGCCAGATAGCGTCCGCTGCACGCTCAGCATCATCATGCGCTGCCGGATAAGTGTGCTCCGGTGCCACGCGATACTGAACAGCAATCACCCGGCAACCACTGTGATAGCAAAGCTGGCGTAACTGATTGTCATGGGTTTCAAACCCACCGCTAACAAAGCAACCGCCGTGGTAGTAGATCACGGCAGGAAGCGATCCGGTGGCATTGAGCGGGGAAAACATACGTAACGTGCAGCCATCAAGACAGATGTCTTTCACGTCGACCCGGGTTTCCGTTTCGCCCGCTAAAACCGTGCTGGCGATATACCCGGCCCGGCGTTCGGCAAAAGTTTGTTGGCGTGAAGAAGGACGGCCAGAATCGATGAACTCATCAACCAGCCCGGAAATTGCGGGTTCAAGGGACATAGCGGAATTCCTTTTATGCTGTATAGATGAACAGTTATATCGCATTTATGGGATCGCGTGAACCAAGTTTTTTCACTATTTCAGCATTCTGGAAAGCGCCTCGAACAAATGAAAACTACCAGGAAAAAGCAGATAACCGTACGCTTTTTGAGGTTTATAGTACCTAGCAAGCTCATTCACAAAACAACATTAGATACCGTAAATAATGTAGATGGTTAAACATTGTGCGATTTACCCATCGTGTTAAAATGAGTTTAAACATTGTTTAATTTGGTAATCATGGTGAAAACGCTGATTCGTAAATGGGGTAATTCCGCAGGGGCCATTATTCCTGCTGCTGTTCTGGAGAAAGCTGGGATGAGAATAGGTGACAAAGTGGATATTGAAGCCGTTGAGGGAGGGATTATGTTGCGAATCGCAAAGCCGATATACACGCTAAGTGAGTTACTGGCCCAATCACCAGAAGGAAGTTTCGAGCTTGATGATGAAGACCGTGAGTGGCTGAATTCTCCTCCTGTTGGCAAGGAGTTAGATTAGTGAGTCTTTATTTGCCTGATAGAGGCGATGTAGTGTGGCTCGATTTTGATCCTGCCGCAGGTCACGAACAAGCCAAAACTCGGCCTGCGCTAGTATTGTCACCAGTCGAATTTAGCCGCAAGGCTGGGATGGCGATTGTGGCACCAATAACATCTCGTGTTCGTGGCAATGCGTTTGAAGTACATCTGACAGAAACTCACACCCGGGGAGTTGTCATTTGCCATCATGTTAAATCAATCGATTTCCGGGCCAGACAGATGCGTTTCATTGAAAAAGCACCTGAAGAAGTCACAGAAGAGGCGCTGTCCAGAGTGAAGGTCTTTTTCGAATAACACAGTGGGATGCAAAGCATCCCACTGCATCACCTACTCGCCTTCCCCTGGGAACAGGAAAGGATTGATGCTGCTGCGGGCAAAGCCTTCTTGCTCCATGCGCGCATCCAGCACCAGCGAGGCTAAATCGTCGGCCACGGCTTCCACTTTGGCATCTTTTTCCTGATAGAGGATCTTCAGGTAAGTGCCGCAGTCGCCACAGCTTTCCGCTTTAATCGCTGATTGTTCGCTTTCCAGCGACCAGTAGTTCAGGTCGCGGGTTTGCTCGCAGTTGCTGCATTTAATGCGCACCACATGCCATTCGGTTTCGCACAGGTTGCAGTGCAAATAACGCAGGCCGCTGGTGCCACCGATTTGCACGACGCTGGATACCGGAATCGAACCGCACACTGGGCAGAACTGGCGTTGCTCGCCGTATTCCGCTTTCGCACGGCCCGGGATCAGGCTTGCCATTTGCGCCCAGTAGAGTGACAACGCCGCCCAAATGAACGGGGCTTTGTCGCTCGAAACCAGCGCAAAGTCTGCATTAAACAACGCAGTGGCCATCTCTTCCAGCTCTTGCGAAGAGGCTTTTTCCAGGTTTTCGATAACCGCTAATGCCTGGCCGTCCATTTCTGGTTTCAGCTCGGCAATCAGTGAATTCAGCAGGCGCTGCCAGTGCGGGTCACGCGGCAGCACGTGAATATCCAATGGCGGCTTGCCCGTTTCAGACGCTTTCTGAATCAGATCGGTTAAATCCATTTGCAGCGGGTGGTCGTACAGCACCACTTCCTGCGCATGGGCGATAAGTGCCGCAAAGCGCAAGAAATCGCCCAGCGGATTATCGGTCGCCAACTCGCGCAGACGTTCTGCGCGGCGGTTGTAGAGGTTTTTCAGCCTTGGGAACAATAACGGCGGGATCATTTCCGCCGTGCGTTTATCGCTCTTCTCCAGCTGATCTTGCGGGATTATGCGAATACTCATTCCTGTCGTTTTTCCTGTTTTTGGCGAACTTCACGATACCATTTCGGATGGTGTTTCTTCGCCCAGGTCGTGGTGACCCAGCCTTCCACCATCGCGGTAATCGTGCCTTTCACCCAAAGGGCGGCGTAGATGTGGACCATAATAACCACAATCAGTGCCACTGCGGCAAATGAATGCACCATCAGGGCTACGCGAATCACCGGGATTGAGAAAGCAGGAGCGAAGTAAGGACGCCAGATAATCACGCCACTCACCAGCAGTAACACCAGGAAAATAATCGCCGCCCAGAACACGCATTTCTGGCCGAAGTTATAACGCCCGGTATCACCCACTTCCTCGTTGACGATGATCTTACGAATATTCTTCGCCCAAAAGATATCATCCCGATTGATTAGGTTGTGGTGCCAGTAACGGAAAAACATGATGATAAACGAGGCAAACATCACCACACCGACAAACGGGTGGAGGATGCGCGCCAGCTGCGGCGTGCCGAGAACATGCATCAACCAGTTGAAGGAGGGGAAGAAAAAGCCCAGTCCGCTGATGGCCGCCAGCATAAAGCAGAAGGCGGTTACCCAATGGTTGATACGCTCAGGCGCGCTATAACGCTGAATAGTCACTTGTTTTTTCATGGTTTGCGCACCTCGTCATCCTCATGGTGCAAGTTATCGTCCTCTTCTTCGGCACGGTTCGGGCCGACCCCCACATAGTGGAACACGCTGGCGGCGAAGGTTGCAGCAAAGCCAATGGCGGCCAGCGGCTTCCAGACACCTTTCCAGAATTTCACGGTTGGGCTGATGGACGGATTTTCCGGCAGGCCGTGATACAGCGTCGGCTTGTCCGCATGATGCAGCACGTACATGACGTGAGTGCCGCCAACGCCTTCAGGGTCGTACAATCCGGCGTTGTCGAAACCACGGGTTTTCAACTCAGCCACACGATCCCCCGCCAGCGTTTTCATATCCTCTTTCGAGCCAAAATGAATCGCACCGGTTGGGCACGTTTTCACGCAAGCAGGCTCCTGGCCGACGGTCACACGGTCTACACACAGGGTGCATTTGTAGACACGGTTGTCCTCCGGGTTCAGGCGCGGCACATCGAACGGGCAACCGGCGATGCAGTAACCGCAGCCGATGCACTGTTCAGACTGGAAATCGACAATGCCATTGGCGTACTGAATGATCGCGCCTTCAGCCGGGCAGGCTTTCAGGCAGCCCGGATCCGCACAGTGCATACAGCCATCTTTGCGGATCAGCCATTCCAGCTTGTCGTTTTGCTCCACTTCCGAGAAACGCATCACCGTCCACGATTTAGCAGTCAGATCCGCCGGGTTGTCATACACCCCGACGTTGCTGCCGATCTCATCGCGCAGATCGTTCCACTCCGAACAGGCCACCTGGCAGGCTTTGCAGCCAATGCAGGTGGTCACGTCGATAAGTTTTGCGACCTCTTGCTGGTGATCCCGCGCCTGAGGCGCGGGCGTGAGGCCGTTGGTGGCGGAACGGCGGATAATATCTTGAGATTGATAAGCCATAATTCCTCTCCGCTACACCTTTTCCACATTGACCAGGAACGCCTTAAATTCAGGCGTTTGCGTGTTGGCATCACCGACAAATGGCGTCAGGGTGTTAGCGATAAAGCCTTTCTTCGCCACGCCTTCATAACCCCAGTGAATCGGAATACCGATGGTGTCCACTTTTTGGCCATTCACATCCAACTGACGAATACGCTTGGTCACCACCGCTTTGGCTTTGATAAAGCCACGGTTGGAGGAGACTTTCACCGTGTCACCGTGAGCAATACCGAGTGAATTTGCGAGCTTTTCGCCAATCTCGATAAACTGCTCTGGCTGCGCGATGGCGTTCAGTACTGCGTGTTTGGTCCAGTAGTGGAAGTGCTCGGTCAGACGATACGTGGTGCCGACATATGGGAATTTGTCGTGTTTGCCCATCGCTTCCAGGTCACCTTTAAACACGCGCGCCGCCGGGTTAGAAACCACGTTCGGGTGCAGCGGGTTGGTGCCAAGCGGCGTTTCAAACGGCTCGTAGTGTTCCGGGAACGGCCCTTCTGCCATCTTGTCGATAGCAAACAGACGCCCTAAACCTTCCGGCTGCATGATGAATGGCCCAACGTCGGTACCCGGTGCGGCGGTGCTGTAGTCGGCGATATCTGCGCCGCTCCACTTCGCGCCATCCCAGGAAATCAGTCGGCGTTTTTCATCCCACGGTTTACCTGCGGGATCAGCAGAAGCACGGTTATACAGAATGCGACGGTTAAGCGGCCACGCCCAGGCCCAGCCTAACGTATTACCCAAACCAGACGGGTCAGCGTTATCACGGCGTGCCATCTGGTTGCCGTCTGGCGTCCAGGAACCGGCGAAGATCCAGCAGCCACTTGAAGTGGTGCCGTCATCGCGCAGTTGAGCAAATGAACTGATTTGTTGGCCTTTTTTCACCAGAACCGTACCGGTTGCCGGGTCGACAACGTCCTGCAACGCTTTACCGTTGCTTTCCATCGCCACTTCTTCCGGCGCCGGGTTATCAGGCGTCTGGTAATTCCAGGTCATGTTCAGCACTTGCTCAGGCAGCGCACCGCCTTCGGCCTGGTACATGTGGCGCATGCGGCTAAAGATGCCCGCGAGGATTTCGCCATCGTTCAGCGCTTCCCCTGGGGCGTCCGCACCTTTCCAGTGCCACTGCAACCAGCGGCCGGAGTTAACGATAGAACCGTTTTCTTCGGCAAAGCAGGTGGATGGCAAGCGGAACACTTCAGTCTGGATTTTCGACGGGTCAACATCATTAAATTCGCCGTGGTTTTGCCAGAAGTTCGCGGTTTCAGTGTTCAGCGGGTCGATGGTCACGAGGAATTTCAGCTTCGACAGTGACGCAATAACTTTGTTTTTGTTCGGGAACGAGGCAACAGGGTTGAAGCCCTGACACAGATAACCGTTCACCTTGCCCTGGTTCATCATCTCGAAATATTGCAGGACGTCGTAGCCCTTGTCCCACTTCGGCAACCAGTCATAACCCCAGCTATTTTCCGCTGTGGCTTTGTCGCCAAAGAAAGCTTTCATCATCGAAACGAAGAATTTCGGATAGTTACCCCAGTAGTTGACTTGGCCTTCCAGCAGCGGTTTCGGCGTGTTGGCGGCAAGATAAGTCTGGAGATCGGCTTGTTTCTCGTTCGGCAGCGTCATGTAGCCCGGCAAGCTTTGTGACAGCAGGCCGAGGTCCGTCAGACCCTGAATGTTGGAGTGACCGCGCAGGGCGTTCACGCCACCGCCTGCCATTCCCATGTTGCCGAGCAGCAACTGAATCATCGCCATGGTGCGAATGTTCTGCGCGCCCACGGAGTGTTGCGTCCAGCCCAGCGCATACAAGAACGATGCGGTTTTATTTTTTGCGCTGGTTTCTGCGATGTATTCACAAACTTTCAGGAAATCATCTTTCGGGGTGCCGCAAATATTGGAAACCACATCTGGCGTGTAACGAGAAACGTGCTCTTTGAGCAGGTTCCATACGCAACGCGGGTGAGTCAGCGTCAGGTCGCGTTTGGCGAAACCTTTTTCATCCAGCTCATAGTTCCAGGTGGTTTTGTCGTATTTACGGTTTGCCGCGTCGTAGCCTGAGAACAGGCCGTCATCGAAGCTGTAATCCTCACGCACAATCAGGTTGGCGTTGGTGTAAGCCTCAACGTATTCGCGGTTGAATTTATTGTTGTTTATCAGATACAGCAGTACGCCTGACAGGAAAGCAATGTCAGAGCCGGAACGAATCGGGGTGTAGAAATCTGCCACCGATGCGGTTCGCGTAAAGCGCGGATCGATAACAATCAGCTTCGCGCCGTTATGGATTTTGGCTTCCATCGCCCAGCGGAACCCGACGGGATGCGCTTCTGCCGCGTTTCCACCCATCACAATCACGAGATCGGCGTTCTTGATATCAACCCAGTGGTTGGTCATCGCACCGCGACCAAATGTTGGAGCAAGACTTGCTACCGTTGGTCCGTGTCAGACACGCGCCTGGTTATCCACGGCAAGCATGCCGAGGGCGCGGGAAAATTTCTGGGTTAAATAGCCGGTTTCATTACTGGAAGCGGATGCGCACAACATGCCGGTGGAGAGCCAACGGTTAACCGTGGTTCCCTGGTCGTTCTGGGCAATAAAGTTGGCATCGCGGTCAGCTTTCATTAGTTTGGCAATACGGTCAAATGCCGTTTCCCAACTGATCTGCTCCCACTTATCCGAGCCTGGTGCGCGGTAAGACGGGAATTTCAGACGGCTTTCGCTGTGGATGAAATCCACAAGTCCTGCACCTTTAGGGCAAAGTGCACCACGGTTAACCGGGTGATCCGGGTCGCCTTCGATATGGAAGATAGATGCTTTGGCATTTTTCGCGCCGTCGCCGAGGCTATACATCAATAGCCCACAACCAACGGAACAGTATGTGCAGGTATTACGCGTTTCACGGGTGCGCAGCAATTTATATTGCCGTGTTTCCGCAAGTGCCACGCCTGGGGCAAAGCCCAATGCGGCTGCCGTAGTCCCTGCCATACCGCCAGCACAGATCTTAAAGAACTGTCTTCTGCTGACCTGCATGGGTGCTCCTTGTTTCGACATTTTTCACAAGACTTTATAGGTGTAATTTTTGCGGTTTGACCGATGAAGGTTCACAATCAAACCCAAACTGGAAATACCCCCTAATCCAATAGGGGTAGTGTTTCCAGAATACCACATTAGGATTAAGGCCGTTCCAATCAGGTTAAGACAAAGTGAACAATTCCGAACCAAATCAGAACGAAAATGTGAACACCATCACTGGTGCCCGGACGATTGAGTTATGGCAACGCCACGATTTACTCGAGGCTAAAGGCGACTGGCTGGCTGAAGAAGTCCCGGTGGCTCTGGTCTACAATGGTATTTCGCATGTGGTAATGATGGCATCTCCCAAAGATCTGGAGCTTTTTGCATTAGGTTTTTCCTTATCAGAAGGGATAATTGAATCCCCATCAGACATTTACGGAATTGATGTTTCGCCAGTGTGTAACGGCCTGGAAGTGCAAATTGAGCTCTCAAGCCGCCGCTTTATGGGGCTGAAAGAACGCCGCCGTTCTCTTGCCGGGCGCACTGGCTGTGGCGTTTGTGGCGTTGAGCAACTCAACGATATTGGCCGCCCAATCTCTCCCCTGCCGTTTACGCAAACATTCGACCTGAACAACCTTGATGCAGCCTTAAACCAGATGCGCGACTACCAGCCAGTCGGGCAACTCACCGGCTGCACGCATGCCGCACTCTGGCTTAATGAAAACGGCACTATTCTGGATGGCAAAGAAGATATCGGCCGCCACGTAGCGCTGGATAAATTGCTTGGCGCACGTGGGCGTGAGGCCTGGCAAAACGGTGCAGTTTTAGTCTCAAGCCGCGCCAGCTATGAGATGGTGCAAAAGTCGGCCCAGTGCGGGGTGGAGATTCTGTTTGCCGTCTCAGCCGCAACCACGCTTGCCGTTGAAGTGGCAAGCCGCTGCAACCTGACGCTCGTTGGATTTAGCAAACCAGGTCGAGCCACGGTTTATACCCATCCGCAGCGGTTGTGTTAACAGGCTGTACATTCCGTTACGTACCGACACCAATCACTCACTGAACGTATTTGTTTGTTGGCATAAAGTTATTTCAACGGGCCAACAACCCACACATAAACAAATACGAGACTATCAAAATGAAAAAAGTATTAACTCTGATTGCTGTTGCTGTAATGGGTATGTCCTCTGTTGCTTTCGCTGCTGAAACTACTGCAGCACCTGCTCCAGCAAAACACACCACTACTGTGCACCACAAGAAACACCATAAAGCAGCACCGGTAGCTCAGAAAGCGCAAGCAGCTAAAAAGCACCACAAAAAAGCCACTACAACTGCAACTCCAGCAGCACCACAGAAAGCCCAGGCGGCTAAAAAGCACCACAAAAAAGCCGCTACCACTGCAACTCCAGTAGCGCCACAGAAAGCTCAGGCTGCTAAAAAGCACCACAAAAAAGCAGCTGCACCAGTAGCGCCAGCAGCAAAACCAGCGGTTAAACCAGCTGCATAAGTTGCAATGAAACCCCTCATTATTAAAAACACCCGGCTTGCCGGGTGTTTTGTTATCAAACCTGAGCAACTGCTAAAACGCTTTCGGTTTGAAATCATCTTGATGCTGGTCATTCTTTACGGAATGGCTGCGGTCTGCTGCTACTTTTTGTTTTTCACGCCGTCCACAACTTAAAATCCGCCTGGGTTCTTAACCCACCAATCTTTCGTGCATCACACTTCTGAAAAACTAAATTCCGCCTGACTGTCTTGTAAACAGTTTTTCCTCTTTCTTTCACGCCTCTTAATTAATTCCACTCCCTTTCATCCGCAGAAAAATGCGTGAGTAGTCACATTTTTGAAAGCTGATATTCTTCATTTACAACTCAAATAACATCGGTGAATTCCATTTCCCAATCGATAATATTAATCCATTGAAATATAGAGATTTTCTTTACCCTTAGTTCATAGAGCTTATATCAAAAGTTCGTGACTTAAATCACAAATATTGCCCCTAAGAAACACCTGTCAACCGCTCATCCGAATAAATGAATCCCAATTTTGTGATATAGCTTGCAAATTCAAGGCTTGTTTAAAGGGAAAAATGTCTGCAAGGAAAACAAACGAGATAAGTGTCATGAGAATCAGCATGGTAATTAGCGGCGGTGATGTCACGGGGATAAATAACTTTGTTTTTCAGGTTTCCCGACTGGCTCAAGCAGAAATCGTTTTGTTTAACGGTGGTATTCCAGGTCTATTGCAGAATAGCCACCAGGATATTTCCATCCGTGATTTAGTGGATTTTTCCGTAGCATCCATTCCTATTATGTCTTCGGGTCGCACCAACCGTAAATTAAAGGGTAGCGAATATGAAACTATCGCAAAACAGTTAAAAACCCTGCATATCGATGTGCTTATTATGGCCGGTGGTGATGGCTCATTACAATTTTTGAATAACCTCAGTGAATATGGTGTGAATTGTTTCGGTGTCGGTATGACCATCGACAATGATGTTTACGGTAGTGATTACACCATCGGTTTTTCAACTGCATGTGAACAAGTGATTAAAGAAGTCGCCAAGCTGCGTAATACAGGCCGTGCTTTGCCAGGGCGTGTTTTTATGGTTGAACTGTTGGGCGGCTACTGCGGTGAATTAACGCTGCAATCGGCGATTAAAAGCAATGCTGATTTTGCGCTCATCCCCGAGTGCCAGCAGTCGTTAAGCGAACTGGCACATAAGATTAGCGCACGACTTGAGACACAAAATAGCGTCGTGATCCTGTGCTCTGAAGGTTATACCAAAGAGTATTCCCCCGGTTTCCAAGGGGCAATTGACACCATGATTAAACAGCTTGAACCAAAAATTGGCGTACGTATTCGTAAGTCAATTATTGGTTATAGCCTGCGTAACGGTGACCCTACCTGCGAGGAAATCTATCAGGGCACTATTATGGCAGGTGAAGTCGTTCGTTGTATCCAGTCCGGTATGAGAAATAAAGCCATTATTATTAATTCGAGTAACAAACCGATCCCTATAGATTTAATCAGTATGCAAAAACGCCTCGTCGACACCGAAGGGCATCATTATAAATTAGCGAAGCAGCTCAATATTATTTGAGGAGACTTTCAATGCTTAAAATTCTTTGTGTATGTGGCTGCGGTTTAGGTTCCAGTTTCGCCATTGAAATGGCTGCAACTGCCGTACTTAAAAAACTTCAGATTCCGGCAGAAATTGATCACACCACCGTATCAGAAGCGGGGGCCTTTAAATCTGACATTATTTTAACGCAAAAAACGTTCGCCGATATTTTAACTGCCGATGCCAGTGAAGAGGAAATTAAACGCGTCATTGTGCTGCACCGCCTCACGGATAAAGACGAAATCGAACAAAAGATTGTCGCCTTTTTAAAAGATCGCAATGTGAAGGTATACGACCATGAATAGCATCATTAACTTTATTGTTAAAGACCTGCTAGGACAGGCATCAATATTGATTGCCTTTATTGCCATGCTCGGTCTTTTGCTGCAAAAAAAATCAAAGGGTAAAGTCGCGGAAGGGACGTTTAAAACGCTGCTTGGTTTTCTAATCATGATGGCGGGTATCAACATTATTGTAGATACCCTGACTTTCTTGAACGATATCTTCACCCACGGCTTTGGCATGAAAGGCTACATCACCGATGTGGCAGCTATTGCCGGCCTTGCAAACCGCGAACTGGGTTCCGAAGTGGCACTCACGCTAATGGTGATATTTATCGTCAACATCATCATTGCCCGTATCACGCCGTTTAAATACATCTTTCTCACTGGGCAAGCACTGCTTTGGATGGCAACGATTGGTGCAGTGATCGGCTATAAAGCCGGGCTGACTGGGCTGCCGTTGATTCTTACTGGTGGGATCTTCGGTGGAATTATGGCTGTGTTGATGCCTGCTCTCGCTCAACCCGTAGTGCGCCGTATTACCGGTTCTGACGATGTAGCTCTGGGTCACTTCTGCACTATTGGTTATCTGGTGCAGGCTGCGGTGGCGAAGGTTGTCGGCAAAGGTTCTAAATCTACCGAAGATCTGGTGCTGCCGGATAACTTCAAATTCTTGCAAGATACTTACCTTTCGATGGCCGTGGTGATGATCCCTATGTACCTCATCCCGGCGCTGGCGGCTGGCCCGGAATATATCGGCCAATACTCTCACGGCGTGAATTACCTGATGTTTGCCTTTATGCAGGCGATTCAGTTTGTTGCCGGGGTATTCGTACTCTATAGCGGTGTGCGGCTACTGCTTAACGAGTTGGTACCTGCGTTCCGTGGTATTGCGATGCGTATCGTGCCTGATGCCAAACCTGCGCTGGACTGCCCGGTTCTGTTCCCTTACGCCCCCAATGCCGTGATTGTTGGTTTCCTTGCCACAACTGTCGGCTCCATCATCGGCATGATTGTCTTCCCAATGTTTGGCCTGGCGATGATTCTGCCCGGCTTGTTGACCAACTTCTTTGCTGGCGGCACCGCAGGGATTTTCGGTAACGCAATGGGCGGCAGACGCGGCGCAATCATCGGCGGTGTGGTGCACGGCCTGTTTATTACCTTCCTTCCTGCCATCCTGGTGCCAATGCTTGAAAGCTACGGCTTTACCGGTGTGACTTTCAGTGATTCTGATGTGATCAGTAGCGGCCTAATTTTGGGACATGTATTCCAGAATAACTGGACGTTTGTCGGCTTATTCATCCTGTTCGTAGCGCTTATCGCCTGGTTCGTGAATGGCAAATCAACCAAACCTCAAGAGGAAAAAGCACATGAGTCTGTATAACTTCCCAGATTTATTACAGATAGCCAAAGAGCGTAAATTTAAAGCGGTAGGCTCATTTAATTTGCATTGCCTTGAAATGCTGCCCGCTTATTTTAAAGCTGCCAAAGCAACCAATAGTCCGTTAATGATTCAAATTTCTACCGGGACTGCGGAATATTTAGGTTATCGTTTATTAGTCGATTCAATTCGTTCTTTATCCGAAAGCCAGCAAATACCAACCTGCTTGCATTTGGATCACTGCTCAGATATTGAGTCCATTAAAACAGCCATCGATGCAGGGTTTAGTTCAGTAATGTATGACGGTTCCCATCTGGACATGGCGGATAATATTGCGAATACACGTAAGGTTATTGATATTGCCCGCCCGCGTAATATCTCAGTAGAAGCAGAACTGGGAGCGATTGGCGGCTCAGAAGATGGCAAAGCGGTCGCCATGGAAGATATCTGCTTTACCACCACCGAAGACGCTAAACGTTTCGTTGATGAAACCGGGGTGGATATGCTGGCGGTGTCCGTCGGTACAGTACACGGCCTATATACCGGCAAAGCGAAAATTCAGCATCAACGCCTGGCGGATATCAGCGAAGTGACCAAAACCCCGCTGGTTCTGCACGGTGGCACAGGTGTCAGCGATGAAGATATGCGCCGCGCCGTCTCCGGGGGCATTGATAAGGTCAACGTCGGTACTGAAATGAACGTGCAATGGGTTGGGCACTGCAAAGAAACCTTTGAGAAAGGAAAAGTGAATGACAGCGTGCGCAAATTTTTAATACCAGCAAATGATGCAGTCGCTGCTGTATTAATCGAAAAGATCGCATTATTTAAATAAAGCAGGCGTTATCCTCTACTCTTCATTGTAACCCTGGTTGCGTGGCAACCGTCGGGCGGGAGCTAGCTATGTTTGGATCTTTGAAAAAAATTTTTCACGGTAATAATTCGGATACGGTGCAATATGACATTCAAGCCGTGCAACTTGAAACTGAATTAACTGCTCTGGAAAATACGTTGACGGAAAACCCAAATAATGGCGAAACACAAAAAGCATTAATGTTGCGCTATAACCAGGCGTTACAAGTTTTTGCGAAGAGTAAAACACACCGTCAGCATATCGATGCTTTATTTGTCAAAATTGATGAGCTGAGAAATATTATTCGTAAGAATATTTAGGGAGAACTCATGGCCATTAAAGAGTTATTAATTGAAGCGCAGGCAATACAAGTTGGCGTGCGCGAAACGGACTGGAAAAAGGTGATTAGACTTGCGGCTCAGCCGCTGGTTGATAATGGCTATATCCTGCCCTCCTACTACCAGGCAGTAATTAATAACACCCTTGAGCATGGTGCGTATTACGTTTTTGAAGAGGGCGTCGCCATGCCCCACGCTCGCCCTGAATGTGGGGTGATAAAAAATGGCTTCAGTCTGGTTTTGCTTGAGGAACCCATCGCCTTTGCCGACAGCGAAAAGGCCGATATCGTGATTATGTTTGCCGCCTGCGACAGCAATGGGCATATCGAAGAAGGTATCCGCGCGATAGTGAATTTGTTGGGCGATGACGATGTCATGGCAAAACTGCGTCGGGCAAAAGGCAAGGAAGAGGTGATCGCAATATTATGAGCCAGACCACGCGAACACAGGGCAAAACGGTGGTACTTGTGAACGGCGTACCCGCGTCAGGCAAAAGCACGATCTCCCGCTTATTGTCCGAACATTTTGCACTACCGCTACTGACAATCGACGGCATCAAAGAACCCTTTATGGCGCAGTTCGATGAGATAGACAGGCCGTTTAATCGCCGCCTGGGAAATGCCGCCTATGAAGTGATCTGGTCGATTGTCGCCGACAGCCCGGAGCAATGCGTCTTTATTATTGATGCATGGTTCGGCTTCCAGCCGAAAGAGGCGCTTGAACGCTATCTTGAGCAGGCGGGTGTCACCCGGGTTCTGGAGGTGTGGAATCATATCCCAGGTAACCTTGCCGCCGAACGCTATGCGCAGCGGCTTGGCGTAAGACGCCACGGGCACCCAGGGGAAGAATATCTGCCAGAGCTGGTAAAACTTGCGGATAACGCAGAGCCGATGTCACTTGGACCAGTTTTCACTGTGGACCACCGAGAGCCGATAGACACCGCTGGTCTCCTTGCATGGCTGAGTGAAGAATTTGGAGACTAACCCGAATGTTGCTTTCATTAGCCGATTAAGCCCTCTGCGTTCCAGAGGGCTTAGGGAGCAATCAAGAAGCAGGTGAAGCCACGAGTTTGCGCGTCTTACCATAAATAATTGTCAGAACCGCAGGGACAGTAAATGCGACGATTATCGCAAACACTTCATAAATCATTTTTGAGTCTGGGCCGCTGAAGAGACCTAACTCGAACACATTAAGCACTGGCAGGAAGCTGTAAGTTTTAACGCCCAGCAAACCGGTAATGCCACCGCCCAACGCGGCACCAATACAACCGAACACAAATAACATTCTGTATTTCAGATTCACGCCATACAGCGCCGGTTCAGTAATACCGAAGAAGGCAGAAATTGAGGCAGAAATCGCGATCTGTTTGTCCTTGAGGTTGCGGGCAATAAAGATTGCGCCGAATGCCGCGCCAAACTGCCCCATTACCGCCGACATGAACATCGCCATAATGGTGTCATAACCGTTAACCTGAATATTGATTAGCGCCAGCGGGATGATGCCCCAGTGCACACCGAACACCACAAACAGCTGGCCGATACCTGCCAGCAGTGCGCCAGAAATGACCGGGCTGAGGTCATAAAGCCATGCATATCCGTTAGCAATACCGACCCCAACGTAATCCGCAATCGGGCCAATTAAGGTGAACACCACAAATCCGCAGATGATGAGCGATAAACAAGGCACAAATACAAATGCAGCCAGCTCCGGGATTATCTTCTTCAGCCAGCGTTCCACATAGCTCAGGAACAACACGGCAAATACAGCAGGGATAACCGCGCCACCATAAATCTTAACGTTCAGCGCAAGTCCCATAATATGGAATGCACCGGGAACACTTGGGTCGGTTAAAGGGAAAATCATCGCCGCAGTCAGTGCCAGCGCGGTAAATTTATTCGTTTTAAAACGTTCAGATGCCGTAACTGCAATAAACAACGGCAACATCACAAACACACCGCTCGACAGCGCGTTAAACACGGTGAACACGTAAGAATGCGTATCCACCAGGTTCATTGTCTGCAGCAATACCACAATCCCTTTTACGACACCGACCCCCGCCAGCACACCGATGTAAGGCGTGAAAATAGCGGAAAGTGTAGCCAGCAAGCGGCTTGCCCATGAGCCTTGCGCAGTTGTTTCTTCAGCTACAGGCGTTTGTTCACCGAGCTGCTCTTTAATCGCTGAACATACCTGATCGACTTTCGGGCCAATGACTATCTGGAATTGACTCGGGCTATCCACTAATTTCACGACTTCAGGAAGACCATATAACGCTTCCGGATTCACTTTATTTTTATCTTTTAATGTAAAACGTAAGCGTGTTGCGCAATGAGTAATATGTTCAATATTCCCAGGCTCACCAACATGCTTAATTATTTGTTGGGCAAGCTGACTATATGTCGTCATGGTATTTCCTTAGTTTCAAGGTTTGCGCTGTATTTATTACCCGATAAAAGTATCGGGCAACGTTGTAGGGTAAATTAGTAATCAAAGAATAATTAGGCGTAATCGCCAGGTTTTGTTTTACTCTTAACAGAAATACCAAAATCGGTAAAAATACGCTGTGGCAAGTTATTACCTTTCGCTTCAGCGATATGGTGCGCCAGAATCTGGAAAGGAATAACCATCAGTAACGGGGCGATAAATATATCTACCGCAGCATTAATGGCGAGCGTTCTTTCATCGCTACTTTCGCCTAATTTAACGGTGTAAATATAATCGGTATATTTTTGCTCATAAGCTTTCAGAAGTAATAAACGCTCACGCGCTTCTCCAGGCGTGTCGAGGAAAAACATCCTATGATTGCCGTTCACTTCAAAATAAGGGCCATGCATAAAGGCTTCCAGTTCTACCCCTTGCGATGGAACGCGAATAGTTTCTGCAAACTTGGTTTCCATTTCTTTAATCACACCCACACTCGGGCCATAGCCAATTGCCGTAAATCTTGGGGAGGCAGTTAGCTCATCTTTCCATTTTTCGAAAAAGACTTCAGTTGTATCAATAATCTGTGGGATAGATTTTACTGCTATGGCTAATTTCACTAACTCTTCGGCTTCCTGCGTTTCAGTGATTAAACCATTGCAACGCGCGGTATAAAGACCCAGCAACATGAATTTAAAAATAGTCGCCACATAACCTTTAGTGACGTAACCCACGCGCTCTTCACCAATTTCAATATCGATGGCGTGATCGACAGTTTTCGCCAGTTCGCTTAACAGTTTGCTGGTTAAACCGTACGTCACCACCGGGAAACTTTTACGAATGTGTTTTATCGCATTGATGGTGGATGTGCTTTCGCCACTTTGCGATACGCCAAGCACCAGATCGGTCGCGGTATCCATTTTTTCGTAGTGCTGGAAGTGGAACGGCTCCTCCACGGTAACGCGCACGTTCGCCAGGTTTTCAACATAGTATTTCGCGCTTTTGATGGCGTTTATACTTGAACCAGTAGCTAAAACCAACCACGTGCTCTTTCCTTTAATCGCTGGTAGATCATGCGGATAACGATCAAGCATTGCTGAAAGTGTAGCTTGCTCTTCGTGAATGTAAGTCATCATTGTCGGCTTCATTGGCCCTCCTGAAATCAAAACCTGAAAACGTTTTCAGGTTTTAGGCTAGAGGAGCACGCGTGGGGTTGTCAATCCACTTTTCAGCAATTGTGGTGGGGATCAAAAAATATCGTGTACGGGGGTTTTGGAGCCGTCAGAAATACTGAAATGCTAAGAGAGAGCTAGCAGGACTCGCCTGGTATCAGGCTCAGCTGGATTTTTTCAGGCACTACAGATTCACTCGTATCTTTCAGTAATGTCATTAAAACTTGCATCACTGTTTTACCAATGAGTTCATTGTGATGGTTCACCGTGGTAATTCGTGGAATGAAATATTCACTACCGGGGAAATACTCACAGCTGACAATAGCAATATCTTCAGGAACAGAAATATTTTTATCTTTTAATGCCCGAATTGCACCTTTTGCCACATGGTCATTAATCGCCACAATAGCTTCGGGCAATTTTTCACTTTGCGAGAGCAACTTATCTACCGCTTCATAGCCATGTTGTAAGTAGAAGTTATTTAATACAATGTGACTATCGTCAACCATTATATTAGCTTGCTGAAGCGTGTTTTTAAATGAATCTATACGTTGCTGGGTGATATAAACACTTTTCGAGCCACCAATGAACCCGATGCTTTTATAGCCCTTACTTATCAGATGATTAGTTGCAAGTGCAACACACCCAGACTGATCGCGCTCTACACAAGAATAATCTACACCGCCTAATTGCCGCCCAACAACAATAACCGGAATGGCCGCACAAAGTTTCTTCAACTCATGGGAATAAGAGTCTGGCACATTATTATAATCAATATTCCCACCAAGAATAATAACTCCATCAATTTGGCTATCAGTAATCGAGTTAAAAATATTTTCTTCAGGAATAATTTCACTCTGTGATGAGGATTTATTAGCTGATTGAGTATCGTAGAGTGTGACTTTATATCCCGCCCGTAAACTCTCATTTTCGATTTGAGCAACCAGCATCACAAAATATGGGTTACTGATATCGGAAACGACAATCGCCAGCGTCTGTGTCTTTTTGGAAATCATACCGCGCGCCAACAAATTGGGGCTGAATTGCTGCTCCTGAATAACCTTTTCAACCCTGGCGCGAGTTTTATCCGCCACCCAGCTGTTGTTATTCAGAACACGGGAAACTGTCGCAATAGATACATTGGCCAGTTCTGCAATATCCTTGATTGTTAGTGGCTTTTTCATTTTTTTGTCTCGTCCCTACAAGGCGTTAATAGTAGGGCAACGCGCCGAGTGAAGCAAAGGGGGATTTTCTTCATCCAAACAGACTGCACTTTTTATTCCATCTGCCGATAACTTAAACAGGGAACGGGGCAACGATGACCCGCCGGGTTACAACCAGAGGTTTAAATGGATAGTTTTCAAAAAGATATTGATGAAAGGGCTAACCTGGCGTTATCCAACAAGTTTGAGCTGTTGTTGTTCCGCTTAGGGGAAGGCCAGCACGGTGGAAAATCAGAGCTGTATGGCATCAACGTGTTTAAACTGCGCGAAATTGTGCCAATGCCGAAAATTAACCGCGCGGCAGGGATGATGTCACCGCTGTTGGGCATGGCAAATATTCGTGACCAATTTATCCCGGTTATCGACCTGCCCGCCGTTACCGGCTGCACGCCAAAAACTGGCCTCAATCTTCTTTTAATTACCGAATACGCCCGTAGCACGCAGGCATTTGCGGTGGAGTCGGTAGAAAATATTATCCGCCTCGACTGGAGCCAGGTTCACGCTGCCGAATCTGGTGTGAGTAGCCGCAATATCACCAGTATCGCTTCACTCAATAGCGACGAATACAAAGGCGAGCTGGCGCTGGTACTCGATGTTGAACAGATTCTTTACGACATTATTCCTTCCGGGCGCAAAGTCGATATGGCGGCCATCGAAGGGAACACAAACCCTCTGAAACCGGGTGCTGTCGCGATTGTTGCCGAAGATTCAAAAGTCGCCCGCCAGATGCTTGAGCAAGGCCTGAAAGGCATGGGTATTCCGGTGGTGATGCATTCCACGGGGCTTGAAGCGTGGGAGAAAATCAAAGTGATTGCCGCAGAAGCTAAAGCCGCTGGCCAGCCGATCACCGATCGTATTGGTATGGTGCTAACAGATATTGAAATGCCGGAAATGGATGGCTTCACCCTGACCCGTAATATCAAATCGGATATCGTGTTAAAGCAGATTCCTGTGGTGATTCACTCGTCTCTATCAGGTAGCGCCAACGAAGATCACGTGCGCAAAGTGGGCGCGAATGGTTATGTCGCCAAATTCGATGTGAAGGAGCTTTCCGAGGTGATTCATAAGGCGCTGGATGGCGCGGTGCTTTGAATAGAAAGGTGGGAAGGTCGAGGGAAAACCTTACTTCCCCACCCAGCTATTTTTAATTTTGAATTTGTCGGCGCGGTTGTAGCTACATGAAAAGTTGAACGCTTTGCCGTCTTCAAGTTTCGTCACGCCGGAGACTTTCAGCATCGGCAGGCCGGGTGAAATAGAAAGCAAAGCCGCCAACTCGTCATTAAATAAATCACCTTCAATCACCGAGTTATAAAACTTAATCTTTTTGCCCGTGACTTCTTCGATGTACTGATACAGTGATTTCTGCTCAAGTACTGCTTGCGGGATGGTGGCGATAATTTCGCTGTTTATCCACGAGTCTTCAACCAACACTGGCACGTCGTCAATGAAACGGATGCGGCGGATAAAATGGACATCCTGTTGTGCATCCAATTCCAGTTGCGACGCCACCGTTTGTGGTACGGGAATGATTTTATGCGTCACCAACCGACTTGAGATTTTCGCCTGCTGACCAAACTCGCGGGAAAAACCTAAAATAGAATCGCCAGTGCCGTTGTTGAGCATATAGACGTTATCTTCAATCACTTTCGTGACGAACATCCCTTTGCCATGGATTCGCTCGATAAATCCCTCTTGTTCAAGCACATGCATTGCTTTTTGCAGCGTCACGCGCGTGACACCATACTGCGCGGCCAGCTCTCTTTCCGAGGGGATTTTCTCACCAACCTGATAGCGATGGCTGAGGATATCTTTTTGAATACTGTTTTTAATTTCTATATATCGCGCAGCCATAGGGATTCAAATCTTTGCGTCATCATCGGGCCGTTAGTGTACCACCTCAGCCAATAACTGCGCTTCCCGAGCTTCAATCGCCAACTGTTTGACTTCCATTATTCGGAAGAACGGATAGTAGATAATTGTTGAAATAATAACCATACAGCCAGACCAAATTGCCGCTGGAATGTTCCCGCCCGTGGCGAAATAAGCGTTAAGAATCGGCGGCATCGTCCAGGGAATTTGGAATACCGGCCTGCCGATAATGCCAAAATCCATCAACAGATAAGAGCAGGTACAAATGACTAATGGCGCGACAATTAGCGGGAACATCATGATCGGGTTGAGTACCATCGGCACACCAAATATCACCGGCTCGTTGATGCAGAAAATAGACGGGCCAAAAGAGACGCGACCAATAGATTTGTAATAACGACTTTTCGACAACAACATTGCTAACACCAGGCCCATAGTGGCACCCGATCCCCCCGCGCAAATAAAGAAGTTATAAAACCCTTCGGCGGTAATATGTGGAACCGGCTGGCCGCTGAGATACGCCTGGGTATTTTCTGCAATGAATTTTAAAAAGATGGGGCTGGTGATCCCCGAAAGCACGTTAGTACCGTGAATACCGCAACTCCATAATAATGAAATCAGCGCGACCAACACTAACATTCCCGGCAGCGTGTCCAGGCCATAGACCAGCGGGCTGAGTAATAGCGAAAAGAATGCATTAATATCGAAATTCAGAATCACGCGCACAAACCACACAATCGTCAGGCAAACTACCGCCGGAACCAGGCTGATAAAAGATTGCAGCACGGCGGGCGGGACACCTTCTGGCATACGAATATAGATTTTGTGAGTGATAAAAAACCGCACCGTATAAACCGTGAATATCGACAGGATAATGGCTGAAAACAGCCCGGCTGCACCAAAGTTATCGACGTTAATTTTATAATCGCCATCCAACTGCGCGAGAACAAATACCGCGACGGTAATACAGCAACAGCTCAGGCCATCAAGTTGATACTGCTTCGCCAGGTTATAGCTGATACCAATGGCAGCAATTAACCCGATGATGCCAAAGGTTGCCTGCACCGGCACGCTGAGTTTGTTCGCATACGGGCCAAGAAATTCACTCCAGCCGGGAATAGGTAAATTAGCGACAATTAAGAACAGGCTGCCGGCAATAATAAACGGTAGTGTGAAAGCGATACCGTTGCGTATCGCCACCAAAATGACGTTATTGCCTATCTTCATTAAAACGGGAATAAATTTGTTTTCCAGGAAGCTTTGCATGGAATATCCCTTTTGCGTTATTCATCCGTGTATTGTGGTAAAAAATCGCGGTTCGCTGCCAAATAGTCTTTGAGAATGTTCCCGGCGATTTCGACAGATGGCACCAGAGGATGCGCCGCCAACGCCAATAATGCGGTGTGACGATCTCCGGTCATTGCCGCTTCGATGGTTAATTCTTCAAAAGCTTTTACACTCTGAATTAGCCCGCGAATGCGCGACGGCAAACGCCCGTAAGCCAGAGGGCGAGCACCCTGTTTATCGATCACCGCATTGGTTTCAATGACCGCGTCATCAGGCAAATCTGGCGTGGTGCCGCGATTAACCGTGTTAACGACATGCACTTCTTTTTTATTGTTATACAACGCGCTAATAATCGAGCAGGCGGTATCGGAATAATACGCGCCACCACGGCTGGAGAGTTCCGGCGGCTTTTCACAAAGATGCGGGTTGCGATAGATATCAAACAGTGTTTTTTCGATTTGTAGTGAACGCTCGCCACGCGTGCCGCCGTTTCGCAACGCTTCGAGTTCGTGTTCGACCATCTCTTTATTGAGGTAGAAATACTTTAAATATGAGAGCGGATAGAACTTCAGCGCGCGGATAAATTCAGCAGGCAGATCGATGTCGGGGATATTTTTTAATTTGTTATCACTTACGCCCTGCGCTAATTTCTCAATAAAGTCGGCAGTAATTTCTTCGCCATGCAGCGTAATACGGTCGGCAAAAATTAAATGGTTCAGCCCCATAATGCGGGCATCAATGGCCTCGCGCCCTACGCCGTAAGCTTTCGCGATATCCATCATCATGCTGTTTGCGCCGCTGCAAATCCCCAGCGACTTAATCTTGCTATGCTTTTCAATGGCCTCGGTGACAATTCCGGCGGGATTGGTGAAATTAATCAGCCACGCATCCGGGCACAGGGTTTCCATCTCTTTGCAGATTTCCAGCAATACCGGAATGGTGCGCTGCGCCTTCATAAACCCGCCTGGCCCGGTGGTTTCCTGCCCGAGAACACCATAAATCAGTGGGATTTTTTCATCCTGAATGCGTGCCGCAAGCTGGCCGACGCGAATTTGCGTGGTAACAAAATCGGCATCTTTCAGCGCCTGCTGGCGGTTGGTGGTGAGATGCACCGTCATGGCGATACCCGCTTTTTTCACCATTCTTTGCGCTAGTTTGCCGACGATCTCCAACTTTTCACAGCCGGTTTCAATATCCACCAGCCAGTATTCGCTCACCGGAAGTTCGGCGTGTCGTTTAATAAATCCGTCTATCAGTTCTGGCGTGTAACCCGAACCACCGCCAAGGGTGACAACTTTTAATGGCTTCATGAATTTTCCTTTTCACTTTATCTGGCATACGCCAGTTTGCAGAAAGAAAATATCACAGCGTGACTGCAGAACTTTGGAGGTTTGTCACATAAAGAGAAGGGTTATAACTATCAAGGATAATTTGACAGTTCAGAGTGAGGGCAAGCGCCGCCGCCGTCTGAAAGAGGCTGAAGGTGAGCGAATGAATATTGAAGTGTTGCAAGCGATCGCCAGCAAAGAGAAAAAGGGCCACTAACGTGACCCAGGGATTGATGACAAACTTCTTCGTAGGTCGGATAAGCGGAGCGTCATCCGACTCTTTCACCTGCAATGACCGGCTTAAATGGTGGATGACGCTATCGCTTATTCACCCTACAAAATCCATTTATCAACTTTTGTGACCCTCGTTTTCTCAAAGTATCCCTACTCTAAATAAAACACTTCTTTTAACTCAGCACTCACCGGGCTGTTATCCGCATTACTCGGCATAATCTCGCTCATATGCTTCCACCAGCGCTGGCAAACTTCCGTTTGTGCGACAGCATTCCAGCGGGTTTCAGACTCAATCTCTACCGTGGCAAAAAGTAGATGGCGTTGTGCATCAAGATAAATAGCGTAGTGATGAGCACCGTGCTGTTTAAGTACCGCTTCCAGCTCTGGCCAAATCGGCGTATGGCGGCGTTGATACTCTTCATGCGCATCCGGGT
This sequence comes from Buttiauxella sp. BIGb0552, assembly GCF_004366275.1. Taxonomy (NCBI): domain Bacteria; kingdom Pseudomonadati; phylum Pseudomonadota; class Gammaproteobacteria; order Enterobacterales; family Enterobacteriaceae; genus Buttiauxella; species Buttiauxella sp. BIGb0552. The sequence goes on from NZ_SODY01000005.1 coordinate 116,772, forward strand.
TTACCTGCATCACAAAGGCTTTGCGGATCATAACGCCTCCAGGTAAAGCTCGCGCACTTCCTCACGTGTTGCCGGGCGAGGATTACACCCTGCGCATGGGTCGGCCAAAGCGTTATCCAGCCAGCCTTCAATATCTGTGGTTTGAATTCCAAGCTGGCTAAAGCCAGATGGAATACCGACGCGAGTAGAAAGCGCACGAATCGCCAGAATCGCCTCAAAGCTGGCTTCTTCTTCGTTCATATCCTGAGTATTCACGCCCATCGCTGCGGCAACTTTCGCAAAACGTGCAACGGCTTTCGGGCGGTTAAAAGCTTCAATAACTGGCAGTAAAATCGCGTTGCAAACACCGTGCGGTAGGTTGTGCGTCGCGCCCGGCTGATGCGCCAATGCATGAACCAGACCCAGGCCTGCGCTGTTAAACGCCATACCCGCCAGATATTGACCGTAAGCCATCATTTCACGCGCTTCGAGGTTGTGTCCGTTTTCGACCGCTTTTGGTAACCACTGGCTAATCAGGCGGATAGACTCCAGCGCGTTGGCATCGGTCAGCGGGTGTGCGGCAACGGAAACATAGGCTTCGATGGCGTGAGTCAGCGCGTCCATGCCGGTTGCAGCAGTGACGCTTGCCGGGATGTCGAGCATCACGCTGGCATCATCCACAGCAATATCCGGGATCAGATTGGTGTCGATAATCACTTCTTTTACGTGGCGCACGGAATCGGTGATGACCGCATTGCTGGTCATCTCAGCCGCAGTCCCGGCAGTGGTGTTAATAGCCACCAGCGGCACGCCTGGGTTAGTCACTTTACCCACACCTGAATAGGCGGTTGATGGGCCTGGGTTGGCGGTGAGGATCTTCACCGCTTTGGCGGTATCAATCGGGCTGCCGCCGCCGAAAGCAATCAGATAATCACAGTCGCCTGCCTGATACGCCGCGAAGCCTTTTTGCACCAGTTCTTCTGTCGGGTTCGGGAACACTTCATCGAACAGTTCGTAAGAAAGCTGATGTTCGTCGAGCGCGCTAAACAGGCTGTCGAGCAGGCCCATTTTTACCAGTTGCCCGTCGGTGATAATTAACGCTTTTCCCCAGGGTTTGGCGGCGATTAATTTCACCATGTCGCCGATGGCACCCGCGCCGTGAAGGCTGATTTTTGGTAAGGCCAACATAAAGCTCATTGCTATTCTCCTTAATATTATGACGATGGCCACCCGGCCATCGTCTCGGTATTCATCCTCGCCGACGTGCTAAAACGCGCCGGGTAATAATCGGTAGCGAAATCACGGTGATCAGCATCGCGCCGACGATAATCGACATCACGATGCCCGGCACATTCAGCAGACTCAGGCCGAAGGTCACCAGCCCCATCAGGAATGCGGCGATAATCACGCCCGCCATGCTGCCGGAGCCGCCAAGAATATTGACACCGCCCAGCACCGCCATCGTCACCACGCTCAGCTCCCAACCCATCGCAATCGTCGGGCGCGTGCTGCCAAGACGTGAGGTCAGTAAAACCGACGCCAGTCCCGCCATCACGCCCACCAGCACAAACAACATCAGGTTGTGGCGCTTCACGTTAATGCCGGAATACCACGCGCCAGTCGGGTTATTACCGATGGCGTACGTCCGGCGGCCAAAGTTGGTTTTGTGCAGCAAGAAGGCGAACACCGCCGCCAACACCATGAACAGGGCAAACTCGAACGACAACGCTCCCCAGACGTAACCCTGCCCAAGCCAGGCGAAACTTTCCGGGTAGTGATTCAGTGCCTGGTCGCCGAGCAAAATGTAGGTAATGCCGCGATACAAACTCATGGTGCCGATGGTGATCACAATCGACGAAAGGTTAAAGCGTGTGACCAGCAGGCCATTGAACAAACCGCACAGCAGCCCGACGCCAAGCCCGATACAGACCAAGCCTGCGGTATCGACTCCTGCTTGCGCACAAAAGCCCATCGTCGTTGAACTGAGCGCAATAGTTGAGGCAACGGACAGGTCAATTTCACGGGCGATAATCAACATCGCCATCGGCAACACGATGATCGCTTTTTCGGTGAAGTTGAAGGTGGCGTCCGACAGGTTCCAGATATTGAGGAAATACGGCGAGGCCAGTGCGTTCACCACAAATACCGCCAGTGTCACCGCCAGTAAAAATGATTCCCAGCACAGCAAGCGGCGCAATAATGGAGCTGTCGCGGCCTGCGGTGGAACAGATTCAGAAATCAGCGTCTTATTCATGGCTCACTCCCGGAGTTTGTCGCGCCAGCGCTGCGTCGCGCAGAATCAGCCGCCCTTTGCGTTTGTTGCCGCGTTCATTGAGTAACACCGCCACCACAATCACTGCGCCGGATATCGCCATTTGCCAGAACGGCGACACGCCAATCACCGGCAGCGCATTGTTGATAACGCCAAGGAATAACGCCCCAAGCAGGCAGCCGAGCACACGCCCGATCCCGCCCATGGTGCTGATTCCGCCAATGACACAGGCTGCGACGATTTGCAGTTCAAAACCGTTAGCTACGTCGACATACGCAACGGCAAATCGAGAAATCCACAAATAACCGCAGAATCCCGCCAGCGCGCCCGACAAACTAAAGCTGATGAACTGCATTTTTCCGGCGTTGATGCCGGTGTAATACGCCGCTGTTGCATTGCCGCCCGCGGTGTACATCGCCCGCCCGGTGCGGCTGTAACGCAAGAAGTAACCCACCAGCAACAGAGCGGCGACCGCACACCAGCTCAATAACGGCATGCCCAAAACCACCGCGCGCGGCAGCGCAAGGAAATCGTTGCTCATCTGGTGGGCGTTAATCCAGCCACCGTTTGACAGCAAAAAGATAATGCCGCGATAAATGCTCATGGTGCCGAGGGTGACGACAATCGCCGGAATGCCAAGTTTCCAGACTAGCAAACCGTTAATCACGCCCATCACCAGGCCAAGAACGGTTGCCAGCGAGAGCAACGCCCAGACCGGGATTTGCGGATAGTGGAAGTTAAGTAGCGCGACAATCATGCCGGTCAGCGCGAGGTTCGCCGCCATCGACAAATCAATGCCTTTGGTCAGCAGCACCATCATCTGGCCGAGCGCGAGAATGATAAGAATCGAGGTGTCGTTAAACATCTCAACCAGGTTGCCAGGAGCCAGGAACGACGGCACGCGGCTGCCAATGCCCAGCACCATCAATAGGATGACGCCCGCCAGCAGAAATTCACGATGTTTAAGAAGAGATTGCCACATTATGCCGCCTCCTCGTGGGAACCGCTGGCCGCGCTAACGATCGTCTCCGCGCTCGCCTCGCCCGCCTGATATTGCGCCACCATCAACCCTTCGTGCATCACGATAATACGATCCGCCATGCCCATCACTTCCGGCAGTTCCGACGACACCATAATCACTGCCAGCCCATGGCCAACCAGCTCGGACATAAACTGGTGCACTGCGGCTTTCGAGCCGATGTCGATTCCTTTGGTCGGTTCATCAAGAATGATTACCGTCGGCTGCGTTGCCAGCCATTTGCCGATTACCACTTTTTGTTGATTGCCGCCGGAAAGCGTTTCAACCGCCTGCTTCCAGCTAAACGCTTTGACCTGTAAGCGTTTGGCATATTCGTCCGCCAGCGCCCATTCACGCGCTTCGTTTAACACGCCGCGTGGGTTCAGGCGGCTCAATTGCGGCAGGCTAATGTTTTGATAAATCGGCAGTTCGATAATCGCGCCCTGCTTCTGGCGCTCTTCCGGCACGCAGACAATCCCGGCTTTGATGGCATCTGCAGGCTGGCGGAATTTCAGCAGTTGGCCGTTTAACACAATCTCACCGTGAGATGGACGCGAAACCCCTGAAAGCGCCTGCATCAGTTCGGTACGCCCGGCACCGACCAGGCCGTAGAACCCCAGAATTTCACCTTTACGAAGCGTGAAGTTGATATGGGCAAACTCGGTTGGATGGCAGAGATCTTTCACCTCTAACACCACGTCACCAGGTTCGCAGTTCACTTTCGGGAAGGCGTGTGTGATTTCACGCCCGACCATCATGGTGACCATGCGTTCTGCGCTGATATCGTCGATTTGCCCGGAGCCGATGTACACGCCGTCGCGCAGAATGGTGTAGTGATCGGCGATGGCAAAGATTTCGTCGAACTTGTGCGAGATAAACAGAATCGCTTTGCCTTCGCGTTTCAGGCGTTCAACGATTTGATAGAACTCGACGATTTCATGCAGGGAAAGTGCGGCGGTCGGTTCATCGAGGATCACCACTTGCGCTTCAAACGATAACGCGCGGGCAATCGCTACCATATGGCGTTGAGCAATGCTGAGGGTTTTGAGCGTGGCGCGAGGGTTAATTTGCACTTCGAGGCGAGTGAGGATTTCCTGCGCCTGCTGGTGCATGGCGGGCCAGTCGAGCTTCTTGAAGAAGCCGCGGTAAATATAGTGGCCGACGAAAATATTTTCGGTGACGGTCAGTTCATCGAACAGCACCGTTTCCTGGTGAATCGCTGTGATACCGACTTTGTGCGCCGCTTCCGGGTTCGGCAGCGTAATCGGTATCGCTTTATAAAGCAGTTCGCCTTCTTCCGGCTGATAAATCCCGGTCATGACTTTGACCAGCGTGGATTTACCCGCGCCATTTTCACCGATCAGCGCCGTGACTTTGCCCGGCCACAAATCCAGATGAACGTTTTCGAGGGCGCGTACGCCGGGGAAAACTTTGGTTATTCCCTTCAGGGACAGCAATGGTGTGGTGAGTGTCATGGTCAATTCCCCATCCAAAATGGTGGATGGCGCGAACGCTTATCCACCCTACGTTTGGCTTTTGTAAGGCGAGTAAGCAAAGCGTCACCCGCCAATACCCAATCAGAAGATTTTGGAGAATTTATCGATGTTGCTGGCATCGTAAACAAACGGCTCAGCCATCGCACCGCTGCCGTCGGCATCCAGCTTCACTTTGCCCAGTTTGCCCATGCTGGCCTCGGTTTTCGTCGCCGTCCCTTTCACTAAATCGTCCGCCAGATAGGTTGCGGCATAGCCCAGATCGATAGGGTTCCAGATGGCAAAACTTTTCGAGGCACCAGATTTCACCGCACCCGCCATTTCAGACGGCAGGCCGAGACCCGTCACATAAACTTTGCCGATTTTCCCCTGGTCTTTCACCGCTTGTGCCGCAGCAACAATCCCGACGGATGACGGCGAAACAATGACTTTTAAATCAGGGTAGGATTTCAGCAAGCCCACGGTTTCGCGGTAGCTTTTATCAGACAGATCATCGCCATAAGCGACCGTTACCAGGTTCACGGAAGGATATTTCGGCAGCACCTTTTTCATCTCAGCAATCCAGATATTCTGGTTGGTTGAGGTGGGTGTTGCGCTCAGGATCGCGACGTCGCCCTTTTCCAGGTTCATGGCTTTTAAGGCGTCGGCGGCCAGTTTGACGTTGGTTTCGCCAATCAATGCGTTATTGGAAGGATTAAGGTGGATCTGGCGGCCCTCTTTTGCCACGCCGGAATCCCAGGAAACCACTTTAATCCCACGCTGCATGGCCTTTTTCAGCACCGGAACCAGTGCGTCAGGGTCATTGGCAGAAATAGCAATGGCATCAACACCTTGAGCGATCAAGCCGTTGAGGACTTCAATTTGTGCTTCGGCCGTCGTCGTGGTTGGGCCGGTATAAATCACTTTCACATCGCCCAACTCTTTGGCGGCTTCTTGTGCCCCGACGTTCGCGGCTTCAAAGAAACCATTGCCGAGGGATTTCGCCACCAGCGCGATTTTCACTTCAGCAAGGGCAGAGGTGGACAGAGCGAGTGCAACAACGGTAAGCGTACAACCTAGTATTGATTTAGTTTTCATTGCTTGTACTCCGATGTATGTAGGGTTTGCAGGTGTTTTTTATTTTTTTCATAGGGTGGATTAATCCACCCTATGTTTACGACTTACAGTTCTAAAGCACTGGCTAACGGGGTGACACCGAAACGTTTGCCGAGCGCGATAAGCTCATCACGAGAGATGGTTTGTTTCATGCCACCCATCGAAATAACTTTTACCAGCACTTCAGCCGACTTCTCAGCGGTATCGATAAGACCAAACGCTTCATCAAGCGTCGGGCCGCTACCGAATACCCCGTGGAACGGCCACAACACCAGCGAATGTTTTGTCATTTCGCCAGCGGTCGCGGTGCCAATTTCGTCGGTGCCCGGCACCATCCACGGCAGAATGCCCACGCCATCCGGGAACACCACCAGACATTCGGTGCTGCCTTCCCACAATTTACGGGTAATCACATCCGTGTTGTTTTCCAGCACATAGGTCAGGGCAATCAGGTTGGTGGCGTGGCAATGCATGATGACGCGATCTTTACCGCCCGTGGTTTTGATGCGCACGCTGTGTGACTGGAAATGCGACGCCAGTTCAGATGTCGGTACCGCTTCGTTTTCCAGCCCCCACAAAATGTGGTAGCCCGTACCGCGGTTGTCCACTTTCACCACGCCAATATTTGCCGCCGGGTCGAGTTGCACGTTGCGGAAGAATTTGCCGGAACCGGTGACGATGAACGGCGTATTCGCCAGTTCAGGCATCGGCTGGCTTAATGCGATGTAACGCGGTGCGGGGTGGAAATCAGCCTGGAATGGCGTGATATCAGCCTCATCAAGACGCATGGTGATGTTGCCGCCGTTACGTTCGTCCCAGCCTTTCAGCCAGGCATCGCTTGTTGCTTTGATCATGCCTTCTACGAACCAGGCGTTAAGGATGTTCTGCATAGTCTTGTGGTTCCTGTTGTGTATACCTCTCCCAAAGGGAGAGGTAATTAATCATATTTTGTCCTTCTCCCTCTTAGGAGAAGGTTGGGATGAGGGTGGTTAGCCGCGTTGGCTCAGCACGTCTTTTTCATAAGTCCGCACCGTTTTCAGCCACTGGGCATCAACTGGTGTGTCGTTACGCTGGCAATACATTTCCCAGACTGCCGCCCACGGCAGCGATTTCTGCTCTTCGAGCAACGCCAGGCGCGCGGTGTAGTCGCCTTCCAGCTCAAGCTGGCGCAGGGTTTCGGTTGGCTCCAGCAAGGCACGCAGCAACGCTTTCTTCATGTTGCGGGTACCGATAACCCACGCGGCGATGCGGTTAATGGAAGCATCGAAGAAATCCAGCCCGATGTGCACGCGGTCGAACAGATCGTGGCGAATAATCTCGCTGGCGATCGCTTGAGTTTCATCATCCAACAGCACGACGTGGTCGCTGTCCCAGCGTACCGGGCGGCTCACATGCAGCAGCAGGCGCGGCACATACAACATGGCGCTGGAGATTTTGTCGGAGATAACTTCGGTCGGGTGGAAGTGGCCCGCATCCAGACACAGTGCGGTCTGGCGGCTGGTCGCATAACCGAAATAGAATTCGTTGGAGCCCACGGTGTAGCTTTCCGCACCGATACCAAACAGTTTGCTTTCTACCGCGTCGATATGGTGTGCCGGGTTAAGTTTTTCACTCATCGCTTCATCAAGGGCGGCCACTAAACGCTGGCGCGGGGCCAGTCGGTCAACGGTGATATCTTTCATGCCATCTGGGATCCAGATGTTCATGACCGATGGCGTGCCTAGTTGTTCGCCGAAGTACGCGGACACTTTGCGACTGGCTTTTACGTGGTCAATCCAGAACTGGCGAACTTCATCGTCAGCGTGCGACAGCGTAAAACCGTCAGCACTTAGCGGGTGCGAGAAGCAAGACGGGTTAAAGTCCAGCCCCAGCTTGTTGGCCTTTGCCCACTCAACCCAGTTTTTAAAGTGCTCGGGTTTGATTTTATCGCGTGCAACGGGCTGCTCAGATTCCAGATAAATGGCGTGCAGATTCAGGCGTTTTGGGCCAGGGATCAGGCTTAATGCGCGTTCCAGGTCAGCGCGTAATTCAGCTGCATTGCGGGCTTTGCCCGGATAGTTGCCTGTTGCCTGAATCCCACCGCTCAATGCACCTTCTGGATTTTCAAATCCCGCAACATCATCGCCCTGCCAGCAATGCATGGAAACGGGCAGGCGATCAAGCTGTTGCAGTGCGGCTTCAGCATCAACACCGACAGCAGCAAAGCGCTGTTTTGCCAGTTCCCAGGCTGTTTCAAGAGATGTGGTCATGCGCAAAACTCCTTTCGTGTTTGAATATTCAGCGGAAACTGCGCGATATAACGGGCTATTTCGCTATCTGTTTGTGGGGAAAAAGATTTCAGCTCGTAGCTGGCGACAATAATTTTACGGAACTCATCGATGTCGTTAATTTCGTCCAGCGCCATTAACTGGCAGCCGATGTTGCCAAGCGTTGAGGCTTCAACCGGCCCGGCGAGTACCGGAATACCGCAGGCATCGGCACAAAGCTGGTTGAGAAGCTGGTTCTGGCTGCCACCGCCCACAATGTGCAGGCAGCTAAATCGGCGCCCACGAACGGCGGCCAGTTCTTCCAACGTTTTGGCATACAAGAGAGCCAGGCTATCGAAAATACAGCGGGCGAGTTCGTGGTCGGTGAATGGCACTGGCTGATTACTTTCACGGCACGCAGCCTGAATTTCACGACTCATGCTTTCGGGATTAATAAAACGATCGTCGTTCGGGTTAATCACAAAACGACAGGCTGTGGTTTTTTGGGTGCGATCGATAAGATCCGCCAGATCGGTGGTGCCCAGCTCTTTGGTGACGCGCTGCAAAAGCCACATCCCCATAATGTTTTTCAGCACCCGGTAGCGTCCTTCAGCACCGCCTTCATTGGTTATGTTAGCGGCCAGTGCTGCGCTATTGGCATAAGGCGTTTTGCTCTCAAAACCCATCAGCGACCAAGTGCCAGAGGACAGGTAAGCTGCATCTTTGTCTTTGAGTGGGGCACCAATAACGGCGCTGGCGGTATCGTGAGTGGCAACGCTGACAACCGGGATTTTGTTGCCTTCACGGCAAACCCATTGCCCAATAATATTGCCAGGATGAGTCGGTGTTCCGAACCATTTCTTCGGGATACCTGCCCAATCCAGCAAAGTTTCATCCCAATTATCGCTGCTGATATTGACCAGTTGTGTCGTGGTGGCGTTGGTGTACTCCCAATTAAGTACCCCTGTAAGGCGGTAGCAAAAATAGTCAGGGATTAGCAGTGCATGTGCGACTTTGTCGAGTAGTTCAGGATGCTGCTCTGCCAGAGCACGGAACTGGTAAAGCGTGTTGAATGGCAGAAACTGAATACCGGTGCGGCGGTAAATCTCTTCACGGCCTAACAGTTTAAAGGCATTATCCATCACGCCATCAGTGCGGTTATCACGGTAGGAAACGGGCAACCCAACACGATTACCGTCACGGTCAATTAATATGTAATCCACGCCCCAGGTGTCGATTCCGACGCTATCGATAGCGAAACCTTCGTCACAAGCCTTTTGCAGGCCGGTGCGAATTTCAGCTTCAAGGCTGTCGATGTCCCAAGTTTCTACGCCGCCCACATTTTTAAGGCTATTAACAAAACGGTGGATTTCGCGAAGTGTAAGTGTGCGTTGCTCACGGTCGTAGCACACTAGTATTACGCGCCCGCTCGATGCACCTAAATCAACAGCGGTACAGTAGCGAAAAGTCATGATGGTGTCCCTTATATCGACAATTACCAGAAAGTGTATGAATTACTGGCAGGGCCCACCTTCACGGGAATGACAGTGAAATCTTAAGGCTGGCAATAAAACAAAGATGGGTGCGTGTTACATCACGATTAGCAATATGTGAGGTTATTTGAAACCAAAAAGAAATACATATATTTGAATATGGTTTTATGTGGCAGTATATAAATTATCAATTCATTGTATATTTAATTATTAATATCAATAACTTAAACATATCCCAGCCTCTATTGGATATATTAAACTGAATCATTTTTCTTGTTCTTCATTTAATGATGAGAGGTTTTAAACGATTCGTTTGTTTTGTTTTTTTGATTGTTATCTCATTTTTAAATAAAACAAAATAATTTAATTGAAACATTGTTTCTCTACATTTACCTTCCATTTAAATTTTCAAAGAAAGCTTTAACTTTATTTTTAAATATACTTTTAATGTAAATGGACATGCTATGAAAAAATCTCTGCTTCTTTTATTACCTCTTGTTGCTACAAGTGCCCAAGCTGTTTACGTTGATGTTCGTCATGAGTATCTCGACGACAGTAAAGCGAATTACGATCGTGCTTATATTTCACATAGATTTAACAATGGTTTTGGTTTTGCTATTGAAGCCATTTCAAAATCTGGCGGCGATGATACCAATAAAGCTTTTAATGATATGGAGGTTCAAGGTAATGAATATACCGCGAGCTACCAGTTTACTACTGGTGCAGTCGCCTGGCAGCCAGGAATGGTACTAGAAACAGGCAACGGTTATTCGGTATATAAACCTTATTTTAGAGCAACATGGACGCTAAATGAAAGCTGGTGGGTAGGCGCGCGTTATCGCTTCGAGTATGTAAGACGTTCGTCTGATTCCCGAGATGACGATACTATTAACCGTATGGATGCGTGGGCAGGATATAAATGGAATAATTTTGACTGGACCTTAGAGGGTATTTATAAGAAAGCTGATAAGTATAATTTGTATGACGGCAAGAAAGATAACTACGAATATAACTTCAGAACTGCCTATATAGTGGGCCAATGGTCACCGTTTGTTGAAGTCGGTAATGTGTCAGTGAATAGTACCAGTGATGAACGTCAGACTCGTTTCCGAGTGGGTATTGGCTATACATTCTAATAAATTCCTAAAACCATTCCCTGAATATTCATTGAACAAATCCGGTTGAAACAATAATCACCCGGATTTATTTAAGACACATTATTAGGGGAGCAAGTAATAAAGTAGAGAGATCCGACTGTGATCTCGTAGTCATTTTTGAATGAATACCTTGGTTTCTTGAAAATCATGCAATATTTGCTTTTTTTACTGTCAAAAATTCAAGGTGATAATTCTTCTCGTTCACTATGCTCTGGACACATTACATTGGTTGAGGGTAGAGAGAATGGCACAATTACACGGCTTTGATTTCTTCAAGTCTGGTCATGCTTCTGTTGCGATTGAACCGCGTGCTCCTCAATTTGCCTTTCCAGAACATGATCATGATTTCTTTGAAATCGTCATTGTCGAAAACGGAACAGGGATACATGTCTTCAATGGCTTACCCCACACTCTAAGCCGGGGAATGGTGTGCTTCGTGCGCGATCACGACCGTCATTTATATGAACACACAGAAAATCTCTGTCTGACGAATGTTCTTTATCGCTCTCCGCAAGGGTTTCAGTTTATTTCAGGCCTGGATAAGTTGCTGCCGCAAGAAGAAGAGGGAAACTATCCGTCGCACTGGCGGGTCAATCAGTCAGTATTGCAGCAGGCTCGCCCGCTTATCGATCAAATGGTGCAATGCGACTGCGACAATATTCATTCAATTGCCACTCGTGAAGTACTGTTCATGCAATTGTTAGTACTGCTCCGTAAGACCAGCCTGAATGAAAGCGGTAAAGAGAACGATATGCAGCTTAATCATTTGATGATGTGGCTTGAGGATAATTTTGCCTGTGAGATCAATTGGGAACATTTGGCTGATACATTTTCTTTGTCATTGCGTACGTTACATCGCCAAATGAAACAGCAAACAGGCCTTACCCCCCAGCGCTACCTTAACCGTCTACGTCTGATTAAGGCCCGCCATTTGTTACGCCACAGCGAAAATAGCGTGACTGACATTGCTTTCGAATGCGGCTTTGGTGACAGCAACCACTTTTCCACGTTGTTTAAACGTGAGTTCAGCTGGTCACCGCGCGATATTCGCCACGGACGTGATACCCAACTCCAGTAACGAGAAGATAGTCACCGTTTTGCTTTCACTATCGGGAGATAATATCAGGTCGTTATCTTCAGAGGTGAGAGCCCGTGGCCGGCCAGTTAATCCTGCGAAAATCTGATTTCTTCTCCGGTACTGAGCAAGCAGTTAACGTGGCGGATCGCTATCCGCAGGATGTTTTTGCCGAACATACCCATGAGTTCTGCGAGCTGGTGATTGTCTGGCGCGGAAATGGATTACACATCCTCAACGATCGCCCATATCGCATCACCCGTGGTGATTTATTCTATATTCGTGCTGAAGACCGTCACTCTTATGCCTCGGTAAACGACCTCGTTTTACAAAATATTATCTATTGCCCTGAGCGACTGAAACTGAATCTTGACTGGAAGGCTTTGATCCCTGGTCTGGAAGACGGGTCATTTCAACCTTACTGGCGTCTTGGCACCAATGGCATGAACCTCGTACGGCAAATTATCACGCAGATTGAACAGGAAAGCCGCAAAGCAGAAGCCTTTTCGTTTTGTCTAACAGAAACACTTTTTGCTCAGCTGTTGATTACTTTGCATCGGCATCGCTATGCCGTTGACAGCGTACCAGTCACTTCCAGTGAAACATTGTTAGATAAGCTGATTACAGCGCTGGCGGGCAACCTGGAACGGACATTTATGCTGGAACAGTTTTGCCATGACAATCAATGTAATGAGCGGGCACTACGCCAGCAATTTCGACAGCAGACGGGAATGACGGTTAACCATTATTTGCGCCAGTTGCAGATTTGCCATGCTCAATATCTTCTTCGCCATACAGATTATTTAGTGAGTGAAGTGGCAACCCGTTGTGGATTTGAAGACAGTAACTATTTTTCTGCGGTGTTTACGCGGGAAATGGAGATGACCCCCAGCCAGTGGCGACAACGCCATCTCGCAGACTGAAGGCACTGCACTCGGGCTTGCCGAGTGCAGTCGTGTTGTTACATCACTCCCAATATACGAGGTAAGAACAACGTAATTTCAGGTATATAGGTAATGATAAACAGCACACCAATGATGGCAATATAGAATGGAATCAGCGGTTTTATCACTTCTTCTACTTTAACCTTACCCACACTGGCCCCAACATAAAGCCCGCTTCCTACTGGAGGTGTGATGGTGCCTATCGCAAGGTTGTAGATCATCAAGATCCCGAAATGCACCGGATCTACCCCCAACTTCACCATAATTGGCAGCAGTATAGGGGTGAAAATCAGGATGGCAGGACCGATATCCATAAACGCGCCGATAACCAGCAAAAATATTGTCACGACAAGCAAGATGACTAACTTGTTATCAGAGATACCCAAAATCAGGTCGCTTAGTGCCGCCGGGATATTAGTTATCGACATTGAGAATGACATTGCCGAAGATGTTGCCAGCAGGAACATGATGACTCCTGTCATCACCACGGTCTGGATCAGGATGTCCGGTAAATCTTTAATCTTGATGGTTCTGTAAAGCACCATCGTGAGTATCAAGGTATAGACCACGGCAATCGCTGAGGCTTCAATAGCGGTGAAAATACCTTTCACAATTCCGCCGACAATGATCACAATCAGCAACAGGCTCGGCACCGCTTCCATGGTGACTTTCATCGCCATGCCTTTTTGCAGAGCAAAAAACACACGGTAGTTATTACGTTTGGCCACAACCAATGTAACCAACATACAGCCCACGCCCCACATAACTCCCGCCACCAGGCCACCGGCAAATAGTGCAGCAATGGACGTTCCACCACTCGCCAGTGCATATAAAATGAATGCGGTAGTCGGCGGAATCAGCATCCCTGTTGGCGCTGAGGCGATATTTACCGCCGCGGCAAAGCTACGGCTATAACCCTCTTTTGCGCTCATTGGCACCATAACGCCACCAATTGAGGTCGATGCAGCAATGGCTGAACCGGAAATGGCACCAAACATCATGTTGCCGATAATATTGGTATAAGAAAGTGAACCAGGCAGTTTTCCGGTAAACAGTTTGGCGAAGTTAACAAGCCGGGTCGCGACTCCTCCGCTATTCATTATCACCCCAGATAATACGAAGAATGGCACTGCTAATAAGGCAAAGCTGTCCAGGCTGGAAAACATTTTCTGTGCAGTAGCAAACATTGAAATATCAAAAGGTAAAGCCAGCATCATTGTTCCGCATGACGCAATAACGATGCAGATACCAATAGGAGCGCCCATGGCGAGGAGCACTACAAAAACACTTACCAGCGTGAAAGATGCAAGGATTGGATCAATCATGTTGATTCTCCATGGTAGTGCTGGAATCCATCTCTGTATTCATTGCTTTGCACAAATCCAGAATGTTCATCAGGCTGTAAGCAATAATCAGAATGCCCGCGACTGGCAGAGCGTAATAGATTTTCCCCATGGGAATACCTAGCGCCGGTGAGATTTGTAGCATCGATATTGAGGATATTTTCAGGCCACCGATAATCAGTACCCAAATGGAGAAGGCCGCGAAGGTCAACTGCAGCACAATCATCCACCAGCGGCGAACGGCTGGGGACACTTTGTCGACTAATATTGTCAGGCTAATATGCTGATTCTTCCCGGCAACGTAGGCCATTCCCAGCATTGAAAGCCATACCAGTGAAAAGCGTAAAAGTTCTTCTGAGGTGGTGCTTGGCACGCCAACAATATAACGGCTAATCACCTGCCAACAGGCAATACACACCATCGTTGCCAGCAACAGACAACAAATACTGCCAAGGATTTGATCGAGTATCTTTCTTAACGTATCCATAATCCGAACCTGTAAAATTAGTGTTTTGCTGATTGAATATTTTGATACAGCGAATAGAGAGCAGGCTTATCTTTCAGCCCCTCATAAATTGGCTGTACAGCGTCCTGGAAGGGTTTTTTGTCGATTTCAAAGAACTCCACCTTGAAGTCTTTCATCGCTTGTTGTCGGGTTTTTTCGATTTCCTTATCCCAGGCTGCTTTCTCAAACTCAATCGATGCTTTTACTGCTGCTTTAACAATTTTTTGCTGTTCAGGTGTCAGCTTTTCCAGGGTTAAAGAGCTCATTAACAGAATGTCGGGGATGCGGGTGTGCATATCGTAGGTGTAGTAGCGGGCAACTTCGCCGTGACGGGCGATAGTCAGAGCAAATTCGTTGTTCTCGGCTCCATCCAGAATGCCCTGTTGAAGAGAGGTATAAACTTCAGCCTGACTCATCGCGATAGGTGATGCACCCAGCAGCTTAAGCGTGCGAATAGCAGTGTCACTTTGCATGACGCGGATTTTTTTGCCGCGAAGATCTTCTATCTTACGGATGGGCCCCTTGCTCATATAAAAGTTGCGGGCGCCTGAGTCATACCAGCCGATGCCGAAAAAACCCTGTGCGACAGTAGACTGATAAACTGGCTCCATCACATCAGCGTTATCCATTACTTTGTAATATTCTTCAATATCAGCAAACAGATACGGCAGGGAAAACACGCCATACATAGGGGAGAAGCTTTCCATCAAACCGGATGAAACTTTGGTGATATCGACAACCCCAACCTGTGTCAATTCTACCAGTTCTCGTTCACCTCCAAGCTGAGCGTCGGGAAAGTAAATAACCTTCACTTCACCAGCGGTTTTCTCTTCGATTTGTTTTCCCAAAAAATGAAGCGCGTCTTTAACTGGCTGGCTGTTTTCAGCATAGGCAAGGCGTAGGACGGTTTCAGCGTTAGACCTAAAAGCCAGAGTAGCTAAACAGCATAAAAGTAGAGTATTCACTGTCCGTGATATGTTCATAACTCCCTCGTGATGATTATGGTTTTTCCTGGAGCGAAAATACGAGGATAAGCCGAGCAACACCTTGTGGATTTTGCCAGAACGAGGAGAAAGGTGGCGCTGTGAGAAAGATTTTGAAAGCGTGTTTCACATTTCAGGATTTTCAGCATTTTACGCTGAGAGGCAGGCGCATCAACGTTCAAACCATTATTTTATTCAGATAGATAACGAAAAGTTATAACCATGCTAAAAGTACGGCATTGATAATCATTTTCAATATCATTTAATTAACTATAATGAACCAACTGATTACGCGGCGTTAACAGCTTGTTCGCCGTTCGATAATATCCCTTAGACCTTCGAGTTACAGGAAGGCGGCAAGTGAACGAATCCCGATGATCTTAGTAAACTAATGATTCGGATGAGTGAACGCAGCCAACGCATCTGCAGCTTGAAGGGGGACGGGTATAAATGGAGATGATGAATATGAGTTATACACTGCCATCCCTGCCTTACGCATACGACGCCCTGGAACCACATTTCGACAAACAAACGATGGAAATCCATCACAGCAAACACCACCAGGCGTACGTAAACAACGCGAATGCAGCGCTGGAGTCTCTGCCAGAGTTCGCAAGCCTGCCAGTTGAAGAGCTGATCACTAAACTGGATCAACTGCCAGCAGACAAGAAAACCGTTCTGCGTAACAACGCAGGCGGCCACGCTAACCACAGCTTCTTCTGGAAAGGCCTGAAAACTGGCACCACCCTGCAAGGTGACCTGAAGGCGGCCATCGAGCGTGATTTCGGTAGCGTTGATAACTTCAAAGCAGAATTTGAGAAAGCAGCAGCAACTCGCTTCGGCTCTGGCTGGGCGTGGCTGGTACTGAAAGGCGACAAACTGGCTGTGGTTTCTACCGCAAACCAGGACAGCCCACTGATGGGCGAAGCTGTTTCTGGCGTTTCCGGTTTCCCAATCGTGGGCCTGGACGTTTGGGAACACGCTTACTACCTGAAATTCCAAAACCGTCGCCCTGACTACATCAAAGCATTCTGGGATGTAGTGAACTGGGACGAAGCAGCAGCACGTTTTGCCGCTAAAAAATAAGTTGCATTGCAGCTGACGAGAGGCGAGCCTGATGGCTCGCTTTTTTTATGTCTGTTGCAGGGAGGTTCAGATGCACTATTCGCTAAACGTTTATATCGGCAAAATTCGTGAATATCAGGGCAGTAGGCCGAGTGCTATTGCCAAATATCAGGTCGATGGTGAACTTAAACTCACCGAACTGGGCCTTGAAGGCGATCAGCAGGCTGAAAAAGTCATTCATGGCGGGCCGGATCGCGCGTTATGCCACTACCCGCGTGAACATTATCTTCACTGGACGCGTGAATTTCCCGAACAAGCTGAGCTTTTTACCGCTCCGGCCTACGGTGAAAACCTATCGACCGAAGGCCTGACAGAAAAAGATGTCTATATCGGCGATATTTTCCGTTGGGGAGAAGCACTGATTCAGGTCACGCAGCCGCGCTCACCCTGCTTCAAGCTGAATTACCATTTTGGCATTAGCGATATGTCTTCTTTGATGCAGGAAACGGGTTATTGCGGCTGGCTTTATCGGGTCGTAATGGCGGGAAATGTATCGACGGAATCACCACTTGAGCTGGTTTCTCGCGTTAGTGATGTGACGGTCGCAGAAGCGATTGCGACAGCATGGCATATGCCATTTGATGATGAGCAGTATCACCGGTTACTTTCGGCTGCAGGGCTATCCGTGAGCTGGACGCGAACTATGCAGAAACGGCGTCTGCTAGGGAAGATCGAAGATAATTCCCGGAGATTGTTTGGGAAATAAACCCCAGATACGAAAAAACCCGCCGAGGCGGGTTTTTAAATTCTTAGCTTTGCTAACGTTAACCTTACAGGTTAGTTACGTTACCAGCAGCTGGGCCTTTAGCACCACTTTCGATGGTGAAAGACACTTTCTGGCCTTCGTCCAGAGACTTGTAGCCATCAATCTGGATAGCAGAGAAGTGTACGAACACGTCTTTTGAGCCATCGTCAGGAGTGATGAAGCCGAAGCCTTTGTCAGAGTTGAACCATTTTACGAGACCAGTCATTTTGTTAGACATAGATATTACCTTTTAAATTAAATTTGCCTTCCGGCGCAATTGGAATGTTTTACAGATTTTTTAAAGCGATAAAGGAAGGTAGATCACGTCGAAGGGTATCTATGATAACTCTTTGAGGACTGCGCTACTAAACTGCTTAAGGGTCTGTGCTTCAAACCGATGAATGCATTAACTCATATAACAGTAGTGAATAACAAGGTTTATTTTAGCCGTCCGCAGGGCTGGAGCTCAGGCCATCTGCGGTCTGGAAACTCAGAGTAGCGGTAAACTCAGTAAATAACATTGTGGCGATAGAGCGCCGATTCGAAATCTTCCTTCATGCTTGCATAGAGTAAAATGCCGATTTCAGAATGGTTGCTGTCGTCATAAAAACAACGATACTCATTTTCCACATCCAGCCACTCACGAATCCTGACACCTTTGTCCGCGAGAGTACCGTTTATACGATATCGGGTTGGGTCCTCTGAAATAGCCGCAACCGAACGTAATAACAGCGATTCAATGAATGTTCCAGCAGCCTCAACACCGATAAATTGTGACTTAAAGAATTCAATATCCTGCAGGCTTTTCACCGCAGTTTCGGTAAGTACAATGTGGTGTTCCTTCACTTTATACTCCCTGTTTATTTCCTTGCAGTACGGAGTCGTTGGAGGGCAGCTTCAGGCGAAACCGTTTTCCCTTCTGTCACTTCGTGCTTGGCCTTCATCACCAGTTTTAATAGCGCGTTGCTCTGGCGTTCGCGTAAACGCTCAGCCTCTTCCAACTGGCGCTCAGCGGCTGTCTGAACAAAGAGTTCCGCGACACCGTTTTTCGTGACGTAAACGCCGCCCTCAAAAAGCTCAGGGTTGCTTAACCCTTCTCGGGCAGTCTTTTGGGACATTGTATTTGGCATGAGAACTCCTCATAACGGACAGTTAATGACGAGTTTATGAACAGCATCAGGCGGTGTCAAATTTATGACAAATTTGTACCTTGGGCAGGAATTAAGTGCGAATGGGGAATGCTAAAGAGGGAGAATATTCCCCGCCTTGCGACGGGGAAAACAGCAATTACTGCATTGAAGTTTGAGCAGCAGAATATGCCTGCATAAATGCCTGATGCTGTGAAGCCAGCGGAGCAATCAGCGAGTTGTACTGGCTTGCCTGCTGTGAGGTTGGGAACTGAATGCCACCAGCAGTAAAGCCAACTTGAGTGCCCTGCTGCTGGATGAAGTTACCCACTTGCACCAGTTGTGCTGTGAAAGTTTGTGCCGCAGGGATCAGTGGAGCCATTGCGTCTGCCGGAGCAGTAACCACTTTCTGATAAACCTTGTCGTAAACAACTTTCAAATCGTCAGGCTGCTTTAAGGTGGAACGAGCGCTGTCTGCCTGCATTTTGGCATTCTGCACCTGTTGGCCCAACACGTTCAGTGAACCGTTAGCCTGGCTCAGAGGTTCACGCTGAGTCATATAATCTTGTGGTACACGAATGCTGTTTACGCTATCGGCGACTGGCTTCATGCCGTCATCCATTGCCTGGTTTACCTGTTGGGCAAAGCCATACAAAATCGCGTAATCAGAAACCAGCGGACCGAATTGTTTTTTCTGATCCGTTGTCAGCGTTGGCAGGCGTTCACCGCTGCGCATCGCTGTGTTTTGTAAGAAATCGATAAACGCTTTACGTTGATCGCCTTCTTTATCAAAACAGCCACTCAGACTCACCACCATTAAAATTGCCGCAAGCGGCGCAAACCAGCGTGACCAGGACTTACCTGTCGCCATCTTTTCTACTCCTTCACCATTCAATGCAAATACGCAAATGCGCACCCAATAATGCTGCTAAGGATAGTCCAACCTGACTTTGCAAGATACCCTTTCACAACAATCTCTTTCAGGCATATTTGCGCTGAAATGGTGCATTTTCATACGCCACCCTGCACCTTATTGGCACATCTCCCTTAAACTGAGCACACCCATAAACGTACGTTAATCCTCTGTAATAAATAGATAAATCAACTATTTTTCATACCTGGCATTCATCTTGCTGATATCTGGATGCAGGGGTGATACGGGCAACCGATGTCGCCATACAATTTGGTAATGGATCACTAGGGTTCCGGTCGAAAGATGCTGGTCCGAGAGTGATCGACCGCCCTCTGGCGGTTACACGGCGGGACAAAAGCCCGGGAGGATAAGCGACCATTGAGCGCCGCCCTCCTGCACCTTTTTCCGCAACCGTCAGAGGAACCACCATGCTTAAAGCTTGCCACCGTGGAATCTTGTTTGCCGCACTCGCGCTGTTTAGTGTCAGCAGCTTTGCCGCAAAACCCTCGTTTAAACTCTGCTGGTCTATCTACGCAGGCTGGATGCCATGGGATTACGCCCAACAAAGCGGCATCGTCAAAAAGTGGGCCGATAAATACGGCATTGATATCAAGTTCGTGCAGGTTAACGACTATATCGAATCAGTGAACCAATACACCGCCGGAGGATTTGACGGCTGCACCATGACCAATATGGATGCGCTGACCATTCCTGCCGCAGGCGGCGTCGACAGCACCGCGCTGATTATTGGCGACTACTCCAACGGTAATGACGGCATCCTCTCTAAATCCGCCCAATCTATCGCTGAGCTTAAAGGCCAGCCGATTAACCTGGTTGAGCTTTCGGTTTCCCATTATTTACTCGCCCGCGCCCTGGAAAAATCAGGCCTGAGTGAGCGTGATGTGAAAGTGGTCAACACCGCAGATGCGGATCTTGTCGCTGCGTTTACCACGCCAGAGGTGAAGTCTATCGTCACCTGGAACCCGTTGTTGGCCGAAGCGCAAAAGCAACCGAACGCCAAATTACTGTTCTCTTCCGCACAAATCCCCGGCGAAATTCTCGACCTGTTGGTGGTGAACACCGAAACCCTGAAAGCCCACCCGGAATTAGGCAAAGCCCTGACCGGCGCCTGGTTTGAAACGCTGAAAGTGATGCAGGGGGAGTCGGAAACCGCCAAAACCGCGCGTACGCAAATGGGCCAGGCGGCGGGCACCGATTTAGCCGGGTTCGACGCCCAGCTTGCTGCCACACACTTGTTCAGCGACCCAAAACTGGCGCTCGACTTCACCGACAGCCCGCAGCTAAAAGCCACCATGCAGATGGTTGCCGAGTTTTCCTTTAAACACGGTTTGTTAGGCGATGCCGCACCATCAGCCGATGTGGTAGGCGTTGCAACCCCTGCCGGCAACTGGGGTGACACCAACAACACCAAACTGCGCTTCACTGATGAGTTTCTTCGCCTCGTCGTAAGCAACACGCTGTAAACCGGAGGTGCCCCATGCGCAAAATCATTAACTACCAACCCCAGCCAATGACCCGAGTGCTGATGGGCGCCCTGCCGTTAATTGCGGTGATCTTCTTCTATCTGGTGGCATCTGACGCCCGTCTTGCGGCAAACAGCTACGACAAACTGTTGCCGGGGTTTGATGCCATGTGGGCGGCTATCGATCGTATGGCATTCACGCCAAGCCCGCGCACCGGGGAATATCTGTTCTGGACCGACAGCGCGGCAAGCCTGCTTCGTTTGCTGGTCGGTGTGGGGCTGAGTGCATTCCTGGCGCTGGTTTTTGGCCTGTTTTGCGGTGCCCTGCCGGTTGTGCGCTCGGTTCTTTCACCGCTGATTACCTTGATAGCGCTGATCCCACCGCTGGCTATCTTGCCTGTGCTCTTCATCACCTTTGGGCTGGGGGAAGTGTCAAAAGTGGTGCTGATTGTCATCGGCATTACGCCTTTTATCGTGCGTGATTTGCAGCTTCAGGTGCAGGCCATTCCCCATGAACAAATGGTGAAAGCCCAGACACTTGGCGGCCATAGCGCGCAAATCCTCTGGCGCGTGGTTCTGCCACAGCTTTTGCCTCGCCTGATTGATGCGGTGCGTTTGTCGCTGTGTTCTGCCTGGTTGTTCCTGATTGCCGCCGAAGCGATTGCCGCCACCGAAGGGCTCGGTTACCGCATCTTTCTGATGCGCCGTTATATGGCGATGGACGTGATTTTGCCGTACGTGGCGTGGATTACGCTGCTCGCTTTCACCCTCGACCTGCTGCTGCGCGTCATCAACCGCCGCTGCTTCCCGTGGTACTACGCAAAATAAGGAGGCGCTATGGCGTTGCTCGAACTGAAAAATATCGAAAAGCACTATGGCGACCAGGTGGTACTGGAACGGCTGAATGTCAGCGTTGAAGAAGGTGAGTTTGTCTCGATTGTCGGCGCTTCCGGTTGCGGTAAAACCACCTTCTTGAAGATGCTGCTGGGTACTGAAAGCGCCACTAAAGGCGAGTTTTTACTGGATGGCCAGCCGATTTCACAAGAGCCAGATGCGCAACGTGGCGTGGTGTTTCAACGCTATTCGGTGTTCCCGCACCTGACGGTGATTGGCAATGTGATGCTGGCCGAGGAGTTCAGCACCGCCCGCTGGCTGGGGCGAGTGTGGGGCAAGAAGCGCCATGATATTCGTGAACGCGCCCGTGCAATGCTCGACCAGGTTGGACTGCTGCCTGCGCAAAATAAATATCCCCACCAACTTTCCGGCGGTATGCAGCAGCGCCTGGCGCTGGCTCAGGCGTTAATGAAACAGCCGCGCATTTTGTTGCTTGATGAGCCTTTTGGCGCACTCGACCCAGGCATTCGCAATGAAATGCACTTGCTGATTAGCGACCTGTGGGAGCGTCACCGCCTGACCATTTTTATGATTACGCATGACCTGAAAGAGGGATTTTCGCTCGGTTCAAGGCTGTGGGTGTTCGACAAAGTACGTCACGACCCGCAGGCACCAGATCGTTGGGGTGCGAGCATTACTTACGATATTCCTCTTGATAAAAAACCTGCCGGGAAAGCCCCCCTCACCCCGGCTATCTCCCAAAGGGAGAGGGAGAATCCAGAACTCGATCAGTCCCCTCTCCTGGGGGAGAGAGTTAGGGTGAGGGCGTCCTGAACCTAAATCGATCACCCAATAAGGAGCCGACATGACATACCAAACCGAACTACCCGCAGGCAGCCACTGGTCGCTCATCATGCGCAGTGGCACCGCTTTAACGCTCACCGACATTAATGGTGGCGTCAACGCTGCTGCGCTGTTTTACAACCCGGAAAACCTGCTGGAACGCTATAACGCGCCGGACACCCTGAAATGCCAGCACACCTTCCGCTTAACCGCCGGACACTGCCTCTATTCCGATATGGGGCGCATCTTCTGCGGCATTGAACAAGACACTTTCGGCTGGCATGAAACCGTCTGTGGCAGCAGCAATGCCGCGCAAATCGCAGAGCAATTCGGCGTACTGGATTACCAACAGGCCCACAACGAACGCCACCAAAACGGCTACGACAGCTTTCTGATTGAACTGGCGAAATACGGCCTTGGGAAACGCGATATGGCAGCGAATATCAACTTTTTCGCCAAAGTCACCGCAAGCGATGAAGGTGATTTAACACTCGAGCAGCAGGGCCTTGCGGGTGCATCTGTCACCCTGCGTTTTGCGATGGACACGCTAGTGATTCTTCACACCTGCCCGCACCCGTTGAACACCGCCAATGCGTACCCGCGCCAGGTGCTGGGTATTCAGCTGGACGCAACCCGCCAACCGCTGCCAGAAATCTGCCTGCAACGTGAAGAAAACTGCCGCGGCCTGCATAACAACGAACTTTATATCCTGACTGAAGGAGCCTGCGGATGCTGACTGAAAGCCCACGCCATACAGAAACTGCCCAGCTCAAAGCCACGGTAAACGCCGGTGATTATTGGGTTTATCGTCTGCAAGAGGGCCAGACGCTGCGCATCACAGATCTGGAAGGCAACCAGGCGGCAGATACGCTGTTTTATAACGCTGACGACACCGCCGAGCGCTACAGCGTGACGGATACGCTGCGCGGCCAGCGCAACGTTTTTCTCACTACGGGCAGCGTACTGCGCTCCAGTGAAGACCGACCGATGCTGGAAATTGTGGCTGATACCTGTGGCCGTCACGACACCCTTGGCGGTGCCTGTGCTACAGAGAGCAACACCGTTCGCTATTCACTTGAAAAACGACATATGCACGCCTGCCGTGATAGTTGGTTGCTTGCCGTGGCGCAGCACCCGGAATATGGCCTGACGCGCCGCGACATCACCCACAACATCAATTTCTTTATGAATGTACCGGTCACCAAAGAAGGTGGGCTGCAATTTGCCGATGGCATCTCAGCGCCAGGGAAATACGTCGAACTGGTGGCGAAAATGAACGTTCTGGTGATGATCTCCAACTGCCCACAGCTCAACAACCCTTGTAATGGTTACAACCCAACGCCGATTGAAGTCGCCGTCTGGTAATACATTTAGCGCCGCGGGACGGCCCGCACTCCAGCGCCCGAATTGAAAGCAGGACGACCTGCGAGCCTGAGAAACGGTTATGTTTAAACGAGTCTTGATTGCCAACCGTGGCGCGATTGCGGTGCGTATTATCCGCACCCTGAAGCAAATGGGCATCACTGCAATTGCGGTCTATGCCGAAGCCGATAAACACTCCCAGCACGTGCGCCAGGCCGATATTGCCTTCTCGTTAGGTGACGGCAACGTACGCGAAACTTATCTCAACCAGGACAAACTGTTTGCGATCCTGCGCGAAAGCGGCGCTGAAGCCGTGCATCCGGGCTACGGTTTCCTGAGTGAAAACGCCAGTTTTGTTGAGCGCTGCGATGCAGAAAATGTGGTATTCCTCGGCCCGACGGTTGAACAGATGGCGGCCTTTGGCCTGAAACATCGCGCCCGAGAACTGGCAGAGTTAAATAACGTGCCACTGCTTTCTGGCAGTGGGTTGCTGACCTCACTTGAGGTTGCCTTAACCCAAGCGGATCGTATCGGCTACCCGGTGATGTTGAAAAGCACGGCGGGCGGCGGTGGGATTGGCATGCAATGCTGCGATAATGCATCAGCATTGAAAGAAGCATTTACCCGCGTAAAACGCCTCGCAGGTAACAACTTCTCCGACGATGGCGTCTTTTTAGAGAAATTTATCGCCCACGCACGCCATATCGAAGTGCAGGTTTTTGGTGACGGAGCCGGTAACGTTATCGCGCTGGGCGAACGCGATTGTTCAGCACAGCGCCGCAATCAAAAAGTGATTGAAGAAACCCCTGCCCCACGCCTGTCTGATGCGACCCGCAGCGCCCTGCACTGCACGGCAGTCGAACTTTGCGAAGCGGTTAATTATCGCAGCGCCGGGACGGTTGAATACGTCTACGACGATGTCAGCGAGCAGTTCTGGTTCCTTGAAGTGAACACCCGTTTGCAGGTTGAACATGGCGTAACCGAAATGGTTTACGGCGTGGATATTGTGAGCTGGATGGTGGCACTGGGTGCAAATGAACTCCCTGCGTTAGAAACCTTGCGCACTACGCCGCACGGCCATGCGATTCAGGTGCGGGTTTATGCCGAAGACCCGGCGAAAAACTTCCAGCCGGTGGCCGGACTGTTAAGCGAAGTCATATTCCCACAGGCGATAGAAGGCGCTGTGCTTCGTGTCGATCACTGGCTGGCAACCGGCTGCGAAGTCTCGCCTTTTTACGACCCGATGCTGGCAAAAGTAATTGTTCATGCTGATTCCCGCGAACAGGCGCTGTTATCGCTATCAAACGCATTGCAGCAAACATCGCTCTATGGCATTGAAACCAACCTGAACTGGCTGCGATATTTACTGACTTTGCCAGAAGTACAGGAAGGGAGAGTCATCACCGCCACGCTTGGCAAGGTGAACTGGCAACCCGCAACGCTGGATGTGATTACCGGCGGCACCATGACCACTATCCAGGATGCACCAGGCCGCAGCGGTTACTGGCATGTCGGCGTGCCGCCTTCCGGCCCGTTCGACAGCCGCGCCTTTACCGTTGGCAATCAGCTTTTGGGCAACAGCGCGCAGGCCGCTGGCCTGGAAATTACGTTACGCGGCCCGACACTGCGCTTTAATCAGCCGTGCGCTTTCGTGCTGACCGGTGCTGAAATTGCCGCAAAACTGGATGACGAAACGGTATCAACAGGTGTGGTGATTAACGCTAATGCCGGGCAAACCCTGACGCTGGGCGACATTACCGGCGCGGGTTGCCGTAGCTATTTGCTGCTGGCGGGCGGGCTGAACTGCCCAGAGTATCTCGGTAGCCGCAGCACCTTTACGCTGGGTAAATTTGGTGGTCATGCCGGGCGTGCGCTGCGTGCTGGCGATGTGTTGCACCTGGCCGCAGCGGAGCATCGCCCTGCTGCTTCTTTAACGGAACAAGATTACCCGCAGCTGAGCAATAGCTGGCAGATCCGGGTGGTTTACGGGCCGCACGGCGCACCGGAGTTTTTCACCGAGCAGGATATTGAGGAGTTTTTTGCAGCGCGTTGGCAGGTGCATTACAACTCGAGTCGTACCGGTATTCGTTTGATTGGCCCAAAACCGACCTGGGCACGCAGCGATGGCGGTGAGGCAGGAATGCACCCGTCAAATATTCACGACAATGCTTATGCCTTTGGCACCGTGGATTTTACTGGTGATATGCCGGTGATCTTAGGGCCGGACGGCCCGTCGCTCGGTGGCTTTGTCTGCCCGGCGACGGTCATCAGTAACGATTTGTGGAAGCTCGGGCAGCTTAAAGCCGGGGACACAATTGAGTTTGTCGCGGTGAGTCTGGATGGTTTGGAAAACCGAATCGCCTCCCCAATCCTCTACCACGATCCCGCCAACAACGGCATGCCATCCGTCACCATCCGTGCGGCAGGAGACCGCTTTTTACTGGTGGAATACGGTGAGCAGATGCTGGATATCGCCCTGCGCTTTCGTGTCCACGCGCTAATGCAGCGCCTGGAAGCCTATCCGCAAGAAGGACGTCTTGAACTGACCCCCGGTATTCGCTCATTACAAATTCATTTCGATAACCATCTTTGCCCTCGCCAGCAACTGCTGGAAAGGATCGTGGCAGCCGATAAAGATCTTGGCGATCTGCAAAACGCTAAAGTCCCGTCGCGTACCGTCTGGCTCCCACTGAGCTGGGACGATTCCGCCTGCCGTGAAGCAATTACCCGCTACACTCAGTCGGTGCGCCCCGGTGCGCCGTGGTGCCCAAGCAATATCGAATTTATCCGCCGTATCAATGGCCTTGATTCAGTTGATGAAGTCAAAAAGATTGTCTTTGATGCCCGTTACTTAGTAATGGGGCTGGGAGATGTTTACCTTGGCGCACCGGTGGCGACACCGCTCGACCCGCGCCATCGCCTGGTCACCACCAAATACAACCCGGCACGCACCTGGACTGCAGAAAACTCCGTGGGAATCGGTGGCGCATACATGTGCGTTTACGGCATGGAAGGGCCTGGAGGATACCAGTTTATCGGGCGCACATTGCAAATGTGGAACCGAGATCGCCAGACAGATGTATTCACCAAACCGTGGCTACTACGCTTCTTCGACCAGATTCGTTTCTACGAAGTCAGTGCTCAAGAACTACTGGAAATACGTGAACGTTTCCCGTGGGGCGACTACCCGCTGCGCATTGAAGAAGAGGAATTTAGCCTCGATGATTATCAGCAAATGCTTGATCAAGAAGCAGAAACCATCGATACCTTCCAGCAGCAGCGCCAACATGCTTTTGATGAGGAACTGTCTCGCTGGCGTGCTGAAGGGCAATTCACCTTTGATAGTGCGCTGGATGAAGCCCCGTCTAATGAAGAGTACATCCCTGACTCCTGCTGCGGAGTAGAAAGCCAGGTCGCCGGGAGTGTATGGCAATGGCTGGTTGAGCCCGGTGAGCAGGTAAAAGCGGGCCAAACCATTGGCATTCTGGAATCTATGAAAATGGAAATCCCAATTACTTCACCGGTGGATGGCGTTATCCGCACCTTCCAGCGCCAACAAGGCAATCAGGTCCACGCCGGGCAGTTGCTGATGGTGATTGAAACCGCGGCCTGATTTTCACTTTTTATATGGCGGGTTGCACTGGCGGCCCGCCCATTTCACATGTTGCTCATTTGTTAACTCACTCACAAATCCGCGCAGCAAGGATTTTTATTTAACCCACTAATATTTAATGTGTTATTTCACAAGTATGCATATCCCCATCCCAATCAGTACGATAATCGCACACAAACACCTGCCGAATGATTGCCCAATAGCCTGCTGAGTGGTTTGATTTAACGAACGATTAACGAATCATTGTTCGATAATCGAACACCTCAGCATCCTTCAGGACGTGCCTTATGACAAAGACAACAACGACAGATATTCAGGCATTTATTAACAATAATAAGTTTTCCCGATATCAGTGGATGATCCTCAT
Organism: Buttiauxella sp. BIGb0552; assembly: GCF_004366275.1. Lineage (NCBI taxonomy): Bacteria > Pseudomonadati > Pseudomonadota > Gammaproteobacteria > Enterobacterales > Enterobacteriaceae > Buttiauxella > Buttiauxella sp. BIGb0552. The sequence goes on from NZ_SODY01000005.1 coordinate 144,787, forward strand.
CCTCTGTTTCATTACGGTGGCATTGGACGGCTTCGATACCGCGATTATTGGTTTTATCGCCTCAGACTTAGTACAGGAATGGGGCGTACAGAAATCTGACCTTGGCCCGGTGATGAGTGCCGCTCTGGTTGGGCTGGCAGTCGGTGCATTAACTGCCGGACCAATGGCTGACCGCATCGGGCGTAAAAAGGTGTTGGTGTTATCGATTCTGATATTCGGTGGTTTTAGCCTGCTGACCGCCTTTGCCACCAGCCTGACATCACTTGCTCTACTCCGCTTCCTCACCGGGCTTGGCCTGGGTGCTGCAATGCCGAACGCGGCAACGCTGATGTCAGAATATGCACCAGAACGTAAACGCGCCCTGCTGGTGAACCTGATGTTTGTCGGCTTCCCGATTGGTTCTTCAATGGGCGGTTTTGTCTCCGCATGGATGATCCCACATTACGGCTGGCAGAGCGTACTGGTGCTGGGCGGCGTCATGCCACTCATTCTTTCAGTGGTGTTGATGATTTGGTTGCCGGAATCGGCTCGTTATCTGGTGGTGAAGAACAAGCCGCAGAAAGATATCGCCACTATTTTGCGACGCATTGCCCCACTGCCGTCAGGCGAAAATCTGCGCTTCGTGCTGAATGAAGTCGGCGGTCATATTAAAGATAAAACCGCGCTGGGCGTGATTTTCTCACCAAGATATCTGGTAGGAACCTTAATGCTCTGCCTGACCTATTTCATGGGCCTGCTGATTTTCTATCTGCTGACCAGTTGGCTACCGCTGCTGATTCGTGAAACAGGCGCAACGCTTAGTCAGGCGTCGATTATCACCGCTTTGTTCCCACTCGGTGGTGGCATTGGGGTTCTGATTATTGGCGCACTGATGGACAAGCTGAACCCAAACAAAGTGGTCGCCGTGGGTTATTTGCTGACAGGTCTTTTTGTGTGCCTGGTAGGGTTCTCTACTTCAAGCCTGGTATTAATGGGCGTGATGGTGTTTATCGCAGGCACCATTATGAACGGCGCGCAATCTTCAATGCCTGCGCTAGCCGCCGGGTTCTACCCAACACAAGGTCGTGCAACCGGTGTGGCATGGATGTTGGGGCTTGGACGTTTTGGCGGAATTCTTGGGGCGTTTAGTGGTGCATTCTTGATGCAAGCTGAACTGTCGTTCAAAACTATTTTCATGCTACTGGCAATTCCGGCCCTACTTTCCGCGAGCGCGCTGATGGTGAAATCCTGGGCGGGCCAGCGCACATTGGCTGAGAACCGCGCCAATAACCACGAGCTGGATAAAGTTACGCAAAAAGCATGATGGAAAAATCTATAAGCACGGCGGGCAAGTCCCGCCGTTTTGCGTAAAATGCATAACCATTTACAAATTTATACTCAATCCCGCTCATCACAGACTTTTCAATTCGTTATGCCGCTTAGTTTTTTTGCTGAAACGCATAAGCCTGACACAGCAAGAAAATAGTTAGCGTGAAAACCATCTGCCCGCTTTTTTTCCAACTACTCTTAATAGGCTTCTTACCGTTCACGAGGTCGATGTGTGATTTATGAGGAGTTCTCGATGGAATATAAAGATCCAATGTTTGAGCTGCTAAGTAACCTTGAGCAGATTGTTTTTAAAGATAAGCATCAAATGATGGCACTTAATGATAAGCCCAATGCATTTTCTGAATTTGAACAACTAAGAAAAAGTACCGGGCTTAAGATTGATGATTTCGCCCGCGCAATGGGTGTGAGTGTTTCAATGGTACAGGAGTGGGAATCAAAACGACTCAGACCCTCCAATACCGAGCTGAAGTTGATGCGCTTAATGCAAGCGAATCCAACAATCAGTAAGCAGTTGATGGAATGATTTTGTACTTTGTACCCTGATTGCCTTGTCCCATAATTGTTATCCAAAACCCCGCCTGAGCGGGGTTTGTCGTTTCTGAAGGCTACGTAAATAGTATGAAACGAAGCGGCAATGCTCGAAAACCTGACCTGTGTCACTTCCGTAATCACAAATCTAATCCATAACTTAGAGAGGGTTATTAACACGTAAAGCAAAAGGAGGTTGTATGTCTAAGAAAATCCTGGTTCCTATCGATATTTCCGAAACAGAGCTGACACAGCAGGTTATCCCCCATGTTGAAGGGTATGCAAAGCAGGACGATGCCACGATCCATTTTCTGGCCGTCATCCCTGACTATACCTATTTTGCCGCTTACGGCCTGGGCTATGCTTCGATTGCACCAGATGCCAAAGAGAGGGAAGCTGCCGCCATGGAATCGCTGAGCGAAATAGTGGCTAAATTTAACCTGCCTGAAGATCGGATTGAAAAGCACGTTCTGAGCGGTTCGCCGAAAGATCATATTCTCCAACTGGCCGATGACATTGACGCCGATGTGATTATTCTGGCTTCCCACCGCCCAAGCATGTCTACCTATCTTCTTGGCTCAAACGCTGCTGCAGTGGTTCGCCATGCAAAATGCTCGGTATTGGTTGTTCGCTGAGTCATAAAAAACCCCGCGCTGCGGGGTTTGAGGTTAATAGTATATTTTTTCCCAGGCCGGATTAGCATCGCGACAACCTGTCTGGGAAATAGCTAGCCCATTGATAATCAAGCGTAAACATTCAGGCGAAAAAAAAACCCGCCGAAGCGGGTTCTTTAAAACGGCAGAGAACTTATTGCAGCAGGGAGATATCCGCAACCTGCAAGAACAGCTCGCGCAGTTTGGAAAGCAGCGTCAGGCGGTTAATACGCAGATCTTTGTCTTCTGCATTCACCATCACTTTGTCGAAGAACGCATCCACCGGCTCGCGCAGGTTTGCCAGTTCTTCCAGCGCTTCCTGGTAACGGCCTTCAGCGAAGAACGGTTCCAGTTTGTCGCGCAGCACAACCAGGTTAGTCGCGAGACGAATCTCTTCGGCTTCTTTCAAAACGGATGCGTGAACATGGTCGTTCAGCGTCTCGTCTGACTTCGCCAGAATGTTTGAAACACGCTTATTCGCAGCAGCCAGGGCAGATGAAGATTCCAGCGTACGGAAGTGAGATACCGCTTTCATACGCGCATCGAAATCTGCTGGTTTTGTCGGACGACGCGCCAGCACGGCCTGGATGGTATCCACGCTGTGGCCTTCTTCCTGATACCAGGCGCGGAAACGGCCCAGCATAAAGTCGATGACTTCGTCGGTAACCTTCTGGTTGGTCAGCTTATCACCGTAAAGACGCACGGCCTCTTCGGTCAGCGTTTGCAGATCAAGCGGCAGGTTTTTCTCAACGATGATGCGCAGAACGCCAAGAGCGGCACGACGCAGAGCAAACGGGTCTTTGTCACCTTTCGGGTGCTGTCCAATACCGAAGATGCCCGCAAGGGTATCCATTTTATCGGCGATTGCCACAGCACAGGCCACCAGGTTAGACGGCAGTGCATCACCCGCAAAGCGCGGCTGATACTGCTCGTTCAGCGCAACAGCAACATCTTCTGCTTCGCCATCGTGACGCGCATAGTGCATGCCCATCACGCCCTGGGTGTCGGTAAACTCGAACACCATGTTGGTCATCAGATCGCATTTAGACAGCAAACCGGCGCGAGTTGCGTGGTTTACGTCTGCGCCAATCTGGCCAGCAATCCAGCCTGAAAGGGCTTCGATGCGGTTAGTTTTGTCGCGCAGCGTACCGAGCTGTTGCTGGAACAGAACGGTTTCCAGACGCGGCAAGTTGTCTTCCAGGCGCTTTTTACGGTCGCTATTGAAGAAGAACTCGGCATCGGCCAGACGTGGACGCACAACTTTCTCGTTACCAGAGATAATCTGAATCGGGTCTTTCGACTCGATGTTGGCAACAAAGATAAAGTTCGGCAGCAATTTGCCGTCGTTTGCGTAAACCGGGAAGTACTTCTGGTCACCTTTCATGGTGTGAACCAGCGCTTCCGCAGGAACGGCGAGGAATTTCTCTTCGAATTTCGCGGTCAGCACAACCGGCCATTCCACCAGAGAAGTCACTTCTTCGAGCAGGCTTTCGCTCAGATCGGCGTTACCGCCAATTTTGCGAGCCGCTTCTTCAGCGCCTTCTTTGATAACCGCTTTACGCTGCTCGTAGTCGGCAATAACTTTGCCGCGTTCCAGCAGAATTTCAGGGTACTGATCGGCGTTGTCGATAGTGAATTCTGGCTCACCCATAAAGCGGTGGCCGCGAATAACACGATCGGACGCAATGCCAAGGATTGTTGCAGGAATAACTTCTTCGCCCAATAGCAGGGTCACAGTGTGAACCGGACGCACGAATTGGGTGTTGTTATCGCCCCAACGCATCAGTTTTGGAATCGGCAATTTGGTCAGCGCTGTGGCAATCATCGCAGGCAGCAGGGCTTGCGCGCTTTCGCCTTTAACGTGTGCACGGTACAGCAGCCATTCGCCTTTGTCGGTCGCCAGACGCTCAGCTTGATCGACGGTGATGCCGCAGCCACGAGCCCAGCCTTCAGCGGCTTTGCTTGGTTTGCCTTCTGCGTCAAATGCCGCAGAGATGGCCGGGCCACGTTTTTCAACTTCACGATCAGGCTGAGACTGTGCCAGATTAGAAATCTTCAGCGCCAGACGGCGTGGAGCGGCAAACCATTTTACTTCGCCGTGAGCGAGGTTCGCTGCATCCAGTTCCGCGGTTACGTTCGCAGCAAAGGATTCGGCCAGGCTGCGCAGGGCTTTTGGTGGCAGCTCTTCAGTGCCAATCTCCACCAGGAAAGTTTTTTCAGACATGGCAGCCTCTTATTTGTTCTTATTGCACATCGGGAAGCCAAGCGCTTCACGAGAAGCGTAATAGGCTTCGGCCACGGCTTTAGTCAGAGTACGAATACGCAGAATGTAGCGCTGACGCTCGGTAACCGAGATGGCCTTACGGGCATCAAGCAGGTTAAAGCTGTGCGCGGCTTTCAGAATGCGTTCGTAAGCAGGCAGTGGCAGTGGGTTTTCCAGCGCCAGCAGGTGCTGCGCTTCTTTCTCATACTGCTCAAAGCAGGAGAACAGGAAATCCACATCGGCGTGTTCGAAGTTGTAAGTTGATTGCTCAACTTCGTTCTGATGGAACACGTCGCCATAAGTGGTTTTACCCAGCGGGCCGTCGCTCCAGACCAGATCGTAAACGCTGTCTACGCCCTGGATGTACATTGCCAGACGCTCTAAACCGTAGGTGATTTCACCGGTAACCGGTTTGCATTCCAGGCCGCCAACTTGCTGGAAATAGGTGAACTGAGTCACTTCCATGCCGTTGAGCCACACTTCCCAGCCCAGACCCCAGGCACCCAGCGTTGGGTTTTCCCAGTTGTCTTCTACGAAGCGAATGTCATGAATAGTTGGGTCCATACCCAGCTCTTTAAGCGACCCAAGGTACAGCTCCTGAATGTTGTCAGGAGAAGGCTTGATCACCACCTGGAACTGATAGTAGTGCTGTAAGCGGTTCGGGTTTTCACCGTAACGGCCATCGGTAGGACGGCGGGATGGCTGCACATATGCAGTCGCCATCGGCTCTGGCCCTAAAGCCCGCAGGCAGGTCATTGGGTGAGAGGTGCCGGCGCCGACTTCCATGTCCAAAGGTTGAACAATGGTGCAGCCCTGGCGCGCCCAGTAGTCCTGTAAAGTCAGGATCAGGCCTTGAAAGGTCTTGGTATCAAACTTTTGCATGTTGATTTCGCACGCGTTCGAGAGGGTTAAAAAGAGAAGCGGTCAGTATACACTCAAAACCATTCGAGTTGCATCAAGACGGCAACTGAATGAATCCCCTGGAGCTTAGTAGACTAAGCGACTGGGGTGAGTGAAGGCAGCCAACGCAGAGGCAACTTGAAGGGTGACGAGTGTACCTGTTGAGGGCATGTATACAGCCCGAATCCACGTGCGTTTGCCTTGTGTTGCGGCTTTATGTAGATGAAAGGTGCAAAAACTGGCCGCTTTCGTCGAATGAGCAGGTAAACCCTTCCTTGCGAACGGTGCTGCCTTGAATCTCGTAACTACCCTGATACTGCTTAAAATCCACCACGCTGATTTGTTGCTCACGGGTGTTGTAGCGATATGCCGCTTCCTGCTTACAGGTTTCAATCATCGCACCACCTTCGACTGCAGGTTGCTGTGCACCCTGGGCATATTGCGGTTGTTGCTCCGGTGTACTGCAAGCGCTCAGTAACAGAGCACAAAAAACGAGAACCCAACTGCTATTTTTTATTTTTGGCATCATCATTCGTTACGTGTACGTTAAAATCGTTATTGTTATTCAATAATTAACAGGTATTTCATATTCTGCAAACCCGCTTCGCGCCTGACAAGATAGTGAATGCAAACTCAGATTAATACCCGTTTAAGCCATCGAGGAACGAATGCAGCAAAAAATTAACTGGATTGATAACTTGCGCGGGATTGCGTGCCTGATGGTCGTTATGATCCATACCACCACCTGGTACATCACCAATGCGAATATTGTCACGCCATTTAGTTGGGATTTATCAAACGTGCTCAACTCGGCTTCTCGCGTCAGCGTTCCGCTGTTCTTCATGATTTCAGGCTATCTGTTTTTTGGTGAACGCAGTGCACAGCAGCGTCACTTTTTGCGCATCGTCACCTGTCTGCTGTTTTACAGCGTGGTCGCGCTTATCTACATCAAATTACTGACCCCCATCAACGCGGGGCTTTCGCTGCGCTACATCCTACAAAAACCGGTGTTCTATCACCTGTGGTTCTTCTTTGCGATCATGGTGATATACCTGCTTTCCCCGTTGATTCAGGTGAAAAAAGTCAACGCGATGGTGATTCTCGGGCTGATGGTTTTGCTGGGTGTTATCGCCAACCCCAATACCGTGCCGCAAACGCTGGGCGGGGTGAAATGGCTGCCGATTAATTTATATATTCGCGGCGACACGTTTTATTACGTGCTGTATGGCTTGTTAGGTCGCGCGATTGGCATGCTGGAAACGGATAAGCGCTGGATTAGCGGGCTGGCAGCAGGCTTGTTTGCGTTGTGTATCTTTTCGATATCAACGGGTACGCGCCACCAATTAGAAGTGAACGGTAATTTTGCCGATACTTTCTATGTTTATTGCGGGCCGCTGGTGTTTATCGCCGCGATTAGTTTGTTGGTCGTGATAAAAAATTGCCTTAATAACAGGCCATTGCCGGGTTTGGCTTTAATTTCTCAGCATTCGCTAGGGATTTACGGCTTCCATGCGTTAATTATTCACTTCTTGCGCACTCACGGTTACCAACTAACCAGCTCGCCGGTTCTCGATATTTTGTGGATTTTCGGCGCAACACTCGCCGGAAGTTTGCTGCTTTCCATGGGATTACAGCGGTTGGATACGCGAAAATGGGTGAGCTAAGCATTCCTGGCGCGGGCGCGGTGCAGCTGGCGTGGTGATGAAAAGCCCGCCGCAACCGCCGCCTGCTCCATGCGTTGCCCCTGCAATAAGCGCTGTTCGGCAATAGCCAGGCGCAATTGTTCGAGATAATCCCGCACTGAAATCCCCAAATGCTTCTGAAAAAGCCGCGATAAATGGCGCGAACTGACGTGAACTTTATCGGCAATTTCCTGCACATCCCACGCCGATTCTGGTGCTGCCGAAAGCAAATCCTGCGCACGATGAACCGCCGGGTGAATGTGGTTACGGTAACGCAGCCACGGCGATAATTGCGGATCGTCGCCCGAACGGCGAAACCACACCACCATCTCACGCGCCACGTCGAGTGCCGCTTTCGGGCCGCAATAGCGGTTAATCAGATGCAGCGAGAGATCAATCCCGGAGGTAATTCCGGCGCTGGTCCAGATGCCCCGGTCTTCGACAAAAATACGATTTTCTTTTACCTGAGCGGTGGGAGCGGCTGCGCGTAATCTTGCCAGCACATCGTGGTGCGTGGTGCATTGCACGCCGCTCATCAGCCCGGCTTTCGCCGCCAGCAGCGAGCCAGAACAGACGCACATTAAATTGAGTTGCTGGCTATGAATTTGCGGTTGCAGGCGCGTCAACCAACGGCGCACAGCCTCAGCCTGTGGCGTATCAAAGTAACGATTTGAATCGCAAACGCCGGGAAGCACTAACAAACTGCCTGGCGCGAAACTTTCCGGCAGCGGTTCGATGCCCGAAAAATTGAGTCCAATGGAGGTAGAAACTTGTGGGTCCGGGCCGATGAAATGCAGGTGAAAAGCATCGCCTGCAAGCTTCAGCGTTTCCGCTGGGCCACTCAGGTCAAGAGACAGAACACCAGGCAACACAACGAACCAGACCCCAATACTCACGATAAAGACTCCAGGCACTCAGCAACAGTTTGAATTTCGGCAAAACGCCCCGCCAGCACCGTTTCAGTGCGATGGCGCAGGGTTTGCGTATCCAGCGTAACCCCTTTCCAGCTCATCGGGAAGGTGAGCATCGCTTCGCTAACAAATGAAACGCGATAACCCAAATCAGACGCCACCCGCGTGGTGGTTTCGCAACACTGTTCAGTACGAATACCGCAGATAATCAGGTGGTTAACGTCACGCTGGCGCAACCAAAGATCGAGACCGGTATCGGTAAATGCGTTGTGAACGTGTTTCTGGAACGCCACATCCGCCTGATGTTGCAAAAACGGCATCGCTTTAACATAGCCGGAAGCCAGTGAAAACGGGCCTTCATCGTCAACATGGAAGATATCTACCACCGGTATTTTCAAATCCTGGCAGCCAGAAATCAGCTGTGTAATAGCCTGCTGGAATGCCGGGAGATCCTCTTCTTGCCAGTAATCGCGATGGAAAAAAGATTGCTGCGTGTCGATATTAATCAATGCGGAACGGGACATTTTCGGACTCCTCATCAGTGGGTATGAGGCCATTGTGACAAGGGTTAGTGCGATTGCTAATACCAAAAACGGACAGTATGAGGGTGAAATGGGACCAGATGAAATATTTGAGATTGTGTCGGATGAAGCTAACGCTTATCCGACCTACGAAGCACCAAGATTTTGTAGGGTGGATAAGCGCCAGCGTCATCCACCAGCCCTTATAAACTGTGTTACTCTCGAGCCTGAAACCCTTCGGAGAAAATCATGATCAGCAAGGCAGCGCGCCCAACGATAAGCGATGTCGCAAGAGCGGCAAAGACCGGTAAAACCAGTGTTTCCCGCTATCTTAACGGCGAGCAAAATGTGCTGTCTGACGACTTACGTTTGCGTATTGAAACGGCGATTGCGCAACTCGATTACCGCCCAAGCCAAATGGCTCGCGGCCTGAAACGTGGGCGTACCCGCTTAATCGGCCTGATCATTGCCGATATCACCAACCCCTACTCTGTCGATGTGCTCAGTGGCATTGAAGCGGCGTGCCGTGAAAAGGGCTTTACGCCGCTGGTCTGTAACACCAACAACGAAGTGGACCAGGAGCTGCATTACCTGGATTTACTGCGCAGTTATCAGGTGGAAGGGATTGTGGTGAATGCGGTGGGGATGCGCGAGGAAGGGTTAAATCGCCTGCAACAATCCGCCCTGCCGATGGTGCTGATTGACCGAAAAATTCCTGATTTTGCCTGCGACGTGGTAGGTCTTGATAACATTCAGGCCGCAACAACCGCCACCGAACACCTTGTCGAACAAGGGTTTGAAGCCATTTTGTTCCTCAGTGAACCTCTCGGCACGGTGAACACCCGCCGCGAGCGCCTGAATGCCTTCCACGCCACCCTCAAACGTTACCCGGGCATTGTTGCCGAAAACGCGGAAGTGCCTTTGCACGAAGGCGAGTTGATGGACAACACGCTGCGCCAGTTCCATTCTGGCCATCGGGGAATGCGTAAAGCTGTGATTTCCGCAAACGGCGCACTCACACTTCAGGTGGCCCGCTCCCTGCGACGTATCGGCCTGCACTGGGGCTCCGATATTGGCCTGCTGGGGTTTGATGAACTCGAATGGGCGGAGCTTGCCGGCGTTGGTATCACCACGCTTAAACAGCCAACCTGGCAGATTGGTTATGCCGCTCTCCAGCAAGTAGTGAAGCGCATTGAAGGCGGTAGTGACACCGTTTATGAGCAGGTCTTTTCTGGCGAATTAATCGTTCGCGGCTCCACCACCCGTTAATCAATGTTCGTGATAGTGATCATAAATTAGACACGGCTGGCTTTTATTTGGAACCGGTTCCATCTAGCGTAATAGTTATATTATTTAGATGAGCCTGGCCGGAGAATTAAATGCCGAGAAAAATTATTGTTGTCACCGCGGCTTACGGGCATGACCGCATTGCGGCGCTGGGCGGCCAACAAGCACTATTGCCCATTATTGCCGGGGCGGGTGCCGATGGCGTCGAAATCCGCCGCGAGCTGTTAAGCAATACGCAGCTCGATGCCCTGCCAGAGCTGGCGCAGCAAATTGCCGGACACCGCCTCGAGGCCTGTTATTCCGCGCCGGAGCCGCTGTTCGCCGAAGACGGCAAACTGAACCCGCTGATCCCCTCTTTGTTACTTGAAGCCCACCAGCTGAATGCAAGCTGGCTGAAACTTTCGCTCGGCCATTTTCGCGGCAGCTCGCAGTTTTCTGTTTTGCAGCAGTGGCTGGCGCAAAGTAATGTGCCATTAGTCGTGGAAAACGACCAAACCCTGTGTGGCAAACTCGTCCCGATGCAGCGCTTCCAGGCCGCCTGCAAGGTGCTAAATCTTCCAGTGACGCTCACTTTTGATATGGCGAACTGGCTGTGGGTTGATGAATCTCCAGAGGCCGCCGCTCGCGTGCTGGCATCTTCTGTCAGCTATATCCACGTCAAAGCCGCCGTGCCACACCATTACCACTATCGGGCCATTGCACTTGATGATGCCGAACCGCGCTGGCTCGAATTACTCAATAACCTGCCAGCCGATGCGCCACGCGGAATCGAATTCCCGCTCGAAGGCCGCGACCTGACGGCTGTCACCCGCCATTACGTCAACTTATTACGCGAGGAGTAAGCGATGTCGACGCAACTTGATGTCATTACCATTGGTGAAGCAATGGCGATGTTTGTCGCCAGCCAAAGCGGCGATTTAGCAGCCGCAGAACAGTTTGTGAAACGTGTCGCAGGGGCAGAGCTGAACGTTGCCACGGGTCTTGCGCGTCTTGGCCTGAAAGTGGGCTGGGTTAGCCGGGTGGGCAATGACTCTTTTGGCCGCTATGTTCTGCAACAACTGGCGAAAGAGAATATCGACAGCCACGGAGTGACGACGGACGAGCGCTTTGCTACAGGCTTTCAGCTTAAATCTAAAGCAGAAAATGGAACCGATCCCATTGTGGAATATTTCCGTAAAAGCTCGGCAGCCAGCCACCTGTCGGTTGCGGATTTAAACGCAGAGTACTTTTGCTCCGCACGCCATCTGCACTTAAGCGGTGTGGCGGCAGCACTGTCGGAGAGCTCATTAGAACTGCTCAATCACGCCGCTCGCATGATGAAGCAGCAAGGGAAAACCATTTCGTTCGATCCGAATCTGCGTCCGGTGCTGTGGAAAAGTGAAGCCGAAATGGTGAAACAATTGAATCAACTCGCCTTCCAGGCAGACTGGGTGCTGCCAGGATTAAGCGAGGGCGCAATCCTGACAGGGCACAAAACCCCGGAAGCGATTGCCGATTTCTATCTCGACCAGGGTGTCAAAACCGTGGTGTTGAAAACGGGTGCGGACGGCGCCTGGTTTAAAACTGCCGCTGGCGATAAAGGTGCAGTGCCTGCGATTAAGGTCGATAACGTGGTCGATACTGTTGGCGCAGGCGATGGCTTTGCGGTGGGCGTAATCAGCGCTTTGCTGGAGGGAAAAACCTTACAACATGCCGTTAGCCGCGGTAATAAAATCGGCTCACTGGCGATACAAGTCATCGGCGATAGCGAAGGGTTACCGACCCGTAGCGCGCTTGGCGAATAAACGAAGACTGCATCAGCTGTGCCCTACACCCGGCATGATGCGACTCTCCTCAACATAGAGGCAAGCCCCATGAAAACCCAGTCCCTTTCATCAAAGGTAATCGCGCCAAAACGTTGGTGGTACATCATGCCAATCGTGTTTATCACCTACAGCCTGGCGTACCTCGACCGAGCTAACTTTAGCTTTGCATCTGCCGCTGGCATTAACGACGATCTCGGGATCACCAAAGGGATTTCGTCTTTGCTTGGCGCCCTGTTTTTCCTCGGTTATTTTTTCTTCCAGATACCTGGTGCGATGTACGCCGAACGCCGCAGCGTGCGCAAACTGATCTTCGTTTGCCTGATTTTGTGGGGCGGTTGTGCATCACTCACCGGGATGGTCAGCAATATTCCGGCACTGGCGGCGATTCGCTTTATCCTCGGCGTGGTGGAAGCCGCCGTGATGCCTGCGATGCTGATTTACATCAGTAACTGGTTTACTAAGTCTGAACGCTCGCGGGCGAATACTTTCTTGATTCTTGGCAACCCGGTGACGGTGCTGTGGATGTCCGTCGTTTCGGGCTACCTGATTCAGGCATTTGGCTGGCGTGAAATGTTTATTTTTGAAGGTATTCCAGCGGTTATCTGGGCATTTGCCTGGTGGATGCTGGTCAAAGATAAACCTGCGCAAGTTGGCTGGTTGTCTGATGCTGAAAAATCCGCGTTGCAGGCTCAGCTTGAGAAGGAACAAGAAGGCATTAAAGCCGTGCGTAACTACAGCGAAGCATTCCGCTCGCGCAATGTGGTGCTGCTGTGTATGCAATATTTTTGCTGGAGTATTGGTGTGTACGGCTTCGTGTTGTGGCTGCCATCAATCATCCGTGGCGCAGGAACGGCGGGTATGGGAATGGTGGAAGTCGGCTGGTTGTCATCGGTTCCTTATCTGGCGGCCACTATCGCGATGATTGTGGTTTCATGGGCTTCGGACAAAATGCAGAACCGTAAGCTGTTCGTCTGGCCACTGCTGCTGATTGGTGCGCTGGCCTTCCTCGGTTCCTGGCTGGTTGGTGCGGATCACTTCTGGGTTTCCTACACTCTGTTGGTGATTGCCGGTGCCGCCATGTACGCGCCATATGGCCCATTCTTTGCGATTATCCCGGAAATGCTGCCACGTAATGTTGCCGGTGGCGCGATGGCCTTAATCAATAGCATGGGTGCACTGGGGTCGTTTGTTGGCTCCTGGTTTGTTGGCTACCTTAACGGTGCAACAGGCAACCCATCCGCTTCCTACATTTTTATGGGGGTAGCATTGCTCGCGTCAGTATGGCTAACTCTGATAGTGAAACCGGCGAGAAACCAACAAGTTCCGGTGGAAGCACACCACGCCTAATCTCAAACCAGGCGGTCGTTATGCCGCCTGGACTGTACTTAACTCAACGGAGAACGCTATGAAGCCGTCCGTCATCCTCTACAAAAAGTTACCTGACGACCTCCTTGCCCGCCTTGAAAGCCACTTTGCCGTCACTCAACTGAACGATTTAAGCCCGCAAACTGTCCAGCAAAATGCGCAGGTTTTTGCGGATGCACAGGGGATCCTTGGCTCGAGTGAGAAAGTCGACAAAGCGTTTCTGGAACACACGCCAAAGCTGCGTGCCGCCTCCACAGTCTCTGTTGGCTATGACAATTTTGATGTCGATGCGCTGACTTCACGCGGTATCGCGCTGATGCATACACCGACCGTGCTGACTGAAACCGTCGCGGATACCATGATGACACTGGTGCTGGCGACTGCTCGCCGTGCGGTGGAAGTGTCAGAGCGTGTAAAAATTGGCGAATGGCAAGGCAGTATCGGGCCAGACTGGTTTGGCATCGACGTGCACCACAAGACGTTGGGGATTTTAGGCATGGGCCGCATTGGCCTGGCGCTGGCACAACGTGCTCACTTCGGCTTTAACATGCCGATTCTGTATAACGCTCGCCGCCACCATCAGGAAGCGGAAGACCGCTTTAACGCTCGTTATTGCGACCTCGACACCCTGCTGGCCGAGTCCGATTTCGTCTGTATTTCATTGCCATTGACCGATGAAACTTATCATCTGATTGGCGCTGAGCAACTGGCAAAAATGAAATCCTCAGCGATTCTGATTAACGCAGGGCGCGGCCCGGTGGTTGACGAAAAAGCGCTGATTAAGGCACTGATGGACGGCACGATTCACGCCGCAGGTCTGGACGTATTTGAACAAGAGCCGCTGCCGATAGATTCCCCGCTGCTCAGCCTGCCGAACGTTGTTGCCCTGCCGCATATCGGTTCTGCCACGCATGAAACCCGCTATAACATGGCGGCCTGTGCGGTGGATAACTTGATTGCTGCACTGAGTGGCAACGTGAAGGAAAACTGCGTGAACCCGCAGGTATTGAAGTAGAAATTAAAAAGCCAGTGGGGAACTGCTGGCTTATCGCCTTTTTAGCAGCAATTCCGGCATTCGACTCTGATGAATGATACCGATAACGACAATCCCTGCTTCGGCTTTTTGGTAATAGAGCATATGGCTCATATAGGGAAAGCTCCATACACCAGGAAATAAGTCGTCAGATTCATCCATTCCCATCCCCGGCATTTTTGCCAAATGCTGTAGCGTAACGCGCATACCAACCAGATATTCACGAGTCATAAGATTACCAAATTGCTTCAGTGAAAATCCCTTTAGCTCGCGCAAATCCTCTCGTGCCTCTTCCGTCAGCTTATATCCAGCCATTAAAGATCCTTCAGTAACTCATCAAACGCATCGTCACCGTCACAGACATTGCCTGTTTTAATCTGAGCAACGGAACGTGCAAGCTTATCGCGCAGATTCTGCAACTTGAGTTCTTCGATAGCGTTGTAATCGGCAATGGACATCACAACAACAGAAGGTTTGCCATTTTTGGTGATGCTCACTGGTTCACGCTGCGCTTTAGCAATCATTTCCCCAAACTGAGTTTTTGCCTGGTTGGCTGTAAAACTGATCATCCCTCACCCTCACTTCGATTGAATAGGTATAAATCGTTCGATTTGTATCTATTTTAAACTACGTAGAGAACAGGAGCGAGTCTTTGTCGCCTGGTATCGGCTAGTTCATACACAAGTGTCAGAGAATAGATGCTGTGAGAATTGAATCCAATGGGAAGGGAATAAGTTATGAATAAGCTTCGCAAAACAGGAATTTTAAGCAAAATAAAAGGGATGAACCTTAAAGGATCATCCCTTTTTAAAATCGAGTGTTAACTTAGAAATCGGTATTAGAAAAACCTGTCATTTCTTCGAGGCCCATCTCACGGCCTAACGCCGTCATTGGATGGACGATAACCAGGCCACGTACCGCTTTTTTCAGAGCGCCCATGTTGGCTTGTTCTTTTTTGGTGATGGGACGCTTGTACGGCAGTGCCATCAGTTTTTGTGCTTCTTTGCTCAGCTTCTGGTTGCGCACCGCTTGCAGGCGCACGATCTCGATTTCCAGCTTCGCTTTCTCTTTTTCCATCTCAGCGTACTTTTCAGCATCGTTGATCAGATGCAGTTCTGGCATCTCGTGACGGATAAGATCGAGGCGATCGCTCAGGCGTTTGATTTCTGCTTTTTCGATTTCTTTCATTTTTGATTAACCGTGAATAACTTTCATTGCTGGCAAGGATACACCATTCGGTGCTATAGGGCGAAAAGGGTGTTCGGTCTGAATTATTTCTGGAAGGCTTTTTTTAAGCTGACCCGTGAGATCAGCTCAGTTAAAGAGAGCACCATCGTGGAACGCACTATTTGCTGATAACGCTGTTTTTGCATGGCAAACAGCTCAGGATCGCTGCCATCAACAAACTTTGGTGTCGGCGGTAGAGCAGAAACACAGTGCAGTTCACCGAATGGGCCAAGCATTTCATCGTCGGTAAAATTATATTCATTACCGTCATGGTTTAACTCTTCACGCAAAGCCATCAACAGTTCGCAATCTTCGTACTCCGCGCGATTGAGCACGCCAAGCCCGTAGATAAGTTTGAGACGCACGGAAAGATCCCCTAGTGGCCCGTCACCATCCAACAAGGGTTCAACCGCATATTTCACCGCATAGTCGTCTTTACGGAAGACCTGAAGCACCAGGATATTAACCGCTTCGGTGAGAAGTTCGACCGCGGTAATCAGCAGGCTGCGTACGGTTTTGCCGGCATTGAGACGCTCAAGCACACGGTTTTCAAAGGCCTGGGTTTCTTCCATCTTTGCCTGCATCACTAAAATTTTCTATTGGGTGCAGCATCCACTGCACCCGCTCTCTTCTGCTACGCTTTAGCTTCGTACGCTTTCACCGCCTGTGCTACCACGTCGCTATTGGCATCAAGACCAGAAATTTCTGCGAGAGTGACCTGTGGGCCTTTTTCTGCCAGCAGTTTTTCCAGTTCCTGAGCTTGCGGATCTTCTGCGCTGCGGTAATGCATCGCTGCGGCAATACCTTCAACCAGGTTCAGGTGTGGCAAGCCGTATTCGATGGTGCCAAGCAGTGGCTTAATCAGACGGTCGCCCGCACTTAACTTACGCAGTGGCTGGCGGCCTACGCGCTCCACATCATCTTTCAGATATGGGTTCTCGAAACGACCAAGGATTTTTTGGATGTAGGCTGCGTGTTTGTCTGCATCAAAACCGTAGCGTTTGATAAGCACCGCACCACTTTCGTCCATTGCCCCTTTCACGACAGCACGGACTCTTTCATCCAGAATCGCATCGCGAATGGTCTGATGACCGGCCAGTTGGCCAAGGTATGCGGTTATAGCATGCCCGGTATTCAGCGTGAAGAGTTTGCGCTCAACAAACGCCATCAGGTTATCAGTAAGTTCCATGCCAGGAATGTTCGGGAGATCACCTTTGAACTGAGTTTTATCAACAATCCATTCGCTGAATGTTTCAACCGTGACTTCAAGCGGGTCATTAGTAGCAGATTCTGACGGTGGAACGATACGGTCCACTGCAGAATCAACAAAGCCAACATGTTGCTCAACCCAGGCCTGATCATCTTCCGACAGCGCCTTCATGACGTGGCCTTTAAGCTGGCTGGTGCCGCGCACCATATTCTCGCAAGCGATAATGTTCAGTGGTTTCTCATTACCGTTGGTACGACGCAGAACCAGACCTTTCGCCACGGCTGGTGCAATGCGTTCAAGCACTACCGGTCCGACTGCCGTGGTCACCAGGTCTACATCGGCAATCAGAGTAATAACTTCATCGCCAATGCTGCTAACAGCATTAACATTGGAAACGGTATCGATTTGCTTTTGCTCGCCAACAACGTGAACCTGGTAGCTATGGCGCGCATTCAGCGCGTCCAGCACAGTCTGGTTTACATCGGCAAAGGTCAGTTCAATACCGGCATCTGCCAGCAATTTTCCGATAAAGCCACGTCCGATATTACCTGCACCAAAATGTAATGCTTTCATGTCGTTCACCTTCTTAAATTTGAATTACCCGAGAGGGTTCGGGTGAGGAGGTTTGTGGTATTGACCAACCTCACCAGAACCCTCTCCCATTCGGGAGAGGGAAATGGAGACTTACTTCTTACCTGCCAGCAGGTCGAGAACTTCCTGAACGCTGGTGGTATTCGCCAGGCGATCAATCACTGAATCATCATCCAGCGCGTTGGTCAGGCTGGTGATAACCTGGATGTGTTCGTTATTGCGAGCGGCAATACCGATAACCAGGCGGGCAATATCATCAGTTTCTTCACCGAAGTGAACACCGTGTGGGTACTGGCAGAACACAACGCCGGTTTTCAGTACGCGGTCTTTCGCTTCAACTGTACCGTGCGGAACTGCGATACCTTCACCCAGATAAGTTGGGGTCAGTTTTTCACGTTCAAACATCGCATCAACATATTCAGGCTGGACGTAACCACCGTTCACCAGTTGCTCACCCGCAAAGCGAATGGCTTCTTCTTTGTTGGTGGCAGTCAGGCCGAGGAACACGTTGCCAGCACCCAGGCGGAACAGCCCTTCTTCGCTTGGTACGAAGCTGTCTTCCAGGCTGCTCATTACCTTCACTTCTTTCTCGCTCAGGTTATGGGAGGCCACCAGACGCTCGGTCAGGTTGGAGTACAGGCTGCTATCCAGGAAGTTGGTCAGGGAAATATGCTGTGCCTGTGGAACCTGGCGCATCGCACGCTCGGTCAGGTCACGGTGCGTAATCACCAGATCAACATCATCCGGCAAACTGTTGATTGCACAGTTAGTCACGGAGATATTTTTCAGGCCTGCATCGCTGACTTTCTTACGCAGCACGCCAGCACCCATAGCACTTGAACCCATGCCTGCATCACACGCTACGATGATTTTACGTACGTGGCTCAGGTCGTTAGACAGGCCAGCACCTACCGCCAGTGGCGCAGTTGCACCTTTGGATTCAGCTTTCATCTCTGCCATACGGCGAGCTGCTGCTTCGATATCGTCTTCTTCTTTAACTTTGCTGGTTTTCAGCAAGATTGCTGAGACCACGAAGGAGACTGCTGTTGCTGCAACGATTGCTGCGATGTTCGCGAAGTACGCACCTTTTGGTGTCATCGCCAGAACTGCCAGGATGGAACCCGGAGATGCTGGTGAAACCAGGCCGCCGTTCAGGATGGTCAGAGTGAACACGCCAGTCATACCGCCGAGGATAACGGCCAGAATCAGACGTGGGTTCATCAGCACATATGGGAAGTAAATTTCGTGGATACCGCCCAGGAAGTGGATGATTGCCGCGCCGCCCGCAGACTGCTTAGCATTACCACGACCGAAGAACATGTACGCCAACAGCACGCCCATACCTGGACCTGGGTTTGCTTCAATCAGGAAGAAGATTGATTTGCCCAGTTCGTGGGACTGCTGAATACCCAACGGTGAGAAGATACCGTGGTTGATTGCGTTGTTCAGGAACAGGATTTTCGCTGGTTCTACGAAGATAGAAGCCAGTGGCAGCATGTCATGAACAACCATGAAGTTAACGCCCGCCGCCAGTACTTTGGACAGGACTTCAACCGCAGGGCCGATACCCATGAATGCCAGAATCGCCAGAATCATACCGATGATGCCAGCGGAGAAGTTGTTCACCAGCATTTCAAAGCCGGATTTGATTTTGCCGTCTACCCACGCGTCGAAATGTTTAATCGCCCAGCCACCCAGAGGGCCTGCAATCATCGCGCCGAGGAACATCGGCATATCTGCACCGACGATAACACCCATGGTTGTGATTGCACCCACCACACCACCACGGTCGCCACCGATTAAGCGACCACCGGTATAACCGATGAGCAATGGCAGCAGATAGGTAATCATTGGGCCTACCAGTTTCGCCAGTGTTTCACTTGGCAACCAACCGGTCGGGATAAATAAGGCGGTGATAATACCCCAGGCGATAAACGCGCCGATGTTTGGCATTACCATGTTACTCAGGAAACGACCAAAGCTTTGCACTCTGATCTTGATATCGGATGACATACGCACACCCCTTATTGTGTTTACGTGCTGAAAAGCAGCCCGAGGTTTATTGTTAATGTGGTGGCAAGCAACGCTGCCAGATGCTCTAAGTGAGGCGAATTTGGCACTGAATCGTGAAACTGTCCAGCGAGTGGAAATTTATGTGACAAGGATCACCAATTGATGGGTGTGACCAACTACGATCAGGAGATCTGCGTCACATAATCAGTGTGTAAAAAAAACACAGCAGCTATTTTTTGCGCATAGTTGACGCCTAAACGTGATGGGAATCACATTTCATGGTTGTGACTTTGTTATTTATATGTGATTAGCATCACAAGAAATTTTAAGTGATTTTTATGGAGTGTGATCCGGGGCAACCCGGCGGTGTCGGTTGATTTGATTTTGTCAGAAAATTACAGCGCAGCGGCAACGCACAAGACTATTAGTTATAGGGTGGATAAGCGCAGGCGCCATCCACCGATTGCACTATTTATTATGCAGCGCCAACAAAGCTTCGGGCCTGCTCAAACAAGTTCTGATAGTGCTTTTCACGGTCGACGATATGGATTCAGGGCTGGAAGCCGTGCTCTGTGGCGC
This sequence comes from Buttiauxella sp. BIGb0552, assembly GCF_004366275.1. NCBI lineage: Bacteria > Pseudomonadati > Pseudomonadota > Gammaproteobacteria > Enterobacterales > Enterobacteriaceae > Buttiauxella > Buttiauxella sp. BIGb0552. The sequence goes on from NZ_SODY01000005.1 coordinate 164,684, forward strand.
GGGTATCAGTTACCTCTACGAGCAGCAGGCCAGGCCGTGGCTGGAAAGTGGCCAGCTTGTCAGCATGCTGGAGGAGTGGCTGCCTGAACCCGAACAGTGGCAACTTTACTACCCCAATCGCCAGTACATGACCTGTGGGCTGCGGGCGTTTCTGGACTACATCAAATCGCCGTTGCCAACAATCTGAACCATACTTACGTTTTGTTGGCAAAAATGGACGATGTGATGAAACTGATCGGCAATTACACCAGCCCGTATGTGCGCAAAATTTCAGTGATAATGCTGGAGAAAGGTATAACTTTTGAATTTGTAAACGACAACCCATGGACTTCAGAAAGCAACACGCCGCAATACAACCCGCTGGGCAAAGTCCCGGCGCTGGTCACCGGAGATGGGCAATACTGGTTCGATTCACCGGTGATTGCCGAATATCTTGAGCTGTTGGATATCGCCCCAGCCCTCATCCCGCGAGATCCATTAGCTGCACTGCAAATGCGCCAGATAGAAGCGCTGGCCGATGGCATTATGGACGCGGCTCTGGTTTCAGTACGCGAACGCCAGCGCCCGCCGGAGCAGCAATCAGAAACGGAACTGCTGCGCCAACGTGAAAAAATCAGCCGCAGCCTGACACTGCTCGAACAGTACGTCGCAGATAAAAAACTGGATGCGGAAAACCTAAGCGTCGCGACCATTGCGGTGGCATGCGCTGTGGGCTATCTCAATTTCCGTCGCGTTTCGCCTGGCTGGTGTGTCGACCGCCCACATTTAGTGAAACTGGTTGAGAAACTTTTCGAACGTGAAAGTTTTGCACGGACCGAACCGCCAACAGCATGATCTCCCGCCATGACAGGGGGGCAACTCCCCCTGTAAACTATCGCAATATTTCACCATTCTGCGGCTTGCTATGACTACCCATCGCACCTTGTACAGCCAACTTCCAGCAATCGATAAACTGTTACGTGACGCCTCATTTAGCACTTTGCTGCACCATTTCGGCCACACTCAGGTGGTGAATACCTTACGAGAGATGCTTGAGGTGGCACGGGAACACATTCGCACTCAGGAAATCCTGCCGCCCTGGAACAACGATTGGGCAGCACATGCGCAGCTTCAGCTTGAATCAGGCCAGCGCAGCGCCCTATTACCAGTATTTAACCTGACCGGCACGGTACTGCATACCAATCTGGGCCGCGCATTGCAGGCAGAAGCAGCAATTGAGGCTGTGACTCAGGCAATGCGCTACCCCGTAACACTGGAATATGACTTACATGGTGCAGAGCGCGGGCACCGTGACCGAGCATTGGCGGGCCTACTTTGTGAACTTACCGGTGCGGAAGACGCCTGTATCGTTAATAACAACGCGGCAGCCGTATTGCTGATGTTGGCGGCATGTGCAAGCGGCAAAGAGGTTGTGGTTTCACGTGGCGAGTTAGTCGAAATTGGTGGCGCATTCCGTATTCCTGATGTGATGCGCCAGGCGGGTTGCCAACTTGTGGAAGTTGGCACAACAAACCGCACGCATTTGAAAGATTACCGCCAGGCGGCGAATGAAAATACGGCGCTATTGATGAAAGTCCACACCAGCAATTACCAGGTTGCGGGCTTTACTAAAGCGGTCGATGAAGCAGAACTGGTGGCACTCGGAACTGAGCTGAATATCCCTGTTGTTACTGATTTAGGCAGCGGTTCGCTGGTCGACTTAACTCAGTGGGGATTGCCAGAAGAGCCTATGCCGCAACAGTTGATTGCGGCTGGCGTAAGCCTGGTGAGTTTCTCTGGTGATAAACTGCTCGGCGGCCCGCAGGCGGGTATTATCGTCGGCAAAAAAGATCTTATCGCCCGCATTCAAAGCCACCCGCTAAAACGGGCATTACGCGCCGATAAAATGACGCTGGCTGCACTCGAAGCGACGTTACGCCTATATCAACACCCGGAAACACTGGTCGAACGATTGCCGACGCTGCGCCTGCTAACCCGTAGCGCTAGTGAAATCACAGAGCTTGCACAACGCCTGTTACCTGCCCTTGAAAGCAAATATGGCGAGCAATTTACCGTTTGCGTCGAACCGTGTTTATCGCAAATTGGCAGCGGCTCACTACCGGTGGATCGTTTGCCAAGTGCCGCGCTAACGTTCACACCAAAAGATGGGCGTGGCGCAACGCTTGCCGCGCTCACACAAGCCCTGCGCGAACGACCAAAACCGATTATTGGCCGCATCAGCGATGGGCGCTTATGGCTGGATTTACGTGGCCTTGAAGATGAAGCTGGTTTCATAGAGAACCTGAACCCATGATTATTGCTACCGCCGGGCATGTTGACCACGGCAAAACTACCCTGCTGCAAGCCTTAACTGGCGTGAATGCTGACCGTCTGCCCGAAGAGAAAAAGCGCGGCATGACTATCGACCTGGGCTATGCATACTGGCCACAACCCGATGGCCGCATCCCTGGTTTTATTGATGTGCCAGGGCATGAAAAATTCCTCGCCAATATGCTGGCAGGCGTGGGGGGTATCGACCACGCGCTGTTGGTTGTCGCCTGCGATGATGGCGTGATGGCGCAAACTCGCGAACATCTCGCTATCTTGCAATTAACCGGCAAACCGTCGCTTACCGTGGCCTTGACCAAAGCCGATCGGGTGAGTGATGCGCGAATAGATGAAGTACGCGAAGCGGTGTTGGAAACACTCAGTGAATTTGGCTGGCCAGAGGCGGCTTTGTTTGTCACAGCAGCCACCAGCGGCACAGGAATTGACGAGCTACGTGAACACTTACTTGCGCTGCCGGAACGTGCACACCCGCGCCAGCACCGTTTCCGTCTCGCAATTGACCGTGCTTTTACCGTCAAAGGGGCGGGTTTGGTAGTGACCGGAACCGCATTGAGTGGCGAAGTAAAAATTGGTGACACGCTGTGGTTAACCGGTGCTGATAAACCGATGCGTGTACGTGGTTTACATGCCCAAAATAGTAAAACCGACACCGCTTTTGCCGGGCAACGCATAGCGATCAACATTAGCGGCGATGCGGAAAAACTGGATATCAAACGTGGTGACTGGCTGCTAGCGGAACAACCCCTTCAGTCCGTTGAGCGCGTGATCGTTCAACTGCAAAGCCATGCACAGCTGCAACAATGGCAGCCGCTGCATATCCACCATGCAGCTAGTCATGTCACCGGGCGCATTTCTCTGCTAGAAGATGACCTCGCCGAACTGGTTCTGGATACGCCGTTATGGCTTGCAGACAATGACCGCCTGGTTCTGCGTGATATATCCGCTCGCGTCACACTTGCAGGAGCGCGAGCCATTCTTCTGCACGCTTCACGCCGCGGTAAACGCCAGCCTGCATTCCTCGCATGGTTACAACAGCTTAAAGATGCAGAAAATGACCAGCAGATGCTCGATATCCATCTACAACGAAGCGCCGTAACCCTGACTGATTTCGGCTGGGCGCGGCAACTGACCTCTCAGGGCTTACAAGAGTTGCTAAACAGAACCGATTTTCTTCGCGCGGGCAATAGCCTGCTTAGCGAGGAAATGGCCGCACGCTGGAAGCAAAAACTGCTCGATACCCTGGAGCGTTATCACCAACAGCATGACGACCAGCCCGGCCCTGGTCGTGAGCGTCTGCGTCGCATGGCTTTACCAAGTGAAGATGAGCCACTGGTTTTGGCATTGATTGAAAAAATGCGCCAGGAAGGGGTACTCGCAAGCCGACAAGGCTGGCTGCATCTGCCCGATCACAAACCGGGCTTTTCCACAGAGCAGTTGGCAGTTTGGGAGAAAATTGACGCACTATTTGGTGATGAGCCATGGTGGGTACGCGATCTGGCTCGGGAAACACAACAAGATGAACAAGTAGTACGTCAGCTACTGCGTTTTGCCGCGCAACTTGGGCTAGTGACTGCGATCTTAAAAGATCGTTATTACCGTAACGATCGGATTCAAACCTTTGCTAATTTGATCCGCGAACTGGATCAAACGCAAGGAGCTACCAGCGCTGCGGATTTCCGAGACAGTCTCGGCGTGGGTCGCAAACTGGCGGTGCAAATTCTCGAATACTTTGATCGAATTGGTTTTACCCGCCGCCGTGGCAATGACCACCTACTGCGTGATAAAGCGCTATTCCTGGCCGAGAAATAGCGTGACCAACACATCTCACCTGGCTCAATGCCAGAGTGAGACGTGTCTGTTTCAGATCATATCAGAACAACCCTAACGGCTTATCCGAGTAACTCACCAACAGGCACTTGGTCTGCTGATAATGATCCAGCATCATTTTATGGGTTTCACGCCCAATACCGGATTGTTTGTAGCCCCCAAACGCCGCATGGGCTGGATAAGCGTGATAACAGTTAGTCCACACGCGCCCCGCCTGAATGCCACGACCCATTTTGTACGCCAGATTACCGTTACGACTCCAGACACCAGCGCCGAGGCCATATTCGGTATCGTTCGCAAGCTCCAGTGCTTCTTCCACGGTTTTGAAGGTCGTCACGGCGAGCACCGGTCCGAAGATCTCTTCCTGGAAAACGCGCATATTATTTTTGCCGAACAGAATGGTTGGCTCGAGGTAATAACCCGCTTTCAGGTCACCCTCTAGTGCTTTGCGGCGCCCACCAGTCAGGACATCAGCCCCTTCTTTTTTGCCGATATCGATGTAGTTCAGGATGGTTTCCATCTGCCCTTGTGACACCTGCGCCCCCATTTGGGTACGTGAGTCCAGAGGGTTACCACTGCGGATGGATTCCACACGGCGAATCGCACGCTCCATAAAGCGTTCATAGATAAATTCTTGCACCAGTGCACGGCTTGGACAGGTACAAACTTCACCCTGGTTAAAGGCAAACAGAGCAAAACCTTCCAGTGCCTTGTCGAAAAATGCGTCCTCTTCGTCCATCACATCAGCAAAGAAGATATTTGGGGATTTACCGCCCAACTCCAGCGTCACCGGGATAATGTTTTGAGTTGCATACTGCATTATCTGCTGACCCACTTCAGTGGAGCCGGTAAACGCTACTTTGGCTATACGTTTGGAGGTTGCCAGATATTCACCGATTTCACCGCCAGCACCGTTCACTACGTTGATGACACCCGGCGGTAGCAAATCTCCCACCATTTCCATCAGCAGCAGAACCGACAGCGGCGTTAAACGTGCTGGTTTCAGGACAATGCAGTTGCCCGCAGCCAGTGCCGGAGCCATTTTCCAGCTCGCCATCAGCAGTGGGAAGTTCCACGGAATAATTTGCGCTACCACACCGAGAGGTTCATGGAAGTGATACGCCACAGTATCGCCATCAACTTCGCTGATGCCGCCTTCTTGAGCACGAATACAGGAAGCAAAATAGCGGAAATGGTCGATAGCCAGAGGCACGTCGGCACCGCTGGTTTCACGGATTGGTTTGCCGTTATCCCAGGTCTCAGCCGCCGCCAGCAGCTCAATATTCTGCTCCATGCGATCGGCTATTTTTAGCAGAATATTGGCACGTTCCTGAACTGACATACCGCCCCAGCCTGCTTTTGCCTCATGCGCGGCATCTAACGCTAAATCAATATCGCCTTTACTGGAGCTGGCTATCTCACACAGTGGTTGCCCAGTAACTGGGGTGAGGTTTTCGTAGTATTTTCCCTCGACAGGAGCTACCCACTGGCCGCCAATGAAGTTGTCGTAACGAGGTTTAAGCTTGAGCGGGAAACCATACTCGCCCGGGATAATTCGGGTATCGGGAGGATTATTTGTCATGTGAATCTCCTTGTCGTTTGCACTCTCAAGCGTAGTCGTCAGCGGTGAATTCTTCGCCAATGTTTGAGCGCTTTACGACACAGGTCACGGATTGGTTTTTCGCTGATTAAGAGTAATCAGCCTGCAGGTTATTGGTTTTGAGACATACTTAAAGTTTACCTTTTCCCGTTTCGCTACAAGGATTGCTCATGCGCCTGTTTATTAGTTTCGATGTGGGCGGCACCCACGTTAAGCATGGTTTGTTCACTGAAGAGGGGGAGGTGCTGATCGCTGAAGAGTATGACACTCACTATGACCGCCAGCAGTTTCTGGATGCCTGGCAAAGTGTGGTGGCAGGCTATCGACAGCATAATGAAATTGCCGGGATAGCCATCAGTTTCCCCGGCTATATCAACCCTCATACCGGTAATGTCCCCAAAGCGGGGGCGCTTGAGTTTCTTGATGGCTGCAATTTGCTGGAGATTTTTGGCGAACTGACAGATCTGCCAATTACCGTTGAAAATGATGCTAACTGTGCAGCCCTCGGCGAGATGTGGTTGGGTGCGGGCAATGAATATGATTCTCTGGTCTGCGTGACGATTGGTACCGGCATTGGCGGTGGCATTATCGTAAACCGAGAACTGATGCGCGGTTCGCACTTCCGGGCCGGTGAATTTGGCGTATTGCCGGTAGGAAAATATGGTGAGGACATGCATCAGTTGGCATCAGCCAAAGGGCTGATGGATGCATGTCGACGCGAGATGAATATCCCGGCAGATGAGAAAATTCGCGGCCAGGATATTTTTGCCCGCGCTGAAACAGATCTGCATATTCAGGGGGTTATCGACAACTGGGTGAAATACCTGGCGCGTGGGATTTATAGCGTTGTCTCGCTATTTGATCCTCAAGCGATTTTGCTGGGCGGCGGCGTCAGTACTCAGCCGATGCTGTACCCAATGCTGGAACGTCACCTTGAAGGGTTTAAGTTCTGGGATGTGCTACAAGTGCCGATTCGCCCCTGCAAACTGGGGAATAAAGCTGGCATGCTCGGCGCAGTTTGGCTGGCAAAACAGAAATAAAAAAGCCCGACGAATTTGTCGGGCAACGGACGATTAATGAAATATTTCTTATATACCTTTCATATTTCGTGCCACACAGGAAAAATGCGCTTACATGCTTCCAGGGCGTGGCACGAAATAATCAAGGTAACTTCTTTCTGCACTTTCGGGATGAATTCACGTTCTCAGGGGTGAATACTTACTGTTCGCCTGCAATCTCAACCACAACACGGCGGTCTGGAGCCAGGCAATCAATCAGTTGTGACTTAGGCATACCGTCTGCACAAGTATTGCCGGTCACGGAATCACTTTCACCACGGCCTTCGGCACGCACATTCTGAGCAGGCAAACCTTGCGCTATCAGTGCATCAACGACTGCTTGTGCACGCTGAGCAGAAAGCTGCTGATTGTATTGCTCTGAACCCAGGCGATCGCTGTAGCCAACAACTGTTGTTGAGCTGTTTTTCGCCGCTTGCATATCCGGGCTGTTGTACAGCTGCTGAATTGCTGCGTGACCTTCTGAAGTCAGCTCTGCAGAGTTAAAGCCGAACAGCACGTCTGATTTCAGGTTAAATTTCTTCACTTCTGGAGCCGCTGGCGCAGGTTCCACAACCGGTGCGATTACTGCGTCATCATGCTGGCCGAAGCGATAAACAACACCTGCGGATAACGAACTTACATCACTGCTAATACCAATCTGGTTAGAGTTACCTACATTGCTTACCCACTGGTATTCCAGACGGCCAGCCCAGTTTTTGGTAAACGCATATTCAGTACCGACTGCGGCCAACGGGCGCACGCCAGTTTCAAAATTGCTATGACCTGCATTGTTAACTTCTGCGCGGTAACCCATCGCACCAGCACGGCCATAAATATCCCAGCTGTCAGTCAAGCCGTAGCTCGCTTTCAGAGAAAGTTGCAGGCCCTGGCTTTCCATTTTTCCGCCAGCAACACCGTTATTACCGTTGATACCCATGTTGCCCAGGTAGTCGTATCCACCTTCAACCGCTAACCATGGAAGAACTTGATAACCTGCAAATACGCCGCCGCTGACGTTGTCTTTATCGAAATCAAAGTCAGTTGCGTTGCTCACGTTATCGTTGAAATCTTTGTTGCCGCTGGCATCAAAATAATGCGACCAGCCCATTTTAGCGCCGCCGTACCAGGTGTTCGCGTCTGCCGCAGCAAATACGTTAGAAACAGCGCAAGCGTTCAGCACGATTAAAGCCACAAGAGTCTTTTTCATATATTCCCTAACATATCCCATATCTGAGCAAACGACTCAGAATTAAATCGCCATAAGTTTGTCGAACGGGATAATAAGGAAATAGTTCCTTAATTAGAAATATTAAACAGTTTATTTTTAAATAAAAAAATATTCAGGCGCATCATACAACCGATGCGTAAAGTTAACATAAAATGCTAAAATTTTATATCTTTGCCATTCGTGCTATTACCCAGGATATTATCAAATCTTTTCTGGCAAATTATTTATGGCGACTAAAAAACCGCCTCTCTTTATCTCTATATGTTTTTCAGTTTTCAGCACGAAAATAACATTCAAAATGCTGCTACGCGATAAATGCGTTCTCAGGCGAATATAATCAAGGATAGAAGTGTTGAGCCGAGCTTCGAGCGGCAGTCCAATCATCTCCTGCAGGTGGCTGCGAATGACGGAGTAAGTACGCTGTTGCAACACCATTTCATCGCGATAAACGAGGTAAGCGTTGAAATAAGCTAAGGTAGTGGATACATCACGCCACAGGTTCTGTTCATCGAATATTTTTAATGCATTTTCAACGTCAACGGCCAAAATTCGCGACTTTTTCTCGACACGTAGAATATGGTAGCGCTTGGGCTGGATAGCCTCGCCCAAGCCAAAAATATGAGGATCATAAGCACTTGCAACAACCAGACCATCAGTAACACGTACTAGCGAAATCTCACCTTCCATAAAGAGATATAGTTGTGGTTTACCTTTGTATTCCCAGCTCATTCTTTTGCGAGGGATAACTTTTATCTCCGAACTTACTGGTTCAAGTGCTGAGAACAGACATTGCATAGAATCGTCCGGGCGAGTGGGTATTGTCATCGGTTATCCTCAGTAAATTAATGCTTAGTGTGCCTTCTCTTTCTCTAAAATTCAGCTTTCTGTGTTCCAGTAAAACCAATAATTTAGCGTTCTAATAGCCACCAAATCCTCTTCAAGTCAGGTTAATTATATATCTAGTTTAAAAATAAAAAAATCATGGTTTTTCAAGGGGGGGTAATTAAGGGGATTTCAGAAATACTGAAGGGGAATATCCAGAAACAATTTAATTTTAAATGAAATAACTCAGTAGTGTGCTGGGTTATTATTTTGAGAGGATAAATACTTGGGATCTCTGCATCAAGAGATCCCAATATTTCGGCTTACTCGCCGTTAACCCAAATTCGCATTTCACCTTCCCCACGGTTCGCCCAACTAAACCATGGAATAAAAGTGAGCTTTTTCGGCTCGGCTTTCACCGGTGATTTGTCATAGTGATACAGTGCCTGTTGGTCAGCTTGCTCGCTTGCCATACGCAGTCCATCAGCCTTAATCAGCACCTTGTGCGCAAAAATACCTTTCCCTTCAATCAGGCTAAATGTGCTCTCTTTTGGTAACCATAGGTTATGCAATTCTGCACCGTTATCCGCTTCTTCCAGGCAGTACACCAACGGCCCGCGCTGCAAGGCAACTTTCCCGGCGACATGGCGCAGTAAAGGGTTGCCGTATACACGACGCACTGGCATCGGCAGCGTCAGGCTAATACGATCACCCTCCTGCCATTCGCGGTTAAGATGTAGATACCCTTTGCGCACGTCACCGACGCAGGGTTCGCCATTGAGCAGCACTTGCGGGTTTTCACACCAGTCCGGCAGACGCAGTGCCACGATATGTTGCACCGCCTGCGGTGATATCACGGTGATATCGACCTGCTCATTCCAGGGGTAGTTACCACTGACTTTTAGACGCAGCTCTTTCTCGCCCACCGATACGGCAATTTCGTTACCAACATACAGATGCACATACAGAGCATCCGGTTGAGGCGTGTAAATATAATGGCCGAGCGATGTCAGCACACGTGCAATATTTGGTGGGCAGCAGGCACAACCAAACCAGCGCTGACGAACAGGTTTTACATGATCATAAATATGGTTGAAGGCCAGCGATTTTGGATGAACTTCAAGCGGGTTCACATAGAAAAAGTGTTTACCATCCAGCGCCATGCCTCCCAGCACCGTGTTGTATAACGCACGCTCCATCACATCTGCAAAACGACTGTCGGCTTCCATTTGCAACATACGACGGGCATACATCATTAAACCGATAGAGGCACAACTTTCCGCGTAAACCGTGTCATTTGGCAGATCGTAATCCGAGCTGAATGCCTCTCCGCTGCTTTGAGAACCAATACCGCCTGTGATGTACAGCTGGCGTTGGACCATGTTGTCCCACAAACGCAAGCAGGTCTGGCGTTTTTCTTCGTCTTTATGCAAACGCGCAAGATGTGCAACACCAGCCATCAGGTAGACAAAACGCACCGCATGGCCGATAGCTGTTTGCTGGAGCACCAGCGGTTCATGCGCCTGGCTGTAGGCTTTGTCTTTTACCATCCACGCCGGGCCATGAATGTTCCAGTGCGAGGTACGTCCACGTTTTTCATATTCAATATCGTAGAAATGCGGCTGTGCTCCGCGTTCCTCAACAAAGTAATTTACGAGATCTAAGTAGCGATGGTTGTCGGTCACTTCATATAAACGCATCAGCGCCAGTTCGATTTCCGGGTGCCCCGGGTAACCGTGAAGCTGGTTTTCGCCTGGCCCAAAGACGCTGTCGATATGGTCAGCCAGGCGGCACACCACATCCAGCAGGCGGCGTTTCCCGGTTGCCTGAAAGAACGCAACACCCGCTTCAATCATATGCCCTGCGCAATAAAGCTCATGGCACTCGGCAAGATTAGTCCAGCGTTCCTCTGGCGCTTTTACGGTGAAATAGGTGTTTAGGTAACCATCTTCACACTGTGCTGCTTCCACCAGTTCGATAACTTCATCTGCGGTTTTCTCAAGATCCTCATCTGGCTTCTGGCACAGTGACCATGCCACTGCCTCCAGCCATTTCGCTACATCGCTATCCTGAAAAACCATGCCGTAGAACTCGCCATCTTTGCGACCTGCCGCTATTTCAAAGTTTTCGATAGCATGGCTTGGGTCTGCCTCAGTAATACGGTCGTTTAGGGCATCCCACTGATAAGGAATCACCACATCGCGCACCAGGCGTTGGTACTGCCCCAAAAACGCATCGGTTACTTTAAGTTTGTGCAGGTCAACTTCCTGTAATACATCTGGCTGATTCATAACAACTCCTCAGGCGGTCTGGACATGGCGCTGACGTAGGTCAGTAGAAATTTTCGCCATCATTGGATTATTCAGACGGCAACGGCGAATCGCCAGAGCCAATAATAAGTGAAATGCTGCTGGTAGCAGGGTTTCCAGCGCGGTAATGCCTTGAAGCGAAGCATGCGTCTGGTGTTCTAGTCCTGGCTTATAAGCAACGAATATAAAGACCAGGCTTAAGATCCCAGCACTCGCAGCCCAGGCAAGTTTGATAAAGAACAGGTTAAAGGCAAAATTCATGCCCGAGGAACGCACGCCGGTTTTCCACTCACCGTAATCATCAGCAAAGGCCATTATGGAAAAGTGCAGCGGTAAGGTGAAACCAAGAATGATGCCGTTAGCCAGAATCACCAGTAACCACAGCGTCTGGAAAGATGGGCCGGTAGGCAGTAGCCACATTCCAAACGCGAGCACTGCCAGTACGAGATTGGTGTAGTAATAAAGCTTTACAGTATCAAAGCGCTTGGCCAGAGGGTTAACAATCACAGCACCGAGAATCGAGGCAAAGGTCACCATGGTAAAGAACAGCGAAGCAAAGCCGGCACTACCTTGCAGCACATAAGTGATGAAGTACATGTAGCCGCCGCCGCGCAGGTTAAAGACGTTAATCAGCAGGAACGACATCACCAGGCTCAGCAGTAACTGGTCGTTTTTGCGCAAACCCGCCAGGTGCTCACGCAGCGTGAATTTGCCCATCAGCGCCAATGGCACACGTTCGCGAACCCAGAAGAAGCAGCACAAGAACATTACGACCGCGACCGCACATAAAATGCCGACGCCCATCTGGTAGCCTTTTACGGCATTGCCCTGGCCGATGATTTCTACCAACCACGGGAGGCCAACTGAAACCAGGAAGCCTGCAACCCCACAAAGTACAAAGCGCCAGGACTGGCAGGAAATGACCTCATCATGGCGTGTGGTCATGGTATTGATCAGCGCACAGTAGGGGACGTTAATCGCGGTATAGCCAACTGAAAGTAAAAGGTAAGTTCCGAATGCCCAAAGGATTTTCATGTTGGCGCTAAGGTCAGGCACGGTGAAGGTCAATACGCCGATAATGCCAATAGGTACAGCAACCCACAGTTGCCAGGGACGGAAGCGACCAAAGCGGCTCTGGGTTCGGTCAGCAAGAATTCCCATTAACGGATCGGAAATAGCGTCAAAGACACGCAGTGCGATAAACAGTGTGCCGACAATTGCCGGGGTTAAACCAAACACATCGGTGTAGAAAAAGGTCAGGAAGTTCATGATTAGGCAGGTAATGACGGTGCCGCCTGCATCACCTAATCCATAACCTATTTTCTCGCGTATGGAGAGTCGGTCACTTAACGTCGAAGTAGCAATATTATCTATAGGGGTAGAGGTCATGATTTACGCCTCGCATCGGGTAAAAAGTCTGGAGTTATTATTTTTGTATTTGCAAATGACCCGAATAATTTTGCATTCAATCTAAGTATCAACAAGGCGATAACAAAGTATAAAAAGGTGACGATTCCGACCTGAAGATAAAACTGTGAGGGAGATCGCCAAATACCAGTACCGATAACTGCACCCTGTATTTCTTATCTACACTAGGTTGATGAAGTGGCTTGAGGAAAATCGTAATTGCTTGATTTAAAAATTACTTTACCCATTTCCGTGCAAAACGGTGGCTTGTTTATTTCCCGTGGCGTGGGTAACCACCCGCAGCGAAAACTGGACTCATGGGAAATGATTTTCGTTGAAAAAGGGACACTTACGATCCGTGAGGATGACACGCTGTTCAGCGTAAAAGAGGGAGAAAGCCTGCTACTTTGGCCTCACAGAAAACACGTCGGAGTCGGAACCTTCCCGGCGGATTTAAAATTCTACTGGCTGCACTTTGAAATTAATCCGCAGCACGAATCACAAACAGAATTACCCGCTTCGCTCATCTCCCTGCCACAACATGGGAAAGTCCATAACCCACAATATGTTATTTCTTTATTTCGCCAGTTTTTAAGCGAGCAAGAAGCCATCAACCGCAGCGGTGCTCTGGAATTAATTTTATTGCTGATCATGCAACAACTTTCCGTAGCCGCGAATGATAACCCTCAGCCAGATAACAGCGGAGTTGCATTAGCGTACAAAGCACAGCAGCTCATTCGTACGCAGTTTCATCTGCCGATTTCCACCTCCACACTCGCCGATAAGTTACATTGCAATGCGGATTATCTAGGCCGTGTTTATCGCCAGACATTCCAGTTAACCATTACCGAAGCCATTCACCGCCAGCGTGTACTAAGTGCAGAGAAAATGCTGATTACTGACTCCTGCTCGCTTAGCGAAGTTGCCGAATGTTGCGGATTCCAGGACGTGGGGTATTTCAGGAAAGTGTTTCGTAAAGCGATGGGATTGACACCAGCAGCATGGAAGCGACGTTACTGTAAGATACATATTAATTCGGATTGAGCGTAAATGCTGATAAAGACCGCTCCCAGGACTAAAAGTACAAAACCCACAATGAGTGGGTTTTGTACTTGAAGTAGGCTGAATTATCAGTTACCTGTTGGTATATCGGCACTAGCAGTAGCGTTATACTGCTGGCCAATTTTTGCTCTCAAATCTGGATTACGTTTTTGGAGCTTATTATTTACCACCAAATAACCTGTAAATAAGCCAAGGAACACGACCAGAGAGAACCACTCCGCGACACCAATTTGGGAAAGCACAATCCCGAAACCAGCAAAAATTGCCGTGAGTAGAGTCATAACCAGCACAGTCTGGCGAGCCGTTAACCCACTACGCATTAAAATATGATGTAAATGATCGCGGTCAGGACGGAAAGGGCTATGTCCACGGCGAATGCGACGCACCATGATAGTCACCATATCCATCAGTGGCAGAGCTATTACCCACAGAGCCGTAACGGGAGCCATCACAGCTTCGCCGCCCTGGCTTCCAAGTATCACCAGCCAGAGCATCGTAAAACCAATCACCATACTTCCAGCATCACCCATGAATACTTTGAAGCGTTTATTACCGATTAACCCCATGTTGAGCATTAAATAAGGGATTAAGGCAATAATCATCAATAAACACCACATGGCACGCAAATGTGAACCAGCCAGTAGGAAGACCACCATCAAAGCCGCAAATGTTGCACTAGCAACGGAGCCGAGTAGGCCATCTACACCATCAACCATATTAAAAGCGTTGATTGCAGCCCAGGTGGCGAAAAGCGTCACCAGGTAACCTACTGGGCCGAGCACGAGTTCGTACCCACCCAACACATGGCCGAGTGTATGAAGGTATAAACCATCAACCATAATCACAACTGCAGACAATGCCTGGATAAACACGCGAGGTATCACCGGCAAGTCGAAACGATCATCGGCAATACCGACGAAAAGCAGTAGCGAGATACTGATTAAGTAGGGAATAAAATGTGTTTCTGTGTGCGGTAGAACTTCAGGCCAAAATAGGAAAAAAACCACTATGGCACAGTAGAATGATATCCCACCGACTAACGGAATTTCTCCTTTGTGTTGCTTACGCCCACCGGGCTTGTCAACCAAACCACACTTTAAGGCAAGCTGACGAGCGATAAGGAGGGCAGTCATCGCTGTTAAGAACATAATGAGAACTTCGATACTCATGGCAATACCTTATTTCTTTTTAGCAAAGTTGCCCCTATGGAGAATGTAGAAATTTCCACAAAACATTAGAGAAATTCATTAAATGCGTAGGACTGGCACGATAGCCACACATTTTATTAACATAGGATAAATACGAAAGTAGCGCCATTATATTACGTCTAAATTTTCAGGTCAAAATCATAATTCCTGATAGGTATTAGCCTGAAATACGTTTAGTAACGTTACTATTTTTATCGTTACTTTATATTATTCATATAAAACAACATCTTAAAAAATCACTTTATTACCAATTGCTTTCCGAGTTACCCATATATTATTTTTTAAAATCATCAAATAATTAATACAGGTTTTTCTTGTGTTTTTTTCTTTATGCCCATCAATATATCTTAATAATAATGGAAACTTTAAATCTCTAGCGGTGCTCTGGAGTGCCGGGACAAAAAATGAAGATTCGTACTCGCCCTTCTTCTCGCTTGCTAATCCTCAACAATAACGGTGCGGTACTATTATTTCGCTTTTCTCATCATGATGATGCGCTGGAAGGAAAGGTTTATTGGGCAACGCCCGGAGGCGGCCTTGAACCCGGTGAATCATTTGAACAAGCAGCCATTCGCGAATTGCACGAGGAAACTGGCCTCGTAAGGCTTGAGAGCGGGCCATCTGTTGCACGACGCACATTCATGATGCAACTACCGAGTGGTGAAACCGTACAGGCTGATGAGCGCTTTTATGTCATCAATGCTTCTGAAAGTGAGCTTTCACAGGCGGGTTGGAGTGAAAACGAAAAACGGGTGATAAGTCAGCAGAAATGGTGGCCGCAATCAGAGTTGCTAGAGACTGACGAGGTGATATTCCCTGAGGGACTGACAACGATTTTGGCGGAAATAGTAGATGATGAAGAATCAGAGAATTAAAAATGTAAAAGGTGGGCCACAGTGATGTTTGCCCACCTGATAACTACTTCTTCTTATTAAGCATCGACTTTAAATCTGCAAACGGATTGTAGGTCGCTTCACCCACGTCTTTCTGTGCATCTTCGCCCGCGACCACGGTTGTGCCGTATTGGTCAGCTTCGGTGTATTTTGAGTGCTCATGATCGTGGCAATACAGACACAGAAGTTCCCAGTTGCTGCCATCTTCCGGGTTATTAGTGTGGTCATGATCGATATGGTGAACCGTCAGCTCGCGCAAGTTTGAATAAACAAACTCACGTGAACAACGCCCGCACACCCACGGGTAGATTTTTAATGCTTTCTCACGATAGCCGCTTTCCAGCCGCGTATAGTTTTTCGGGATCAGTGCCATGATTCGTCATTACCATGTTAGAAAAGTAGGTTTACACCCAAAATAATTCGAATTGCGTCGCGGCGGCAAGTGAGCGCAGCCAACAAAGACGCAATTTGAAGTAGGACGGATATAGCCAGTTTCCGGCTAAATCTTCTCTTTATCAATCCCCAAACGTTTCATACGTGAAAGCAACGTCGTGCGTTTTAATCCCAATCGCTGTGCCGCACCACGTGCGCCGGCAACCACACCATTGGTCTCTTTCAGCACACGCAAAATTCTCTGCGCTTCATCTTCGCCTTCGCGGATTTCTTCGCTCGCGACAAGCTGCATCGGTTTTTCTTCCAGCTGCTGGTAGTCCATCTCAGGCAAGGAAAGATGCAACACATTGCCGCGAGTTAACAGAACCGCTCGTTCAATCACATTTTCCAGTTCACGCACATTACCTGGCCAATCCATACGGCTGAGTGCGCGCAAGGTTTCGGCTGGAATACTGTCAATATTACGGTTCATACGATGGGCGATTTTGAAGGTGAAAGATTTCACCAACAGCGGAATATCCTCCGGGCGCTCACGGAGCGGTGGCAACATAATCGGGAACACGTTCAGGCGATAATAGAGATCGCTTCGGAATTCACGCTCACTCACCATCTCTTTCAGATTGCGGTTGGTGGCGGCAATCAGGCGTACATCGACCTGCTGAACTTTGTTGCTGCCAAGGCGTTCAAATTCCTGCTCCTGTAGCACACGCAACAGCTTAGGCTGTAACTCCAGTGGCATATCGCCAACTTCATCAAGGAACAGCGAGCTTTTATCTGCCAGTTCAAAACGCCCGATACGTTGAGTATTTGCACCGGTAAATGCACCGCGCTCATGACCAAACAAGTCGCTTTCCAGCAACCCGGCAGGCATCGCCGCACAGTTAATTTTCACCATACGACGGCTGTTGCGTTCGCTCAGGTTGTGAATAGCGCGAGCAATCAGCTCTTTACCGGTACCCGTTTCGCCGAGGATCAGCACCGTACTGTCGCTTTTGGCTACCATCTCGACTTGTTTAAGCACATTCGACATCACGTCGCTGCGGCCAATAATCTCACCAAAATCACTGGCGACATTATTGATTTGCTCGGTGAGATAGAGGTTCTCATCGACCAGGTTTTCTTTCAGGCGATTGATTTCCTGATACGCCAGCGCGTTATCTACTGCAATGGCAATACGTTCCGCAATCTGGCGCATAAGCTTGAGGTTTTGCGGAGTAAAGACGCCCGCTTCACATTGCGCCAGCTTCAACACACCCACAATGTTATTGCCAAAAGTGAGAGGCAGCAGACACAGCGTCTGAATTTGGTTACCCCACATTTCAAACAACATGCGCTCATATGGCGCGAGTTGGTCACCGTGATGCAGATTCAATAACAGCATTTCACCGCTTTTGAATACCCGTTCAGAAAGTGTCCCCCCTAAAGCGACATCACTCTGATCGTGGATTGGCGACTGTTCTTTCACGAAATGGGTGGAATAGACGGTAAGGCGATCTTTGCGGTTTCCGCGTAGCACGATACTTATCGAGTCTATCGAGAAATAGTGGTGAATCTCGTTGGCGATCTCGCTTATCAGTTCATCAAGATCGAGCTTAGAAAGTACCGCGTTTGTCACTGCAACCAGGATACGGAAATCGTCACGTTCGCGGCACAGTTGTTGGTAACCAAGATTTGAGTCGATACGGTTTTGGATTTGTTCCGCAGCCAGGGCCACAACATGGGCCAGGGTATGCATGCGGTTGAGTTCTTTATCTGTCCAGGCAGTATCGTTGTCGCGAATAAACTCGCAGCCGCCAAAGATTTTCCCTTCTGCGGCAAGCGGCAACAGACAGTAACGACCAAAGGGCGCATACAGTTCAAGGTTCATCACCTGTGGCCAGGTGTCATTGAACTCTTCCTGAGTACAAATCAACGCTTCCGGGCGCGAAAGCACACGCCGCACCGGCCCATTAGCCAGCACCATTTCATCTTCGTAATGCAGTTCTTTGCCGTGTTTATCCATGCCATAGAAGGCCACGCGCTGATGTAGCGGATGATAAAGCAGAATATTCACTCTGTTCGCCAGCGCACCTTGTTTTGCCAATTGAGTCAGGCAATTGGCAAGTGCCGGGAGATCAGGTTGCTGCAACAGGGTACGCGTAATATCAAATAGGCCCTGCTGCCCGAGATCACTCATCGGTGTGTATGGCATTTTGCTCATCCAAAAAATAGACCCGGTGAGTTACCGGGTAGGGAATATATTTATCATATAAATGGCGCTAGACGCTTTAGTGTAGCCAGGACGGCACACAGCGCTCCTGGCTTAGGTCAACAAATGCGTGGCAGCGGCTCTGAATGCGGCAAATCTAATGTCCGTTTTACACCATATAGCCCGGCGACACGTACACCTTTACGTTCAACAACATCACCAATAATTGCCGCGTCCCTTCCTAAAGGGTGAGCACGCAGTGCTGTAAGTACCGCTTCAGCAGATTCACGCTCTACAGCGATAACCAATTTACCTTCATTGGCAAAATTAAGCGCATCGAGACCAAGCAATTCACAAACACCACGCACCGCCGGCTTCAATGGCAGCTGACTTTCCGCCACTTCCATTCCACAACCACACGACGCTGCAAACTCATGCAGTACAGCATTCACGCCGCCGCGCGTCGCGTCACGCAATGCTTTAACGCCGGGAATATTGAGCAGTGGCGCGATCAGAGGTGCCAGCACCGCACAGTCACTGATTAGCGCACCTTCCAGACCCAGCGATTCTCGCAGATTTAGGATAGTCGCTCCGTGGTCGCCCAGAGTTCCGCTGACAATCAGCACATCACTCACGCCGATCTGTTGCGTGCCCCAGTTCAGTCCGGCAGGAATAGCGCCGATACCCGCAGTGTTGATAAACAGCTTATCTGCCGCTCCACGCTGCACAACTTTGGTATCACCGGTAACCACCGCGATACCCGCCGCTTTTGCGGTAGCCGCCATACTGGTAACCACACGCTCCAGTGTTTCAAGCGGCAAGCCTTCTTCAAGGATAAACCCGCAGGATAACCAGCGTGGCGTTGCACCGCTGACAGCTACATCGTTCGCCGTACCGCAAATGGCTAACTTGCCTATATCGCCGCCGGGGAAAAACAGCGGGTCGATTACATAGCTGTCGGTTGAAAATGCCAGGCGATCGCCGCTTGCGGTGAGTTCAGCCAGCGGTAAACGCGCCTGATCCTCTTGCTCAGCAAGCCAGGGATTATCAAACGCCTGCATAAACAAGTCAGCTACCAATTTTTGCATTGCCTGGCCGCCGCTGCCGTGGGCCAATTCGATTGTTTTCATGCTTCACACTCCTGGCTGCGATATTGATACCAGGCAGCACATGCCCCTTCAGATGACACCATCAGTGCGCCAAAGGCATTTTGTGGATTACAGGTTTTGCCAAACATCGGGCATTGATGCGGTTTGCAGCGCCCGGTGAGCACATCGCCACAACGGGCGAGCGGGTCGTCGTAAACCTGCTGCGGCGCGGGTTTGAAGTGATCTTCCGCATCGAACTGACGATATTCGTCAGTCAGTTGAACGCCAGAATCGCTAATAGTACCTAGCCCACGCCATTCAGCATCACCACGCACGGTAAAGACGTCTGCGATAGCTTCCTGCGCAAGGTTATTACCAGCATCCGGCACCACACGTTTGTATTGGTTCTCCACCTTGCTGTTTTGATGGATTTTTTGCTCAACCAGCATCACCACACCTTGCAGCAAATCCAGTGGTTCAAATCCAGCAACCACCAGCGGGCGCTGATGCTCGGTGGCAATAAAGTCATAGGCTTCGGTGCCAATCACCATACTGACGTGGCCGGGAGCCAGGAAGGCATCAATGCCGTTATCCGGCTGCTCCAGCAAGCTACGCAGCGTTGGAATAAGCGTAATATGCTGGCAGAAAAAGTAAAAATTATTAATGCCCTGCGCTTTCGCTTGTTTGAGCGTAATCGCGGTGGTCGGCATCGTTGTTTCAAAACCGAGGCCGAAAAATACCACTTTGCGATCTGGGTCATGGCTCGCAATCGCCAGGGCGTCCATTGGCGAGTAAACCACGCGCACATCTGCGCCACGCGCTTTGGCCTGCATCAGCGAACCGTTTTTACCCGGCACACGCATCGCATCGCCAAAAGTGCAAAAAATCACTTCCGGATGGCTGGCGATTTCAATACACGCATCAATGCGCCCCATCGGTAGCACGCAAACCGGGCAACCCGGTCCGTGGATAAACTCAATGTTTTCGGGCAGCAACTGGTCGAGGCCAAACTTAAAGATAGCGTGAGTATGGCCACCACAGACTTCCATAATGCGCAGAGGACGCTCGGCGGTGTAAGTCAGTTTTGGGGCGCGTTCACGCAGCACATCAATAAGCTGCATGACTTTTTCCGGCGCACGGTATTCGTCAACGAAGTGCATCATCCGCGTTCTTCCCCAAACAGCAGGCCGCCGACATCGGGTTCCACTTCGAACATGTTTTGCAGGGCATCTAAGGTGTCGCGAGCTTCGGCTTCATCAATAATCGCCATCGCAAAACCAACATGAACCAGCACCCACTGGCCGATTTGCGCATCGCCCACCAGCATCAGGTTTACATCGCGTTTGATACCACACACATCTACTTTGGCGCTGCCGTCTGGCAGTTTTTCAACAATCTGGCCCGGAATGCCTATACACATCGTTGCGTCTCCAGCCAATTAAGCCACTCATCCATGCCTTCGCCGCTGGTCGCAGAAACCAACAGGATTTCAATATTCGGATTCACCTGGCGGGCGTAGTCGAGGCACTTCTCAACATCGAACTGCAAATATGGCAGCAAGTCGATTTTGTTAAGCAGCATTAATGAAGAGGCGGCAAACATATGCGGATACTTAAGCGGTTTGTCTTCACCTTCGGTCACGGAAAGCACCGCCACTTTATGGCGTTCGCCAAGGTCAAAACTCGCCGGGCACACCAGGTTGCCAACGTTTTCGATAAACAGAATCCCGTTACGCTCAAGCGGCAGTCGCTGCATGGCATCACGAATCATCTGCGCGTCGAGATGGCAGCCTTTACCGGTATTCACCTGAATGGCTGGCGTGCCGGTAGCACGAATACGCTCGGCATCGTTTACCGTTTGCTGATCGCCTTCAATAACGGCGCAAGGCACATTGCCGTGCAGGCGCTTCAGGCTTTCGGTCAGCAATGTGGTTTTGCCGGAACCCGGGCTTGAAACCAGGTTCAGGACCAGCTGTTGCTGTTTCGCAAACTGTTCACGGTTATACATTGCGAGCTGGTTATTTTTATCCAGCACGTTAAGTTCGATTTCCAACATACGTCGCTGAGTCATACCCGGCGCGTGGGTGCCTGCGGCACCGTGGCCATAATGCAGGTCGCCTTGTTCATCGGCGGTGGGGGCAAATTTCACCCCTGTGATTTGCATTGTTGCGCGCGCAGCTGGCGCGAAAGGTGCGCTACGGAATCCTGAGTGCGGGTTGCGCTCGTCGCCTTCTATATACAAGTTGCCTTCAGCGCAACCACAAGTACTACACATGATTCGTCTCCTCCACTTCCAGACGCTTAATCTGCACGCCATCGTCTGCCACTACGCGTAAATTGCTGCCTTCGCACAACGGGCAGCGCCGTACCAGCTGGGTTAACAAGGTGATGTGTTGCTGGCAGTCGTAGCACCAGCACTCCGCTTCTTGTTGGTGAATATGAAGCTGGCAGCCTTCGGCTAATGTGTCGCGGCACACTAATTCGAAACAGAACTCCAGTGCGCTTTGCTCAACGCATGAGAAAGCGCCTACTTCAAGCCAAACACCAGTAACGCGGGTGGCGCCGTGTTGGCGGGCTTGAGCTTCGATGAGTTCCAGTGCGCGTTGGCAGAGGGTGATTTCGTGCATATTGCCTCCGGGGATGTCTGCTGGAGGTAATGCAAGGATGATGCCAGGAATTTGGGGGCGATGCCCATACGAGATATATAGGGTATGGAGGTTTTCCGTTCACCCGGACGTTCTTCGATCCCGCATGGATTTGTGAACGGTGAACGTATCAAGGGGGCTGGCGTGAGCCACCTGGCACGTTCACCGTTCGCAGATATATGTAGGATCGGAGAACTGTCGGGTGAACGGAAAATCTCCATCCTCCCATAGGATCTACCTCAACAGGGCCAAATGTCACTCCCCGTCAAACATGACGAAATGACATGTCATTCCTGTGGCTATTTGTATCTTATTAATACAAAAACCAATAATTTCAACAAAATACAATATTGGCACGAAACGTGCTCTGTAGACGCAACAGCAAAAACAGAGTGATTTAATAATGAACATTTGGGAACTGAGCGAAAAAGCCGAATACATTGCCGACAAGCACCAGCGCTTGCTCGCGCAATGGCAACATTACTGCAATAGCTTGATTCAGGGCATCACCCTTTCTAAAGCAAAACTGCATCACGCCGTAGGGTGCAATCCTGATGATTCCCTGCGCTTCTTCTTATTTGACCATTTCGTCATTCACGTGCGCCTGGCCGAAGGCTTCAACAGCCATACCATCGAGTACTACGTTGAGAAGCGTAATGGCGAAGATAGAGTATTGATTGCCAAAGCAATCCTTGATGACGAAGGCCGCATCGATAACAGCATCAGCAACCGTAACCGTGAAAGTGTTCTCGAGCATTACCTCGAAAAAATTCACCCGGTATACGAAAGCTTGTACAGCGCCGTTCACACCGATACTCCGGTATCGATGGGGCAGCTACAACAAAGCGCTCAGGCCTGATAGCCATGTTGGGTGTCGAAAACTGTCGAAACGACAGCCGTCGGCACAGTTTCGTCAAAATTGATGACGTGTTCTAAGGAAGACCTGGTGAATCGCTTTATTATCGCCGACTCCAAACTTTGCATGGGTTGCCACACCTGTGAGGCGGCTTGCTCTGAAACGCACCGTCTGCATGGCCTGCAATCTATGCCGCGCCTGAAAGTGATGCGTGATGCTAATGATTCCGCGCCGCAAATGTGCCACCACTGCGAAGATGCACCTTGCGCGGGCGTTTGCCCGGCTAATGCCATCACCCGCATCGATGGGGCCGTACAGCTTAATGAAAGCCTGTGCGTAAGTTGCAAACTGTGCGCTATCGCCTGCCCATTCGGCTCTATCGAATTCTCCGGCAGCCGTCCTATTCATATCCCGGCAAACGCTAACAGCCCGAAAGCGCCACCTGCGCCACCGGCCCCTGCGCGTGTCAGTACGCTTATTGACTGGGTGCCTGGCATTCGCGCAATCGCGGTGAAATGCGACATGTGCAGTTTCGATGAAGATGGTCCGGCGTGCGTACGCACCTGCCCAACCAAAGCGCTGCGCGTGGTTGATAACAATGACATTGCCAAATCAAGCAAACTTAAACGTGAACTGACTCTGGGCACGACGCTTGGCGATCTCACTCTGTTTACCCAACCAGAGGTGAAAAAATGAGTGCTTTTATCCTGATTCATTGGGCGCTGATGGGCTTTCTGCTAAGTGCAATTCTGGCAGGTATCACGGCATTTAATAAACCGCTGAGCGGCGTTATTGCTGGGCTTGGTGGCGCAATTAGCTCTGTACTGGTACTGATTGCCGGTTTCGATGCGTTAACCGGGTTTAGCGGTATGGCGCAAGTTTGGCAGTTGCATCTACAGCTCAACGCCTTTAACGGCATCTGGCTAGTAACGCTGGGTCTGCCGGGTCTGTTTATCTCTCTGTTTAATATCGACTGGCATCGTCATCACGCCGTTAAAGCTAATGGCTTGTTGGTAAACCTGGTGATGGCCGCAGCGGTGGCAGCACTGGTGGCCGATAATATCGGCATGTTAGTTGTGCTGGCAGAAATCGTCGCACTGAGCGGCTACTTCCTGACTGGCTGCCAGAAGTCCGGGCAGTTGTGGTTTGCGCTGGGCCGTCTCGGCACCGTCCTGCTGGCGGTTGCGTGCTGGTTGCTGTGGAACCAGTACGGCACGTTGAGTTACGCCGAATTGCACCTGATGACCAACGGCGCGCCGATTAGCTCTGTTGTCTGGCTGCTGGGCCTGGTTGGTTTTGGTTTGATGGCAGGCATTATCCCACTTCATGGTTGGGTACCTCAGGCACACGCCAATGCATCTGCTCCGGCTGCTGCATTATTCTCTGCCGTTGTGCTGAAAATTGGCCTGTACGGCATCATGAGCTTCTCGCTCATCAGCAACACTATGCCGCTGTGGTGGGGTGTTCTGGTCGTCATTCTGGGGATGATTACTGCGTTTATTGGCGGCCTGTATGCGCTGATGGAACACAATATCAACCGTCTGCTGGCTTACCACTCCCTTGAGAATATCGGCATTATTCTACTCGGCCTGGGCTGCGGCATGATGGGTCTTGCGCTGAATGAATCCACGCTGGTTGCGCTCGGCATGATTGGTGGCCTGTATCACCTGTTCAACCATAGCGTATTCAAAACCACGTTGTTCCTTGGCGCAGGCGCGGTGTGGTTCCGTACTGGTCATCGCGACATCGAAAAACTCGGTGGTATCGGCAAGCGTATGCCGCTGATTTCCATCGCAATGCTTGTTGGCTTAATGGCGATGGCCGCACTGCCTCCGCTTAATGGCTTTGCTGGCGAGTGGGTTATTTACCAGTCGTTCTTCCACCTTGGCACCTTGCCGCTGTTTATCGCACGTTTCTTAGGCCCAATGCTGGCTGTAGGCCTGGCGATTACTGGCGCACTGGCAGTGATGTGTATGGCGAAAGTCTATGGCGTCACCTTCCTTGGCGCACCACGCACACCAGAAGCTGAAAACGCGACGTCTGCACCGTTCCTGATGAACCTGAGTGTGGCGGCCCTTGCAGCATGTTGTGTGATTGCCGGTGTTGCCGCTCCTTGGCTGATTCCACTGCTGCAAAACGCGATTCCACTGCCGCTGGAAACCGCAAACACCACCGTTTCACAACCGATGATCACCCTGCTGCTGATTGCCAGCCCACTGCTGCCATTCATTCTGATGGTGATTTTCCGTGGCGATCGCCTGCCAAACCGTTCGCGCGGCACGGCCTGGGTTTGTGGCTACGACCACGAACAAGCGATGGTGATTACTGCGGGTGGTTTTGCTCAACCAGTCAAAGCGGCGTTCGCGCCACTGCTGAAACTGCGCAAAACCCTGAACCCGGTGAAATGGGTACCTGGCTGGCAGTGTGATTGCCTTGCCGGTACGTTCCGTCGCCTGGCGATGATCGAACTGGCCGTGTTGCTGGTTGCGGTTTGCGCTTAAGGAGCCTGAGATGAATACCATTTTCTTTTCGTTGATTCAGGCGCTGGTTCTGTTTGCCGTCGCGCCACTGCTGTCCGGTATTACCCGCGTCACTCGCGCCCGCATGCACAACCGCCGTGGGCCGGGCGTGATGCAGGAATACCGTGACCTGTTCAAATTGTTCAGCCGCCAAAGCGTGGCCCCGGCCGCGTCCGGTTGGGTGTTCCGTCTGATGCCGTTTGTGATGGTTGGGGTGATGCTGACCATTGCTACCGCACTGCCGGTCGTCACGCTCTATTCACCACTGCCTTCACTGGGTGATTTGATAACGCTTATCTACCTATTCGCCATCGCGCGTTTCTTCTTTGC
Organism: Buttiauxella sp. BIGb0552; assembly: GCF_004366275.1. Classification (NCBI taxonomy): domain Bacteria; kingdom Pseudomonadati; phylum Pseudomonadota; class Gammaproteobacteria; order Enterobacterales; family Enterobacteriaceae; genus Buttiauxella; species Buttiauxella sp. BIGb0552. The sequence continues at coordinate 190,444 of NZ_SODY01000005.1, forward strand.
AATTGCAGGCCTGGATACCGGTAGCCCGTTTACCGGCATTGGTGCCAGCCGTGAAGCGATGCTTGGTGTGCTGGTTGAGCCTATCCTGATTCTGGGGTTGTGGGTTGCGGCACAAGTTGCTGGCAGCACACATATCAGCAATATCGCCTCCACCATCTACCACTGGCCTGCCGCGCAGAGTTTGACGCTGATTCTGGCACTCGCTGCTTGTGCCTTCGCCACGTTTATCGAAATGGGCAAGCTGCCGTTCGACCTCGCAGAAGCTGAGCAAGAGTTGCAGGAAGGCCCGCTGACCGAGTACAGCGGCGCAGGTTTTGCGGTGCTGAAATGGGGGATTTCCCTCAAGCAATTGGTCGTGCTGCAGATGTTTGTTGGCGTGTTTTTGCCATGGGGCCAGATGAGCGAATTTAGCTGGGGCGGCCTCGTGATTGCGCTGGTTCTGGCGGCAGTAAAACTGGTTGCTGGCGTGCTGATTATCGCGCTGTTTGAAAACAGCATGGCGCGCTTGCGCATGCTGGAAGCCTCAACAGTTACCTGGGCCGGTTTTGGCTTTGCCTTTTTAGCCTTCGTCTCCTTGCTGGCGGCGTGATTTAAGAGAATTTATCTATGTCTGAAGAAAAGATTGGTCAACATTATCTCGCCGCACTGCATAAGCAATTTCCTCATGCGGTGATCGACGAAGCGTGGCAAACCAAAGACCAAATCACCGTCACCGTGAAGCTCAACATGCTGCCAGAAGTGGTGGAGTGGCTTTACTACCAGCAAGGCGGTTGGTTATCCGTATTGTTCGGTAACGACGAACGCCAGTTGTGCGGCAATTATGCGGTGTATTACGTGCTTTCGATGGAAACCGGCGTGAAATGCTGGATCACCGTGCGCGTAGAAGTCGACGCTGATAAACCAGAGTTCCCATCCGTTACACCACGCGTTCCTGCTGCGGTTTGGGGCGAGCGTGAAGTGCGTGATATGTACGGCCTGCAACCTGTTGGCCTGCCGGATGAGCGCCGTTTAGTGCTGCCAGATGATTGGCCAGATGACCTGTATCCACTGCGTAAAGACAGCATGGATTACCGTCAGCGCCCGGCACCAACCAGCGATCAGGAAACTTATCAGTTCATCAATGAGTTGGGCAGCAAGAAGAACAACGTGGTGCCGATTGGCCCACTGCACGTAACCAGCGATGAACCAGGTCACTTCCGTCTGTTCGTTGATGGCGAAAACATTATCGACGCCGATTACCGCCTGTTCTACGTCCACCGTGGCATGGAAAAACTGGCTGAAACCCGCATGGGTTACAACGAAGTCACCTTCTTGTCTGACCGCGTATGTGGCATCTGCGGCTTCGCCCACAGCACCGCGTACACCACCTCAGTTGAGAACGCGATGGGTATCGTGGTGCCAGAACGCGCCCAGATGATCCGCGCTATCTTGCTGGAAGTTGAACGCCTGCACAGCCACCTGCTGAACCTCGGCCTGGCTTGTCACTTTGTTGGCTTCGACTCAGGTTTTATGCAGTTCTTCCGCGTGCGTGAGATGTCCATGAAAATGGCAGAAATCCTCACCGGCGCACGTAAGACTTACGGCCTGAACCTGATCGGCGGGATTCGTCGCGATCTGTTGAAAGATGACATGATCCAGACGCGCCAGCTTGCCCAACAGATGCGTCGCGAAGTGAAAGATCTGGTCGATATTCTGATGACCACACCAAACATCGAACAGCGCACCGTCGGCATTGGCCGCCTTGACCCGCAAATCGCCCGCGATTTCAGTAACGTCGGCCCAATGGTTCGCGCCAGCGGTCACGCTCGTGATACCCGCGCCGATCACCCGTTCGTTGGTTACGGTTTGCTGCCAATGGAAGTTCATAGTGAAACAGGCTGCGACGTGCTTTCACGCCTGAAAGTGCGTATCAACGAAGTCTATACCGCGTTGAACATGATTGATTTCGGTCTCGATAACCTGCCTGGCGGCCCACTGGCTGTAGATGGTTTCACCTACATTCCAAACCGCTTCGCCCTTGGCTTCTCCGAAGCACCACGCGGTGACGATATTCACTGGTCAATGACTGGCGATAACCAGAAGTTGTATCGCTGGCGCTGCCGTGCGGCAACGTATGCCAACTGGCCAACACTGCGTTACATGCTGCGCGGTAACACCGTTTCTGATGCGCCATTGATCATCGGCAGCCTGGATCCTTGCTACTCATGTACCGACCGCATGACGATTGTCGATGTGCGTAAGCGCAAGACCAAAGTGGTGCCGTACAAAGAGCTTGAGCGCTACAGCATTGAGCGCACCAATTCGCCGCTGAAATAAGCTGGAGTCACCATGTTTAACTTCATCAAAAAAGCCATTAAAGGCGGCGTGGCCACTGAGTCGTACCCGCTACAACCGATAGCCGTGGATCCGAACTTCCGTGGTAAACCGGAACATAATCCACAGCAATGTATCGGCTGTGCGGCGTGTGTTAACGCCTGCCCATCGAACGCATTAACGGTGGAAACCGACCTCGTGGCGGGGCAACTGGCGTGGACCTTCAACCTTGGGCGCTGCATTTTCTGCGCACGCTGTGAAGAAGTTTGCCCAACGGCTGCCATCAAGCTTTCTCAGGAATACGAACTGGCCGTCTGGAACAAAGCCGACTTCCTGCAACAGGCGCGTTTTGACCTGTGCAACTGCCGCCAGTGCAGCAAGCCTTTCGCGGTACAAAAAGAGATTGATTACGCGATTGCCTTGCTTGAGCACAATGGCGACAAGCTTGCCGAAGCGCATCGCACCTCGTTTGAAACTTGCCCGGAATGCAAACGCCAGCAAAGCCTGGTCTCTTCCGACCAAATCGATCTTAGCCGCCAGATAAGAGAGGTGCGCTCATGAGTATGTTACTCGGTCCACGTGACGATAAAGGCATGCCAGTACCAATGACGGTGGATGAATCCATCGCCAGCATGAAAGCCTCACTGCTCAAAAAAATTAAGCGTTCCGCGTATGTTTATCGCGTTGACTGTGGCGGTTGCAACGGCTGCGAAATTGAAATTTTTGCTACCCTTTCGCCACTTTTCGATGCAGAACGCTTCGGGATTAAAGTTGTTCCATCTCCTCGTCACGCGGATATTTTACTGTTTACCGGCGCTGTGACTCGCGCCATGCGTTCCCCCGCGCTACGTGCCTGGGAATCAGCGCCGGACCCTAAAATTTGCATCTCCTACGGCGCGTGCGGTAACAGCGGCGGTATCTTCCACGACCTGTATTGCGTCTGGGGCGGCACCGACAAAATCGTTCCGGTGGATGTCTATATTCCGGGTTGCCCTCCAACGCCTGCGGCAACGCTGTATGGTTTTGCGATGGCGCTTGGTCTGCTGGAGCAAAAAATCCACGCGCGTGAAGCCAGTGAAATGGATGCACAACCGGCGCAAATTCTGCACCCGGATATGGTTCAGCCATTGCGTGTTCGTATCGACCGTGCCGCACGCAGCCTTGCGGGTTATCGCTATGGCCGCCAGATTGCTGACAGCTATATGGAAAACCTCACCGCCGGTGGCGGCAGCGTTCAGCAGTGGCTGGCGCACGAGAACGATCCGCGTCTGACTGAAATCGTCACGCATCTGGAAGATCTGGTTAAGCAGGAGCGCGTGTAATGAGCGAGTCGGTGGTGTTTTGCCAGCTTAGCCGTAAGTTTGTCGATGAAAACGACAACACACCGAGTGATGCGCAGCAGGTGGTTTATTACAGCCTGGCAATCGGCCACCACCTCGGCGTTATCGACTGCCTGAAAGAGAACCTGGTTTGCTCGTATGAGCCTTACAAAGCGTGGATTTCCACGCTTGAAGAGGGCAGCGAAGCGCGGCGCAAAATGGAAGGTGTGCCGCGTTACGGTGAAATCGTTATCGACCAAAGCCACGTGGTTTTGCTGGCGAAAGCGTTTGATGCCGCCAAACCCACGCAAACTGAGCAGCAGCAAGAGTGGAGCCAGGAATTGCTCGATATGCTGCAAGCTATTCAACAAGAACCCGCCATTTATTTGATGGTACGGAGACGCTATGACTAACGTTTTACTGTGTGTCGGCAACAGCATGATGGGTGACGATGGCGCAGGCCCGCTACTTGCCGAGAAATGCCAGGCCGCCCCACAAGGCGACTGGATTGTTATTGACGGCGGCACCGCTCCTGAAAATGATGTGGTGGCAATTCGCGAATTGCGCCCGGAAAGATTGCTGCTGGTTGATGCCACAGATATGGGACTGAACCCAGGCGAAATCCGTGTCATCGACCCGGACGATATCGCTGAAATGTTTATGATGACCACCCACAACATGCCGCTTAACTATTTAATCGATCAGATTAAAGAAGATGTTGGCGAGGTGATTTTCCTCGGCATTCAGCCTGATATTGTCGGCTTTTACTACCCGATGACCGACGCGATAAAAGCTGCGGTGGAAACGGTGTATCAACGTCTGGCGGGCTGGGAAGGTAAAGGCGGTTTTGCGGATTTAGAAGCGCCGGAGTTCGAGTAATAGGGCTGTCGCTTATACGGACCTTTGAAGGGCAAATCCTGCCGATCCGGAGAAGGTTCCGTTCACTAAACGTTCAGTGTCCCCTGTGCTTACCGAAACGGTGAACGACTTAGGGTGACCACCGTCGTCACCCTAAGAACCCTGACTCCCGGCGATTAAATCGCTGCTTCGCAGTAAACCTCCGTTTTTCCTTTCAGTCCCAGGGTCGGTTGTGACGCGCTCCCAGCGATCACAACCTCTCGCCGTTCCCGATGGCTCGACCCGGCCTTACAGTCAAACCGGAGGCGATTTATGCCGGACTCAAAGGTCAACGTCAAAATCTAAGGTCAAAAGCCGAACCGGTTTTGACCTTGTTCCCGGTATAAATTGCCCCGGCGTTACCCATAAGTCAGGGTTGAGCTGCCGGGAGCAGCGAAAGTGAGCGATCGCCGGGAGCGAGTCGCGAACGACCCTGAACGTTGGGGATAAGCTGGGGTTTACCGCGCAGCGGCAATTTAAAAACCGGGCGACGGGGTCGCCAGGGGGATGTCGTTATCCACCTGGCACGTTCACCGTTCGCTGGCAACTATGAGATAGCGTAACGTTCGGGTGAACGGAAAACCTCTCATCTAACAAATCTAGCCCTGACAGATTACCAGTGAGGAATGCGTGTAAGAGACAGCCCTCAGGGAAAGGACTGGGGTGAAGGTGAGTAAACATCCTTCTGTCATCTGCCCAAATGACATCGTCAAATGTGTCGAAGTCACTGTCACCCCTCCCCCGATCAATACGCAAAGCCTTGAATCACGCTAGTTTCAAAGTTGGCACACTTTATGTATGCCTAGAGCAGTCTTATAAAAAAACACTCTATCCAGGAGTCTATGATGAACCGTTTCATCATTGCTGATTCGAGCAAATGTATTGGCTGTCGCACTTGCGAAGTGGCCTGTGTCGTAGCACATCAGGAAGCACAAGATTGCGCGGTATTAACACCGCAAACCTTCCTTCCACGTATTCATGTGATTAAAGGCGTGAATGTTTCCACCGCGACAATGTGCCGCCAGTGCGAAGACGCACCGTGCGCCAACGTTTGTCCTAATGGCGCAATCAGCCGCGAGCATGGGTTTGTGAATGTGATGCAAGAACGTTGCATCGGCTGCAAAACCTGTGTGGTTGCCTGCCCGTATGGCGCAATGGAAGTGGTTGTTCGCCCTGTTGTACGTAACAGCGGTGCAGGTCTTAACGTGATGGCAGAAAAAGCCGAAGCGAATAAATGCGACCTTTGCCACACCCGTTCAGAAGGCCCGGCCTGTATGGAAGCCTGCCCAACCAACGCAATTATCTGTGTTGATCGCAATAAACTTGAACAAATGAGTGCCGAAAAACGCCGCCGTGCTGCGTTCGATGCAACTTCATCCCTGATTTTCTAATTTCATCCCCTGACGGGAACGAAATTTTCAACTTTTAACAGGTCTGTTACTGATGAAAAAAATTACCAGCGTCTGCCCTTACTGTGGTGCAGGCTGCAAACTGAAACTGGTTGTTGAGAAGAACAAAATTATCCGTGCCGAAGCGGCTGATGGCGTGACTAACCAAAATGAACTCTGCCTGAAAGGCTATTACGGCTGGGATTTTCTCAACGATACCAAGCTGCTCACACCGCGTCTGACGCAGCCAATGATCCGCTATGAAAAAGGCGGCAAGCTTCAGCCGGTGAGCTGGGAAGAGGCGATTAGCTACACGGCTAAACGCCTGAAAGCTATCAAAGAGCAGCATGGCCCACGCTCAATTATGACGACAGGTTCGTCACGTGGGACAGGTAACGAAACCAACTATGTGATGCAGAAGTTTGCACGCGGTGTGCTGCATACCAACAACGTTGACTGCTGTGCGCGTGTTTGCCACGGGCCGTCGGTCGCAGGTTTGCAGGTGACGCTGGGTAATGGCGCGATGAGTAACTCCATCGGCGATATCGAAAACTCAAAATGCCTGTTGGTGTTTGGCTATAACTGCGCCGATTCGCACCCGATCGTGGCGCGTCGTGTGATTAAAGCCAAAGAACATGGCGCGAAAATCATTGTTTGCGATCCGCGCCGCATCGAAACCGCGCGTATTGCCGATCAGCATCTGCAACTGAAAAACGGCTGCAATATGGCGTTGGTGAATGCCTTTGGTTACGTGCTGCTCGAAGAGAATCTCTACGACACCGAGTACGTTGCGAAATTTGCCGAAGGCCTGGACGCTTACCGTGAAGTGGTTAAAGACTACGCGCCAGAAGACGTTGAGCACCTGACCGGTGTTCCGGCGCACCAGGTGCGTCAGGCAATGCGTACTTTTGCCGCCGCACCTTCAGCCACCATTATGTGGGGTATGGGCGTGACACAGTTCGGCCAGGCGGTTGACGTAGTGAAAGGGCTTTCAAGCCTTGCGCTGCTGACCGGAAACCTCGGGCGTGAAAACGTCGGCGTTGGCCCGGTTCGTGGCCAGAACAACGTGCAGGGCGCGTGTGACATGGGCGTGCTACCAAACCAGTTCCCGGGTTACCAGGATGTGGTTGACCCAGAAGTACGTGCGAAATTCGCCAAAGCCTGGGGCATCAACGTTGAAGATATGGACGACCAGGTTGGCGTGCGTATCACCGAAGTACCGCATATGGCTATCCATGGCGAGATGAAAGCCTACTACATCATGGGCGAAGACCCGTTGCAGACCGAAGCCGATCTTGGCCTGGTACGCAAAGGTTTTGAAGCGCTCGATTTTGTCGTCGTGCAGGACATCTTTATGACCAAAACCGCTGAAGTGGCCGACGTTATTTTGCCAGCCACTTCCTGGGGCGAACACGGCGGCGTGTTTACTTGTGCTGACCGCGGTTTCCAGCGTTTTGAAAAAGCCATTGATGCGAAGTACAACGTCAAACGTGACTGGGAAATTATCAGCCTGCTCGCCACCGAGATGGGCTACCCAATGCACTACGACAACAACCAGCAAATCTGGGATGAACTGCGTGAACTCTGCCCGCTTTTCTATGGCGTAACCTACGAGAAAATGGGCGATATGGGCCATGTACAGTGGCCGTGTCCGACACTCGATCACCCGGGTACGCCGTATCTCTACAAAGACAGCAAGTTCGACACCCCAACCGGCAAAGGCCAGCTGTTTGCGGCGCAGTGGCGTGCGCCAGCCGAAGTACCGGATGCCGAATATCCACTGGTGCTGTGCACCGTGCGTGAAGTCGGCCACTACTCCTGCCGTTCAATGACCGGGAACTGTGCTGCATTGCAGACTCTGGCCGATGAACCTGGTTTTGTGCAGATGAACCCGACAGATGCCAACCTGCTTGGGATTAAAGACAAGCAACTGGTGTGGGTCAGTTCGCGTCGCGGCAAAGTTATCAGCCGTGCCGAAGTGAACGAGCGCATTAACGTGGGCTCGGTGTACATGACTTACCAGTGGTGGATTGGGGCTTGTAATGAGCTGACTCAGGACAACCTTGACCCGATTTCCAAAACACCGGAAACCAAGTATTGCGCGGTCAACGTCAGCCAAATTGCCGACCAGCAGTGGGCAGAAAACTACGCTCAGACGACGTATAGCGATATGAAAGCGCGTTTGCGCCAGGCAGTAGAAGCTTAAAACGGTGGATGACGCTGCGCTAATCCCTCCTACGGGTTTTGTAGGTCGGATTAGCGTAAGCGACATCCGACAAAATTTCCCCAGACGAGTACCTATAGTGAATTTTAACGGCGTGATGCTACGCATTCGCGGCAAAGTACAGGGCGTTGGCTTCAGGCCATTCGTCTGGCAACTGGCACAACTTCTCAAACTCACAGGCGATGTCTGCAATGACGGCGCCGGTGTGTTGGTGCGCCTGACTTCCCCCGCCGATGCGTTTATCACCCAGCTTCACGCCAAATGCCCGCCACTGGCGCGTATCGATAGCATTGAACAATCGACAATGCTGTGGGAAACACTCCCCCATGATTTCACCATTCGCCACAGCGCGAGCAGCTCGATGGACACGCAAATCGTTCCGGATGCCGCAACCTGTCCGGATTGCCTGCGCGAGCTGAATGACCCGCACGATCGTCGCTACCGTTATCCGTTTATCAACTGCACCCACTGTGGCCCGCGCTTTACGATAATTAATGCCATGCCCTATGACCGCCCAAACACGGTGATGGCTGCGTTCCCGCTCTGCCCGGCGTGCGAAAAAGAGTACCGCGACCCAATGGACCGCCGCTTCCATGCCCAGCCTGTCGCCTGCCCTGAGTGCGGGCCGCAAATTAGCTGGCAATGTGGCGAGCAAAAACTTGCGCGCGAAGAGGCGTTACAAGCAGCCATTGCAGCGTTAAAAGACGGGAAAATCGTCGCGATTAAAGGGCTGGGTGGGTTCCACCTGGCGGTTGATGCAAGCAACGATGCCGCCGTTTCGCGCTTACGCGCCCGCAAACATCGCCCTTCTAAACCGCTGGCTGTCATGCTGCCCGATTCGCACCGGTTGCCCGCAGAGGTAACGGCACAGCTCAACACGCCAGCGGCACCGATTGTGCTAATGGCGAAATCTGCTTTGCACGGGTTAAGCACGTTTATCGCCCCGGGCCTAAGCGAAGTTGGCGTGATGTTACCCGCCAACCCGCTACAACACCTTTTGATGCAGGATTTTGGCGGCCCGCTGGTGATGACATCCGGCAATTTAAACGGCAAACCGCCCGCCATAACCAATCAGCAGGCGGTTGAAGAGTTGGCTGAGATTGCCGACGGCTGGTTGCTGCACAACCGCGATATCGTCCAGCGCATGGATGATTCCGTGGTACGGGCAAACGGTGAGATGCTGCGTCGTGCCAGAGGTTTTGTGCCAGATGCACTTCCGTTACCCCCAGGTTTTGACGCACTGCCGCCAATTCTGGCGTTAGGCTCTGACCTGAAAAACACCTTCTGCTTGCTGCGCGGCAACAAGGCGGTGCTGAGCCAGCATCTGGGCGATCTCGCTGAAGAAGGCGTGGAACAGCAGTGGCAAAAAGCGCGCACGTTAATGTGTGAGGCTTATGATTTTAAAGCGCAACATGTCGCCATAGACGCGCATCCCGGCTACCACAGCTCCCGCATCGGGAAAGAAATGGGTTTGCCAGTGAGCACCGTTTTACATCATCACGCTCACGCGGTGGCGTGTATGGCTGAACACAACTGGCCACTGGATGGTGGCGATGTGATTGCCCTAACTCTTGATGGCATTGGTTATGGCGAGAACGACCAGCTGTGGGGCGGCGAATGCCTGCGGGTTAACTATCGCGACTGTGAACATCTCGGGGGCTTGCCTGCAGTGGCGCTGCCTGGTGGTGACCTCGCCGCTCGCCAGCCATGGCGTAACCTGCTCGCCCATTGCCTGGCGTTTGTACATGGCTGGCAACGCCACCCGGAAACGGCCGTCATTCGCGCACAAAACTGGCCATTGCTGGCCACTGCCATTGAACGTGGCATTAATGCGCCAGTCGCCTCCTCCACGGGCCGCCTTTTCGATGCCGCCGCAGCGGCGCTGCACTGCACGCCCTTACAGCAAAGCTATGAAGGGGAAGCCGCCTGCCGCTTCGAAGCACTGGCGTCACAAAGTCGCGGGTGCCTCCACCCCGTTACGCTGCCGGTTATCGCAGGCCAGCTCGACATGGCGACATTCTGGCAGCAGTGGTTGAGCTGGCATGATTGCGCGTCCGCTCGTGCCTGGGCATTTCATGACGCCCTGGCAAAAGGTTTTGCTGATTTAGCCCGCAGCCATGCGCAAAGGCTCGCCATAAAGACTCTCGTTTTCAGCGGCGGCGTGCTGCATAACCGCCTGATGCGCGAAAGATTTTCGTATCACCTAGCAGATTTCAACCTGCTCTTCCCGACACAGTTGCCTGCCGGTGACGGTGCCCTTGCATTGGGCCAGGCGCTTGTTGCCGCCGCCCGTATCACCCTTCCCCCACAAGGATAAAATGATGTTATTGCGTGTTCTTCGTGATAATCCGCGTGCCGCTGTTTTGTTGGTGGTTTTAGTCGCAGCCAATCTTGCCGCCTGGGCCTGGGCGCTGGTTTCGTTTCACCACAGCACCGCGCTGATGGCCGCCAGTCTCCTGGCCTGGTGCTACGGTTTGCGTCATGCGGTGGACGCCGACCATATCGCGGCAATTGATAACGTGACGCGCAAGATGATGCAGCAAGGGAAACGCCCGTTTGGTATCGGCGCCTGGTTCTCACTCGGCCATTCCAGCATTGTGGTGCTGGCGTCTATCGCGATTGCCGCAACCGCGGCGGCATTTCAAAATGATATGGACTGGTTCCATGATGTGGGCGGCGTGATTGGCACTGCCGTATCGGCGTGTTTCTTGCTGGCAATGGCGCTGGTCAATCTGGTGATTTTACGCGGCGTATGGCGCAATTTCCGTCAGTTAAAACGTGGCGAGTCGCTGTCGGCCGAAGACACCGATTTTAACGGCGGCGGCATGATGAGCTGGCTGTTCCGCTCCACGTTTAAGCTGATTAGCAAAAGCTGGCATATGTATCTGGTCGGTTTTTTGTTTGGTTTAGGGTTTGATACCGCAACAGAAATTGGCGTCTTGGGCATTTCTGCCGCCAGCGCATCCAGCGGGATGTCGATATGGTCGATTCTGGTGTTCCCAGCGCTGTTTGCCAGCGGCATGGCGCTGATTGATACGCTCGACAATATGATTATGGTTGGCGCTTATGGCTGGGCGTTTAACAAACCGCAGCGCAAGCTCTATTACAACATGACGATTACGGGCACATCCGTTGTGGTGGCGCTGTTTATTGGCGGCATGGAAGCGTTAGGGTTGTTAGCGGATAAATTCAACCTGCACTCCGGCATGTGGAAGTGGGTCGATGCGCTAAATGAAAACCTCGGCAATGCGGGCTTTATCGTGGTTGGGCTGTTTATTGGCTGCTGGATTGTGTCGATGCTGAACTACCGTTGGAAGGGGTACGATTCGTTGGTGGTTCGCTAGAGAATTGCAGAATAATGTCGGATGTCGCTCACGCTAATCCGACCTACGAAAACCATTGTAAGGTGGATTAGCGCAAGCGACATCCACCGTTACAATTCAATCAATTACCGCTTTCAGCCCACGCGCGTTCAATCTCTTCGGCAAGGATCTTCACTCCCGCTTCTATTTTCTCCGGCTCCGGCACATAGTTCATGCGCATGCACTGATGCGTGTGCGGCCACGGCTTATCAAGTCCTGGGAAGAAGTAATCCCCCGGCACCATCAATACACCGCGCTTTTTCAGGCGCTGATAAAGTAGCTCGGTCGAAATCGGCAGGTCTTTAAACCACAACCAAAGGAAAATCGCCCCCTCCGGTTTATGGATTAAGCAGCGTTCTGGCGATAAATAGCGACGAATAGTCGCGATCGTGTCCTGAACACGCTGGTAATAGAACGGTTTGATCACTGTTTCAGACAAGCGCAGCAAATCGTTACGCTTAATCATTTCAGTGGCCATTGCCGGGCCAACCCCGCCAGGAGCCAGGCTGATAATGCCGTTCATATTGGTGATAGCGGAAATGATTTTTTCATTGGCGATGATGATGCCACAGCGGCTACCCGGCAAGCCGAGCTTCGACAGACTCATGCAAAGGATAATGTTCGGATTCCACAGCGGGCGTGCCTCGGTGAAAATAATGCCCGGGAACGGTACGCCATATGCGTTATCAATCACCAGTGGAATACCGTGCTGGTGCGCCAGAGCGTCGAGTTTAATCAGCTCTTCATCGGTAATGACGTTGCCCGTCGGGTTGGTTGGGCGCGACACGCAAATCATGCCGGTATCCGGACCGATTTGCAGGTGTTCAAAATCGACGTGATATTTAAACTGGCCTTCTGGCAGCAGCTCGATATTTGGGCGCGTAGAGACGAACAGGTCTTCTTCAAGGCCTGAATCGGCATAACCGATGTACTCCGGAGCGAGCGGGAACAGGACTTTTTTAGTGCTGCCATCCGCATAACGACCCGCGAACAGATTAAACAAGTAGAAAAATGCGCTTTGGCTACCATTAGTCAGTGCAATATTCTGTGGAGCAATATCCCAACCTAATTCTGTACGCAGCATTTCTGCAAGCGCGCCAAGTAACTCACTTTTCCCCTGCGGACCGTCGTAATTGCATAGTGCATCGGTCATTTTCCCGTTTGCCAGCATGTCTGCCAGTAGATCCTGGAAGTAGTCGTTCATCGCAGGAATTTGGGCAGGATTACCGCCACCGAGCATAATAGCTCCAGGTGTGCGTAGGCCGTCGTTGAGGTCCTCCATCAGGCGTGTAATGCCTGCATGGCGGGTAAATTTGTCGCCGAAAAGTGAAAACGTCATAACGTAGAGGTCTTTGACTATCAAAAAGAGGCTAACCATAACGCCGGAGAAGACGCGGTGCAAACGCATTAAGGATAGTTGCAGTCATGGAATATGCTGCTTTAGATAAGATAAAAAGCATTAAGTACTGCGCTTCGCTTTGCGGCCTACAAGTGCATTTGTAGACCGGGTAAGCGAAGCGCCATTCGTTATTGATTCCCCGCCCAAACGACCATTACTTTGTCGCCTGCAGATTCACGGCTAAAGCCGTACCCTTGCTTCATGCTCAGTGTGTTCTGCATGCCCGCGCCAATTGCCGGGTGGCGGGCTCGGAACTGGCTGATTTTCTGCCAGTGCGACAAAGTGGCAACATTTTGCCCCCAGTTCATATCAGAACGAGTTCCCTGAAGCGGGTCAGAACCTGTCGGGCCAAATGGGCGCTCAGTCTCATCACCATAGAAAATCTGCACCGCACCAGGTGCCAGCAACAGCAATTCGGCCGCACGCTGACCGCCTTCGCGGAACAGGCGGGTATCATGCGAGGAAAGGTAGCTAAGCACATTGAAATCCTGCAACTTAGTCGCCATCTGCTGCCAGGTGAGATCGATGTCTGCCAGGCAATCCACCGCTTTTGCCGCTTGTTCCTGATAATCAAAATTGATCATCGCGTCAAAGCCGCTGTTGTAGTAATCGCTCCGCATCACGCCGTGGCCCCAGGACTCACCCGTCATCCAGAACGGCGCATCATCCAGCTTTTTATCTGGATTAGCTTTTTTCCATTCGGCCAGTGCAGTAACAGATTGCTCTTTAAGCTGCTGCCAGCCGGCTTTTTCGACATGCTTTGCCGTATCCACCCGGAATCCGTCGATGCCGTAATCACGCACCCATTGGCTCAGCCAATGCGTCAGATAATCTCGCACCGTAGCACCCGCCATTTCTTTTGCTTGGGTATCGGGTTTATTGCGATAAAAGATCGGCAAGCCCGCCGGTTGTGTGGATTCCGTTTTTAAATCTGGCAGGAAGGCCAACGACATGGTGAGGTCGTCAAATCCAGGGGAGTCGTAATTGCCAATATCGGTGCGAATCCAGTTTTTCCCCCACCAGTTTTGCCAGGCCGTTTTATCACCAAAGTTGATGTAATCATTAAAGGAGTGCCAGCTCTGGCCAGGGCCTGGTTTCCAGTCTGTCCAGTGCTTGCCGAGGGTTTTAGTCAGCTCGTCACCTTTAAGATACAGCGCACCAAAATCGTATTCCTGCATATCGGCAAGCGTTGCATAACCTGTATGGTTCATCACGATGTCGAACAAAATTCGAATGCCGCGTTTATGGGCTTCGTCTACCAGCGTACGTAGTTCATCCTCAGTCCCCATATTGGCATCGAGTTTTGTCCAGTCCATGGTGTAGTAACCGTGGTAGGCATAGTGTGGGAAATCCCCTTTTGTGCCGCCACCAACCCAACCGTGAATTTGCTCGAGAGGCGAGCTTATCCACAATGCGTTCACACCCAGTTGCTGTAGATAATCGAGTTTTTGGGTTAGTCCAGCCAGGTCACCACCGTGGAAGGTACCGATTTCCTGCATGCCATCTTTGTGGCGACCATAGCTGTTGTCGTTTTTCGGATTCCCATTCTCAAAGCGGTCAGTCAGCACAAAATAGACCGTGGCAGTGTGCCAGCTAAACGGAGCAGTCTGTTTGGTAGAGGCTGATTCCAGAAGCAGCAGGCCGTTGCTATTTGCCGCAGGCATCAGCGTAACCTGACCTTGTTTGACCGTTGTTGTAGCGCCGCTGTAGAAATCGCGGACCTCGCTACCTTCAGCAAAGGTTTTGCTGACATCCACTGTGAGCGGTTTACCATCCCATTTAGGGCACTGACGGGTAACATCAACAGGAGCGGCTTGTGCCTCGCTATTGACGCTCAGGATGAGCGTAGGAGTGCCACTGCGCGTATCAATTTGAACCCGATACTCTCCTTCACGAAATAAACGCCAGACGGGTGCTTCCCCTTCGCAAGGTTTAAGCGACAGCGCCTGGTTAAGTTTGATTGATTCTGCAGGTTGCCAGCATGACTGATCTGATTTAAGACTGAGCGGTAATATGCCTTTCGCAAGCTTACCTTCGCTCACAAATAGCCCTGGATTTTGCTCTTTAAACGCAGGTAAACCAGGAGCTGTCCAGGCGGCTTGTACCAGTCCAGGGAACAGGAGAAATAGCAGAGGTAATTTTTTCATAGGGTTAAGCCCGTGTTTATCTTTTATTCAGTTTGGCACTGTTTTAATTAACTGAATTCATCCTCAAAATGGATAGTTGGGGATGAGATAATAGGGTGAGTGACGGGGTTATCAGTTTGCTCAAATATGGGATAACCATCGCATATTACGATACTTTTTACCGTCATAAGAAGATCGTACGTGACATCAATTAAGAATCGGATTATTTATTTTGGTGCTCAGAAGGTCTAAATTTGTTAGTATCCGCGTTTACTTTATTCGAAACCTTTTATAAATAAGGCACTGGAAACGTAACGATCCGACCAGGAGATCTAATGATATCAACCCATTTCCGACGATTTGGGGCTGCGATACTTATGTTACTCACCTTCAGTTTTTCAACTGGGGTATTAGCAAGTAAACATGAGCCAAAATCGCATAAAGCCCATATAGTTAAGACCAAAAGCACAACGACACACAGTAAGAAATTGGTAAGTAGTAAAAAAGAGTATTCTCGCAATAGTGAAATTGCATCGCTCCCTGACTTGCGAAAATACCCTTCCGGAACACCTAGAAAAAAAGCGTTTCTCCGGACGGTCATGCCATATATTACTAGTCAAAATGCAGCGATTACTGCAGACCGTAACTGGTTGGTTTCTAAGCAGTATGAAAAACGCTGGTCACCATCAGAGCGTACTCGCTTGAAAGGAATTACCCAGCGCTACAAAATTGCGTGGAATGGTAATACTAAGCGTGTGCCGTGGAATACGCTGATGGAAAAAGTCGACATCATTCCTACCAACATGGTGGCAACGATGGCTGCAGCTGAAAGCGGCTGGGGTACGTCTAAACTTGCCCGTAGCAATAACAACTTGTTTGGTATGAAGTGCAGCAAGCGCCATTGCAACAGCGAACCAGGTAAAGTTAAAGGCTATTTGCATTACGATTCAGTTAAAGAAGGCGTTAACGCTTACGTAACAAATTTGAACACGCATCCGGCCTATAATTCCTTCCGTAAATCACGTGCGCAATTGCGTAAAGCGGATCAGGAAGTGACTGCCAGCAATATGATTCATAAGCTGAAAGGGTATTCTACAAAAGGTAGTAGCTATAACAATTACCTATTTGCGATGTACCAAACCAATCAGCGCTTTATGGCACCGAACTAATTAAAAAAATAGAATGTTAATAATAAGTAATAATTCACGCCTTCAATTCGAAGGCGTTTTTTTTGCTTAACTCATTCACTAAACCAATATTTCACTATGCCTTTCACGATGATCTTTCGGCGTTGAGTCATACTCTTTTTTAAATACCGAATAGAAATATTGCAGTGATGGGTAACCGCACATTTGCGATATTTCATTGATAGACAAAGACGTAGACACCAGCAAACTGCGCGCTTTTTCTAACTTTTCGGTGTGAATTATTGTATGAATCGTCTCACCAACTTCTTCTTTAAACCGCTTCTCGAGATTCGAACGCGAGATCCCTACAGCATCCAAAACTTGCTCAACTTTGATACCTTTACAGGCATGGTTTCGGATGTAGTGCATTGCCTGAATCACTGCGGGATCATGCAAAGAACGGTAATCCGTTGAACGGCGTTCAACCACACGCACCGGCGGCACCAGAATGCGTTGTAAAGCAAGTGGTTCATTGTCCATCAAACGATGCAACAACTTTGCGGCCTGGTAGCCCATCTGCCTTGTCCCCTGCGCAACCGATGAGAGCGCCACGCGCGATAGGTAACGCGTTAGTTCTTCGTTATCTATCCCAATCACACAGAGCTTCTCCGGCACAGGGATATGCAGATGTTCGCAAACTTGCAGCAGGTGACGTGCACGTGCATCCGTCACGGCAATAATCCCCGTTTGCGGAGGGAGTGTTTGCACCCAATCCGCCAGGCGGTTTTGCGCATGCTGCCAATTCTCGGGGGCCGTTTCTATACCCTGATAAACCACACCCCGGTATTTTTCTTTTGCCACAAGTTGGTTAAAAGCGTACTCACGCTCCATTGCCCAACGCTTGCCACTGGAGTTCGGCAAACCATAGAAGGCGAAACGTTGAACGCCCTTCTCTTTTAGATGCAAAAATGCACTTTCCACCAGGGCATGGTTGTCGGTAGCAATGTAATGTACGGGTGGATAGTGTTCTGGTAAATGGTAGGACCCTCCTACACCAACAATCGGAACATCCTCCCCATCTAATAAACGCTGGATTTCAGTATCATCAAAATCGGCAATCACGCCGTCGCCTAGCCACTCTTTGATGTTGTCGATGCGGGCACGAAAATCTTCTTCAATAAAAATGTCCCACTCAGATTGAGACGCCTGCAAATATTCTCCAACTCCCTCCACTACCTGGCGGTCGTAGGCTTTGTTGGCATTGAATAACAACGTAATGCGATGACGTTTCTCAAACATGCTTTTATTCCCTGATAACAAAACATTAAACTCAATACCACAATTGCAACAATGCCGGGAAACATCGCCCCGGCATTGTGAACATTTGCACACTTACGCTTTGCGTTTTGTTGCTGAATCCATCCACACAGCCAGCAATAAAATGGCACCTTTTACGATGTATTGCCAAAACGTAGGGACATCCATCATGCTCATGCCGTTATCCAGCGAAGCCATGATAAATGCCCCCATCACCGCCCCAGCAACGCTTCCCACACCGCCAGCAAGACTCGTACCGCCAATGACACATGCTGCAATGGCATCCAGTTCAGCAATGTTCCCGGCAGACGGAGAGCCAGCCCCCAATCGCGAGCTGAGAATTAACCCGGCAATCGCCACCATCAAACCGTTTATGGCAAACACCGCAAGCTTGGTGCGCTCCACATTTATACCCGATAGCCGCGCCGCCTCGATATTGCCGCCAATCGCGTAAATACGTCTGCCAAACGCTGTGCGAGTCGCCATAAACATTCCCGCTAGCAGTAATAACGTGAGGATCAGCACAGGTGTAGGTACGCCACGGTAATCATTGAGTAGCCAGATAGCCCCCAACACGATAACTGCTGTGATGGCTTGTCGCCCTACGACACCTGTGGAGGCGGGTGTTTCCAGCCCCAGAGCCTGGCGTCGAGTGCGCATCCGCCATTGCCAGGCAACAAAAATCACCAGCCCTAAAGTGCCAATACCAAAGCCAATACCATCTGGCAGGTAACTTTGCCCGATTTGCGACATCGCCGCACTGGTTGGCGACACGGTGGTGCCATTAGTAATACCAATCAGCACACCGCGAAACGCCAGCATCCCGGCAAGCGTCACGATAAATGACGGCACTTTGCGATACGCCACCCACCAACCGTTCCACGCACCTAAAACGAGGCCAAGAACCAGCGTTACGGCAATCGTGAGCGGTAAAGGCCAGCCCAGCCAGACATCAAAAATGGCGGCCACTCCGCCCAGCAGACCCATCATCGAGCCAACAGACAGATCGATTTCTGCCGAAATGATGACGAACACCATGCCGACCGCCAGAATCCCGGTGATCGCGGTTTGGCGTAACAAATTGGAGATATTTCTGGCACTGAGATAAGCGCCTTCGGTGGTCCAGGTAAAGAACAGCATAATCACCACAATCGCCGCGATCATGACAAAAACCTGGAGATTAAGTGCCCGCAGCCCGGCAAAAGGTGATGCCGCAGGTGCCGTGAGTTTCATTTCAGACGGATTACTTTTCGACATGCTTTTCGCTCCTCAGTGCAGCTTCCATAACCTGCTCCTGGGTCAGGTTATTATTAATCAGATTGGCTTTGATTCGCCCCTCATGCATCACCAGCACTCTGTCACTCAGGCCGAGCACTTCCGGCAATTCCGATGAGATAACAATGACCGCAATACCTTGCTGAACCAGCTGATTAATAAGTTTGTAGATTTCGTATTTCGCGCCGATATCAATGCCACGCGTGGGTTCGTCGAGAATCAAAATGCGTGGATTGAGAAGCAGGCAACGCGCAAGAATGGCTTTTTGCTGGTTGCCACCACTCAGGCGACCGATTGCCAATTCTGGTGATGACGTTTTAACTTTCAGTCGCCCAATCGATTGCAGAATGCAGTTTTGTTCGGCAGCGTCATCCAGGTGAGTTAACGCGCCAGAAAACTGGCTTAATGCGGCAAGTGTGATGTTTTGCCCAACAGCCATGACCGGCACGATGCCATCTTTTTTGCGATCTTCTGGCACCATCGCAATGCCGTGAGCTATCGCCTGCTGGCAATTGCCGATAGTGACCGGTTGATTATCAATGAAAATACGACCTTCAGACTTGCCCGGCCAGACGCCAAACAGACACTGCACAGCTTCGGTACGCCCTGCGCCGACCAAGCCTGCTATCCCAAGAATTTCACCTTTATGCAGTGAAAACGAAATGTCATTGACTCGCTTGATATGCCGATTGACCGGGTGCCAGGCAGTGAGGTGCTCAACGCGCAGCACTTCTTCACCAGTCTGATGCGGTTCATTAGGATAAAGCGCCGTAAGCTCGCGCCCCACCATCATGGTGATGATGTCTTCTTCACGCATCAATGCCGCATCCCGTGTACCAATCGGTTGCCCATCGCGGATAACGCAAATGGTGTCGGAAATAGCTTTCACTTCATTGAGTTTGTGGGAGATGTAAATACAGGCAATACCATGAGCCTGTAGATCACGAATAATTGCTAGTAGCACCCCAGTTTCTTGCTCAGTTAGTGATGCCGTAGGCTCATCCAGAATGAGTAAGCGCACTTGTTTATTAAGCGCTTTGGCAATTTCGACCAATTGCTGCTGCCCAAGCCCCAGTGAACCGACGCGCGTATCCGGGGAAATATTCAGGCTCACCTGCGCCAGCAATTTTTGGCAGCGCAGCGTCATGCTGTCGTAATCCAGCACGCCATATTGTGAAAGCTCAGCACCGAGGAAAATATTCTCGAGTACTGTTAAGTGTTTAACCAGAGCCAGCTCCTGGTGAATAATCGCAATACCTTTGCGTTCGGTATCGCGGATATGGCTCGCCTGAAGTTTTTCACCGGCGAACCATATGTCACCTTCGTAACTGCCGTAGGGATAGATACCGCACAGCACTTTCATCAGCGTGGATTTACCAGAGCCGTTTTCACCACAAAGGGACATCACTTCACCGGCATCCACCGCCAGGCTGACGTTATCCACTGCTTTCACAACGCCGAAAGCTTTGGTGATATTTTTCATTTCCAGTAAACAAGGCATGACCCCTCCTTACCTGCTTTAAAGGTATCGCCCGCGCAAAAAACACGGGCGGAGTGGGTTATAGCTCGTTCTTCTTGTGGAAACCGTCTGCCACAACGGTGCTATCGATATTGGCTTTATCGACTTCGATAGGTGTCAGTAGACGCGAGGGAACATCTTTAATGCCATTATTCAATACAGCATCAGATGCAGGTTGTTTGCCTTCTCCTAATTCCACGGCAATTTCAGCGGCGGTATTTGCCAATTTGGTGATGGGCTTATAGACCGTCATGGTTTGCGTACCGGCAATAATGCGCTTCACCCCGGCAAGGTCAGCATCCTGCCCGGAAATCGCCACTTTGCCAGCCAGACCCTGCGCACTTAACGCCTGTATTGCACCACCCGCAGTGGCATCATTTGATGCCACAACTGCATCAATTTTGTTGTTATTGGCGGTGAGGGCATTTTCCATAATTTTCAATGCATTCTCAGGCAGCCAACCATCAGCCCATTGGTCGCCGACAACCTTTATTTTCCCACTATCAATATAAGGTTTTAATACTTTCATCTGCCCGGCGCGGAACAGTTTTGCATTATTATCAACAGGCGAGCCACCCATTAAAAAATAATTACCAGAAGGCACTTTATTAACAATACTTTGCGCCTGCAATTCGCCGACTTTTTCATTATCGAAAGAGATATAATAGTCAATGTCGGCATTATTAATCATGCGATCATAAGCTAATACTTTTATCCCTTCTCTTTTTGCTTCGGCAATCACATTACTTAAAACCTGGCCGTTGTAAGGGATAATGACCAACACATCTACGCCACGGTTAATCATGTTTTCGATTTGCGACATTTGCGTTTCTTCGTTGCCATTAGCGGATTGTACAAAGACTTTCGCGCCCAACGATTCGGCTTTTTTAACAAAAATATCGCGGTCTTTCTGCCAGCGTTCAAGACGTAAATCATCGATTGCCATACCGATTTTAACTTCTTTAGCGATACCGCTGATGCTGGTAAGGACGAGCGAGGCACACAACGTTAGTAAAAGGTTCTTAATCTTCATTTTGTTATACCTGTAGGGTGGGATAAATCGGATTAAATATTATTAACATCTATCGACCGGGCAATTGTTGTCTGTGAATGGCAATCCAGCAATTACAGATTTTTATCTTCTCATTACGTTTTTTTGTTTAATTGTTAATTTATGATGGCGATCGTACTTTAATTTAGAAATCCATTTCATTGCGATATTTACTGGAATAATGCTCGAGTTGTTTTTTGGTTTATTTTCATCATTTTTTGCGAGATGGCGCACGTTTGAGCATTCTCTTAATCGCAGTGTGAAATAACGTAATTGAGCAACGTCGGAGGAAAATACAGGATAGTTACAGAATCTCTTACTTGCCGCCCCCCTCTTGATTATGATTACGGAGTCAATTATGCAAGCCTATTTCGACCAACTTGAACGTGTACGTTTTGAAGGTACTAAATCCACTAACCCTCTGGCCTTCCGCCACTACAATCCGGACGAAATTGTTCTGGGTAAACGCATGGAAGAGCACCTGCGTTTTGCCGCCTGTTACTGGCATAACTTCTGCTGGAACGGTGCCGACATGTTTGGTGCCGGTTCCTTTGAACGTCCATGGCAACAAGCAGGCGATGCATTAGGCCTGGCAAAACTGAAAGCGGATGTGGCGTTTGAATTCTTCCACAAACTGAATGTGCCGTATTACTGCTTCCATGATGTGGACGTATCGCCAGAAGGCGCGTCACTGAAAGAGTATCTGAACAACTTCGCACAAATGATCGACGTGCTGGCGCAAAAGCAGCAAGAAAGCGGTGTGAAATTGCTGTGGGGTACCGCTAACTGCTTCACCAATCCACGCTTTGGTGCGGGTGCGGCAACCAACCCGGATCCGGAAGTGTTTTCCTGGGCCGCCACGCAAGTGGTGACCGCGATGAACGCCACTCACAAACTGGGCGGTGAAAACTATGTGCTTTGGGGTGGTCGTGAAGGCTACGAATCCCTGCTCAATACCGATTTGCGTCAAGAACGCGAGCAAATTGGCCGCTTCTTGCAAATGGTCGTTGAGCACAAACACAAAATTGGTTTCCGTGGCACGTTGCTTATCGAACCAAAACCACAAGAACCAACGAAGCATCAGTACGATTACGATGTCGCCACGGTTTATGGTTTCCTGAAGCAATTTGGTCTGGAAAAAGAGATCAAAGTAAATATCGAAGCAAACCACGCAACACTTGCGGGTCACTCGTTCCATCACGAAATCGCCAGTGCTATTGCACTGGGCATCTTTGGTTCGGTTGATGCCAACCGTGGCGACCCGCAATTGGGCTGGGATACCGACCAGTTCCCAAATAGCGTGGAAGAAAACTCATTAGTGATGTACGAAATCCTGAAAGCAGGTGGTTTCACCACGGGCGGCCTGAACTTTGATGCCAAAGTGCGCCGCCAAAGCACCGATAAATACGATCTGTTCTATGGTCATATTGGGGCCATGGATGTGATGGCACTATCGCTGAAAATTGCGGCTCGTATGATTGAAGACGGTGAACTGGATAAACGCGTTGCGAAGCGTTATGCCGGTTGGAATGGTGAACTGGGCCAGCAAATTCTGAAAGGACAAATGTCTCTTGCGCAGATTGCACAGTACGCTGAGCAGCATAACCTGGCACCGCAGCATCAAAGCGGGCATCAGGAGCTACTGGAAAACCTGGTGAATCATTATCTTTTTGATCAATAAATTTAAGCCGTAGTCATGAAGTGCAACCTGTAGCGAATGCCCTAAATAATTCGAATTGCAGGACAAAAGGCTTCAGCATTTTGAACAGTGCTTGCGCTGGCCCCAACGGGGCGAGGCTCTGCCGAGTAACGCGGCAAAGGATCTCCCCCCTGAAACTTGAAGTATGACGGGCATATAAGTAGGAGTCGGTATGTACATAGGAATCGATCTCGGAACATCGGGTGTTAAAGCGATTTTGCTGGACGAGCAAGGCGAGGTGTTGGCATCACGCACTGAAACACTGACTGTTTCACGCCCCCACCCGTTGTGGTCTGAGCAAGATCCAGAGCACTGGTGGCAAGCGACAGACAGAGCAATGAAAGCACTTGGCGAGCAGCATTCTCTTCAGGGCGTGAAAGCGCTGGGGATTGCCGGGCAAATGCATGGCGCAACCCTGCTTGATAAACAGCAGAACGTTTTACGCCCGGCGATTTTGTGGAACGATGGCCGCTGCGGTGAAGAATGTGCGCTGCTGGAAGCCGCCGTACCAGAATCTCGCAAGATTACCGGCAACCTGATGATGCCAGGTTTTACTGCGCCGAAGCTGCTATGGGTTCAACGCCATGAGCCTGAGGTTTTCGCGCAAATAGATAAAGTCCTGTTACCGAAAGATTACCTGCGTTTGCGCATGACCGGTGTGTTCGCCAGCGATATGTCCGATGCGGCAGGCACCATGTGGCTGGATGTCGCGAAGCGCGACTGGAGCGACAAAATGCTCGACGCCTGCCAGCTGAGCCGCCAGCAAATGCCTGAATTATTCGAAGGCAGTGAAATCACCGGCAAGCTGAA
Organism: Buttiauxella sp. BIGb0552; assembly: GCF_004366275.1. Taxonomy (NCBI): domain Bacteria; kingdom Pseudomonadati; phylum Pseudomonadota; class Gammaproteobacteria; order Enterobacterales; family Enterobacteriaceae; genus Buttiauxella; species Buttiauxella sp. BIGb0552. Next base: position 214,270 of record NZ_SODY01000005.1, read on the forward strand.
AGAAGACGTGGCTAAGGCCTGGAATATGTCCGCTGTGCCAGTTGTTGCAGGCGGTGGGGATAACGCCGCAGGGGCTGTTGGCGTAGGCATGATGGATGTCGGCCAGGCAATGTTGTCGCTGGGCACATCTGGCGTTTACTTTGCCGTTAGCGATGGCTTTCGCAGTAAGCCTGAAAGCGCCGTACACAGTTTCTGCCACGCGCTGCCAAACCGCTGGCACTTGATGTCCGTGATGCTAAGCGCCGCATCCTGCCTTGACTGGGCTGCAAAACTCACCGGGTTAGATACCGTTCCGGCATTACTGGCAGCTGCTGAAAAAGCGAATGAGGAAGCGGGCGATGTGTGGTTCCTGCCGTATCTTTCCGGCGAGCGCACTCCGCATAACAATCCTCAGGCAAAAGGGGTTTTCTTTGGCCTGACACATCAACATGGCCCGGCAGAGTTGGCTCGTGCAGTGCTTGAGGGGGTCGGTTATGCGCTGGCTGAAGGTATGGACGTGGTGCATTCCTGTGGGGTAACGCCGCAAAGCGTGACGCTAATCGGTGGCGGTGCGCGTAGCCCGTACTGGCGTCAAATGCTGGCAGATATTAGTGGGCAAACGCTGGATTACCGTACCGGAGGTGATGTTGGCCCAGCGTTGGGTGCGGCGCGTCTGGCTCAAATCGCCATGTCACCAGATAAACCTTTGCAATCAATGCTTGCGCAGTTACCGCTTGAGCAGCAACACAAGCCAGATATGGCACGCCATGAGCGTTACAAAACTCGCCGTAAAGTGTTTAGCCAGATTTATCAGCAGCTTTTGCCGTTGATGTCATAGAGATATTTTGCTGGGCGGTGATGTGCCCGCCCAGTAAATGTCGGATGTCGCTGCGCTAATCCGACCTACGGAAAACAGTTGTTGGGTGGATTAGCGTTAGCGATATCCACCTCGAATGCTTAAGACAGCAGCGAGAACGCAATCATCCCAACAACCGCACCCGTGGTGCCGAGGATGGTTTCCATCATGGTCCAGGTCTTCAGGGTTTGCCCTTCGGTTGCACCAGTGAATTTACCAAACAACCAGAAACCAGCGTCGTTAACATGGCTCACAACAATAGAACCACCCGCGATACAAATCGACAAAGCAGCCATTTGTGCGCCGTTATAGTTCAGCTGCTCAATAACCGGCATCACAAGACCAACGGCGGTCAGGCAAGCAACCGTTGCTGAACCCTGAATAATGCGAACCGCAGCAGCCAGCACAAAACAGGTTAAAGCAATGGGCAAACCTAAACCCGTCAGTGCTTCGCCCAGTGCAGGGCCAACGCCAGAATCCACCAGCACTTGTTTAAACACCCCGCCCGCACCGATAACCAGCAAGATAATGCCAGCCGGTTGCAGCGCGTGGCCGCAGATTTCCATGACCTTTTCTTTCGCCATTCCCTGACGATATGCCAGGCCATAAATAGCCACCAGACACGCCACCAGAATCGCGGTGAACGGATGACCAATAAACTCAAGCCATTCGTACAGCGTGGAACCCTGTTCGACGAAACGTGCAGCAATGGTTTTCATGCCAACCAGCACCAGCGGCAGCAGAATAAGCGACAGGCTGAAGCCGAACGATGGCAGTTTGCCTTCGCCCAGATGCGGTTCGGTGATGTCGTCAGGAATATGCAGTTCGACGTATTTACTGATGAAGTTACCAAACAACGGCCCGGCGATAATCATACTTGGAATGGCGGCGCACAGGCCTAGCAGAATCATCCAGCCAAAGTCGGCGTGCATTTGGGAAGCCAGCAACATGGGTGCAGGCCCTGGCAGCAGAAACGCTGCGGCAGCGGCGACACCTGCGAACAGAGGAATAACTAATTTGACCAGGTTTGTTCCGGTATGACGGGCCATAGAAAACGCCACGCTAATCAGCAGAACAATGGCAACTTCGAAGAACAACGGTAGCGCACAAATTAAACCCGCGAGGCCAATCGCGTAATGTGCGCGACTCTTGCCAAAAGCCTTCAGCATTTTGACGGCTATCTGATCTACGGCACCTGTTTCATGAAGAATCTTGCCAAACATCGCACCGAGTGCGACGACGATGGCCAGAAATCCAAGTGTGCCACCCATGCCTTTTTCCATGGTTGCCGCGATTTTATCGAGCGGCATCCCGGAAAATATCCCTGCACCAATTGAAACCACCATCAAAGCGACGAAGGCATGCATACGAGCCTTCATCACTAAAAACAGCAGCAGTAAAACCGAACCTACTGCTGTTAAAACAAGTGTTAATGTACTCACTGCGCACTGCCTTCATTAATCACATCAATAGTGCTGGCCACCACGCCTTCCAGCGTTTGGTCAATATCCACCACCAGAACATCAGGTTCATCAGCTTTTGGTTCTTCCAGCGTTTCAAACTGAGTGACCAACATCTGAGTTTTGAAGAAGTGACCTTTACGTGCTTTCAGACGGTTTTCAATGACTTCAAAATCCCCTTTCATGTAGATGAAAGAGAGATTTGGGTTACCGTCGCGCAATTGGTCGCGATAAACCTTTTTCAGTGCGGAGCAAACAATGAGGGAGACTTTATTGGTGCGTTGCATGGCGAAAGCCGCGTCATTTAACGCTTGCAGCCATGGTTTGCGGTCTTCATCGTTGAGCGGCTCACCGGATGCCATTTTCATGATATTGCAGCGAGGATGAAGGAAGTCACCGTCAAGGAACGCGGCTTTGAGTTGATGTGCTACTTCACTTGCAACAGCAGATTTACCGCTGCCAGAAACGCCCATCAGGACGTAGATATGGTGGTCATGGTTGGTAGTGCTCATAGCGTAGCTCCGACTGTTATACCCTTCATTCTTCAAGCTACCTCTTTGTTGGCTGCGTTCACTCGTCCGAATCACTTAGTTTACTAAGTTCATCGGAACTCCTTCTCTTGCCGCCGCGATGCAACTCGAATTATTTTGGGAATATTAAAACTGTTACGGGTAACTGTTATCGGTAACATTGTCTAAGCTGATTGCGCAATAAGCAATAACCATTAGCTTGCAAAGCGTATAATTGTGAACCAAATCAAAAAATACTGCCATTCCCCCTAAATAATTCGAGGTGCAGGAAGGCCGTAAGTCCCCAGGAACATAGATAACTATGTGACTGGGGCGCGCGGGTGCAGCTAACACACCTGCACCTTGAAGTATGACGGGGGAATTAAATTGAACCGCCGGGAGAGAGAGTAAAACCTAAATCTAACATCTGCGGCGTAACAGTTTCGCCACGTATCCGCGCCAGCAAACGCTCAGCACCAATACGCCCCATACGTTCACGCGGCGTCAGTACGCTGGCAAGACGCGGTTCCATTACCTGCCCAATATCGTGGCCGTGGAAACCGGCAATCGCCATATCTTTTGGAATACTCAAGCCCTGACGCTGGCATTCAAATGCCGCACCGATGGCTAAGTCATCGTTAGTACAGAAGATGCTGTCGAGCTGCGGATATTCACGCCTGGCCTGACGGAACAATTCAATACCGGTGGAATATGAGGAGGAGTTTTCGACCATTACACTATATGGCACAAGGCCGGCATCGTTCATCGCCTGCTCATAGCCTTTTTTCTTAATCACAGTACGTTCATCAAGACGTGCACCGAGATACGCTACATGGCGGTGGCCACGCGCAATAATGGCGGCAGTCATCTGGCGTGCTGCTTCGAAGTTATCAAACCCTACGGCAATATCCAGGCACGGCGAAATGCTGTCCATCAATTCAACAACTGGGATACCCGCCACTTCAATCATTTTTAAGGTGCGCGGAGTATGGGTACGCTCGGTAAGGATAAGACCGTCGATATTCCAGGAAAGCATTGATTCCAGACGCTCTTCTTCCAACTCCGGTTTGTAGCCGTAGTGAGCAAGCATGGTCTGGTAGCCGTAAGCATCGACAACGTTTTCAATACCACGAAGCACTTCAGCGAAAACCTGGTTGGTAAGCGAAGGCAATAACACGCCGATTGCGCGACTGGTAGAATTGGAGAGGATGTCTGGTGCGCGGTTCGGAATATAGCCAAGTTCATCAAGGGCTGCGGCAATTTTTACCTGTAACGCAGCGGAAACCTGGTCAGGGTTACGCAAAAAGCGACTGACCGTCATTTTGGTTATGCCAACGCGGTCTGCAACGTCCTGTAATACCGGTCTTTTCTTTTTCATTGTCCTGCTGTGCGGGTTAACTATCGACAACGAAGTTTAGCACGGACAAAGCACAACCTTCCCCTGTTTCCGAGGAAGGTTGTGACCGGTAATTATGCATTTAAATACCCAAAATCATTCGGGGTGCAGCAAGGCGGCAAGGAAATAAGTCCCCGGGAGCTTACTAAAGTAAGTGACTGGGGCGAATTTACGTAGCCAACACCGCTGCAACCTGAAGGATGACGGGTATTAGACTGGAGGTAAATCGAACAAAAGAATCTCACTTTCACTATTGGCATGAATCGAAATCGCTTGTTCATCCCACACGGCGATAGCATCGCTGGTTTTGGCCTGAGTGCCATTAATCGACACATCACCTTTCACGACCTGAATCCAGATACGGCGTTCAGCCGGAATCTGATAAACAGATTGTTCGTCTTTCGCCAGCGCCCAACGCGACAGTTCCATATCCTGATTCACCAGCAAGGAACCCTCACGTGCATCCGGTGAAAGCACCAGTTGGCGGCCTTGCGGTGCATCGAAACGACGTTGGTCGTAACGCGGCGTGATGCCAGTTTTGTCTGGAATGATCCAGATTTGGTACAAACGCAGGCGCTCAGTCTTGCTTGGGTTGTACTCGGAGTGAGTAATCCCGGTGCCGGCGCTCATAATCTGGAACTCACCCGCAGGAACCTTCTCTTCATTCCCCATGCTGTCCCGGTGTGCAACCGCGCCTTCCAGCACATAGGTCAGGATTTCCATGTCCTTGTGCGGATGGGTACCGAATCCTTCTCCAGCGTCCACTACGTCTTCGTTAATCACACGTAATGCCGAGAAACCCATGAAATTGGCATCGTAATAGTTAGCGAATGAGAAGGTGTGCCAGCTATCCAACCAACCATGATTCGCATGACCACGTTCTTCAGCTTTTCTTAAAAAGATCATCTTCATTTCTCCGCAATTCGTTTGATGGGCTAAGTGTGGACCCGAATCGGAAATGATCATAGAGGGTGAAAATTGACGCCTCTGTTCAAAAAAAGTGAACGAGTCAGAGGCGTAAAATTTCTGGTTAAGCGAGGGTCACAGTAGAAGGTGCAGCTTGCTCGAAACCACGTTCGAGGATCTCAAGGTTGGTTAATGCTTCAATTTCTCTGACGTAATTTGGCCTGCCGTTAACAATGGTTTCGTACAGTGCGTCGTATACACGCCCGTAGTCTCCCGCTTCCGGTTTCAGCTCTTCGCGCACGGTTTCGCCCACGTCGTTGACATATTCAAGCACGCCTACGCTGCTGTCTGCAGCAAAGCCCGGTTCACCCGGCATGATGTAAGCCTTGAGGCTGGTTTCTTGCTGGTCGATGCCGAACTTAATGAACGAACCTTTGGTGCCGTGAACCAGGAATTTCGGGTAATCGATTTTAACTAAATGGCTGGTTTTGACGATGGCTTTCATATCGCCATAGAAAAGCTGCGCTTCAAAAGTATCGTCCGGGTTGGCTTTATTACGCACGCTACGAATATCGTAGGCAACGTGATCGGGGCGGCCAAACAGCGAGATGATTTGGTCCATGGTATGCACACCGAGGCCATAGAACGCACCATCTGCCGGCAGCCCTGGTTTAGTTTCCGCAACCGGGCGATACATATCAAAGTGACTTTCAATTTCAACGATATCGCCAAGTTTTCCGCTTTCGATGGTTTTTTTCATCGTCAGGAAACAGGAGTCAAAACGGCGATTCTGGTAAGGCGTGACGGTCAGCCCTTTGGCTTTCGCCAGTTCGAACAACTCTTTGGCTTCAGCAAGTGTTGGGGTAAACGGTTTTTCCACCAGCACATTTTTGCCTGCTTCCAGCGCGCGTTTCGCGTAATCAAAGTGGCTATCCGCGTGGGTGCAAACCACCACCAGCTTGACCTGCGGGTCGTTCAGCACTTCGTCCAGATCGCTGGTGAAATGAATGTGGTTATATTCCGGCTGCTGCTCGATATCCGGCTTTTCATTGCGGCGGAAAATATGGGCAACGTGGAATTTATCTTTGCGGACCAGAACGTAAGGGAGGTGGTAACGCGTGGTACTTTTGCCAAAACCTATAAAAGCGCAGTGTAGGGTCATTGCTTCGTCCTTTTTGACTTTGAATTGCAATTACCATACTTGAGTCTTTGGCGGATGTCGCGGCGCTAAGCCGTCCTACGAAAACAATGTTTTTATAATAAAGATCGAGGGTTTTGCCCAAATTAGTTGGAGTTGTAGCAAGGCGGCAAGGGAACGAATCCCGATGAGCTTACTTATGTAAGTGATTCGGGTGAGTGAGTGCAGCCAACACAGCTACAGCTTCAAATAAGCAGGGCAAAAAAAAGCCAGCACAAGGCTGGCTAAAGTAATACTGGAAGCAATGTGAGCAATGTCGTGCTTTCAGGATGTCTCCGTAGGGGTCTCCCCTGAACGCATGGCAATAATAATCATTATCATTCGCACTTGTCTACTTTTTTTTAGAAAAAATTGGCAGTTGACGAAAATTAAAAAGTCAATAATGTTGAAGGGGTTACCTAACCAATTGAGGATAAAAGGAATGAGTGAAATCGTAGTTCGTCACGCGGAAATCGGAGATTTAGAATCCCTGCAGCAAATTTATGCCCAGCCTGCGCTATACCGTGACACGCTACATATTCCTCATCCTCCGCTAAAACTGTTCATCGATCGGATGGCCGACCTGAAGCCAGGCAGCCGTAACCTGGTCGCATGTATTGATGGCAAAGTTGTTGGCCAGCTTATGTTGATGGTTGAGCAGTCTGCGCGACGTAGCCACGTCGCGACATTTGGTATGGGTGTAGATAGCAACTATCAAGGCAGAGGCGTTGCCAGCGCGCTTATGGCCGCGATGACCGACCTGTGTGATAACTGGCTGCGTATCGACCGTATTGAGCTGACAGTGTTTGTTGATAATGCACCTGCACTCTCGGTTTACCGCAAATTCGGCTTTGAGATTGAAGGCACAGGCAAAAACTTCGCGTTACGTGATGGGCAGTATGTGGATGCGTATTATATGGCGCGCCACAAAGTGAACATGCAGTAAAGGCCACGGGGGAGTTCACCTCCCCCGCTTAATTTATTCTTTTACCAGTACAGCCTGCTCACGGTAGTTGTGTGGAAAGTACTGCTGCAATTCTTTAATTTTCGGCAAATCATTCACCACAATGTACGGGTGATTCGGATTGTCGTTTAAGAAGTTTTGATGGTAAGCCTCCGCCGGATAAAAATGCCCACTACTTTCCACTTTCGTCACTATCGGCTTGCTGTAACTATGGCTGCCATTCAGTTGTGCGATATACGCTTTCACCACTTCGGACTGCTGCGCATTCATCGGAAACACAGCTGAACGATATTGCGTTCCGGTATCCGGACCTTGTCTATTTAGTTCGGTTGGATTATGGCCAACAGAAAAGAAGATATGCAGCAATTCACCGTACGTCACCTGAGTTGAGTCGTAAGTGACCTGGACAGTTTCCGCATGGCCCGTATCGCCATTACTAACCTGATCGTAATTCGCGGTCTGCGCATCGCCACCAGCATAGCCAGATACTGCGTTAGTCACACCTTTAACGTGCTGGAATACACCCTGAATTCCCCAGAAGCAGCCACCAGAGAACAACGCAGTTTCGCTGTGTGATGAGCCAGGTGCTTCATCGCGTGCAGGCGCGGGAATAACCACAGCGGGTTCAGCTCCTCCCATCGACCAGGCACTGCTCTGAAAGGCAAACGCGGATACCGCCACCAGGCCCACAATTAAGCTGTAATTACGCAGAGACAGAATACTTTTTCGGTTAATTTTCATGGAGAGACTCACTTACAGGTTATGCCTGACTTAAACCGCTTTTGGAGTAAATATCATCGCCAACCCATTCATGCAGTAGCGCAAGCCCGTGGGTTTTGGGCCATCATCAAATACATGCCCGAGATGCCCACCGCAGCGGCGGCAGTGCACTTCGTCGCGCACCATACCCAACGAAATATCCCGGCTGGTGAGTGCTGCATTGGGTAAAGGCTGCCAGAAACTCGGCCAACCTGTATGGCTGTCGAATTTAGTCTCTGAAGAAAAAAGGGGAAGCTTGCATCCGGCGCAGGAAAATTCACCCTTGCGGTGCTCATCATTCAATGGGCTGGTATAGGGCCGCTCGGTGCCCGCTTCGCGCAAAATATAAAATTGCGCGTCACTTAAGCGTTGATGCCACTGGGCATCTGTTAGCGTGAATTCAAATTTTTCAGCCAATGCCTGCGCAACAGCTTTGCGGGAAAACAGCGATGGTAACAACCCCATCAACGCCACGCCTGAAACCACACTACTTCCCAGCAGGAAATTACGTCGGTTGATCATCATTACCTCAACTTTTCCAGTATCTGATGTCACCAAACTACAAAAGAACAAGTCTCCGAATCCTCCCGAAAGATTAAACTTTTTGAGACAACTGGAGTTATCAGCGCCGAGATGAGTAATGAAAGGAATAGTCTGCGAAAACACCACTCCCCAGCGGGAGGAGTGGTGTTATTGATTAATAACCAGCGGCGAGATCATCAACCGAACGCGGGTCAGAAGCGCCATATAGCGAACCATCTGGCCCAACCATAATACTTTGCGTACTGCCCATCACCTCTTTCACCTGGACGTTCTGCCCTTTATCTTTCAGCAGCTTAAGTGTATCCGGGCTAAAGCCTTTTTCGACTCTTAACTCATCAGGCAACCATTGATGATGGAAACGTGGTGCATTAGTTGCTTCAGCGACGTTCATTCCATAATCGATGGTATTCATCACCATTTGCAGCACAGTAGTGATGATTCGGCTACCGCCCGGGCTACCTGTAACCAGCCAGGTTTTGCCATCTTTCACCACAATAGTTGGCGACATCGACGACAGCGGGCGTTTATGCGGCCCAACGGCATTAGCATCGCCACCGACCAGCCCATAAACGTTCGGCACGCCCGGTTTAGCCGAGAAGTCATCCATTTGGTTATTCATCAGAATGCCGGTGTTGCCTGCAACAATGCCGGTGCCAAATACAGTATTGAGCGTATAGGTCACTGCAACGGCGTTGCCATCTTTATCCACCACGGAGAAATGAGTGGTCTGGTTACTTTCATACGGCGCGAGTTTACCGGGTTTGATTTCACTCGACGGGCGCGCTTTGTTGATGTCTATCTGTTCCGCCAGTGATTTGGCATAGGCTTTGTTAGTTAGCGCCTGCCACGGCACTTTCACAAAGTCAGGGTCACCGAGGTATTCCGAGCGATCCGCATAAGCATATTTTTCAGCTTCAGCGGTAAGCTGCATCGCATTGGCACTGCCGAAACCATATTTACCGAGATCAAAGTTTTCCAGAATATTAAGGATTTCAACGATGTGAATGCCGCCAGATGACGGGGGAGGCATAGAGAAAATCTGGTAGCCACGGTAGTCACCGCTGATTGGCGCACGTTCGACAGCCTTGTAATTCGCCAGATCGGCCTTGCTAATTAACCCACCATTTTTTGCCATTTCATCGGCAATCTGGTCGGCAATGGCCCCTTTATAGAAGGCATCAGGGCCATTTTCGGCAATCATCTCCAGGCTTTTGGCGAGGTTCGTCTGCACCAGTTTGTCGCCCTTTTGCAGCGGTTCCCCATCAGCTTTCCAGAAAATAGCTTTGCTGTTTGGATGATTAGGAAGCACTTCCGCGCCATAGACTTTCAGGTCTTCCGCCAGTGCATCATTCACTGTGAAACCATCTTGCGCCAGTTTGATGGCGGGCTGGATAACTTTGTTGAGCGGCAAAGTACCGTACTTTTCCAGGGCCATTGAGAAGCCTGCCACTGTGCCTGGTGTGCCTGAAGCAAGATGAGAAGTAAGGGATTTTTTGCTGTCAGCATTGCCCTGCGCATCGAGGAACATATCGCGCGTGGCTTTTTCTGGCGCCATTTCACGGAAATCAATGGCGGTGGTTTTACCATCTTTGGTTCGCAGCATCATAAAGCCGCCGCCACCAATATTACCCGCCTGCGGGTGTGTTACCGCTAGCGCAAAGCCCACGGCAACGGCGGCATCTACCGCGTTGCCACCTTGTTTAAGGATATCGACACCCACTTGTGTTGCGAGTGAATCTTGCGAGGCCACCATGCCATTTTCAGCACGTACCGGGTGATATACGTCCGCTTCAACACCGTAAGATACAGGAGCTGCAACCGGAGGGGGCGCAGCACTAACGCAGAGGCACAGTCCTATCATCAGCACGGGAACGGTCATCCAGCGCAGAATTTCTAAACGAATATTTTTCCACTGCTTCATCGTTGTTTTCTCCATATATTTATAAAACCCTATGGATTTCATGGTGCAGGAAGGCGGCAAGCGAACGAATCCCGATGAGCTTAGTGGACTAAGTGATTCGGGTGAGTGAACGTAGCCAACGCATCTGTAACGTGAAAGACGACGGGTTTTAGAGTCAATCGCCCATAAAGCCTGGTCCATAATTCCTAAATAATCTTCGCAACTACGGAAAACGATTAAACTTAGTAGATCCCCCAAATGGAGGAAGTGAAGATGAAAAAAATACTCATGCTGGCGGCTGTGCTGCCATTGACCTGTTTGGCACAGCCGATTAATACCCTGAATAATCCAAACCAACCGGATTACCAGATCCCAAGTCAGCAACGCATGCAGCAGCAGATGCAAACGCAGCAGATACAGCAAAAAGGGATGTTGAATCAGCAGTTACAAACGCAGACGCGTATGCAACAACAGCATTTGGAAGGGCAGATAAACAATAATTCCCAGCAGGACGTCTTTAAGGTGAAAAAAACGCTGCCGAATGAGATGGAAGTAGGAACGCAGCAGGTGTTGCCAAATAACAACGGCGGGATGTTGAGTGGAAGTAGCAGTACAAGCAGTCAGGATCACATGCTGCAACCGAAAAGCAATGGCAGCATGCTTAACCAAAGTAATCACTCAGCGCCATTACAGCCGAGTATTCCGCTGAAAACTATTGGGCCGTAAAATCAGCGCCAATCTGGTCAATACGGTCGGTACAAATGGTATCAACTCCCCAGCGCAGCAACGTTGCTGCTCGTTGGGGAGCATTCACCGTATAAACCAGAATATGCAGTCCCGCCGCTTTAAGCTCATTCACACGAGACTCATCAAGCAATTGATGGTTCAAGTGAATGGAAACGCAGCCAAGTCGGGTGGTCAGTTCCCGCCAGTCATCACGCCATTCATCGAGTAACAACCCGCGTGGGAGTTCAGGCACGGCATTTTGCGCCGCCTCCAACGCTTCGATAGAAAACGAAGACAGCAACGGTGCGGTTTGCCCCTGCCATAATTCAATGGCTGCCAGAGCGATAACTTGCCCGGTTTGCGTATCGGTGCCGGTCGACGGCTTGATTTCGATGTTTGCCATCATGCCGTGCTGTTTACAGCGTGCGGCAACCTGCGAAAGCAGAGGTAATGGCTCGCCTTTAAACTCACCGCTAAACCAGCTTCCGGCATCAACATTCAGCAGCTTATCCCACGGCAAATCACCCGCAATTCCCCAGCCATTACTGGTGCGCTCAAGCGTGTCGTCGTGCAGTAGGAAGATTTGCCCGTCTTGTGAAAGTTTGGCATCAAACTCAATCATGGTATGACCGTAGCGCGCACCAACATCAATGGCTGCCAGCGTGTTTTCCGGTGCCAGTTTTCCGCCGCCACGATGGGCCGCGACTTTTGGGTATGGCCAGTTACTCATAAACGTTGTCCATTTTCTTTATCAAAGAAATGTAGATTATTTTCAGGCAGATGCAGCCAAAGCGTGCTGCCGGGTTGCGGGCGCTCCTGGTGCGACAGGCGCACCACCATTTTTTGCTCGCCCCAACGCCCGTGCACTAAATTATCCGCGCCGAGCATCTCCAGCGTGTCCACTATAAAGGGGATTCCACCTGCGGTTTGTGAGCTTAGCGCAATATGTTCCGGGCGGATACCCAGGGTTACAGCCCGTCCTCGTTGCAGGTTTGCCGCATTTCCCAGTGGTAACGCCATGCCGCCTGCCAGCTCAAAGCGTGAGCCATCAGCACTGATATTCCCTTCCAGCAAGTTCATGGCGGGTGAGCCGATAAAACTCGCCACAAAGCGGCTTGCCGGGCGTTCGTAGACTTCAACTGGCGTGCCGATTTGCTCGGCGACGCCCTTGTTCATCACCATCACACGCTGCGCCAGTGTCATCGCTTCAACCTGGTCGTGTGTGACGTACAAACTGGTGGTTTTCAGGCGGCGATGCAGTTGTTGTAATTCCAGGCGCATCTGCACGCGCAGCTTGGCATCGAGGTTTGATAATGGTTCATCGAACAAGAAAACAGCCGGATCGCGCACAATCGCGCGCCCCATTGCCACACGCTGGCGTTGCCCACCGGAAAGCTCACGCGGGCGGCGTTTAAGTAAACCATCGAGCTCCAGAATTCGGGCCGCTTCCACCACTTTCTGCTGGATGTGTGCTTTGCCCATGCCACGGATTTTCAGCCCCCAGGCCATGTTTTCTTCCACGCTCATATGTGGATAAAGTGCGTAGTTCTGGAACACCATCGCGATGCCGCGCTCTTTCGGCTCCATTTCGGTGACGCGCTGGCGATCAATCCAGATATCACCACTGGTAACACGCTCTAGGCCGGCGACCATACGCAGCAATGTTGATTTGCCGCAGCCCGACGGGCCAACCATCACGATAAATTCGCCGTCTGCCACATCCAGCGTTAACGGTTGAATCACCTGGGTTTTATTATCCCAGCTTTTGCTTACTGCCTGTAGTTTTAATCCTGCCATGGGTTACTTCTCACTATCAACAAGGCCACGCACAAACGCGCGTTGCATGGCTAAAACAATAATTACCGGCGGAATCAGCGTCAGCAGCATCGCCGCCATCACCTGGTTCCACTGTGTAGAGCCTTCGCCAGACGACATCATCCCTTTAATACCCGCGACAGCCGTACCGAGGTTAACGTCGCTGATAATCAGCAACGGCCACAGATACTGGTTCCAGCCGTAGATAAAGGTGATGACGAACAGCGCCGCGAGGTTGGTTCTTGAGAGCGGCAGCACGATGTCGCGGAAGAAACGCATCGGCGATGCACCGTCGATACGCGCCGCTTCCATAAGCTCGTCAGGCAGCGTCATAAAGAACTGGCGGAATAAAAAGGTCGCGGTCGCTGATGCCATTAACGGCAGCGTCAGGCCGGTGTAGCTATCGAGCATTTTGAGATTGGCGATCACTTCCACCGTCGGGAAAATACGCACTTCAACCGGCAGCATCAGAGTGATAAAAATCATCCAGAAAAACAGGTTACGCAGCGGAAAGCGGAACCAGACAATGGCGAAAGCGGAGAGCATGGAAACCGTGATTTTGCCGATGGTAATCACCATCGCCATGACAAAACTGTTCAGCAGCATCAGGCCAAATGGCGCACTGTTGGCACCCACGCCGTGCGTCCAGATATAGCCCATGTTTTCCAGCAGATGCGTGCCCGGAATCAGCGTCATTGGCGTCTGAAAAACGGCTTCGTTATCCAGCGTTGCCGCCACAAATGCGACGTACAGCGGGAACAGAATCACGATGATGCCAAGAATCAGCATGGTGTGGCTGAAAATCGTCAGCCCACGGCGGTTCTCAATCATTGGTAGCGTACCTTACGTTCCACAAAGCGAAACTGAACCACGGTCAGGATGATCACCAGCAGCATTAACACCACTGATTGCGCGGCCGACGCGGAGAGATCGAGTCCGGCAAAACCTTCGCGATAAATTTTGTAGATAAGCGTGGTGGTCGCCTGCACTGGCCCACCGCCTGTTGCGGCGTCGATAACCGGAAAGGTGTCGAAAAAGGCATAGACCAGGTTTACCACCAGCAGGAAGAAACTGACCGGGGCAATCAACGGCAGCGACAACTTGAAAAAGCGGCGCACCGGGCCTGCTCCGTCAATGGAAGCGGCTTCGACCAGGGATCGAGGAATCGACTGCAGGGCGGCAAAGAAGAACAAGAAGTTGTAGCTGATTTGCTTCCAGACCGAAGCAAACACCACGAGGAACATCGCCTGGCCACTGTTTTGCGCGTGGTTCCAGTGGTAACCAAACTGCTCAAGAACGTGGGTTAGCAGGCCGCGCCCAGGGTTAAACAAGAAGATCCACAATACGGCGGCAATCGCCGGGGCCACCGCATACGGCAGCAGCATGAGCGTTTGGTAAATACGACTGCCACGAATCACGTAATCCGTCAGGGCGGCGAAAAACAGTGATACCAGCAGGCCGCTACCCGCTACTAATCCACTGAAAATTAAGGTGGTGTAGAAAGAGTCGAGATAGTAGCTGTCGTGGAAAAGCTGTTTGAAGTTATCCAGCCCGACAAAAGTACTCGAAAGCCCAAAGGGATCGACATTCTGGAGTGAATACCACAGCGCTTCGCCCGCAGGCCAGATGAAAAAGATAATGGTGATAACCAGTTGCGGCAGGACAAGGGCATACGGAAGCCAGCTGGAACGAAACACCGGACGAGATGATGACATAGTGTTGCTCTTATAGAGATTAATGGTGGATGTCGCATGCGCTAATCCACCCTACAACGGCTTTCGTGGGTCGGATAAGCGAAGCGCCATCCGACACCAACAAAACTTAAGACTTCGTCGACTGCTCGAAACGGCGCAGCAGCTGATTTCCACGTTCAACCGCGCTATCTAACGCCTGTTGAGGGGTTTTCTTGCCGGTCCATACCGATTCCAGTTCTTCATCTACGATGGTACGAATCTGTGGCATGTTGCCCAGACGCAGACCTTTGGTGAATGGCAATGGCGGCTTGTTCATCATCTGGCGCGTAGCGATATCTGCACCTGGATTTTTCTCGTAGAAGCCTTGTTCGCGCGTCAGGTCATAAGCCGCTTTGGTAATTGGCAGATAACCTGTTTTCTGGTGCCACTCAGCGGCGATTTCTGGCTGAGCAAGGAACTGCATAAACTCGGCAACGCCTTTGTATGTTGCGGCGTCTTTACCCTGCATAACCCACAGACTTGCCCCACCGATAATGGCGTTTTGTGGTGCGTTCGGAATGGTTGAGTCGTAAGGCATCATGCCCACGCCGTAGTTGAATTTGGCGTAATGGCGGATATCAGCAAGCGAACCGGAAGAGGCGGTTGTGATGGCGCAATCACCGTTGTAGAACTTCTCGGTGGACTCATCTTTACGGCCAAAGTAGCTAAAATCACCTTTCTTATTCAGCGCTTCCAGCAGAGCGATGTGTTTCACCTGCTCTGGTTTATTGAATTCCAGCACGGCGTCAGTACCATCAAAACCGTTGTTTTTGGTCGCAACCGGCAAGCCGTTCCATGCGCTGAAGTTTTCAATTTGAATCCAGCCCTGCCAGCCGCTGGCGTAACCACATTTCATACCTGCCGCTTTCAGCTTCGCGGTGTATTCAGCCAAGTCCTGCCAGGTTTTTGGCGGCTGGTCCGGGTTGAGGCCAGCTTTCTTAAAGGCATCTTTGTTGTAATACAGCACTGGCGTGGAGCTGTTGAAAGGCTGGGAAAGCAGATGCCCGGTTTTCGCGTCGGTGTAGTAACCGGAAACCGTCGGCACAAATTGGGATTCGTCGAACTTAATGCCCGCATCGTTAAACACTTCATACACAGGCTTGATAGCTTTCGAGGCCATCATGGTCGCCGTGCCTACTTCGTAAACCTGCAAAATAGCTGGCGCATTACCCGAGCGGAAAGCCGCAATCCCTGCCGCCAGGTTTTGTTCGTAGTTACCTTTATAAACCGGAACAATTTTGTAGTCTGGATGCGTCTGGTTAAAGCGTTGAGCCAGTGAATCAACTTCTTTGCCCAGTTCGCCTTCCATTGAATGCCAGAACGGAATGGAGGTGGCGGCGATAGCGCTGCTGCTAAATACGCATCCTAGCGCAAGGCAAATTGCGGTGTGTCGTAACGATGCAGTCATGTCTTATCTCTCGAATTATTTTGAGTTGAATAAGTTGCGCGAAAATACGCGTTTTTGTTCGCATCAAAACATGACATGCGCGAATGACAGAAAAATAACCGTGAGGTGACAGGATCGTTACGATGAAGTGAAGGAATTATGACTGGAGGCAAAATGTCATAAAAAAAGGAGCCAAAAGGCTCCTTAGGTTTGAAGCGATAAACTAGCCGCCGAGGTAGGCGCTACGTACCGCTTCGTTAGCCAGAAGCGCATCACCGGTGTCTTCCAGCACCACGTGGCCGTTTTCCAGCACGTAGCCGCGATCAGCGAGTTTCAACGCCTGGTTGGCGTTCTGCTCGACCAGGAAGATGGTCATGCCTTCGCTGCGCAGTTGTTCGATAGTGTCGAAAATCTGCTGGATGATAATTGGCGCAAGACCGAGCGATGGTTCATCTAACAGCAACAGACGCGGCTGGCTCATCAATGCACGGCCAATCGCCAGCATTTGCTGCTCACCACCGGACATAGTGCCCGCACGCTGAATACGGCGCTCCAGCAGGCGCGGGAACAGTTCGTAAACACGTTGGATGCGTTCATGATACTGGTCGCGTTCCGCAAAGAAGCCGCCCATCGCCAGGTTTTCCTCTACAGTCATGCGAGAAAACACGCGGCGGCCTTCAGGCACAATCGCCACGGCTTCACGCATGATGCGCGCGGTATGCCAGTCGGTAATGTCTTTACCATCAAAGGTAATCTTGCCGCTTGAAGCGCGCGGGTCACCACACAGTGTTCCCAACAGAGTGGTTTTACCGGCACCGTTCGCGCCAATCAGAGTGACGATTTCGCCCTGTTTGATGTGCAGACTGACCTCATGAAGCGCCTGGATTTTTCCGTAGTGGGCGCTCACATGGTCAAATGACAACATGATATTTTCCATATTAAGCCTCACCCAAATATGCACGGATTACGTCAGGGTTATTACGGATTTGCTCCGGCGTGCCGTTCGCAAGCGGCGTCCCCTGGTTTACCACGTAAATCCTGTCAGAAATGCCCATCACCAGTTTCATATCGTGCTCGATTAACAGCACGGTGGTGTTGTGATGGTTGCGTAACTCCATGATTAATTCATCGAGCTCATGCGTTTCTTTCGGGTTAAGGCCAGCCGCTGGTTCATCAAGCATCAGAATTTCTGGCTGAGTCACCATGCAACGTGCAATCTCAAGGCGGCGTTGATCGCCATACGCCAGGTTGCTCGCCTGGCGGTTAGCCTGCTCAAGTAGGCCAATACGATCAAGCCATGTTGCAGCACGGTCCAGCGCTTCGCTTTGTGAGCGGCGAAAAGCAGGCGTTTTCAAAAGACCTGAGAACACTCCCGTTTTCAGCTGCATATGCTGAGCAACCAGCAAATTTTCAATCACGGTCATTTCGCGGAACAGACGAACGTGCTGGAAAGTACGCACCACGCCCATACGTGCAATTTGTTGACCCGGCAGCCCTTCAAGGTGCTGATCACGCAACAGAATCGTACCGCCTGATGGCTTGTAGAAGCCGGTCAGGCAGTTAAACACCGTGGTTTTACCGGCACCGTTAGGGCCGATTAACGAAACAATTTCTTGTGGATGCAGTTCCAGAGAAACATTGTTTACGGCGAGCAGGCCGCCAAAACGCATCATCAAGCCGTTTACGGATAACAATGGCTGACTCATGCCTGCTCTCCTTTCACTTGTTCCACTTGCTCTTTTTTAAGCTTCAATTGCGGACGCGACATTGGCAGCAAGCCTTGTGGACGCCAAATCATCATCAGCACCATCAAGCCACCAAGTACCAACATGCTGTATTCGTTCAGATCACGCATCAATTCACGCGACACCACCAGCAGCACGGCGGCGAGGATAACGGCAAATTGCGAGCCCATACCGCCCAGCACGACAATCGCCAGTACGAATGCAGATTCGGCAAAGGTGAAGGATTCCGGGCTAACAAAGCCCTGACGTGCAGCAAACAGCGTACCGGCAAAGCCTGCAAACGCGGCGCTGATGGTAAACGCGGTCAGTTTGATGCGCGTTGGGTTCAGGCCAAGCGAACGGCAAGCGATTTCATCTTCACGCAACGCTTCCCACGCACGGCCCAGCGGCATACGCAGCAGTCGGTTAATCACAAACAGCGACAGCACAACCAGCAACAGCGCAACGAGGTACAGGAAGATAATCCTGTCGCCGGGGTTGTATGCGACGTTAAAGAAGTTGCTGAAAGTGTCCCAACCGCCTTCACGCGTGCTGCGGCTGAATTCCAGACCGAACAACGTAGGTTTTGGGATCTGGCTGATACCGTTCGGGCCACCGGTAATTTCGGTGTTGTTGAGCAGCAAAATACGGACGATTTCACCAAAGCCGAGCGTCACAATCGCAAGGTAGTCGCCCCGTAAACGCAACACCGGGAAGCCGAGCAGGAAACCTGCCGCCGCAGACACCAGGCCGGCGATTGGCAAGCATGTCCAGAACCCTAAACCGTAGTAGTGGTTGAGCAGCGCAAAGGTATAAGCGCCGATGGCATAAAAACCGCCGTAGCCCAGAACCAGTAAGCCAGACAAACCGACAACCACGTTCAGGCCAAGACCGAGAATGATATAAATCATGGTCAGCGTGGCGATATCCACCGTACCGCGTGACACCACAAACGGCCACGCAACCGCGAGCACTAACAGTGCCGCCAGGAACAGTTTTTGTTTCGGCGTAGAACCGTCTAACGCAGGCAGCACAAACTTCGGCCCGGAGACTTTTTTCATGCCTTTCTGGAATGCAGGGCGCAGTAACTGGAAGACGAAGACAATCGCCGTACCAATCAACACCCATTCCCAGCGCACCGTTTCAGCGCTGTGGACTACAAGCTTAGTGCCATCAAGACTTAGCTGAACGCCCATAAAGACGCCCGCCAGCACGAAAAATATGGCCGCCGAAAGCAGCGCCAAAACAACATGCATCGGTTTCATACTTTTTCTACCTCCGGGCGACCCAGGATACCGGTAGGCATAACCAGCAGAACCACGATGAGCAGCGCAAAGGAGACAACATCTTTATATTCAGTGCTCAGATACGCGGAGGTCAGCGCTTCTGCAACACCTAAAATCAGGCCACCAATCATCGCACCAGGAATACTGCCGATACCGCCAAGAACCGCTGCGGTGAAGGCTTTCATCCCGGCCATAAAACCGATGTATGGGTTGATAACGCCGTAGAATTGGCCCAGCAGAACACCCGCTACCGCAGCCATGGCTGCGCCAATCACGAAGGTCAGGGAGATAACGCGGTCGGTGTTAATTCCGAGCAGGCTCGCCATTTTCAAATCTTCTGCGCACGCACGGCACGCACGACCCATGCGGGAGTAGCGAATAAACAGCGTCAGCGCCAGCATCGCAAGGAATGTCACCACCCAAATCACCAACTGCATGGTGGTAATGGTTGCGGTAAAGTTGTCGCTAGCACCGACGACCCACTGGCCGTTAAACAGGCTTGGCAGCGCAATATCACGTGAACCTTCAGTCAGGCTGACGTAGTTTTGCAAGAAGATGGACATCCCGATAGCAGAGATCAGTGCAATCAGACGCTTAGAATTACGCACCGGCTTATAAGCAACACGTTCGATGCTCCAGCCGTAGGCACTGGCGATGACAATAGCACCAATGAAACCTGCACCCACCAGCATCCAGCCCACATCAATGCCCATCATCATCAGCGCTGCGATGATCATAAACGAGACGTAACTGCCGATCATATACACCTCGCCGTGGGCGAAGTTGATCATGCCGATAATGCCGTAAACCATGGTGTAACCGATAGCAATCAGCGCGTAAGTACTGCCCAGCGTGACGCCGTTAAACATCTGTTGCAGGAAGTAGAGGAACTGCTCGGACATACAATAACCTTATTTATTCCTCCCCAACGCATAGCCGTCGGGGAGGTGGGATGACCCAGAATGACTGGCCAATACCCAATGGATTTCAAGTCGCAGAAAGGCGGCAAGAGAACGAATCCCGATGAGCTTAGTAAACTAAGTGATTCGGGTAAGTGAACGTAGCCAACGCATCTGCAACTTGAAAGACGACGGGTATTTATTTCGTCGCTACAGAAGACGAACCGTCGGCATGCCACTGGAAGACACCAAAATCAAATCCCTTCAGATCGCCTTTCTCATCCCAGTTCAGCGGCCCAATCACGGTTTTCGCACCGTTTGCTTTCAAATCTTTGATTAAATCAGCAGGTTCTGCACTACCCGTGCGCTCAAGCGAGGTCGCCAGAGACTGCACGGCTGCGTAAGTGATCCAGACATACGGGCCGCTCGGATCTTTCTTCTCAGCTTTCAACTCGTCTACGATAGCTTTGTTCGCCGGGTCCTGGTCATAGCGTTTTGGCATGGTCACTAACATACCTTCACCTGCTGCACCCGCGATGTTAGACAGTGACGCGTTACCCACGCCTTCTGGCCCCATAAACTGGGTTTTCAGGCCAACAGCACGGGCCTGGCGCAGAATCTGACCCATTTCCGGGTAATAGCCGCCGTAATAAACGAAGTCGATATTTTCTTTTTGCAGACGCGCAACCAGCGTGGAAAAGTCTTTATCGCCCGCAGTGATACCGTCGAAGAAGACGATGTTCGCGCCGCCTTTTTTCAAGCCGTCTTGTACAGAGCGTGCCAGGCCTTCACCATATTGCTGTTTGTCATGAATGACCGCGATGCGCTTCGGTTTCACAGTGTCGAGAATGTATTTTGACGCCGTTGGGCCCTGGGAAGAATCCAGGCCAGCGGTACGCATAATCATTTTGTAACCACGGGCAGTCAGCTCTGGGTTCGTTGCACCCGGAGTGATCATCAGGATGCCTTCGTCTTCGTAGATATCAGACGCAGGCTGAGTGGAAGAGGAGCAAAGGTGGCCAATGACGTAACGCACACCGTCGTTAACGATTTTGTTGGCAACGGCTACCGCTTGTTTCGGGTCACAAGCATCGTCGTATTCAACCGCAACCAGTTTGTCGCCTTTGATGCCGCCTTTAGCGTTGATGTCTTTAATTGCCTGGCGCGCGCCGTTGAATTCCATATCGCCCCACTGCGCAACCGGGCCAGACATTGCACCAACAACCGCAACTTTGATGTCTGCTGCGGTTGCCGCGTGAGACACCGCCAGCGCAATAACTCCAGCGAGTAATGTCTTCGCGTTCATTTTCATAGATCCAATTCCTGTTCGTGATTATGTGGTTTTATAGTGACCAAAAAACGCACTGTGTGTTTTTTAGCCTTTAACCATTTTTATGAGCGCCTTTAAGGGCTTAGCGCCAAAATTTACAATTTTTAAAGCTAAACTCTCTATTTTTCAGGCTATTAAGCAAAGATATTATTCTGTATTTGCTCATAGTTAAACAAAAAAAAGCAGCTTTTTCAGCATAAAATAGCGATACAAAGAGCGGAATAAATCACTAGGTTTTAGGGTTTTATACTGACCATATTTCAATCTACCGCTTATCGAACTGGCATACGTTTGCCGTAAAAATTAATCGTCTGGTATATGACAGATAAAAGATAAAGCGTCTGGCGCAAATAAATTGGTTACACTCGGGGTTTTCCCGCTTTTTGGTTAGCTCGCTTATGAAACTCACCATCATTCGTCTGTTTGAGTGTAGTGCTCAGGATGAGATTGATCTTGCTAAGATCTGGCCGGAATACTCCAGCGCTTCGCTTGCTTTGACTGATACTCACAGAATTTACGCTGCAAAATTTAATGACCGACTGCTCGGCGCGGTGCGGGTTACGCTCGCGGGCAATGAAGCCGCGCTGGATTCGCTGCGGGTACGCGAAATCACCCGTCGCCGTGGCGTTGGGCAGTATCTGGTCGAAGAAGTAATTCGTGATAATCCTGACATCACCGGTTGGTGGATGAGCGACGCAGGAGTAGAAGACCGCGATGTGATGAATGCGTTTATGGAAGCGGTAGGGTTTACTGCTGAGAATAGCGGTTGGGGAAAGTGATATAGAAGCGTCGGATGACGCTTCGCTTATCCGACCTACAAAAATGGGGGGATATAACTGTAATTGTTATCGCTCCCCCGTTTATCGAAGCATTTCGCGTTGCAGGAAGGCGGCAAGTTGTGAAATCCCCGGGAGCTTACTCCAGTAAGTGACCGGGGTTAACAAATCTGTCAGGAACAGATTTGAACGCTGCTTGCAGCGGCCCTACAAGGGCGAGGCCCAAGGATGGGCCGAGTAACAACGCAGCCAACGCATCTGCGGCGCGAAAGGTGCCCGATAAATTATTTGGCGTCGGTAGCAGTACCGTTCGCATGCCAGGTAAACACACCAAACTCGAACCCTTTCAGGTCACCCTTCTGATCCCAGCTCAACGGACCCATTACAGTATCAACCGTTGCGCCTTTCAGGTACGTCGCGATTTCAGCCGGATCTTCTGACTTGTTCAGGCCTGCAGCCAGAGATTGCAGTGCTGCGTATGTGGTCCATACGAACGCACCACTTGGATCTTGTTTCTTCGCTTTAATCGCATCTACAACCGGTTTGTTCGCCGGAACCTGGTCGTAGTTCTTCGGCTTAGTCACTAACAAGCCTTCGGCTGATTCACCCGCGATGTTAGACAGCGAAACGTTCGCCACACCTTCTGGACCCATGAACTGAGTTTTCAGGCCTGCTGCACGAGACTGACGCAGGATCTGGCCCATTTCAGGGTGGTAGCCACCGTAGTAAACGAAGTCGATGTTCTCTTTCTTCAGGCGTGCCACCAGCGTTGAGAAGTCTTTCTCGCCTGCGGTGATACCGTCAAAGAACACCACGTTAGCGCCCGCTTTTTTCAGGTTGTCCTGAACGGAGCGCGCCAGGCCTTCGCCATACTGCTGCTTGTCATGAATTACCGCGATATTTTTCGGTTTTACATGCTCAAGGATGTATTTTGCCGCCGTTGGGCCCTGATCGGAGTCCAGGCCGGTGGTGCGCATTGTCAGTTTGTAACCGCGCGCGGTCAGCTCAGGCGCTGTTGCCGCTGGTGTGATCATCAGAATACCTTCGTCTTCGTAGATGTCAGACGCAGGCTGAGTGGAAGAAGAACACAGGTGACCGATAACATATTTGATGCCGTCGTTAACCACTTTGTTGGCGACCGCTACCGCTTGTTTCGGGTCACAAGCATCGTCGTATTTAGTGATAACCAGTTTGTCGCCTTTGATGCCGCCTTTGGCATTAATGTCAGCAACCGCTTGTTCTGCACCGGTAAACTCCTGGTCGCCATACTGTGCAACCGGGCCAGACATCGCCCCAACTACCGCTACTTTGATGTCCTTAGCAAATGCCGCGTTGCTCATCGCAAGCGCAATACAACCAGCCAATAACGCTTTGCCCTTCATGTTCATCCTGAGATCCCCATTTTTGTTGTGATTGGTATTTACCCATCATCCTTCAAGCTGCAGGGGTGTTGGCTGCACTCACTTACCCGAATCACTTACCTTAGTAAGCTCATCGGGATAAGCTCCCTGGCCGCCTACCTGCAACTCGAATGCTAATGGGTAATTGTTGTGTTGTTTTGGCACGATTTTATTTTTGATTTGCGAATACCGCGTGTGCCTTCGCCGCACTCAGAGTTAAAAACATACCCGAATTTGCGGTTTTTGGAATAACAATTTTTTCACAATAGGGAAGGAAAGTGACGGGCATAAAAAAACCGCCTCGAAAGGCGGTTTTTTTTGTCTGGCTGAATAACTTACGCTTCGATGGCCATGCGCAGTTTTTTCATCGCGTTCTTTTCAAGCTGGCGCACACGCTCGGCGGAAACGCCATAGCGGTCAGCCAGTTCTTGCAGCGTGCTTTTGTTGTCTTCGTCGAGCCAACGGGCACGGATAATATCCTGGCTACGCTCGTCCAGACCCAGCATAGCGTCGCTGAGTTTATCAGCCGCGTGCGATTCCCAGTTATCGTCTTCAATGCCATCGGCAAAGTTAGAAGACTTATCCTGCAAGAACAGCACTGGAGCCATTGGCGCGCTGTCTGAATCGTCGTCGTTGCCCATGTCGAACGTCATGTCCTGCGCCGCCATGCGAGATTCCATCTCACGGACATCTTTGCTGGAAACCCCCAGCTCGTTGGCGACCATTTCCACTTCGTCCTGGTTGAACCAACCCAGACGCTGTTTAGTTTTACGCAGGTTAAAGAACAACTTACGTTGTGCTTTAGTGGTTGCCACTTTCACAATACGCCAGTTACGCAGAACGTATTCGTGAATTTCAGCTTTGATCCAGTGCACGGCGAACGACACCAGACGGACACCCACTTCCGGGTTAAAGCGGCGCACAGCCTTCATCAGGCCGATGTTGCCTTCCTGAATCAAGTCAGCCTGCGGCAAGCCATAACCCGAGTAATTACGAGCGATATGAACAACAAAGCGCAGGTGAGACAGGATCAGCCTTTTCGCTGCTTCCAGATCGCCCTGGTAATGCAGCTTTTCAGCCAGCTCCTTCTCTTCCTCAGCCGTTAACATCGGCCAGGAATTAGCGGCCCGGATATAAGATTCCAGGTTACCAACAGGGGCTAAAGCTAAATTTTGCATTTCTTTGGTCATTCAAACCCTCTCTTAAGACTAACGTACAGGTTGCTACACCATGCTGCACCTGACCACACGTCAAGCGCCAAACCGTACCATCCACAGTAAACTCAGACAGTGATGTTATCCACAAGTTCACTGTAAAGCTGTGCATATATTACACACAAAATGTGACAGAGCTATGAAACTGGGCAGGAGAAACACATACCGAGGTGGGAGCGTGTCCCCTGCTGACGGGTAATTCGTAGCAGGGAACAAGTATATCAAAAAATTTTTACTCTGGGGTAAAACGACGTAAATGTTGTACCGTTGCGATCCATGCCGCCAACCATCCACTCATGGACGCCACCAGCAGTAACAGCAGGCATTCATCGAAGCCTAAACCGGTAAGATCGAACTTAGTTCCAAACACTTGCGCGACTTCTGTCACCGCAGAAGATAACCGCCACACCAGAATTTCGGTCAGGATCAGCGATAAAAATGCCCCGCTGAAACCTAATAACGC
Source organism: Buttiauxella sp. BIGb0552 (assembly GCF_004366275.1). Lineage (NCBI taxonomy): Bacteria > Pseudomonadati > Pseudomonadota > Gammaproteobacteria > Enterobacterales > Enterobacteriaceae > Buttiauxella > Buttiauxella sp. BIGb0552. The sequence goes on from NZ_SODY01000005.1 coordinate 239,472, forward strand.
ACCGCCATACAAAAACGGACGCAGGATGAATCCATCCGTCGCACCAATCAGTTTCTGCACGTTGATGGAGTCGCGGCGGGCAAAAATGCTCAGGCGAACACTGTTACCAATGACCAGGAACACTGCGGCAACCATCAGCACACCAATCATCGCAGCTACGCGGCCCACAAGGCCTGTCAGCGACGCCAGCCGTGCAAACCAGCTGTCATCCATGCGCACTTCGTCTACACCGTTAATACGGGCGACGCGGTCACGCAAAGTGTTCAGGTGGTCGGTAGTCTGGAAATCGAGTTTCGGGTTAACCACGGCAACCGCAGGCAGCGGGTTTTCTTCCAGCATATCCAGCGCGCCACCAAAGCCCGACCAGTTGCGGAACTCACCCAGCGCTTCGTCACGGGAAAGATAGTTAACTTTATCGACGCCCTCTTCTGCCTGAATCGCGCCAACCACTTGCTGCGCGGCATTGTCATCCAGCGCTTTATCGAGGTAAACCGTGATTTGTGGGGAAGGATAATACTGCGTGGCAGCTTGATTCACGTTCTTGTAAACCATGTAGCACACGCTAGGCAGCGTCAGGGAGATGGCGATAACCATCACCGTCAGGAAAGTAGCTAATGGCTTGCTGCGCAGGTCTTGTAAAGCGCCCTGCCAGGCGTAACGGAACTGTTCGTTCACGCCACCTTTTAGAGATTTGCTTTTCGACTGAGGCCCTTTGCCACGTTTTTTCACCGAGCGACCTAAATCCCCTAGCTTATTCAGCGAGTTGATTTTATCCAGCTTGTTGCTGAAGCGCTTTATGTGATTGAGCGCGCTGCGTTTATTCACCTGCCAGGCCTCCATGCAAATGGCCGTCACTTAACGTCAACATGCGATAATTACGGCGGGATATCAGCCCCATGTCGTGCGTCGCCATCAAAACGGTTACACCCACCCGGTTGAACTCTTCGAACAGACGCAAAATCCCTTCCGAGAGTGCGTCATCGAGGTTACCGGTTGGTTCATCCGCCAATAACACGGCGGGCTTGTTCACCACAGCGCGGGCAATCCCCACACGCTGCTGTTCACCACCAGAGAGTTGGATCGGGAAATTCTTCGCTTTATCTAGCAGGCCGACTTTATCCAGTGCCGCACTAACGCGACGGCGAATATCTTCACCGCTGGCACCCGCGATGATCAGCGGGATTGCCACGTTGTCATAAACGGTTCTGTCCATCAACAGATGGTGATCCTGGAAGATCATTCCAATCTGGCGACGCAGGAACGGCACTTCGCGGCTCTTGAGGCGGCTAATATCATGGCCGCCAAAAGCAATTTTCCCGGCGCTTGGCCGCTCAATACCGCAGATAAGCTTGAGCAGGGTACTTTTCCCCGCGCCTGAGTGGCCGGTCAGGAAAGCCATCTCGCCAGGTTGCATATGGAAGGTCACTCCCTGCAACGCTTGTCTCCCACCGAGATAGGCCTTACTAACGTGTTCAAAGCGAATCATTGTTAATCCTCTCGGGCAAAAAGTGCCTCAATAAAATCGCCCGCATTAAACGGACGCAAGTCCTCAATACGCTCGCCGACGCCAATATAGCGAATCGGAATACCAAACTGATCGGCAACGGAGAAAATCACGCCGCCTTTGGCTGTACCATCGAGTTTGGTTAGCGTAATGCCTGTCAATCCAACGGCTTCATGGAACAATTTAGCCTGGCTAATCGCATTCTGCCCGGTGCTGGCATCAAGGGTGAGCATAACCTCATGCGGTGCATCCCCGTCCAGTTTTTTCATCACGCGAACAATTTTCTTCAGCTCTTCCATCAGGTGCGATTTGTTCTGCAAACGCCCAGCGGTATCCGCCAGAAGGACGTCGACATTACGTGCTTTCGCGGCCTGAATGGCATCGAAAATCACTGAGGCGGAATCAGCCCCTGTGTGCTGAGCAATAACAGGAATATTGTTACGATCGCCCCACACCTGCAGTTGTTCCACGGCAGCGGCGCGGAAGGTATCACCCGCCGCCAGCATCACCGACTTGCCTTCCTGCTGGAACTGACGAGCCAGTTTACCGATGGTGGTGGTTTTACCCACGCCGTTAACGCCAACCATGAGGATAACGAATGGCGTTTTGCCTTCAACTTTCAGCGGCTCATCAACTTTCGCGAGTATTTCGCCCATCTCTTCTTTCAGCAGACCGTACAACGCTTCTGCGTCACGCAACTCTTTACGGCTCGCGCCTTCTGTCAGATTTGTGATGATTTTGCGCGTGGTTTCAACACCAACGTCAGCGATTAGCAGCTGCTCTTCGAGTTCTTCAAACAGATCATCGTCGATTTTCTTGCCGCGGAACAGACTGATAAATCCGGAACCGAGGTTCTGTTTGGTTTTAATCAGGCTGCGTTTAAGGCGAGCAAAGAAACCTTCTTTGGTTGGTCGCTCTTGTTCGTGCTGGACCTCTTCGGCCTGAGTTTCTTCAGGCTCAACGTCCACAGGAACATCTTCAACGATAGCGGCGGCAACTGGAACGTCTTCAACGACGTCTTCTACCGGAGCTTCAATAACAACTTCTTCAACCGCAATATCTTCAACTACGACGTCTTCAACTGCGATAGCTTCAACCGGAGCGACTGCAACCTCTTCAGGTTCAACAAGTTCTTCAGTCTCGACAACCGGTTCGGCTTCAACGACCGCTTCGACAACAGTTTCAGATACGACAGGTTCTTGCTCAGGCTGCCACTCTTCTAATGATTCAACCTGCGCCGCTTCTGGCGTGACTATCTCTTCAGGAACCGGCAACTCTTCGTGTTCGACCGCAGCTTGCGCGGTAACTTCTGGTTCTGGTTCTGGTTCTGGTTCTGGTTCTGGTTCTGGAATAATTTCCGCTTCAACCGCAGCCACTTCGCTTTCGACGAGTTTTTCAGTGACTTCTACGATCTCTTCAGCGAAGGCTTCAGGTTCTTCATGCTTTTCAAGCACAACAGGTTCAGCTTCAGGTAAAACTTCTGGCTGAATCTCAGTTTGCGCTACTGGCTTAATCTCTTCTGGCTGTACAGTTTCGTCAGCGGCTTGCGGTTGTTCAGCTTCAATAATTTGCTCAACAACTTCTTCGGCAACCGGTTGTTCTTCTGCTACTTTTTGTTCTGGTTCTTGTTCAGAAGCCTGCTCTTTCTGGCCAAAGCCTAACCATGAAAAAAAGCCACGTTTTTTCTCTTTCGCCATTTGCGAACACACCCCTCGCTGTTAATTCATGGCACAGGCCCGATTGAGCATGCCACGGGCACTGAAAATAATTATCTAATGAATGCCTTAGTCTATCACTTTCCCCGCCTTACACACACCGTTACACTAGACGGCAAGAAATTGCATCGCAGTGAGTCTCATGAAAAAACCGCAATCTACTGGCACCGGCCAGATCCGTATTATTGGTGGCCAATGGCGCGGCCGCAAACTGCCCGTTCCAGACAGCCCTGGCCTGCGTCCTACTACGGACAGAGTGCGTGAAACGCTGTTTAACTGGCTGGCACCCACCATGGTCGATGCCACTGTGCTGGACTGTTTTGCAGGAAGCGGTGCGTTGGGACTTGAAGCCTTGTCGCGTTACGCGAGCCGTGCCACATTGCTGGAGATGGATCGCAATGTTTCACAGCAGTTGCAAAAAAATCTCGCCACGCTGAAAGCGACCAACGGAAAAGTCGTGAACACCAACACGCTTAATTTCCTGGCGCAGCCCGGTGAACCGCACAGCATCGTTTTTGTTGACCCACCATTCCGCAAAGGCTTGCTGGAAGAGACATTAGCCTTACTGGAAAGTAATGGCTGGCTGGCTAACGAAGCGCTGATTTACGTTGAAAGCGAAGTGGAAAACGGAACGCCAGCGGTGCCTGGAAGCTGGTCATTGCATCGTGAAAAAGTGGCGGGACAGGTCGCATATCGTTTGTATAGCCGTGAAATTCAAGGAGCAGAGTCATGCTGATTAACATAGGCCGATTGCTGATGCTCGGCGTCTGGGCATTTTTGTTACTAAATATTGTCCATCCATTCCCACGCCCACTGAATATCTTCATTAACGTCGCGCTGATCTTCACCGTGCTGATGCACGGTATGCAGTTAGCGTTGCTGAAATCGACTCAGCCAAAAGGCAGCCCACCGTTGAGCCGCGCTCAGCAGATTAAGATTTTCATTTTTGGGGTGTTTGAACTGCTGGTCTGGCAGAAGAAGCTCCGCCAGGGTAAATAATCATAATGCGGTGCCACCAGGCGTAATTGTTGCAGCAAGTTTGGACACGGACAGCGCGGAGGAACCGGAGCGTACACGCAGTACGTGAGGATTCCGAGCACTGCCCTGGTCAAAAATGGCAAATAAAATAGCCTGTTATTAGTCGGGGATGAAGCCCACAAAGCGCGTTCCCTTGTACTGCAAAGTCCCTGCGTCACCCACGCTCATCGAGTGATACTGCTCTGCCGTCACGCGCATTTTTAGTTCCATTCCGCCACTTTGTGGGCGAAACCAAACCTCATAACGCATTGTATCTTCGACAGGTGTGACCTGGCGCTGTCGTGTACGACGATCGGTGGTTGGCGATTCACGTTTTGTCGCCACCAATACGCTTCTTTCCATCACCGGTGCCGCATCATTTTCAGCATTCTGACGGCGCTGCTGCACAAAGCGAAAAGACGCCGCCACGACGATAACCGCAACAACAGCAATGAAGAAAAGTGGCATTTTACTCATAGATTTATCTCGATTTGTCAGGCACTTTTAAGAATACCCTGCACGCAGTGGCGTTGTCATCTGACGATGTTAACCACTAGACTGACAGGTAGCGTCGTGCTTTTTGTGCGATACATTTAAATTCAATGTCCTTTAGCATTCGAGTTGCAGGTAGGCGGCAAGGGAGCTAATCCCCAGGAGCTTACTTGAGTAAGTGACTGGGGTTAGTGAGCGCAGCCAACACCCCTGCAGCTTGAAGGATGAAGGGCATGAAAAAGGACACGCCATGCTCTGGTCATTCATCGCCGTATTCTTCTCCGGTTGGCTGTACGTTGATGCCTCCTACCGTGGGCCAACCTGGCAACGCTGGGTCTTCAAACCTGTCACCCTTTTGCTTTTATTACTGCTGGCCTGGCAAGCGCCGATGTTCAACGCAACTGGCTATTTGATCCTCGCGGGGCTTGCGGCAACGCTGCTCGGTGACGCTCTCACCCTGCTTCCAACCCAGCGCATGTTGTATGCCATCGGGGCGTTTTTCCTGTCGCACCTGTTGTATACCCTCTATTTTGCCAGCCAAATGACGTTCAGTTTCTTCTGGCCTTTGCCGCTGGTTCTGCTGGTTATTGGCGCGCTACTGACCGCCGTCATTTGGACACGCCTCGAAACCTTCCGTTGGCCGATTCTGACGTTTATCGGCATGACGCTGGTGATGGTGTGGCTGGCCGGTGAGCTCTATTTCTTCCTGCCAACACGCCCGAGTTTCTCAGGCTTTATTGGCGCAACGCTGCTGCTGTTGGGCAACATAGTCTGGCTGGGCAGCCATTACCGCCGCCGCTTCTCAGGTGACAGCGCCATCGCTGCGGCATGCTATTTTGCCGGGCACTTTATGATTGTCCGCGCTCTGTATATTTGACCTTGCGGGCGGTATTTACCGCCCCTAAAATTTCCCTCTTGACTCTGGAGTCAACTCCAGAGAGTAACATGCGTAATGAGAACATTATCATTACCCAGGAGGGCGCATGCTCAACTCCCCAAAGACACCACAATTTGCGAAGTCAAAGCTCAGCCCGTTGCCGATAAAAACGGACGCATGCCATGGTAATGATTGCTGTAGCAACGCCACTGTAGCCCCGGAAACAGAAATGCTGCCTGATACCGGCGAACGTTATAGCTGGTTGGTCGATGGCATGGACTGCGCCGCCTGCGCCCGCAAAGTTGAAAACGCCGTCAAACAAATTGCCGATGTGCAGCGCGTTCAGGTGTTGTTCAGCACGGAAAAACTCCTGGTCACCGCGCAGCGCGATGTTCGAGACGACGTTGAAAAAGCCGTGAAAGCCGCAGGTTACAACCTGAGAAACAGTGCCGCCCCCGCCCCGAAAACATCCGCCTGGCATGAAAATTTACCGCTCATCTTACTGATAGTTATGATGGCGCTGAGCTGGGGTCTTGAGCAGTTTAACCACCCGTTCGGCAACATAGCGTTCATCGCCACCACACTGGTTGGCCTGTGGCCCATCGCACGCCAGGCAGTGCGCCTGATGCGCACCGGTAACTGGTTTGCCATCGAAACGTTGATGAGTGTTGCCGCCATTGGCGCACTGTTTATCGGGGCGACCGCAGAAGCCGCGATGGTATTACTGCTGTTCTTAATTGGTGAACGCCTGGAATCTTACGCCGCCAGCCGCGCGCGCCGTGGTGTGAGCGCACTGATGGCGCTGAAACCAGAAGTCGCGACTCGTATTCGTAACGGTGAACGTGAAAGCATCGCGCTCGCTGATTTACGTCCGGGAGATGTTATCGAAGTCGCTGCCGGTGGGCGTTTGCCTGCTGATGGCCGCTTGCTAACGCCTTTTGCCAGTTTCGATGAAAGCGCATTAACCGGCGAGTCCATTCCGGTTGAACGCCAGCAAGATGAAAAAGTCCCGGCAGGAAGCACCAGCGTCGACAGACTTGTTCAGCTCGAAGTCATTTCCGAACCAGGCGATAGCGCAATCGACCGCATCCTGCGTTTAATTGAAGAAGCAGATGAACGCCGGGCGCCAATTGAGCGTTTCATCGACCGTTTCAGCCGGATTTACACGCCGATTATTATGGCGATTGCGCTGCTCGCGGCGGTTATTCCTCCGCTGCTGTTCGGGCAAAGCTGGGGCGAGTGGATCTATAAAGGTCTGGCGCTGTTACTGATTGGTTGCCCGTGTGCGCTGGTGATTTCTACCCCTGCGGCGATCACCTCAGGGCTTGCGGCGGCCGCTCGCCGTGGCGCGTTAATTAAAGGCGGTGCGGCACTCGAACGCCTTGGAAAAATTCAGCATATCGCTTTCGATAAAACCGGGACGCTGACCGCAGGCAAACCGCAAGTCACCACCATTGCAGTGAATGGCGAGATCGGTGAAAACGACCTGCTGGCGCTGGCTGCAGCAGTGGAACTTGGCTCGTCACACCCGCTTGCCCAGGCGATAGTGCGTGAAGCGCAAAACCGCAATCTGGCATTGCCCGACACCAGTGCGCACCGGGCGCTGGCAGGTATTGGTGTGGAAGCCACAATCAATGGCGAAACATTGCTGCTCAGTTCACCGGGTAAACTTGCTGAGACTGTGCTGGATGCAGGCTGGCAGCAGCGAATCACCCAGCTTGAAGCCGAAGGCCAGACGGTGGTTGCCCTGTTACAAGAAGGCAAGTTACTTGGCGTTCTGGCATTACGCGATACCTTACGCAGCGATGCAAAAATGGCAGTTGCTGCACTGCACAAGCTTGGTGTTCAGAGCGTGATGCTAACGGGTGATAACCCACGTGCAGCAGCTGCCATCGCGCAGGAATTAGGCATGGATTATCGCGCAAGCCTGTTGCCTGCCGACAAAGTCAGCGCGGTGAATGAACTCAATGCCCGTGCACCGCTGGCGATGGTTGGCGACGGCATCAACGACGCTCCCGCCATGAAAGCCGCCACTATCGGCATCGCCATGGGCAGCGGCACAGACGTGGCGCTCGAAACCGCCGATGCTGCACTGACGCACAACCGCCTGACAGAGCTGGCCAGCATGATAAGTCTTGCCCGGGCGACGCATAATAATATTCGCCAGAACATTACTATCGCGTTGGGGTTGAAGGGGATTTTCCTGGTGACCACGCTGCTGGGACTCACCGGCCTGTGGCTTGCCGTGTTAGCCGATTCGGGTGCGACCGCGCTGGTGACCGCGAATGCTCTGCGGTTGCTGCGTAAGCGTTAATTTGCGTTAAGGCTCGGACATTTAATGTGCTCTGCTGGCAAGAAAAATCATCACAGATGACAATGGCATTTCTCGGCGCTTGGTTGACTAGTTGGCAACCAGGCGTATATTAATTGCCAGATAGTCAACTTCAGGACGAAGTATGCATTTGATCTCTCTAAGAGCATTGAGCGAAGCCAGCAAAAGATTTCCTCAGCATGCACAAGAACTTCTCATGCTGGCGCGAATTATCGAAAAAGGGTATTCCCCGACACCCGAATCACTCAAGAAAATCTATCCGACACTCGATAATTTTAAATATCTCGACAAGCACTATGTCATCAATATTGCCCGTAACGAATTGCGGTTAATTGCGCTCATATTTTTTGAAAGCCAGAAATTTTATGTTCGCGACATCATGACACATGCGGATTACATCAGATTTACCGAAACTCACCGGGGAAAGAAAAGATGATTGCAGACGCACTTAAAGCCGCTGAAGCGCTGAAAATCGCCGTGCCGTTTCTTGCGGGCAACACGGGTGAGAAAGAGTATCTGGCAGCACTGGAATTGGTGGAATATCTGCTGGTCAATGAGCCAACCAACCCACTGCTGGATTTAGTCAGCCTGAAGATTTCTGAGTATGAAAACCAACTGCCAGAGGTTATCGCCTTTCGTGAGCAAATGAATGTCCTGCCATCCGGCATTGCCGTGCTCAAAACGTTGATGGATCAATACCAGTTGAATCAAAGTGATTTTCAGCAAGAAATTGGCAGCAAATCAATGGTGTCACGCGTACTGAGCGGAGAACGCCAGCTCACTATTGAGCACATCAGAAAGCTGTCCCTGCGATTTGGTATTTCTCCCGCATTGTTTATCTAACCCTCACCCCAACCGGGACGAGGGTTAGACAGCTAACTTAACTCGTCATGCCCAACATATGCGGCAGCCACAATGAAACGGCCGGAATATAGGTCACCATCGCCAGCACCACCAGCAACATGGCGTAGAATGGCAGCATAGCGCGAACCACTACTTCGATTTTCTGCTTACTCACCGCACTGGCGACAAACAGCACCGAACCGACCGGCGGCGTAATCAAACCGATGCCGAGGTTCACCATCATGATCATCCCGAAATGCACCGGGTCGATGCCCAGCGAATTTGTCACCGGCAGCAGTACTGGCGTGAGGATCAGGATAATCGGCGCCATGTCCATCAGGGTGCCAATCAGCAGCAGCATGACGTTGAGGTACATCAGAATGACGTACTTGTTGTCTGACAGCGACGTGAAGAACTCGGTGATGCGTGACGGCAGTTGCATGTAAGTCATGACCGCGCCAAATGCTGCCGCAAAACCAATCAGAATCATAACGATAGAGACTGTTTTTACGGTGCGGAACATCAGCTTTGGCAGTTCGTTCCATTTATAGTCACGGTAGATAAACATGGTCACGAAGAACGCCCAAACGCAGGCGACAGCCGCCGATTCGGTTGCGGTAAATACCCCGGTCAAAATCCCACCGAGGATGATTACCACCGTCATCAGGCCCCAAAGTGCATCGAAGAAAATCTTCACCGCTTGCTTGAAGGGAATGCGTTCACCTTTCGGGTAACCGCGCTTATGGGCAAACCCTAGGCACATCACCATCAAGCTGACCCCGAGCAGTAACCCTGGTAATACGCCCGCAATGAACAACGTTGCGATAGAAACAGTGCCGCCTGCAGCTAACGAGTAAATCACCGAGTTATGGCTTGGCGGGATCAAAATCGCCTGTACCGATCCACTCGCTGTAACCGCAGCAGCATATTCGCGTGGATAACCTTTTGCCTCCATTTCCGGGATCATCACGCTGCCAATGGACGCAGTATCCGCCACGGACGATCCGGAAATCGCGCCAAAGAAAGTGGACGCCACGATATTCACCAGCGATAAACCGCCGCGAATAAAGCCAACGAAAATATACGCAAAGTTCACCAGACGACGGGCAATTCCCCCTTCCGCCATAATCGCCCCCGCCAGAATAAAGAACGGGATCGCCAACAGGGTAAATTTATTCACCCCACTGGTGATTTGAATCATGATCGCTTCCAGCGGCAAATCTATCCATAACGCACCCACGATGGCGCTTAGCCCAACGGCAAAGGCCACGGGCATTCCCACTGCAAGCAGCACCGCTAGTGTGGCTAATAATATAAATGCGTCCATGTTATCCCCTGGTCTTAACCGTGATTACCCAGCAATACGATTGGGCGGTTCTCTTGAGAGCCGTACAGCAGTCGCTCGACAACAAACAGAATCATTAAAATCGCGCCGACAGGCAGCGGGAGGTAGGTTTGACCGGAAGTGAGAACCGGGAATTCGGCAACAGGCTGTTCCCATAAATCGGCACACAGATAGAAGCTGTAATAGAACATCACCAGTGAGATGAGCAGCATCAGCAAATCGACGATACGTGCGCAAAAGGTCTGCGCCGCCAACGGCAGGCGGTCTGTCAGCATATTCACCGCAATGTGTGAACCGGCGCGGTAACTGACTGCCGCGCCGATGAACGTGAAGGTCACCATGCAGATTATTGCTACCGGTTCCGGCCAGGATTCCCCACGGTTCAGAACGTAACGCGAGAAAATCCCAATCGGAATAATGATGGTCATCACCAAAAGAGACAGCCCGGCAATAACCATCGCCAGCAAATAAACTTTATCCATCAAGTCTGAGTAGCGTTGGGACATAAGATGCCCTCCACAAATGCGTTAGCGACAATAGTTACTTAACGTCAGCAATAGCTTTCATCAGGTCCTGGTGCTTATCGCCATACTCTTTACGAACCGGCTCAGTCGCTTTCACAAACCAGGCTTTGTCGATTTCATGGAACTGAACGCCACCGGCTTTCATTTTTTCCAGCGCTTGTTTGTTGTAAGCATTCCACAGTTCACGCTGTTCCATTTGTGCAGCACGCGCCAGGGTAAGGATTTTTTGCTGCTGGTCAGGCGTTAATTTGTCCCACTTCACTTTGGAATAAAGCAGCATTTCTGGTGTGATGAAGTGGCCGCTCAAGGTGTAATTTTTGGCGACCGGCATGTAGTTATGGGCAATAAAGGTTGGCGGGTTGTTTTCAGCACCGTCGATAACGCCGGTTTGCATGCCGCTATACACTTCGCTCACCCCCATCGCAACCGAGTTTGCGCCCATGTCTTTAAGTGTTGCGAGTGCTACTGGACTGCCCTGAACGCGGATTTTCATGCCTTTGAGATCTTCAGGCTTCACCACCGGTTTTTTAGTGATCAGGTTACGTGTACCGGAGTCCATCCAGCCGAGGAAGACCAGGCGGGATTTCGGGTTGTTAGTCAGCTTGTCGCCAATCTCTTTCCCTAAATCGCCATCGATCACTTTGTGCATATGGTCTTCATCGCGGAACACGTACGGCAGGGTAAAAACTTCAACATCTGGCAGGATTGCCGCAACCGGTGCCATCGAAACGCGAATGATATCGATAGCCCCCATTTGCGCCTGTTCAATCATCTGTTTTTCATCGCCAAGCACGCCGCTTGGGAACACTTTAATTTCTAAATCGCCGTTGGTTTCTTGTTTGAGTTTTTCGCCCATGTGCTGAACCGCAACCACGTTCGGATACCCTTCCGGGTGAACGTCGGCAGCTTTAATCACTTGCGCGATAGCAGAATGTGCAAACAGAACTGACGCGGTAGACAGACATAAACCAGCAAAAGCAGGCAGAAAGGTCTTCTTCATTGTGTCGCTCCAGCAGAGGTAGAAATGTGAGGTAGGAAGTAAAACAATGTTTTAATTTGTCGTTTAAAAATTAGACTACGTGGAGAAAAGCGTGGGTGAAGCACTTCACAAAAAGCGACAAAAAATGAAATTGGGGTTCATTAGAGATGCAAAGAGGGTTCAGAAGCCCAAAGCGGGGAGCAAAGGGCTGGCGCGGCGTTACTGGCCTTTACGCAACAGGTATTGGTAAGGTAATGATTCCACTTGCTTAGCAAGCAGTTCGTGTTCCATGAAAATGCAAAATCCAGGGATATCACGCGTAGTGGCTGGGTCATCAGCAATCACCAGCAGGGTTTCGCCAGCCTGCATATTGCGCACTGTTTTGCGTACCATCATGACGGGTTCCGGGCAGCGTAGGCCCAGGGCATCAAGAGTGTGGTCAGGATTAGAAAAAAGATCGGTCATCATCGGTCTCGAATTTAACAAACCGCGATAGTTTACGCCGGGAAGATTCTCGTGCAAGTCACGTGAACGATTGCGTTAAAATTAACCATTGCAAAGCGGGACTAAAGCAGTATCATCGCCCCCGCTTTAAAAAGCGTATTGGGTTCCCTCACCCCACCACTAAAAAGGCTACAAAATGACGCAGTTCAATTCTACTCAGCGCACTAAAGCGCTGTTTTGGCTATCGCTATTCCATTTGCTGGTGATCACCTCCAGTAACTATCTGGTGCAATTACCGGTCTCGGTTTTTGGTTTCCATACCACATGGGGCGCGTTTAGCTTTCCGTTTATCTTCCTCGCAACCGACCTGACAGTACGCATTTTTGGTGCACCTCTGGCACGCCGCATAATTTTTGCCGTGATGCTGCCCGCACTGATTATTTCGTACGCCATTTCTGCACTGTTTTACATGGGCACCTGGCAAGGGTTCGAAGCATTGCTGCACTTCAACCTGTTCGTCGCCCGTATCGCTGTCGCAAGCTTTATGGCGTACGCGTTGGGGCAGATTCTGGATGTGCACGTGTTTAACCGCCTGCGCCAAAGCCAGTACTGGTGGCTTGCGCCAACGGCATCCACGCTGTTCGGGAATATCAGCGACACGCTTTCCTTCTTCTTTATTGCTTTCTGGCGCAGTCCGGATGCCTTTATGGCGCAGCATTGGGTCGAAATCGCCATCGTAGATTACTGCTTTAAAGTGCTAATCAGCATTGTATTCTTCCTGCCGATGTACGGCGTTTTGCTGAATATGTTGTTGAAACGTCTGGCAGATAAGTCTGAAAATTCGGCGTTACAGCCGGGTTGACGGTGGTTGAATTATCTTGTGATAAGATGATGAGATCGGCCGCAAAGGCTTGCTAACGTAAAGGAAGAAGTCATGGGTAACCTGGTAAAATATGTCGGTATTGGCCTGCTGGTATTAGGCCTGGCCGCTTGCGATAACAGTGATAGCAAAACGGCCAAAACGGATGCAGCGGCGGAAAGCAGCGCAGCTGGCCAGCCGGTTAGCTTGCTGGACGGCAAAATTAGCTTTGCACTACCCGCCGATATGACCGACCAGAGCGGTAAATTGGGCACTCAGGCAAACAACATGCACGTATATTCTGATGCTACTGGTCAGAAAGCGGTCATTGTGATTGTCGGTGACAATACGCCTGACGATTTGGCAGCTTTGACAAAACGTCTTGAAGAACAACAACGTGCTCGTGACCCACAGCTGCAAGTCGTGACCAACAAATCTATCGAGATTAAAGGCCATACGCTGCAACAGTTAGACAGCATTATCTCTGCAAAAGGCCAGACAGCTTACTCATCTGTTATCCTGGGTAAAGTAGATAACCAGCTGTTAACTATGCAGATAACGTTGCCTGCGGATAATCAGCAACTGGCGCAAACTGCCGCTGAGAACATCATTAATACCATCACCATCAAATAACTATTGTTGCTGTGATGATGATACGGCCCCCGGTTGCTCAACCGGGGGCCGTTTTTTTAACTGCCACGCCATCAGCAGCGCAATGCAAACCAGCATCGCCGCTGCCAGATAAATCACCGAAACACCCGCATATGCCATCACGAACCCAGCTAATGGCCCGGTAATCCCCAGCGATAAATCCATAAACACGGTGTAGGTCGCAAGCGCACTTCCCTGGTTTTGTTGCGGCACCATTTTCACAGCGACCACACCCAGCGCCGGGAACACCAAAGAGAAGCCCGCGCCCGTCAGGAAAGTTCCCACTTTTGCCATCCAGGGTTCGCCCGCAAAGCCCACCAGCAGCAAACCGAAAATCTCGACTGAGAAGCAAATCATCGCCACATTCAAGCCGCCAAGCCGCCAAGCCGGTTAATACCATTCGGGAAAAGTAAGCGAGTGCCCACAAACGCGCAGCTAAAGAGTGTTAATGCGAAGGCCGCGCCGTCCCAGCCTTTGGCGTCGTAAAACAGCGTGATGAAAGTTGCGATCACGCCAAAACCCGCAGAAGCCAGTGCGAGCGCCATACCATAAGGCCAGACTCGCCCCAGCACCGCGCGAAACGGCAACGGATTGCCTTTACTGGCTTTCACCGTCGGGCGTGGCAATGCCAGCAGCACGGCGACCAACGCCACCGCCATAATGATTCCTGCGAGTAATTTCAGCCCGCCAAGGTGATAGAACAACACGCCCAGCGGTGCACCCATCGCCATCGCGCCGTACGTTACAATCCCGTTCCAGGAGATGACCCGCCCAATGTGCAACGAACCGACCACGTCAACACCCCACAGCGTTGAACCGGTTCCTGCAAAACTTTGCCCAATCCCTAAAATGACGCGCCCCAGGCACAGCAACACCAGACTCACCAACGGCCAGGCGCTACCAAACGCTGCCAGCATGTAGCTCGCCCCACTGAGGAAGCAGCCGCATAAACCAAAGATAACGATTTTTTTCGGGCCAAGAATATCGGCATAACGCCCGGCGTGTGGGCGACTGAGCAACGTGGCGAAGTATTGCAGGCTTATCACAAGCCCGGCCCAAAACGCGCTGTAGCCCATCACGTCATGAACGTAACCCGGCAAAACAGCCAGTGGTAGGCCGATGGTCATGTAGCTTGCAAAGTTGAACATCACTACAGAAACAATCTTTAGATTGAGTCGGAAACTGCTTAATGCGGGGGCGGGTGTGAGGTCAGGCATGGGCATTCACTTTTAAAACAGCGTTCCCCAGTATATACACGTCGAGATTCACATTTCAGCAACAGACTTTCAGACTCGCCCTGCGGGTGCGAATTAAACGAAGCGCTACACTTAGAGAATCCCTCCTTTTCAGGATTTTTTCATGCTCTCTCCAGAACCCGATAAAACCGGGCTACATATTCTAATAAAGCTTTCAGCGCTGGTGATTATTCTTGCCGGGATTCATGCTGCGGCAGACATTATCGTCCAGCTATTATTGGCACTCTTTTTTGCCATTGTGCTTAACCCGTTAGTAACGTGGTTTATTCGCCGGGGAGTGAACCGCCCGCTGGCTATCTCGATAGTCGTATTTGCGATGTTGGTTGTGCTGACGATACTGGTGGGTGTGCTGGCGGCATCCATGTCTGAATTCATCGATATGCTGCCGAAGTACAACAAGATGCTGACGCAGAAAGTGTTTGAGCTCGAAAAAATGCTGCCGTTTATGCACCTGCGATTATCGCCGGAGCGTATGTTGCAGCGTATGGACTCTGAGAAAGTGATGTCTTACGCCACAACGCTAATGACCGGGCTTTCCGGCGCCATGGCCAGTATTTTGCTACTGGTGATGACGGTGGTATTTATGCTGTTCGAGGTGCGCCACGTTCCGTACAAACTGCGCTTCGCCCTTTCCAACCCGAAAATTCATATCGCCAGCCTGCACCGCGCACTCAAAGGCGTGACGCATTATCTGGCGCTAAAAACGCTCATCAGCCTGTGGACCGGGCTGATTATCTGGCTTGGCCTCGAACTGCTGGGCGTGCAATTTGCGTTGATGTGGGGCGTGTTGGGATTCTTGCTCAATTACATCCCCAATATTGGTTCGGTCATTTCCGCTATTCCGCCAATGATTCAGGCGTTTTTGTTTAACGGCACCTACGAAATGATTCTGGTTGGCGTACTGTTCCTTGCGGTGCATATGCTGCTTGGGAATATCCTTGAACCACGCATGATGGGGCGCGGGCTTGGAATGTCGACCTTCGTGGTGTTCCTGTCATTGCTGTTCTGGGGCTGGCTGCTCGGCCCAGTGGGTATGCTTCTGTCTGTGCCGCTTACCAGCGTATGTAAGATTCTGATGGAAACCACTCAGGGCGGCGCCAAACTTGCAGTGTTGCTTGGGCAAGGACGACCAAAAAGTCGGTTGCCGGGATAGGTTCTTAATTTCCCGGGTGATAAGTTAATGTTGACCCGGGAAAAGAAAAAGGAGTGACTCACCCATGCCGCAGCCAATAATCACACTTGCTGCCATTGAGCAGCCAGCAATTTATCTGAACACCCCAAGCGTGGTGCTAAACAACCAGACTATTGAGGAGCGTTTGCGCAAAGTTTTGCAGGGAATGGCGCAGCAGAATCTGGATTCGCTCGTCGTTTATGCCGATAAAGAGCATGGCGGGAATTTTGAGTATTTGACTGGTTTCATCCCACGCTTTGAAGAAGGCTTGCTGGTTCTACATAAAAGCGGTGAGGCGGTGCTGGTTCTTGGGAATGAAAATCTCAAACTCGCACAGCACTCCAGAATTCCAGCAAGTGTGATACATGCGCCGTGGTTTTCACTGCCAAACCAGCCGATGGACACCGCACTTTCGCTAAGCGAAGTGTTGCAACAAGCCGGGCTGCATGGGCAAGAGCGTGTTGGTATTGCGGGCTGGAAGCTTTTCACTGGCATCAACGACAACAATAAGTCTCTGTTTGATATCCCCACCTTTATTTTCCTGGCGCTTCAAAGCGCGCTGACTGCAGCGTGTGAACTACTCAACGCCACAGATCTGTTTATTTCTCTGCGCCAGGGAGCAAGGACAACCAATAATGCCAATGAAATTGCGCACTATGAATACGGTGCAAACCTGGCATCAAGCGCGGCGCTTACCGCACTGAATGCAATTGAATTAGGGAAAACTGAAAAGTCGATTGCAGCCCTGCTTGCCGCCGATGGTCAAGCCAATAACGTCGTAACCATTGCTGCTACGGGCGATCGTTTTGAAAATGCCAACCTGTACCCATCGGATAAGCAGATCCAAAAAGGCGATAAGTTTTCATTAACTGTCAGTTATAAGGGCGGTTTAACCAGCCGTGCGGCATACGTTGTCAGCCAGGCCGATGAACTTCATGATGAGGTCAGTGATTATCTCGATGTGGTCGCCATCCCGTATTATCGCGCGGTCGTCGCCTGGCTTGAGAATATGCGCGTCGGGGTGAAGGGCCACGAAGTCTACGACTTGATTGAGCGTGTTTTGCCTAAAGCCGAATACCACTGGCACCTCAACCCTGGCCATTTGGTTGCCGATGAAGAGTGGCTGTGCTCGCCGGTTTACCCGGCATCGGATATCGCTTTATCCAGCGGAATGTTGCTGCAAATCGACATCATCCCATCACGTAAAGGTTACGCGGGAGCGAGCATCGAAGACACCATTGCCCTTGCCGATGAACATTTGCGCCAGCAAATAGCCACCCTCTACCCGGAATTATGGCAACGCATCAGCGCTCGCAGAGATTACATCCGTGACGTACTGAATATTCACTTACACGAAGATGTGCTGCCGCTGTCAAACACCGTGGGATATTTGCGGCCCTATTTGCTGAATAAAGATTTGGCGCTAATTTGCCAATAATGTTTATCTTCCTGCGCCGGATATCTTCCGCGCGCAGGAGTTATCTAGTCTTGTTTACTCGAGCATTGAACCTGGTGAACAAGTTCAGGTGTCCAGTGATACTCAACTACATGCCCTTCCGGGCTTCTGACAGCAATATGTAACTGGGCAAATTCACCGGATTGCAGGGTAAAGAAAAGTTGCGTCAGGGGGTATGGGCAACCAGCCTGATAGGAAACAAACATTTTCTGCCGGGTTCGCTGAGATCCTCGCTGTGTATTAATAACCAGTTCTATGGTCATTTGCCCGGAAATATCTCGCTCAAACACAGCATATGCCGTGAGATATTGATGACCAAATTGATTATTGTGTGATACCCATATCTGGTCTCTGGTCTTAACAAGAGTTGCATGCATATTTCGTCTCACTTATTTATTGGTAATCAATATTGAAATACAGGCTGGCGTGGATTTTCCCCGGTTGTACCTGTTCATCTATCTGGTAATACTGCGAATAAAATCGAACGGAATATTTGTCGGATTTGGAGCTTCTCAATTCCACTTTTTTCATTTCATGAAAATTAAGCGGCTGATGATCGTCACCGAGCACTTGCACTCCAATCCCCTTAGCAGAAGAACGTCCTGCCACTGAATTGCTTAACACTCCGTCAGAACCCGAGTTTTTGCCGAATTGCCCATTCCATTTCAAGAAAACAGCAGAGGGCGTTTTATCATCGGTTGCACAAGATAAATGAATATCAAAAGGGGTTTTACCTGCCACCGAACCAGGGGATTTGAACCGGTCCAGAACGACGCCTGGCAGCGTAATATTGCGTGTTTTATCACCATAAATTTTGCATGAGCGATTCAGAATGGTGACAAAGCCAGCCGGAATATAAATATCTATCAGCGGTGAACTCTGCAGTAGGTTATTTATTTCAAAACGCATACCTTCTGAGCCTCCTCTGGCCGATATTCCATCATCAGCCTTAATCAACTCCATATTGATTCTGGCCCCAGATAATTCAGACATGCTTGCAGAAAATTTTGAAGGCCAGGCTATTTCGCGCCCACTTGAAGTGACCAAAGTCATTCTCATACCAACGCCTTTTGCATTGGTTTGAAAAACTCCGGGAGTTTTCATCTTCGACGCTCCACCTGGAACATCAGCGCTAAATTTAATAAGCTCCTCACACTCAGGAGACGGTGGAAGCTGCACAGCAAATGAACCCTTTTTTAGCACTGAGCCTAAAGCATGATTATTTCTGTTGGTTACCGTTTCCGGCGATAAAGTCATTTTTTGTGATTTAACAATACATGTAGCCTGGGAATTAAAACTTACCGCCAGAAGTATCAGCAGTGGTAACCCTGCACGAACTAACGACATATCGCCTCCTGGCTTTTAATATCAATTGTGCAGACTCCATTTTCTGACGAAACACTCACAGTAGGTGATGGGGTTTGGTCAATATAGAGAAGCCCACCCTGACCGACATAACCAATATGGTTATTTTCCTGGTCTTTGATAACCGCGCCAAAAGGTAAAGTCTGTTGGTTGCGCAGTTTGGGATGAATAATGGTCTGTTTATTTATCTTTGTGTCAAAAGCAACGTGAACAACACTGCCTTCAAAGGGCACAACTTTTCTTTGTGTTTGCTGGAAAGTGACGGTGTCATCCGCGCCTTTTGGGTTAATCACCACATCGTTAACACGCCAGGCGCGCAACCACGGCATAACTGCATAACCATTTGAGTCAAAACGGGTTCCTGGCGCTCCATCTAAACGCGCACCTTTTGCATCTGCGGCATAAACCAGTGCTACCGTATCGCTTCTTTCTGGGGAGAAGGTCACCCCTTTACGGTGAGTAATCATTGAACCACTCATTCCCGCACTAGCCTGATGCCAGTCATTACCCTGGCTTAATGTCGTGCTCAGAGTGCTGTAAGGTGAACGGTAAGTTCCATTCATTCCCCAGTCCATATCACCGCCACGGCCATAGGCTGCATTAAGGCCTAGCATCTTATTATTTTCTTCATCAACTGAGGTTGAGAAGCCCATACGCGTATTGCTGGCTTTACCATTACTGCTGTAGCTGTCTGAATATAATTGTGTGTATCCAGAGTCTGAACGCGGGAGTGAATAACTAAAGTTCAGCGCAACCTGATCATCTTTCGTTACGCCACCATATTCATCTTCATTCCATAAACGCTGTACTGAAAGCGTCCAGTTTAAATTGCCCCAGTTATTGCTATAACCGACAGAATATTGTCGATAACTATCCTGCTGTTCCCAGTATTTATTGATCGAACCAGAAATATTTAATGATCCCCATCCATCCTGAAAAGGCTGGCTCAGGCTTAATGACCAGGACTGTTTTTCGCGTAATACTGCGTATTCCGAACCACTGTCTTGCTGTTCAAAAGCATCACGCTGCCCAAAGAAGTTTTTCGCATTGAATTTTCCCTCCAGCCAGAATGAGGTTTGCGACAATGGTAGGGTTCGGTTGTAGGTCAGGCGGTATCCTTGCCCATGGTTTTCCTGATTATCGAAATTAAAGCGTGACTGCGTTATGTCGAGAGCGAAAGCGCCAAAAAAGGTATTCAACCCAGCGCCCGCTAACGCCGACTGGTAATGGTCAAATCCTGTAGCACCAGAATAGAGCGACACATAATTGTTTAGGCCGTACTGCCACGTAGCCTGTGCAGCAAAGGGAGATTCATTGCTATCTTGCTCATCAACTTTCCCAAGCGAAATGTTATAGCGACTCACGCCCGGTTTTAATAATTGTGGTACTGATGAATAAGGAACAGAGAAACGCCGAATACGTCCGTCAGATTCCTGAATAGTGACCAGCAGATCTCCGCCCGTATTTGCCGGTAAAATTGACTCGATTGAGAAAGGTCCTGCCGGTACGGATGTTTGATGAATAACTCTTCCATCCTGTGTCACGGTGACACGTGCATTCGTTTCCGCCATCCCTCTGATATTGGGCGCCCAACTCAAGGTGTTATCCGGGTGCATTTGATCCTGTGATTCAAGCGATGCGCCCAAAATGCTTAAACCATCAAACAACTGGCTATCAGTATAAAATTGTCCGGCACTGAGCATGGACTTCCAGCCAATCAATGGCTTTTTTAAGGTAGTCCGGTTGCTGGAATAATGCTTTCCACTGTCGTTGTTCCAGTCGAGGCTACCAAAATGTTCAAGCAGCCAACCCGATGCAGAAGCTCTTACATCAAGCCCAAGCCATGCACTATCGGAACTGGAGCGACTATCGCCACGTTGCTGCATCGAGTAGTAATCAGCCATATAACCGAGATTAATTGCCGGAATACCCTTCTGCCACTGCTCAGGCTGCACATAGTTGCTATCGGTATTATCCAGATATGCTTGTGGAACACTCATCCGTAATTCCAACAATCCGGCATTAAAGGTTTCTACCGCATTACCGTAAACATCCCATTTATTAATCGTGCCACAGTAATTTTTTTCCTCCGCCAGAGATTTATTCATCCGTAGAGTGTTAACTCCGACAGACTCGAGAAAGTAAGCGGAATGACAGGTTGCTAAGTCACCATCTTTGGTTTTATTAAAAACAACCTCGTGGCGACCACGCCAATGTTCATTGACATAAACATCAACACTATAACGCCCTGGTGGCAATGATTTTATATCGAAAGCACTAAGATCGTTGCTCTTAGCATTTCCCATCAAAATAGCATTATTAAACGTATAACGAATATCATCATCTGCATTAGCACTCATTGGCAGAAATGAAATATTTGCCAATACTAAAAATGGAGTGATGACTGTTTTCTTATAGAGATCCATCTTGTTATATCCTTACTATCCATGAGTAATGACTTTTGTTTCAACCACTCCACCGTAGTCATTAATACTTTGAACAACTAAATTTTGCCCGTGAGAAATATTCTCTTTTACTTTAAATTCCATTTGGCTCTTGGGTGCCACCATCTCACTTTCTTCTAAAAGACCGGAACCTAAAGCAGTTTTAATATCGACAATCGTAATAAAGAAAGGTGAAGGGTTAAGAACCGTTATTTTATTTTTTGACGCGAGTAACTCTAATTTATTTTCAGCATCTGCTCTATTACCCAGCCCTTCAGGTCGCCATATAAATTTAAAGCGGGAACGGATCGCCATATTTAGCATGCCAGCATCTTTTTTATACTCATTTTTATCGATAGCAGGGACATCCAGAATATTTAGCCACCACAGTGACTCTCTGTCATTTATGGAGATTGTTTGCAATTCCTGTTTTTTAATTCTTATCGATTGACCATTTTTCGCATCTACGCGAGCAATAGGTGGAGATATTATAAAGGGCGTAGAGATTTTTTCTGGTGGTACATCAGGATCACCTTCATCTAACCAGATTTGAGCCAGCGATGGCGCACTGCCTGTGTTGGTCATTTGGATAATGATTTCTGCTTCGCTAGCCGGAAAAATAAATCGTGTACCATTGACAATAATATTGTCTGCATAGGATAAGGGTACCGTCATCATAAAAATATAAAAAATAAGAAACCTCATTATAATCTCCATGTAAGCGATACCATAGCCAAAGATGGCTATGGTATTTTTATATTAGTTATAAACCAAATGATAATTTGCTTGTGCTAAAACTGGGCCCGGCGTTACTTCATCATTTTTAGTTTTTCCCGTTTTTATATATCCAACCTGGAATGTATAGGAGAGTGTACCTTCAGGGCTGGATTCATCAGGGTTGTATGATTTGAGTGAATGAAGATTAATTATTTCACTTTCATTATTCAGAATAGCAAGTCCAACATTTTTCGCTCCATGTTCACTATGATTTTTAAGGTAACCATCTTTTGTTGTGTTCATGGGAAAATTACGCCCCCACCTAAGTTTGGGATTGAGAGTTTTGGTATTACATCCAGTAATATTTATGGTAAATGGCACAATACCATAGGCTTGTCCCTGGATAACTCTTGAAATAGGGACCGATGGAAGTTGAACTGTTTTATTACCATTTGTAATATCACATGAATTACCTGATACAAATCCATTAAACTTAACAGTGCCGAACCAATTTTTCTCTGCTTCATAATCTGCCATTGCTGCTGGAGCAAAGCCAATACACGTTAATAAAGCAATAATTGATACCTTATTCATAATATTTCCTTTTGTTAGGAATACAGTAAATCTGTATCTATCAAGAGGTATTTACCTCAGAATTATTATAAATAAGCAAACATATAAGTAACTACGGAGATTAACGTATTTGCATAATGCTTAGTGCTTGCCACTAATACATTAATATTAAAATACATTATTTAATAGCATGTGTTTTTATTTATGAAAGATCATTGAATAAATTAAATCATTAAATATCAACGAGCTTACACTAGAGACAAATAACTTCTGCTTAATAATTCGGTAAAACCGATTTATTATTATGCACAATAAGCTAAATCTCATTAGGTCTAACATCTTATCGTTAGCCCAATTAATGGATGACAGTAAATTTACTGTCCTGGAGAAAATAACTCTATAGAGGGAAGACCCATGCTTAACTACACAGCAGAGCAAAAATTGTTCTTAGTTACCCGACCCTCAGTGCAAAATCATCTTCTTCTGGAGCGCTTGAATCAGGAAATTAAGATCCCGGTTGTGGTCCTGAATGTAAAGAAACCAATGATGTTTTATGCTTCTGAGAAATCTATCTTTATTTACGATACAGATGCAGCCAGCAGTAAATCCAACAAAGTCTGGCCAAAGTTGCTTGCGGAAAGCCAATCCAGCATGCGGATATGCCTGCTTAACTGCTCGAGGGCATTGTCTGTTTATGAAAAATCGATTTGGCATCGCTTCGATACCGTATTACCCAATGACACAACACCTGGCAGTCTGGTTAAAGCCATAAAAAATATGATGCAAAATAAGCATGAGGATAATGCCAACGCTTGCCTTCAAACCTCACCGGAACAAACATATGCTGATAAAAACTCAGGCAATTTGACCATACGGGAATACGAAATTCTGCACGAGTTATGTAAAGGCGAGTCTAATGCTCGCATCGCTCAATCCTTCTTTATCAGTGAAAACACAGTACGAACTCATCTTTATAATATTTTTAAGAAAATATCGGTAAATAATCGAATACAGGCTGTAAATTGGGTTAACCATCAACTTATTAATTAATTACATCAATTGACCCACAGTGCAATAATAACGGGGTTGATTGACTAAATAAATCCAATATGTATATCTAATAAGGGACTTTCGCGCTCAAGGATGTATCGCCACATGCTTAAAAAGAATATCGTACAGGAAGTATTAAATTACATCGAAAATAATATCGATGTGAATATTAACATTGATGATATATCCAGATTTACGGGTTACAGCCGCCGGCACATCCAGACTATTTTTAAACATCATGTAAGAATACCTATCGGTCTCTACATTCGTAAGCGCAGGGTGACTCGGGCATCTATATTCCTGCGTCTAACCAATATGAATGTAATTGATATATCTGCAAAATTTGGCTACGACTCTCAGCAGTCCTTTTGCCGGGAATTTAAAAAAGCTGCAGGGTTGACCCCACTTCAGTACCGCAGAAGTTGCTGTTGGGACTTCTCGCCATTATTGGCAGAATTCAACTTTAGCCGCATTGACGTAGGCAGTTTTCAGATATGCACCTTGCCAGAAGGATATATCTCTGGCCAGATGTCTCATCAAGAAATCACTATCCCGATCAACGAGAACATTTTAGATGTACGCTGGAATAGCATCATCAATCATTTAAATAACCAGAAGCAAAACATTTGGTATATATCAGAATATAACGCACATAAAAAACACTCAATGCGGATAAAAATAAGTTCGGTTATTGGCGTACATAATAAAGAGGTAAACAAAAAGCCGGGTGATCACCCCTACCCTTCGGGGATATATGCCAGATTTTCATTCAGGTGCAATAAAGAAGAATACTCTAAGTATTCAAAACATATTTATCTCAACATTTTCCCTAAACACAGGTTAAAACGTAGACCAGCCCCTGACATTGAGGTTTTTACTTATAACGGCTACGCCAGGCCTGATAATGCTCTGGATTGTGAATACTACATCCCTGTAGAAACAGTAGCCGAATAACAACTAGCTGTGTTGTCTAACTTGCGCAGTATTATCGAGCTTTCTGATCGCTGGCGTGAAACTGGCTGCGAAGGTCGCAACCAGAACCGCAGCTGCACAAGACAGTAAAACATTAGTGTTGCCGTAGTGCATCGCAAGAGGGCCTGCGGCAATTTCGCCAATCGGAATCGCCACAAATGAACCCAATGCATCATAGGCATAAACACGTGCAAGTTTTTCAGGCGGGATATGAGTTTGTAGCGATTGCGCCCAGGCCACACCGAACAACCCAAAACCTACACCAGCTATAAAAAATGCCGCCATCAAAACTGAGGTCGACGGAATAAGAGCCAGGATCACAATTGGCCCTGCGCAAAATGCCGTCAAAATTGTGCCAATTAACAAATCCCGACGTGGCCGCCAACGAAGCGCAATAACAGAGCCGACAATCAAGCCCATACTTTGGGCGGCGATCGCCATGCCCCAACCTGTTCGGCCAAATGTTGCATCTGCGACTACCGGGCCCAGCACCATCATCACCCCGCTAAAAGCCGCATTCACGATGGTAAATTGCACCACAATTGCCCAGACCCATGAGCGAGAAATAAACTCCACCCAACCGTCCTTTAAATCCTGCAAGATATTGGATTGCGCGCTTTGAGGTTGTGCCGAATTAGTTCGAATCAATAAATACAGTGGTGCTGATGCTGCAAATCCTAAAGCATCAATGGCCAATCCCCAGCCCGGCCCCATTACGCTTATGAGAACACCACCCAGTGATGCACCAATGACCGTTCCGCCATAAATACCTAACTGGATAAAAGCATTCGCCTCCCGTAAGGAATGCACCGGAACAGTTTGTGGGACCATAGCTTGCGAAGCGGGTAACGAGGCCCCCGCGGCTGCACCATTTATAGCGCCAAGTATCACCAACAGCATGATTGTTGCCGAGCCATCCAGAACGAGGCCAGCAACAACCCCCTGTGAGATTGCAGCGATAACCGATGAGTACAGCAGAACACGACTGCGGGAATAGCGATCGGCAAGTACACCGCCAATCAATAAGAAAGCGACGTTAAAAATCGAGCGAGCAGCAATAACAATGCCCAAATCAGCAGCCGATCCCCCCATGTCGAGCACGGCAAACGCCAGAGCAATGGGTGCGATGCCATTGCCCAGTACCGTCAGCAGACGAGCAAAAAACAAATTGCGGAACGGCGCGTAGTAGAATGCCCGCTTAGAAGATATCGCTGCCGTATATGTACTCACTGATATTCCTCGAAACTGTTTTGCTTCGCTGTGGTGTTATGAAAAGTTATGGACTCACTAAATCCTGCGCGCACGCCCAGGCTGAGCTCCAGGCCCACTGGAAATTATACCCGCCTAACCAACCACTTACGTCCATCACTTCACCGATGAAATAAAGGCCCGGTACATTGCGTGCTTCCATGGTGCGCGAACTGAGTTCTTTAGTATCCACCCCACCCAGCGTCACTTCTGCAGTGCGGTAACCTTCGGTGCCATTAGGCTGTACTTGCCAGGCTTGCAGGGTTTCAATCAGCTCACTTTGTTGACGCACGTTAAGCTGCTTAAGCGTGACATCGGGAATTTGCCCAAGTTGTTGCAAGCACTCTACCAGGCGTTTTGGTAACACCATCGCCAGAGTGTTTTTCAGGCTTTGATTTGGGTGGCTGGTGCGCTGTTCGTTCAGCAATACGTCCAGATCGGTATCAGGAAGTAAGTTAACGCTCACAAACTCACCAGGCTGCCAATAACTAGAAAGCTGCAATACCGCAGGCCCGGACAAACCGCGATGGGTAAACAGCAAACTTTCACGGAAACTGACACCATTTTCCGCAGTAATCACTGAAGGAACGGATACGCCAGAAAGCACCTGGAGCTGTTCGAGTAGAGGTTTATGCAAAGTAAACGGCACCAGGCCTGCGCGAGTCGGGAGAACTTTCAGCCCAAACTGCTCGGCAACTTTATAACCAAAAGGCGTTGCCCCAAGGCCCGGCATGGACAGTCCACCCGTTGCGATGACCAATTTTGCCGCTTGCACGCTGTCGCCATTTAATTGGATGGTATAGCCGTTTTCGTCACGTTCTATGCCCAGCACTTCGCTGCGCAGGCGGATAATGACTTGCCCTTTTTCACATTCTGCAACCAGCATGTCGACAATTTGTTGTGCTGAGTCGTCGCAGAAAAGTTGACCCAGGGTTTTCTCATGCCACGCGATACCGTGCTTACCGACCATGTCGATAAAATCCCACTGCGTATAACGCGCAAGAGCAGATTTGCAAAAATGAGGGTTTTGGCTGAGATATGCGGCAGGTTCGATATAAAGATTAGTAAAGTTGCAGCGCCCACCACCTGACATCAGGATTTTACGGCCCGGTTTTTTACCGTTATCGATGAGTAGCACTTTGCTTCCCGCCTGCCCAGCCATCGCTGCACAGAACATTCCTGCGGCTCCCGCACCAATAATTACGGCATCAAACTTTTCCACGACCTACTCCCGACTATGCTTAATGCAAGGAATTGTAAAGATAGCAGCCTGGTCGCACCAGCTAAATGCGTCTTAACAATTGCAGGTGATTGAAAATAAATATGTAAATCTTTTCATTGTTTGACCCAGGAAGGACAAACATCAAGAAAAGTCCATATTTCTGTTGGCGCATTACAGAGTTGTCTTACATAATGCGCCGCGTTCATGTCCTCAAAATGGCGTAACGTCTATGGAATTTCTGTTTAACGGCCTGGATCTTCATACCGGGCTTTTGCTATTACTTGCTCTGGCGTTTGTTCTCTTCTACGAAGCGATCAATGGCTTTCATGACACTGCTAACGCAGTGGCAACTGTTATCTATACACGTGCAATGCGATCGCACCTCGCGGTGGCAATGGCGGCATTATTTAACTTCCTCGGCGTTCTGCTCGGTGGATTGAGTGTTGCGTATGCGATTGTGCATATGTTGCCAACCGATCTGCTGTTGAACGTAGGGTCCGCTCATGGCTTAGCCATGGTGTTCTCTATGTTACTGGCCGCTATCATCTGGAACCTCGGCACTTGGTATTTTGGTCTGCCGGCATCCAGCTCCCATACGCTTATCGGTGCCATCATTGGTATTGGTTTGACGAACGCACTGATGACCGGAACCTCGGTTGTTGATGCGCTGAATATCCCGAAAGTCATTGGGATCTTCATGTCGTTAATCCTTTCCCCAATCGTGGGTCTGGTGATTGCGGGCGGGTTAATCTTTTTGCTACGTCGCTACTGGAGCGGCACCAAAAAGCGCCGTCGTATCCACCTGACACCTGCCGAGCGTGAAAAACAAGACGGCAAGAAAAAGCCTCCATTCTGGACTCGTATCGCTCTGATTATCTCCGCTATTGGCGTGAGCTTCTCTCATGGTGCAAACGACGGTCAGAAAGGTATCGGCTTGATCATGCTGGTGCTGATTGGTGTAGCGCCTGCTGGCTTTGTGGTGAACATGAATGCTTCTGGATACGATATTGCTCGTACCCGTGATGCCATCACCCACCTTGAGCAGTACTACGCGCAGCATGGCGATGTGATTAAGCATGTTGTTGATCTCAATCCAGCTATCCCGACCCCTGAAGAAGTGAAGGGCCAGGATAAACCTGCTGAGTTCCATTGCGATGCCAGCCGCGCCATGATTGCGGTACAGCGTGCAAAAGAGCTGCTGGGTAATATCGACAGCTACGACAAGCTGAGCATTGAGCAGCGTAGCCATATGCGCCGTCTGCTGCTTTGCATTTCAGATACTTCAGAGAAAGTTGCTGCTCTGCCGGAAACCAAACCGGACGATAAGCGCTTCCTGAAAGAGCTGAAAACTGACTTGCTGTATACCATCGAGTACGCACCAATCTGGATTATCATGGCGGTTGCTCTGGCACTCGGCCTCGGTACTATGATTGGCTGGCGTCGTGTGGCGACAACTATCGGTGAGAAGATTGGTAAGAAAGGCATGACGTATGCGCAGGGTATGTCCGCGCAGATGACAGCCGCCGTCTCCATTGGTATTGCGAGCTACACCGGTATGCCGGTTTCTACCACTCACGTGCTTTCTTCTTCCGTAGCGGGGACGATGGTTGTTGATGGTGGCGGTTTGCAGCGTAAAACGGTAACCAACATCCTGATGGCCTGGGTGTTTACTTTGCCGGTGTCGATTCTGCTTTCTGGTTCTCTTTACTGGATTTCACTGCACTTTATTTAAGAGTGGTGTAGTCACCAAAAAGCAAAAAGCGGGTCAGTTTACTGGCCCGCTTTTTTTATACGCTGCTTAAATCACTAGTGCCAAAGCATTAAACCAATCAAACTTATTACGACTAATCCACACAAAGCACTGGTCAAAATAAACTGGCGGCGCAGACGTTCACAGCGGCGGATAAACTCATCGTCGTGATGGTCAAGATAGCGTTGAGCATAGATATAGCCCACTAAGCGGATCTGTTTGCTGGGCTGGCCATGAGAGGTAAAAAAACCGCCTCCATCGACGTATTGATACAACAGCGGATCACACCCGCGTAATACCACCAGCAGCGCACGCAAAGATGAGTAATAGCGCGCCATATTCACAACACAAACTACACAAAGCGCCCAAAAAAGCGCAACGGTGCTGATCATCATAATTCCCCTCCCGGTGAAGCCCCAGAACATCACTCCAGGGCAACCGCTCACCCCGAAAACCAGAAAGACCGTTTAGCGAGCCCAAAAAACCGATCCGGATCGCATTACTATACCCAATGGATTTCGAGTTGCAGGCAGGCGGCAAGATAATGAGTCCCGATGAGCTTACACTAGTAAGTGATTCGGGCGATTGAACGCAGCCAACGTACATGCAACTTGAAAGACGACGGGTATATTCCGGAACGGCTTATTTAATAGTGTAGGAGATCCGCTAATTTTTTTGCCACATCATTAATCTTTATCAAAACGATAACGGCTATTTGGGTCTTCAATGTATACAACGGTGGCACATTGACGATTTCTATCATTCGCTATAGGGTAGAAATATCATCTACAATTTAGGTCTTTACACGCGGGTAGCACCACAGCAGCACATTGTGCTATCCGACCAGGCTGGTCATCGACAACTTATGGAAGGAGTAAAATTATGGCTTACAAACACATTTTAATCGCGGTAGACCTCTCCCCGGAGAGCAAAGTACTGGTGGAAAAAGCAGTTTCTATGGCTCGCCCATACAACGCGAAGGTTTCCCTGATTCATGTTGATGTAAATTACTCCGATCTCTACACCGGATTGATTGATGTAAATCTGGGTGATATGCAGAAGCGTATTTCTGAAGAAACCCACCACGCGTTAAGCGAACTGTCTACTGGTGCAGGTTATCCGATTACTGAAACTCTGAGCGGTAGCGGCGATCTGGGCCAGGTTCTGGTAGATGCCATTAAGAAATACGACATGGATTTGGTTGTTTGCGGTCATCACCAGGATTTCTGGAGCAAACTGATGTCTTCCGCACGCCAGCTTATCAACACCGTTCACGTTGATATGTTGATTGTTCCATTGCGTGACGAAGACGAAGATTAATTTACCCTTCGTTTTTCACGCTGTAGGTGCGTTAGGTATAAATGCTTTGAAGCCCCGCGATGCGGGGCTTTTTTTGATGCTTTAAACTGCTGTACCCGAATAAATATCAAAACGGTGGCCTTTGGTGACCACAGCGTTATGCGTTTCCACACCACCGAGCGGTGGCGCGTAGTCCGGGCGTTTCACAACCACACGCTTTGTCGCCAGTTTTTGCGCAGGCAACAGCAAACCATCTGCATCTTCGTCCGGCCCCACCAGCGACTGAAAGACACGCATTTCCTTCTTCACCAGCGCGCTTTTCTGCTTATGCGGGAACATCGGGTCGAGATAAACCACTTCCGGGCGCGGTGTAATATCGCTTAACGCCGTCAGGCTGGACGCGTGAATCAACTGCAAGCGTTCCTGCAACCAGCCGCCGATTTCTGCATCCTGGTAACCACGGCGCAAGCCGTCGTCGAGCAAAGCCGCAACCACTGGGTTACGCTCTAACATTCGCACCCGGCAGCCCACAGACGCCAGCACAAACGCATCACGCCCAAGCCCGGCCGTGGCATCGACGACACTCGGCAAATAGCCGCTTTTGATGCCAACCGCTTTTGCTACCGCTTCGCCACGCCCGCCGCCAAACTTGCGGCGATGCGCCATCGCACCCGAAACAAAATCGACAAAAATGCCACCGAGTTTTGGCTCGTCGCGCTTACGCAATTCCAGATGGTCAGGCGTTAACACCAGCGCCATCAGCGAGTCTTCGTCGTGCTCAAGGCCCCAGCGTTCGCTCAAAAGTGATAAGGCGCCGGAGTCGGCGCCTGATTCAGTTAGTAAACAGATTTTCACAGAATGACTTAGCCCTTGATACCGTAATGAGCCAGCATCGCATCGAGCTGAGGCTCACGGCCACGGAAGCGTTTGAACAGTTCCATTGGCTCTTCTGAACCGCCACGGGTCAGGATGTTATCAAGGAATGACTGGCCGGTTTCGCGGTTGAAAATACCCTCTTCTTCAAAACGCGAGAACGCATCGGCTGCCAACACATCGGCCCACAGGTAGCTGTAGTAACCCGCTGCATAACCACCTGCAAAGATGTGGCTGAAGGCGTGTGGGAAACGGCCCCATTTTGGTGATGGCACAACCGCAACCAGCTTCTTGATTTCATATAGAGTTTCCAGCACTTTCGCGCCCTGCTCTGGGTTGAATTCAGCATGCAGACGGAAGTCGAACAGGCCGAACTCCAGTTGACGCAGAATAAACAGCGCTGCCTGGTAGTTTTTCGCCGCCAGCATTTTATCCAGCAATTCTTTTGGCAACGGTTCGCCGGTTTCGAAATGGCCGGAGATAAACGCCAGTGCATCCGGCTCCCAGCACCAGTTTTCCATAAACTGGCTTGGCAGTTCGACCGCATCCCACGGCACACCGTTAATGCCAGAAACACCCGCCGTTTCGACTTTAGTCAGCATGTGGTGCAAGCCGTGGCCGAACTCATGGAACAGCGTGATCACTTCGTCATGAGTAAACAGTGCAGGTTTGCCATTTACAGGGCGGTTAAAGTTACAAGTCAGGTAAGCGACAGGTTTTTGCAGCGAACCGTCAGCTTTACGCATCTGGCCTACGCAGTCGTCCATCCACGCTCCACCGCGTTTGTTTTCACGCGCATAGAGGTCGAGATAGAAGCTGCCGCGCAACTCGCCTTTCTCGTCATACAGCTCGAAGAAACGCACATCCGAATGCCAGACGTCGATATCTTTACGCTCTTTCGCGGTGATACCGTAAATGCGTTTTACCACTTCAAACAGGCCGTTTACCGCGCGGTCTTCCGGGAAGTACGGGCGCAGTTGCTCGTCGCTGATGCTGTACAGATGCTGTTTCTGTTTTTCGCTGTAATAGGTGATATCCCACGGTTCCAGCTCGGTGACGTTAAATTCTTTTTGGGTGAATGCACGCAGTTGCGCCAGTTCCGCTTCGCCCTGTGGACGCGCACGTTTCGCCAAATCGGTTAAGAACTCCAGAACCTGCTGCGGGTTTTCTGCCATTTTAGTGGCGAGAGATTTTTCCGCATAGTTGCCAAAACCCAGCAGCTCAGCCAGTTCGTGGCGCAGTGCCAGAATTTCTTCCATCACCGGGGTGTTATCCCACTTGCCTGCATTCGGACCTTGATCGGAGGCGCGAGTGGCATAAGCGCGATACATCTCTTCACGCAGCTCGCGGTTGTCGCAGTAAGTAAGCACTGGCAAATAGCTTGGAATATCCAGTGTCAGCAACCAGCCATCTTGCTCTTTAGTTTCCGCCTGAGCACGTGCTGCTGCCAATGCGCTTTCCGGCATACCAGAAAGCTGTGCTTCGTCTGTAATCAGTTTCGTCCAGCCCTGGGTCGCATCCAGCACGTTGTTGCTGTAGGTCGATCCCAGTTCAGACAAGCGTGCAGCGATTTCGCCGTAACGCTTCTGTTTTTCTTCCGGCAAGCCAATGCCAGAGAGCTCGAAATCACGCAGCGCGTTATCGACGGCCTTCTTCTCAGCAACGCTGAGATCGGCATAAAACGCGCCATCGCGCAGGTCGCGATACGCCTGATAGAGCCCTTCGTTCTGCCCAACCCAAGTGCTGTATTCAGACAGCAGCGGCAGCGTTTGCTCATAGGCTTCACGCAGTTCTGCGCTGTTTTGTACCGAATTCAGGTGGCTGACCGGGGAGAAAATACGCCCCAGGCGGTCGTCCACTTCAGCCAGCGGCTGGCAAAGATTATCCCAGTTATAAGGCGCACCCTGTGCTACCACGCTTTCGACTTTCGCACGGCAATCATCCAGCGCTTGCTGCACGGCAGGGACGATATGTTCAGGTTTGAGAGAGGAAAACGGCGGCAGGTCGAAAGGCGTTAACAATGGATTGGTCATAAGCGCGGTTCCTGATATCTGAGAAGTGGAGCGCGGCTCGCGCGCTACAAAAGCAATCTTATTAAGATGAGGCTTAGTGTAGTTAATTTCAATGCCAGGCACGAAGCATAAGGCTGTATACTGTGCAGAATAGTTGTTCTTCTTTTGTCTTTGGAAACCCTTCAAGCCATGCTCAGTTATCGCCACAGCTTTCACGCCGGCAACCACGCCGACGTACTGAAACACACCGTTCAAAGTCTGATTATTGAATCCTTAAAAGAGAAGGATAAGCCTTTTCTGTATCTGGATACTCATGCAGGCGCTGGCCGATACAAACTGAGCAGCGAACATGCTGAGCGCACGGGTGAATATCTCGAAGGGATCGGCCGCATCTGGCAACACGATGATTTGCCAGCGGAACTTGAGCCGTATATCAATGCGGTTAAAGCTTATAACCATAGCGGCCAGCTGCGTTACTACCCAGGCTCTCCGCTGATTGCACGCCACCTTCTGCGCGAGCAAGACAGCCTGCAACTGACCGAATTGCACCCGTCTGATTTCCCACTGCTGCGCTCTGAATTCCAGAAAGACAACCGCGCACGCGTTGAACGCGCTGACGGTTATACCCAACTGAAATCAAAACTGCCGCCGGTTTCCCGTCGAGGTCTGATTCTTATCGACCCGCCGTATGAAATTAAAACCGACTACCAGGCTGTAGTTACTGGTATCAACGATGGCTACAAACGTTTTGCAACAGGCACGTATGCGCTTTGGTATCCGGTAGTTATGCGCCAGCAGATCAAACGTATGCTGCGCGAGCTGGAAGAAACCGGCATTCGCCGTATTTTACAAATTGAGCTGGCGGTACTTCCGGACAGTGACCGCCGTGGTATGACTGCTTCTGGCATGATTGTTATCAACCCACCGTGGAAGCTGGAACAGCAAATGGCTAATGTACTGCCTTGGCTGCATAAAACACTGGTTCCATCAGGCAACGGTTCGACTACGCTGAGCTGGGTTGTGCCTGAGTAATAGCTATCAGAGACATCGGTGGAACCTTTGCTCTAAAATTTCTCGGCGCGCTACAATCGCGCATATTTTTTCGACTCATTAGGGAAACATTATGACCAAACATTATGACTACCTCGCCATTGGCGGCGGCAGCGGCGGTATTGCCTCCATTAACCGTGCTGCGATGTATGGGAAGAAGTGCGCGCTGATTGAAGCGAAAGAGTTAGGCGGCACCTGCGTTAACGTGGGTTGCGTACCGAAAAAAGTGATGTGGCATGCGGCGCAAATCGCAGAAGCTATCCACAACTACGGCCCGGATTACGGTTTTGACACCACAGTGAATAAGTTCGACTGGGACAAACTGATTGCCAGCCGTACCGCGTATATCGACCGTATCCACACCTCTTATGACAATGTGCTGGGTAAAAACAACGTTGACGTCATTCGTGGCTTTGCCAAGTTTGTCGATGCGCACACGGTTGAAGTGAATGGCGAAACCATCACCGCAGACCACATCCTGATTGCCACCGGTGGCCGCCCAAGCCGCCCGTCAATTCCAGGCGCTGAATATGGTATTGATTCTGATGGCTTCTTCGCACTGCCTGCTTTGCCAAAACGCATAGCGGTTGTGGGTGCAGGTTACATCGCGGTTGAAATCGCAGGCGTGGTTAACGCGCTGGGTTCAGAAACCCATCTGTTCGTGCGCCAGCATGCGCCGCTGCGTACTTTCGACCCACTGATTGTGGAAACCCTGTTGGAAGTGATTAACACCGAAGGCCCAACGCTGCACACGCAAGCGGTGCCGAAAGCGGTGGTTAAAAATGCCGATGGCAGTCTGACGCTGCAACTGGAAGATGGCCGCTCTGAAACGGTGGATTGCCTGATTTGGGCGATTGGCCGCCAGCCAGAAACCGACAACTTCAACCTGGCGGCAACCGGTGTGAAAACCAATGCCAAAGGCTACATTGAAGTCGATAAATTCCAGAACACCAGCGTGCCGGGCATTTATGCCGTGGGCGATAACACCGGTGCTGTAGAACTGACACCTGTCGCAGTTGCAGCGGGTCGTCGCCTGTCTGAACGCCTGTTTAACAACAAGCCGGACGAGCATCTGGATTACAGCAACGTGCCAACCGTGGTATTCAGCCACCCGCCAATCGGCACGGTCGGTTTAACCGAGCCACAAGCGCGTGAGCAGTACGGCGACGATAACGTGAAAGTGTATAAATCATCTTTCACTGCGATGTACACCGCAGTGACTTCGCACCGCCAGCCATGCCGCATGAAACTGGTGTGCGCCGGCCCGGATGAGAAGATTGTCGGTATTCACGGCATTGGTTACGGCATGGACGAAATGCTGCAAGGCTTTGCGGTGGCACTGAAAATGGGCGCAACCAAGAAAGACTTTGATAACACCGTGGCAATTCACCCAACCGGATCTGAAGAATTCGTTACTATGAGAGGTTAGTGTAGGAAAACCATCCCTACACCTTTCATATTCTGGAAAACTGGCTAATTACGGCCAGTTTTTTTATGGCTATTGTTCTTGCTTTATATTCTTGTTAATCCTCAAACTAACTATATTGAGATAGTTAAATTCTGTTATATCGGATTCAGGAATCAAACAGTTGAGAATAAAAAAGCATCAATCACTTGTTTATATAGTGAACCCATTTCTAGCTGCTTTGTATGGTCTGAAAAAGCAATATCTGAAGTATTCACTTCATTGAAGTCCAATTTAAGATCTAACTCACCAACTTTATTTATAAAATTTCTATGCATAAACTCTGGAGATGAAGACACCATACCACCTGCTGGGAATGACCAATCATCCGATTGTTGCTGCAAAATTTTATAGTCTTCTGGCAAGTCCTCAGCCAACCTATTGGAGAATAATGTCAGTTCATCAGTAGCCATTGTAAACAACCAAGCTTCCTGATTTTTACTTTGATTCACGCGCAAAATCCTACCCAATACTTGTCTGAAATAAAGTTCAGTTTTGACAGTACTAAGGTGGCAACAGACCTGAAGCCTGGGGATATCGGTACCTTCACTAATCATGCCAACACTAACAATCCATTGGGTTGTTGAATGTCTATAATACGCTATCTTAGAAAGGGCATCTCGATCGTGATATGTCACAATTGTTGCAGTTTGGGCAAACTCGTCTTCCAAAATTCTCAGTAGTTGGTATGCATGCTCGACTGAAGAAGCAACAATCAAACCGCCAGCATCAGAATTAGTTTTACGTATTTCACAAAGTTTTTCACATCCGACTTTGAGCACATACTTCATTGCTTCTGGATGCCAAATTATTGATTTATATGAAGCAGTTGTTTCACTAAGAAAATCTGAGATGGAACCAAATTTTTTAACTATATCGTCTGAAGAAAAAACTAAATTATTACTGTTTATTAAAACAATTTTTGGTTTACGACAAACACCATCGACGATAGCTTGTTGCAAGCCATATATATAGTCACAATAGATCTCGCCATCCGGATCAGTATATTTTGAAAGTACAATCGGTGTATTATCTGTTCGCCACGGGGTCCCTGTTAGTGCCAATGTGTAACTTGCACATTGTTGAACTTGAGCAAGTATTTCCCCACCCCACATGTTGGCATTATCCAACGAACCCCCAGAACAATGATGAATTTCATCGAAAATGACCAACACACTATGTCTCTGCAAAGAGATCCAGAAGGTCTTATCGAAATACATCAGGCTATGGTAAGTATACGCAGCACCAACTGCCCCAAGGCCGCCATTGAAGTTCCTTTCAAGAATATTAGAGAACGTACTTTCAACGGATGAAACCACGGCAGATGAAGGTCCGAAGAATATGATGAGATCTACCAGATTAAGCTCGAGCATCCTCCTGGCAACTTCAGCAGCCATCATAGTTTTCCCAGCACCAGGGCTAGCAAGACATAGGAAGTGAGGTGATCCAGATTTGTATTTTTGTAACGCTGCTTCAGAGCATTCTTTCTGCCACTCCCTCAGCATGCGCAATGCTCATCGTTATGCAGGCCGAGCACTTTCGATAAAGCAGTAACCCTGCCAAGCAAAGCTGCAGACTGATTTTTTGCCTGCTGATAGAGTTCAATGAAGCATCTCTTTCTACTGGGAAAACGCTCCATTAAAGACTGGTACTCTTCAATCTCACTAAGAATGACGGCAAGTTTAGCCTCATGGACAGTTTTTTCTTTCCTCAGGTCCACGAAGAAAAGATCGACATCCAAAACGGGTAGTTTCGTTTTTTCGGGCACAGCTGTTAGGCGTGAGTTCTTTGGCAATTTTCTTGGTATGAAAGTCGTTGAATAAAAGCTTTCCGTTTTCTTGTACAAGTTCTTCGAACGCCCATTACTATTTTCAATTTTATAAATGAAGCCCAATGCCTCTAGCCGGAGAAGTTGTCTGCGGATGAATTTTCTGGCTTCTTTCACATCAGCATACTCATCTGTAATCTTCAGCAA
Source organism: Buttiauxella sp. BIGb0552 (assembly GCF_004366275.1). NCBI lineage: Bacteria > Pseudomonadati > Pseudomonadota > Gammaproteobacteria > Enterobacterales > Enterobacteriaceae > Buttiauxella > Buttiauxella sp. BIGb0552. The sequence continues at coordinate 276,952 of NZ_SODY01000005.1, forward strand.
AGCGTCCCTGAGATGGATAGCACCAAACTCATCAAAATCTTTTTCTATCAACAAATTATAAATATACGGGTGCAACTTCACTGCAGACTTCATTGTTAAAAAATCCAAATCAGTAAACTTAGAATTGCTAAGTATACAGAAACCAACGAAACTTAGACAATCGAAGCATTCTAAGGCAATGATGATGACTAAGTGGCTCACCCAAACCCGATACCTGAGAGGCTCAAAGCAGCCAGAACAAAAGCCGGGATCACTCAGAAAGAATTGGGTATCCGAATTGGCATGGAGCCAAGTTCAGCGAGTGGCCGCATGAACCATTATGAGAAGGGGAGACATACTCCTGACATTGATACTCTAAAACGTATGGCTGATGAGCTTGGGGTACCGATTAACTACTTCTTTTGCGAGAATGAAACGACTGCAGAATTAGCTCGTCTGATCGCTAACATGACTGAGCAACAGCAGGCCGAACTGATTCTTATGTTGAAGAAAAATCAGGCATAGCATTACCACGGACACTTATTCCTATCTAGCCTCGATTACCTTGAAGAGTTCTACAATCAGACTCGCTACCACTGTCATCTTGGTAGTGTAAGCCTTGAGGCCTTCGTAGAGGCCTCTTCGAGAAGAAAGGTTATGTATCGAACGTGAAACACTCCAAATATTTTTATTTATACCTGATGGAGCTGTTCATTAAGGATTTCTTTAAAACCCACTTGAATCATTTTTCGGGCGTCTGTTAGGCCTGACATTCCATTTTTGAACTGGGTCAAAGCACTCTCAAGCATTGAGATGCAATACTCATAACTTATATCTGGTCTTACGTTATGCATATATAATACATAGAATATCTTTTGCTCAATCTTTTGAATGCTTTCAGATGACGTATCATAAGTATTTTTGACAAGAAAATAGCTTTCTATGATGTTTGGCGCATCTAATATATTGAAATTCTCTTCAGAAAATATTTCATCATAATACTTCCCGAAAATATGCTGTTTTTGATTTGATGATTTATCTGGATTACCTTGAATAGCGAAAAGAATTTGACCGAATTGTTCCATGCTGATTTTATAACGATAATTTTTTTCGTCATTTATTCCGGTATCACCGTTCTTCCTTGAGTAAATTATGTCATGTTCATCAAGCAATTGTTCCAGATGAATTTGAAGTGTACTTAAAGACTTCAAATCAACACTAGATATTGAGTTTTGGCTATTAGTGAATTCAGCAATTTTATTTACCACTTCATTATTTGAGGTGTTAAATATTCGAACAAGAACCTCACTTTTTGCAAGATAATCTGTGATATGGGATTCTTTTTGTGCGTTAAAATTATGAAGTGTACGTAATGTCTGCCCACCATTTAACACCTGAAAATCATCAATAGTAATGCGAACTTTTTTATTTGCATTAACCTGTTCCGCTTTAATATTTTTAGTAACAATTGTCATTCCATTGTTATACATAAAAAACATAGAAGGATCATCTTTTAGCGATTTTTCAATTGCTTGATTATATTTTGATTTTTGAACAAAACCTCTTACATTATCAAACAATACTCCATAATCAAGTCTTTCATTTGCTAGAACATCCATGCGTTCACAATGATAATCATTCCGCAGTTCGGGATTTTTACAAGTTATTCTGATAATATCTGCTGCATTGAGCCTAACAATATATGATTTCGAAGTTGATATTGAACTTTCTGAGTACGATAATAGTGCGTCGTTATCAATGATTAATTCAGCTTTTACTGGAGCTGGCCTTATGGACATCATACTTTTAATATCTGGTAGGCATATGGAAGATACCTCCATGTCATAAAATATTTTCAATTGAGAAATTGATGTCTCATCCGAATCTATAGGAATAGCTTCATTACTTACCATATAGAGTGTCATTTTCCAAACATCATTACTATTTAATCGCTGTATTGCCTGGTATACAAGCCCCTTAAGCTTCCCTTCTAATCCATCTGCATTTTCATTCAAAATACAATTAACAAGTTTTGTTGAAACAAAGGCATCATTTGAACTTTGAGCTTGTCCGGGTTTGAAGCTTTCGCGAAACTTAAAGTTAAATAGTTTTATTTCCTTTATATCATCATCGATATATACTGCATCAATCCCATGATCGTTAAATCGCTGATTGATAAGGTGGGCATTATATTCTGTGTCCGTGATAAAATCGCTCAGGCGATCTATATCTTTTTCATCACATAAGGCTTCAAGAATAAAGAAGTAAAAACCAAATCGCTCCATGAGCTTTTCATTTGAAGGAAGGGTATGAAAGTTATTGGATTTTGAAAATAGATTAAAATATTTCAAACATTTAATATTTAATAATTTGAAATCGTTAATGCTTGCGGTTGTCATAGATTTTTTTCTCAAATGGCTTTCTAGTAAGAAAGCCTAATTTCTGCTTTTTTTTGAAAAAATGATTGTCAAAGATCAAAAATACTTGCAATCGTCAATAAAAATGCCATTTAGCAGCAACCATTTTTGCTACAATTTAGTAGGGAAATAATTAACAAAATGTTGTTTTTTTAACCATGAAAACTAATACCATATCCCAGCTCAAAACAACATCAATAGCTGTCTTCTCCTCAGCCTTATAGCCCAGTCCCAGAAAAATACTGCCCAAATCAGGGCTGTTGCAAAAAATGAAGTCGATAAATCTATGAACGGTATTACTGCCAATAGCCTCTACCGACAATCCAACTCTCCTCTTACCTTCGCTTTAGCTGCTGTTCGTTTTTTGTACTATATTAACTTTCTCTAGAGCTGAACTAATTAGGAGCCTAGGTGATGGCCCGGATAATCAAATCAGCCAGTATCATCCATGGCGCGACAGCACAAATAAAAGATAATTCAATGAGTTATAGTAACGGCATTGAAACAGGCAGCATGCCTACGCTTTATAACAAAGATGGTCAATTCGTTGAAATTGTAAATTTATGGTTTTTAGATCTGAAAACAGTCAAAAGGTTAGAAGATATTAGCTCTTCTACCAGAGCAATTCTTCGTTACTGGTCCTTTCTCGAGCGTGAGGGCCTTGAGTGGAATCAATTTCCTCCAGTTAAGCGCCTGAAACCCACATATCGTTTCCGTAGCAACGATTTATTAAATGCGGTCAGAGAGGGAGTGTTGGCATTCTCAACAGCTAATACTTATATGGGGCATGTAGTTCAGTTTTACCTCTGGGCAATTGAAAACCACCACCTCATCATATCCAACGAAAAAGAAGCTCCTTTTACCATTGAGTTTGTTAAGCGTAACAATAATGGTCTACTCGCTCACCTTCGCCCCATGATCAGCGTGCAAACGAGCGACTTACGTATTCGCGTACCCAAAGTTTCCAATACCGAAGCACAGTCATTAACACCATTATCTCAAGATCACCTTACCTTGCTATCATCCAACTTGAGCCATCAATCTATTGAATTTATGTTGATGAGTTTGCTAGCCTGCAAAAGTGGTTTGAGACTCCGTGAAGCATGTACTCTCACAATTGAGGCTTTATCTCAAGCTTTGCCCGCCAACGAACTAAAGTTACGTTTTATGATCACCATCGGACCCCACAATGGTGTTGAGACGAAATTTAGAAAAAAAAGAAAGATAGAAGTCCCTTGGACACTTCTAAATGCATTACAACGCTATTCGTTGTCAGAAAGAAGACAAAAAAGACTTTCAAAATTACAGACAAAAATAGCTACTCAAAAAACATCCAACGTCCCAATTTCGGAAAAGAATAAAGAATCCAACAATAAAGCATCTCGATTCGAGCCCCTTTTTATCAGTCAGCAAGGGAATTGTATTCAACCCGAAGTTCTAAATGCAAGGTGGGTTGCATTTAGAAATGAACTCGCAAAAAAAGTACCTAGTTTTCGTTATCGTTTCCATGACCTTCGATGCACCTATGCTACATACAGACTACAAGACCTGCTGGATAGCAATCTCTCGGAGGGGGAGGCCCTAGACTGTCTTATGGGATGGATGGGACACAATAACGAAAGAACCACATTTAAATATATCCGCTATTTGAAGAAAAACGAGATGCTCAAGTGTGCTTTTTCGCTGTTAGATTCAGTGATGGATAATGCAATAAGGGAGAATTTAGATGACTACTAGAATCCTTCCACCCCGAATTAATCATGAAATACTATTGGAGGTTACAGATGGCGGAAATCGGTCTAAAACACTAGATTTCAATCGCTACAACTATTTGCACTTCCCCATTAGAAATAACATTAATAGAGGTCGTAGTTTATTTCAAGAAAGATCAATCAGCGCTGAATCGTTATATGTTGCATTCAGAGATTCAGATTATTCATCAGCCACAAAATTTTATCTTTTTGAATACCTCAGGCAATATATTATATTTTGCGACAAAAATCACCATTCTATTTTCACAAATGAATCTGTACAATACTATTGTGACAGTCTTATCTGTAAAAATAAATCCGGGAAAATTGTAAATAGCACTTACACACTTATTATTAGTGCTACAAAAAGTTTATTCGTTCTATTTGATTTACCAGGACGGTGGTTTGATGAACTACCAACTTTGGGGAAATCACAAGCAGAGCCCTATAAATCCTATAGTGACAATGATTTAAAAAAATTACTCCCTTTATTAAGAGGCTTTTTCAAACAAATATCCAATAAATTCTTACAGGACCCAGACTTGTACCTTTCTCAAGGAAAAAATGAAACTGACATGTTTTTCAGGTGGAATGGTAAAATATTTCCAGTATATGGTTGCGCCGGACAACTAATGGCTTCTGCCGTATATCTTATGTCTTACTACACATGGGCAAATACAAATACATTACTTTCCCTTGAAAGACCAGACATATCTAAAAATAATATAAACGGTGAGTGGTATCAAATGCCCGCATTTAAGCGCCGAGCATTTAGAGTTATCACTATTCAAATCGGCGCTCACGATCAGATAAGCATCCCAAAATATTCCTTAGAGTTTTTCAATCAACTTCTAGATGTTTCAAAAGCTATATCAGTTAAAAGTAAGTTACTTTTTCAGGCTGGTTCAAGTAATCGTACTACCCCACTATCAGCTGTCCAGTTACAAAATTTTAATAGATTTCTCAAAAAATATTTTGGATTAACTGATGATAAAGGTCTTAGCTTATCACCAGTAATATCGAGATTTCGTGCTACTGGTAGTCAATTGACGCAATTAAATTACTCTCATATACATAGTGCTTCACTATTAGGTAATTCACCAAAAACCACGCGAAAGCATTATTCAGAAGGGAATGAATATGAAAATCAGTCAATGCTCCAGGACTCCGTATCTGTTTTTGCGGACAAAGCGTTAAATGGTGGAAACATAGAGACCTCTAAGAAAAGAATAAAAAATGAACTTAACATTGAAATTTTAACATATGAAAATATGCTTAAAATGAAGTCTACACCAATGCGGCAGGCCCACGGCAGCTACTGTAAAAATCCATTCGGGGAACAGGCTAATAAGTTTTTGCTACGCGCCCAGCGGCACGAATTGCTTTCTACAGAAAAATTTGCCTGTTCTGACCTACTGATGTGCTTTTCCTGCCCTCATCAAGTTGTTATCGCTGAACCTACTGATATTTGGTGTTTGCTGAGTTTTAAAGAATGTATAGAAGAGAGTATTTACAAGCACGTTGATCATATTCATTTCCATAATAATTACGACTATGTATTGTCGGCAATTGGAAAAATCTTGATGAGCATTGATAAAAAAATACTCTCAAGTGCAACTCAAAAATTTCTTGATGAAGGTCTTCATCCTTTATGGAGGGACCAGTTAATTCTTTATCCATATGGCAATAAGGGCTCGTGATGAAAAAAAACACATTAAAAATTTATTTACCCGATACTGTAAATGACATTCAGTGCCCAGAAATTTGTGATGTAGTGTCTCTTCATCGAAAGCAATACAAGGATAAATTAAATGACGTTCCTATTTGTATGGATGACAAGGGGAATGTAGCCGCCAAGTTTGGCGATATGATATGGAATATTGAGGCTCTGGTAGCTACTAAAAATGCTACACATAGACATATTAACTTCTCAGTACTGAAGTCTCATTCTTTACTCTTATACGAAATGAAACTAATTTGCTATGGATGGATATTCACGAAAAACATGCAATATAGTTCACCGACTAAAATATCGACAATCATCGGAAGAGCATCGGGTCTGAAGATGAGTTATAAATTTTTGATATTAAATTCCTTGGATAGCATTTCTCGTATATGCGAACCTGAAATATGGGGTAAGTATCTAAACTTTCTCGAAGTACAAAAAAAGAGCGCGGGTACTTTAGTTCATATTCTTTGTGCTCTTCAGCAAGCCTATCTACTATTTCCATGGATGGGCATTGATTATCGTGAAATAAAAATAAGCCCTACTATTTTAAGTAAAAAATTATGTCGAGATGAAGCAATTGAGAGAGAACAAACCTTAGCTATACCGGAGGGCATTGCAGATAAATTATTACACTTTGCAGTAAACCTTGTAGAAACCGCATGGAAATACAGGGAAAAACTGGGTGAAACAGAACAACGTCTTCAGGAAAACTATAAACTAGGAGAACAGGCAGTTCAAAACAAAATAATATCTGGTCAATGGAAATGGTTAACGGTCGAAAAAGGCACCCCTGCTTTCAGACACCATTTTGCCAAAGAGGCGTCCCATTACTCCCCCTTTAAACCATCTGACATCATATCTGATCTTCTCGCGGGCTATCCTGATTGCCCAGTAGATGCTGATGGTTCTTGGTGGCATTTACAGCGAGGAAATCTCACAGCAGCCTGTTTTGTTTGTTGTGCTGCATTCTCAGGTATGCGGGAAAGTGAACTTTTTGAGTTAACATCTGAGAGTTATTACAACGCTGTCTATAGCGGCAGAACCTTTCATTTTCTAAAAGGTAAGACCCATAAAATGAGAGAAAGACATACTGAATGGGTTGTTGCCCCTGTCGTTCAAAAAGCGATTGAAGTTATGAGCGCGTTAACGAAACATTTAAGAGAAAATTTGCTACAACATGCTTCAACTATGCGGGATATAGAGCTTGCGCAATGCCTTTGGCTTTCCCAAGGGCAGCGCTCAACTCAGCCAAAAAGAATATCATGCTGGTCCTTACGCCTCACAAATTTCTCCAAATACGCTGGTGCAATTATTTCTGAAAAAGATTACGCAGAATGTCTTCGTTCCAACCCAAATAGTCAGGAAAAGATCAAAAATCATGTTCACATTGGAAAACACTGGGCACTTTCGCCTCATCAGTTCAGAAGGACTCTTGCCTTTTTTACAATAAAAAACAGATTGGGAAATGCGATAGCCATCAAACAGCAATTCAAACACCTCTATCTCCAGATGTCTGAGTGGTATTGCGAAGGTGGAATCCCTTCACGCCTCGATGAAGTTGAGGCCGACAAAGAATTGCAGAAAATGATAGATACTGTAAGTAATGAGCAAATCACCCAAAAATACTGGTCATGGTTTCATAGTACCGAAACCCTTTCAGGGAGCCATGGCAAAGACATTCTGAAAATCAGAGATGATTTGCCAATTATGTTTAGAAGCTGGGAAAAGTTATATAAATTGGTGAAAGATAAAAGAATTACGTTACACGGAACGCTACATAGTTATTGTAAGAACGGATATGATTGTGAGATGGAAGGGGTAATCAACCCCGCATTCTGTGTAGATTGCAGCACGCATGGAAGCATTATAGACAGCGAGCAGGCGGCATGGTGGAAAAGCAAACATGAAACTTTAATCATATACCTAGCTGAAAACACAGGAGTATCAATGGCGGTTTATACTCATTGCATTACCCAGATTCGTGCAGCTGAGAAAGTGATGTCTGACTTTGCAATAGAGTATTTGCCATATAAATCAGAAATAGAGATCAGGACAGATGAATAAAAAATATAATACCCTATTAAGGCTCGAAGCAGCTTTAGACCGAATTTTATGTGGCGAACCGCAGAGAATCGCACAGTCTCGGAAACTAAGTGTTCGTGCTGTAGAAGTTGAATCTGGACTCGGTAACGGTAGTGCATATTACTACACTGAAATTATTGAAAAAATCACGAAACTTAAACAAGAGAGTAACTCTCCTTTTGCTGTAGACAGCCCAAAACATCAACAAGCTAAATGGAAGCAGAAAGCAATTGAAGCGGAACGATTAAAAAACAAATTCCGAGATGAAAACATTACGTTGAAAAATATTAATTCACAAATTGCCGCGGATCAATATAAGCAAATGAGTTCATTGAAAGAAGCATTGCTCCGTATTTTGGCACTCGAAAAAAAAATTGAAGAACTTGACATTGAACTTGTTGAGACGAAACGAAAAAAAATCACCCTCCTCAAATAGCAAATTACTGTAAAACACAGTTAATGTGTATAGCAAATTTAATCTGAAGCTCTCAACTTAACATTTTGAATAGCTGTTCACCCCGATTCAGTAAATAAATATGGACTATATTTTAAGAATAGGAGGATTCTATCGGGATGCAAATAAAATTATGAATCACTTCCATCCATAGAGTTTTGTAAGTAATTTTAGAAAAGTAAAGTTCCTGCTGTCTAGCACAGCCTCATTTTTTATAACTAACTGTTATTTAAAATATTTATATGCATTTCCAAAACCCACATTAATCCTGATGTATATTGGTGTTACTAAACCAATATTATCGTTAGACGTGCATTTTTGTATTGCTATTGAAAATACATATGAGAAAATATAGATTGTGGAAAGAAAAAAGAGGAATAAGTTTGAACGTAGAGCCACGTCAGGTGCACCTCATTGAGAGGGCTGCTGCGTTAAAATGTAAACCCTGTAATGACTTTATGAGTGAAGTACCATGTAAAAAAGCTCATGAAATATTGTCAGGCCCATGCTTGGTTGTTTTTACAGATGATCAATTTGAAACCGTTGAAAAAATTCTTGAGCAGCCACTATCAGAAAACAACGGATTTAAGTCTCTAATGAGCGATAAGTACTCATGGTAATATTTTTCAACGAAGTCTAGTACTTTAATGATTAAGTAAGATTCAATAACCACTATGAGACTGTAATTAAAATTGTGTAATTGCCTGTTTTGGATATGTTCACTCCTACAACGGAGAGAGGCAAATTATGGACGAAAAGAAACTCAAGGCCCTCGCGGCTGAACTGGCTAAAGGCCTTAAAACCGAAGCCGACCTAAATGCGTTTTCCCGCATGCTGACGAAGTTAACCGTCGAAACGGCTCTCAATACAGAACTGACTGACCACCTCGGACACGAGAACCCCCCCCCTAAAACAGGCTCAAATACCCGTAACGGATACTAGTCAAAAACGTTGCTTTGCGATGACGGCGAAATTGAGCTGAACACACTGTAAGTATCCCTTCAAAACGGTTCATTCACTTTTAGAGATCTTACGAAAAACTAATTTTGTGCGTGCGAGGCTAACTTCTGCTGTTCGCTCAAAGCAGACCTACGGCTCGGTTGGCTGTCCGCCTCGTGCCAAAAGCGGACTTTTCTTACCCGGTAAAAACAAGCCAAAGGGTCCATAATTACATGTATTACGGACCCTTACGCAGCAGCTCACTCATTCCTCCCCCGAGGGGATTTACAGGGAATCAGGGCCAACAATCATTGACTTTTTGTCACCTGCGGCAGTTTCCATTCATTATTCATGACGGCATCCTGAGGTTGATACATACGGAACAGTAGATAGAAGTTGCCCTCAGGTGCAGGTAACCAGTTTACGTTCGGGTCGGTAGGTTTTTTTATGGCTGAGTGAAACAGTAATACTGCCATCAGGACCCTTGACCAGGCCTTCCGTGTCGGTGCCCACTTTGTAGCGATTGAGCTCATTGTTAACCAGCATTTTGGTTTTGGCATCGTACATGGTGATTGACCAGAACGCGTTCACCGGAGGCTCGCTCGGCAGCTTGATGATGTAATCATTAGCGCCGGTCAGCGGCTGGTTCTCGCTGTCGTTATAGCGGATTGGATAGATGGCCTCTTTCTCACCCTGCCCACCGAGATATGGCCCGGAAACTAACGCAGGCAGTGGGTAGTTATAGCCGAAGGAATCTAGCCCTCGCACGTAACTCCAGCCATTCCGGTCTTCGGAGGTACTGGTTAATGTAGACGCTGCGACATTTGGTGCATCCTCCAGGCCGCGTTTCACGCCATCAATCATCACCTTTGGCGCAATGCCTTTCCGGCCAGTAAAGCTTCTCTGCAGGGATATTATCGAACCAGTTTTGCAGATAAAACCAGGCATCAATGGCCGCCTGGCGTAATGCTTTTGTGGTCTTCTCATCGGGATTAAATGGCTCGCCTTTATGAATGCCCAATGAAGAAAGCATCCCCATCATGATTTTGTCCTGTTCCCTGACAGGCTCAACACTGGCTATCGCGTGCAGATCTTTGAAATGTCTTTCGTCGTAATATGGAAGTGTTGGATAGCGTTCGTTGCGCGTTAACGCCATGTTATCCCTTACAGAAAGATGAACTAAGATAAATTTACAGTTCAGTGTAGCTGGAACTTTCTATACAGCCTGTTTTGATAAGGCCGCCGCCAAAGTCGATGACCATTTTTCTATTCCCGGTGCATCTTCGTTTACAGGATGAGTCTGTCGGAAGGTCTTTAAATGTGAATGGTACGATTATGCGGGGTGGTTACCCGACGACGATAACCGGTCAATTTACTGGTAGTTGTTAATGATAGTTAATCTTTCTAATAATCAATCAACCACTCAATTTATATGGATTTAAATATTCACGCTTTCTTTTGAAATTGATACCAGCAGATTAACGACTCGGTATTTCCGTGCATTTACCCAAACTTTCTTTTCAAGATTAATAGTTTCTCTTCTAAACAAGTCTAAATGTAATAACGAATTTCTCGTCTTGACTATACTCATTTAGTCCCTAAATGAACGGAGTCCCAAAGATGCTTAATAACGTCCCTTTTAAAAGGACAATGATAGCCAGCATGCTTACATTAATGTCTGGCGCCGTGTCCGCTGTTGAAGCCACTCCCGCCACAGCCTCACCCGAAAACGCACCGAAACAAGACGCTTCAAAACCCAACATCGTGGTTATTTTCGGTGATGATATTGGTTACTGGAATATCAGTTCTTATAACCAGGGCATGATGGGTTACAAAACACCGAACATCGACAGTATTGCCAATGAAGGCGCCAAATTCACCTCCTACTATGCAGAACAAAGCTCAACGGCTGGGCGTTCTTCGTTCATTACCGGGCAAATGCCATTCCGTACCGGGATGAGTAAAGTCGGTATGCCAGGTGCACCACAAGGCCTGAGCAAAGAAGATCCCACCATCGCCAACATCCTTAAACAGCTCGGATATGCTACCGGTCAGTTTGGTAAAAACCACCTCGGTGACCGCGACGAATTCCTGCCAACCGCACACGGTTTCGATGAATTTCTCGGCAACCTCTACCACCTGAATGCCGAAGAAGAACCAGAAAATCCGGATTACCCGAAAGATCCTGAATTCCGTAAAGAATTTGGCCCACGTGGCGTCATTAAAAGCTCGGCCGACGGCAAAATTGAAGATACCGGCCCACTGACGGTTAAACGTATGGGCACCGTTGACGAAGAAACACTCGCCGCAAACAACGACTTCATGGAACGTCAGACCAAAGCTGGTAAGCCGTTCTTCACGTGGTTTAACACCACACGTATGCATAACAAAACTCACCTCAAAGATGCCAGCATTGGCGCGACAGGTCTTGGGACTTACGCTGACGGCATGGTAGAGCATGACAAAATGGTCGGTGAGGTGCTGCAAAAGATTAAAGATTTGGGCATCGAAGATAACACTATCGTTCTCTACACCACCGATAACGGCCCGATGACGGCAACCTGGCCTGATGCGGGTATCACTCCGTTCCGTGGTGAGAAAAACACCGGCTGGGAAGGCGGTTTCCGCGTCCCTGCCATGATCAAATGGCCAGGCCATATCAAACCGGGCAGTCTGGTAAACGACATCTTTGGCAGTAACGACTGGTTCCCAACGCTGGTTGCCGCAGCGGGTGTTCCGGATATCAAAGAGCAATTGCTGAAGGGCTACAAAACCCCATCAATCACCTACAAAGTCCATCTTGATGGCTATAACCAACTCGACTTCCTGCAAGGCAAAGGCGAAGACCCGCGTAAAGAGTTCTTCTACTGGAGCGATGACGGCGACTTACTGGCAATCCGCTACGGCCGATGGAAAGCGCACTTCATGATTCAGGAACACACGGGTCTGGATCTGTGGCGTTATCCGTTCACCAAACTGCGTGCGCCAATGATCTTCGATCTGGAAGTTGATCCGCTGGAGAAAGCTTCCGACGGTATGGGTTACCAGAGCTGGTTCTACGACCGCATGTTCCTGATGGGCGGCGCGCAGAAATACGTGAAAGAGATGCTGGCAACCTTTAAAGATTACCCACCTCGTCAGAAACCAGGTTCATTCACCGTTTCCGATGCCGCGGCAATGATCGAACAAGGTTCAAACGCGAATAACTAACTCGCGGTGAATCAGGTGGATTAATTAATCCGTAGGGTGGATAAGCGCGAGCGTCATCCACCATTTGCACCCGCAATGGCGGGTGACGCAGGCTTACCCGCCCTACACAAATCCTCCGTTTTCCAAAAAGAGTTTTCGAAGGGGCAGCTATGAAGTACAGCACCACATTGCCGGTTAAAGCATTACCGTCAGCAGAGAAATACGATGGCAAAGGCCCTGAATACAAGCGTCGTTTCCATGTTATGGCGAAGCCGACTGGCTCCACCTGTAATCTCGATTGTTCCTACTGTTTTTACCTGCATAAAGAAGACCTTCTACATCAGGACCGCCACACGGGTATGAGCGACGAAGTGTTGGAAAACTTCATTCGCCAGTACATCGACGGGCAAGATGGCGAACAAGTGGTTTTCTCCTGGCAAGGTGGCGAACCCACATTGATGGGGCTAGAGTTTTTTGAAAAAGTCGTCAAATTCCAGAAGCAGTACCAAAAACCCGGTCAGCGCATCGAAAACGATCTACAAACCAATGGCGTGCTGATAAACGACAAATGGGCTGAATTCCTTAAAGAACACCGTTTTCTGGTGGGACTGTCGATTGACGGCCCACGGGAATTGCATGACCGCTATCGCGTCACACGCAGCGGCAAACCGACTTTCGACTTAGTGATGAAAGGCGTCGAAGCACTCAAAAAATACAAAGTCCCGTTTAACGCCCTCGTCACTGTCAACCGCACCAATGCCCGCTTCCCGCTGGAAGTGTACCGCTTTGTCACCCGTGAGCTGGAAGCAACCTACGTGCAGTTCAACCCCTGCGTAGAGCCAGTTGATTTCAAAGTCACCGCCCCGCAATTCTGGCGTGACGATACCATCCCGATTACTGGCACCCGCCGCGCGCGCCCAGGGGATCTCGACTCCATCGTGACCGACTGGTCGGTTGACCCGGACGACTGGGGCACTTTCCTGAAAACGGTGTTTGAAGAGTGGGTTAATAACGATTTAGGCCGCGTACAGGTCAACCTGTTTGAAACGGCAGTTGCTCAAACCATGGGCATGCCCGCGCAAATCTGTACCGCATCCGAATTCTGCGGCAAAGGTTTGGCTATCGAGAAAAATGGCGATATCTATTCCTGCGACCACTACGTTTATCCCGAATACCAGATTGGCAATATCGAAAACACTAAACTCGCCCACATGGCATTTTCCGAACGCCAGAAAGCCTTTGGTATGGGTAAGAAAGATACGCTGCCGGAATACTGCAAACAGTGCCCGTACCTGAAATTATGCTGGGGCGAATGCCCGAAAAATCGTCTTGTTCGCACCCCGGATGGCGAGCCTGGCCTTAATTATTTGTGTCCTGGCATCAAAACTTTCTTCAATTACGCCGAGCCGATTTTGGTCGGGCTCGCTACGCTTTTGAAACGTGACTTTGCAGGATTGCGCAAATGACAAACAGAGAGAAGCTGCTCGAACTCGAACGGCGTATGAATCAACAAGTTTTGGGGCAGGAATCGCTGGTACGGATGTTAATTGTCGCCCTGCTTTGCGACGGACACGTGCTGCTCGAAGGCTTGCCTGGGCTGGCCAAAACCCGTGCGGTACGGGAGCTTGCTAAACATATAGAGGGCGAGTTCCGTCGCATACAGTTCACCCCGGATCTTCTGCCGTCAGATATCACCGGCAGCGAGATTTACCAGCAAAATGCCACGCGTGAAGAAGACCAGTTTCGTTTCCGGCCAGGCCCGGTATTCGGCAATATCATCCTTGCCGATGAGATAAACCGCGCCTCGGCACGCGTGCAATCGGCCCTGCTCGAAGCCATGGAAGAACGCCACGTTACCGTTGCCGGGAAAACCTGGCCGCTACCGGGCATTTTCATGGTGCTGGCGACGCAAAACCCGGTGGATCAAGAAGGCACCTGGCCGTTGCCAGAAGCGCAGCTTGACCGCTTTTTGATGAAAGTTCTGGTGGATTATCCGTCCAAAGAAAACGAGCAAAAAGTGATGCAACTGGTGCGTTCGGAGCAGCAGCAAAAATATCTGGCAAGCGGCGATGAACAAACGGAAAAACCGGCTGAAACGCTGATGTTATCGCAGCAAGATATTGCCACCTGCTGGCAGGAAATCTCAGCGGTTTACGTCGCGCCAACCATTGAAAACTACATCGTCAATCTGGTGGATATGACCCGCCATCCGCAGGGTATCAGCGACACGCTCGCCAGTTACATCACGTTTGGCGTCAGCCCACGCGGCACCTTAGCACTCGATCGTTGTGGCCGCGCACTGGCCTGGCTCGAAGGCCGCGACGCGGTATTGCCAGAAGATATCAAGCTCGTCGCCCCGGCAGTGTTACGCCATCGCCTGATGCTCAGTTACCAGGCCAACGCCGATAACACCTCGCCAGACGACGTGATCCGGATGTTGCTCGACGCAGTGGTGGCGTAATGAATAGCGCGTTACAGGTGGATCGCCAAACCCTGATGGCGCTGGCAGGCGAAGCGCGTTTGCTGTCGAACCCGCCTGGGCAGATCCCACCGGGAGCGCTGGCGGGTGAGCGTGTTTCACGCCAGCAGGGGCGTGGGCTTAATTTTGACAGTCTCCGGCGCTACCAACCAGGTGATGACGTGCGGTTGATCGACTGGCAAGCCACCGCCCGCCTGCGATCGCCGTGGATCCGCATGTATAACGAAGAGCGCGAGCGCCCGGTGTTCTTGATCGTCGATCAGCGGCTGGATATGTTTTTTGCCACCCGCGGGCAAACCAAATCTGTCGCTGCCGCCAAAATTGCGGGCCTGCTCGCATGGCGAAGCTGGCACGATGGCGACCGCATCGGCAGCGCGGTGTTCAGCGATGCGAATTACAGCCTGCAAAAATGCCGCGCCCCACGCACCAATCTGCCCGCAGTGCTCGATGACCTGCTGCAATACAACCAACAATTACCCGAACGCTACCCTGATGAAACACCCGCAACCGTGACGCTCGGCAGCGTGCTACAACATGCCATGCATCTGATCCCTGCCGGGTCCTGGGTGGCCGTCATCAGTGATTTCCACGATCTCGATGCGTCCGGTGAAGCCTTGCTGGCCGCCCTGCGGCGACGCTGCGAGATTAGCGCGTTTGTCACACTTGATAACCTGCATCTCACCCTCCCGGCACAGGGAAACCTGGCCGCCAGCTATCAGGGTCATGAAGCCGCATTTTCGCTTTCGCCACGGCTAAAAGATGAGATTCAACAGAGCGTGACTGCGCGGCTTTCCGGTCTGCAAAATCGACTGACACGGCTTGGCATCCGCGTGAATCAGATAGTCGTCACAGACGATCTTCTCAAGCAGCTACAAAAGGGAGTCTGAATGCTGGAGAAAGGATTTAGCGTGCCGGAGCTGTTAAACCCGGCGCTTCCACGAAGTATCTCCTGGTTTCCCCTGCCGCCCGGCTGGTTTGCGCTCGGCGGCGTGTTACTTATCGCGCTGATTATCTTCGGGTTATTCCGCCTTGCGAGATGGCGGCGCAATGTGTGGCGTCGTGAAGCACTGGCGGCATTGCAACAGCCGCACAGCGCAGATAGCTGGCTGGAACTGATAAAACGCATTCTGCTGATGCACCAACCGCGCAGCCAAATTAGCCACACGCTTGCGCCAGAACAACTTCTCCAGCAGGTGGAAATCGACGCCGATTTACGCCAGCAATTGAGCGCCAAATATTGCCAGCCGGATAACCAGCTCGAGGCGAATCAAAACGCACGCCTGCAAACTCAACTGAAACACTGGCTGGAGAAACTGCCTTATGTCTGAGTTTCTGAGCCGCCTCGATTTCGCCTGGCCGTGGGCGTGGTTACTGATTTTCCTGCCGTTGCTTGGCCGCTATTTTTTACCGCAGGATCGTGAAGTCAAAGAACACGTTCGCGTACCGTTCTTACCGGAATTAATTGATGAGCTGAAACTCAACAGCCAGCCGGTGCGCACCAGCAAACTCTCAAGCCTGATTTTTTGGCTGACGTGGATCCTGCTGGTTGCCGCCCTCTCGCGCCCGGAATACCTGACTCCGCCGCAGCATATTCAAAAACCAATGCGCGATGTGGTGCTGATTCTGGATGTCTCCGGTTCGATGGGCAAAAACGACGTTCAGGGTGGGATCACGCGCCTGCAGGCCGTTCAGGAATCGGTGCGAAAATTTGTGGCGGCGCGTAAAACCGACCGCATCGGGCTGGTTATTTTTGCAAGCCAGGCGTGGCCATTCGCCCCGGTTAGCGAAGACAAACAGGCGCTGCAAACCCGCATTAACCAACTCGCGCCAGGCATGATTGGTCAACAAACCGCGATTGGCGACGCGCTGGGAATCGGTGTGAAACTGCTCGATACCACCACCAACAAAGACGCCAGCAAACTGGCAATTTTACTCACCGACGGCAACGACACCGCATCGCAATTAGCGCCGCCGCTCGCCGCACAACTGGCGGCAACGCACCACGTTCAGGTTCATACCATCGCCTTTGGCGATCTGAACAGCACTGGCGATGACAAAGTAGATTTGCCGCTGATGCAGGATATCGCGCGCATTACCGGCGGAAAATCCTGGACTGCCGCCGGTTCCGGTGCGGCTCTCGACAGCGTATGGCAGGAAATCGACGCCATCACCCCCGTGCAGGTGAAATCCATCGGCTGGTCGTGGCACATCCCGCTGTTCCAGTGGCCGCTGCTACTGGCGCTGGCGTTGCTGATTTTGCTCGCGGTCACGCGATTCGTGCGGGAGAAAACAGCATGAGTGACTTCCATTTTGTTTACCCCTGGCGGCTGCTCGGCCTACTGATTTGCGCGCTGCTGTGGTTTGTCGCCAGCAGCCAACGTAGCGCCTGGCACCAGATTATGGACAAGCCATTTGCCAAAGCGCTGATTATTGGGCGACAAAAACGCCTGACCCAGATTTTACCGTGGTTGTGCGCACTCGGTGTCATCGCCCTGGCAGGCCCGACCTGGCAGCGTGAACTCCCGGCCGCACTGACGCAGCAAAGCAACATGATGGTGGTGTTACAGCAAGATCCGGCGATGTACGCGCAGGATTTAGCTCCGAGCCGCCACCAGCGTATGCAGAGCAAAATCATGGACCTGATGAACCGTTCAACAGGCACGCATTTTGGCCTGGTGGTTTACAACGCTCATGCATATCTGACCACACCACTCACTTCCGACCCGACGTTTTACTCGCTGTTCTTGCATGCCCAAAGCCCAAATTTATTGCCAGAAGGTGAAGGCTCGGGGCTAAAACAGGCTATCGCCCTGGCGATGAAAAACATGCCAGAAACACCGAATATGCCGCGCAATATTTTACTGATTGCCGACACCGTTTCGGCGCAAGATGCAACCTGGCTTGCCCAACAAAAAGTGCCGATCCAAATCTGGGTTCCGGGGACCGCACGCGGGGGTGAGTTACCCGAAAGCTACGCCCAGCGAGGGATTGATACGCGTCTGAACGTCGAACGCTTTAGCCAAATTCGCGACGGCGGCATTCCGGTCACGCTCGTCACCAGCGATGACAGCGATTTATCGGTACTCGCCAGCCACATCCAGCAATCGGTGAGCGCGCAAAATAACGCTCGCGGCGATTTGCACTGGAAAAACAGCGGCTATCTGCTGGTGATCCCAATGCTTTTGCTACTGCTGCTCGGGCGGCGACAGCTGATTTGCTGGCTGATTGTGCTGGTGCCGCTGCTGTATCTGCCACAAAGCCAGGCCGCATGGCAGGATGCGTGGATTAGCCCGGATATGCAGGGGCAAATCGCGTTCAATAAGGGCGACTACAAAAAGGCGGCGGAACGCTTCCAGGATCCGCTGTGGCAAGGCATTGCGTATTACCGGGCGGGAGATTTTGTCGCCGCCACTTCGGCATTTCGCCAGGCGCCGCAAACCGCGGAATCGCTGTTATGGACGGGCAACAGCTACGCCCAACAAAAACAGTGGCAGCAGGCGATCAACAGCTACGACCGCGCTTTAAGCCTGCGCCCGGACTGGGAGATGGCGCAGAAAAACCGCGCCGCCATCGCCAAAATCATCATGGAATTGCGCCAGAAAGAACGCGATCGCCAGGCGGCTCAGGGCAAAGAACAGGACTATAAACCGGACGAAATTAAACACGATTTAAAGAAAGATCAGGGCGTCAATCAGAAGGATATCCAACCCGTTGCCAGCAGCAGCCCGCAGGTCAATCAGTGGTTTGAAAACCTGGAGGTTTCCCCTTCCGGCCTGCTGGAAAATCTTTACCGCGCCAACACGGAGGAGACGCCATGAGAACCTTGCTGATGGTGCTTTTACTGGCGGTGTTACCTGCCCAAGCGGCGATGGACATTACGCGGGAGCTTGAAGCGCCACAGCATGTCGCGCCCGGTCAGCCCGTGCGGGTGGCTATCACCTTCTGGACGGATAGCTGGTTTAATCCGCCGCCGCAATGGCCTGATTTTAAAATTGAGAACGGCTCGTTACTCACCACGCCGCTGCCAAACCAACTGCTGAGTCGCCAGAAAAATGGCATTAGCTGGAGCGGCGTGCGCCTTGAACGACAAATCACCGCGTGGGATCAGGGCGTGCTGCTGATGCCTGCGGTGGAAATTACGCTGACATCGCCCAACCAGCCGCCGGTTACCGTGCAGTTGCCGGAGCTGAAAAAAGAAGTTGCATGGCCGAAAGGCGTGGAACAGCCGGATCGTTTCCTGCCCGCCAGCAACTTAAAGCTCAGCCAGAAAATCACCCAGTATCACGCCGCCAAAGACGACAAACTTCACGCCGGTGACGTGGTTGAACGCACCGTGACGGTACAAGCCAACGGCATTGTGGCGACGCAAATTCCACAATTGCTGTATGCGATTCCAGGCACTGACACGCAGCGCCTGACGCCCGAAAACACGATGCTGAAAACGGGACGAGGTGAAATCGAAGGGGCGCAGCGAGTAGAAACCCTGCGCTATCTGCCGTCGCAGGCGGGAACCATCACGATTCCTCCCGTTAAATTACGCTGGTGGGATACGGCGAATAAGCAGTGGCAACTGGCTGAACTGCCCGGCTCAACGATACAGGTTCTGGACGCTCGCGCCGCAGGCGGTGAATCCGCACTGCGCGGCACCACCGATGATGACAACTGGCGCACCGTTTTGATTATTGGAACCTTCGCCGTCCTGGCATTACTCATCTGGTTTACGCGACGCCTGCTGTGGCGCAGTGTGCGTTATCTGCACCACGTCTGGCAGCGCTTCTGGAACCCTGTCCCATTGTCCGAACTGACTCCCACCAAAAGGGGTGAACGATGAAACACGCATTACTCTTCAGCGCCATGCTATTCGGTACTATTGGCGCAGCGCATGCCGATGACCCACTCTCTACCTGGAACAATACTTCGTCGAAACAGGCCATTGAGCAATGGGTGCAAAATGCCACTAATAAAGATCGTTCGACTTTTATCCCGCCAGAAAAGCGCTACGTGGTATTTGATAACGACGGCACGCTGTGGCCGGAAGCACCGCTGACATTCCAGCTTCAGTTTGCGGTGGATGAAGTGAAGCGCCTGGCACCTGAGCACCCTGAATGGAAAAACGACCCTGTTGTGAGCGCGGTACTAAATGACGATTTAAAAACCGTTGTGGCTTCCGGTGAGAAGGGGCTGATTCAGCTTTTAGAGCTGACTCACAGCAACATCACTACCGAGGAGTTTAACCAGCGTGTCAGCAACTGGGTCGACAGCCATCGTGATAACCGTTTTGGCTGCAGATATGATCAAATGAGCTACCAGCCAATGCGCCAGTTACTCGATTACCTGCGTGAAAATGGCTTTAAAACGTGGATTGTGTCCGGCGGCGGCATTGATTTTATGCGCGTAGTGGCAGAAAAAATGTATGGCATCCCGCCTGAGCAGGTTATCGGATCATTCTCGCTCAGCGAGTTTTCCCTGACAGACAACGGCACGCAGTTGCGTAAAACCATGAAAGGCGCGTTTAACGACGATGCGGCAGCCAAACCGGTCGCTATTCACCTGTTTATGGGCCAGCGCCCGGTTGCGGCGTTTGGTAACAGCGACGGTGATTTAGCGATGATGCAGTACACCGCGTCAAACCCGGACTATAAGACCTTCGGTTTACTGGTTCACCACACAGATGCGGAGCGTGAATACGCTTATGACAGCCATCCACCGGCGAGTGGAAAACTGGTTGAAGGGCTAAGCCTGGCGAAAGAAAAAGGCTGGGCTATCGTCGATATGAAGCACGATTGGAAAACAGTTTTCGACCCAGCATTATGTAAATAATGTCATTGTATCCAACACAAAGCCCTTAACTCATAGCACTGAGTTAAAGGCTTTTAACAATCAGAACTGATAACTGTAATTGACGCTGGTAAACCACAGATATGGATTATCGTAATTGCCCGCCAAAACCGCCGGAGACTGAATTATTGAAGACTGCATATGCAGATATTCCACTGCTATCCCAATATTGCTTGCCTGGCTCAGTTGATACTGCGCACCGGTGGCAAAACGCCATTCGTCACCCGTTGGCAGGGTTAAAGCCGCATCACTCTGATCTTTGTATACAGTACTATCAAATGCCACGCCGGCATTGAGACGCCACTCTTCAGTTGGACGGTATTGCACACCCAATGCGGTATGCCAGGTATCTTTAAGGCGGCTGGTTTTGTCGAGCGCCTCACCTGCCACGGTAATCTGTGGTGCACCAAACTGGCTCCAGTCCTGCCAGCCAAGATCGCCCATCACAGACCACTGTTTATCGATATCGTGTACCAGGCTCAGCATGATTTGCTGTGGCGACCGGACTTGCGCACCGATGGGTAAGGTGAAATCGACATTTGGCAGGTTGGGGAACCGCGCCTGAGCATCAATAGTAAAGTCGTAATCGGTTTTACTGTTCCAGGTTATCCCCGCGCGGGTTTGGTCAGTCAGATCCATCAACAAACCGAGACGATAGCTCATCGCCCAGTCGTGGTCTTTTTGCGTTTTATCATCCCCATCAATGTTGCGCGTCAGCGACAAGAAACCATAGTTGGCATTGACTGACCCCCCGATGGAAACACGATCGCTCAGTTTCCAGGCCAGAGAGGGGCTCAGGGTCATGGCAACCATGGTGCTCTTTTTGATTAACCGGTCTCCAGCCCAGTCGCCAAAATCTATCCCCAGACCATAGTTTCCATACAGACCAATGCCCGCATACACATCATCACTGACTTTTTGGCTATAGAAGCTACTGGCATTAGGGAAAATATTCATGACATTCCCCGGGCTCTGTCTGGCGTTATCTAACTGATAATTGATATCTCCCCCCATGACCTGTAGACCACCGGTGAACATATGATCCGGTAGACGGGTCATACCCGCCGGATTGGTGACAATGGTAGAAGCATCCTGAGCGCGTGCAGCCTGCCCGGCACCGGCCAGTGCCGTATCTTCTGTACCAATCTCATAAAAATAAAGGCCACTCGCATGAGAAAATGAGGCTAACAGCAGTCCTGAACACGCCACGATGCTCTTTTTCATGTGCCACCTGTTTCTTAAAATAACCGCTAAAAGGCCTGGGATAGCCTGCGGCTCGAAGCGAGCCGCAGTATCATCAGAAGCGAATTTTCATCCCAACAGACGCTGAAATATCAGAGGATACGGACGTGTCGCCACCGTTATCCCAGCTTTTGCCCACCTCGGTATAGGCCTGCACATCCGTGGTTACCGCCCATGTTGTACCGAGAGCCACTTCAGTTGCCTGGAAGCGCTGGTTGGCATTGATTTCCGTCGCACCGGCCTGGTTGGCCGTATTGCGATACGTCACGCTGTCCTGGCCGTCAGACAGTTCCTGCCAGTAGTTTGCGCGAACATAAGGCTTAACTTTGCCGTAGTCCGTGTCGTAATCGGCAGTCAGACGGACCCCAAGGCGGCCAATCACAGAACCGTCAGCGTCCACCGAAACTTTGGTTTTCGACCGATCGGCAAGTGTGACATCATCAAAATGACTGTACTGATAAATAAGTTGCGCCTGCGGTTCGAGCTGCCAGTTGCTATCGCCTAATTGCCACGGTTTTCCGACTTCAACCGACGCCACCACCGAGCTACCGTCCGGGCTGTAGGATTCATGATCGCTCATGTTCTTCAAATCGACAGAGTGATAACCGTACTGCAGGACGTTATCGACGTACAAACCGTCGGTGTCAGTCCAGGTGGCGTAACCCCCCAGGTATGAGGAGAAGGTCGAGTTGTACGCGGCCCCGCCGCTCATCCCGGTATCGCCATTGATCGAGCTGTCGATATCCATAAAGGTGGTATACAAACCTGCACGCCATTTATCGTTTTGCCACAGGTCCAACCCCATTTGCATCCCGTTGAAGTTGGAACTGCTTTGCGAGCCGGTAGGATCGTCGTGTTTTTGATCGACCGATTTGACGATGTAACGTGCCCAAAAACGGCTTTCCTGATCGGCCGCAACATCTGCACGCCAGGGTTGTTCATCGCCCACACGCTGGTGAAGTGTCCCAAGAACCGCTAAATCGGCCTGGCGGATAATCGCGGCCAGCGTATCGAAGCCCGGTACATCAGGACGATAACCGGCGCGTAAGAACCAGTCTTCACCCGCCCCTTGCGCGTTACCGGCAAACAGCTGGTATTGCCATGCGCCCGCGGTAAGCACGCCATCGCCAATGGTAAAGGCATCTTTGGTGGTCTGAGCGGTGGTGGTCGCCCCATTAACGGCTTCAACCACCATAATGCCGTCACCGGTGGTCGGTTCGCCGAGTTGGCTAACATCAATATTCAGGTTCGTCAGGCCAGTAGCACTGCCGCCATTTATCACCAGACGGTCGGCGACACCTGGGCTATGCTGCTGGGCAGCAATGTTCAACGTACCGTTCAGGCCGACGTAATCACCGTTGACCGTCAGGGTTGATCCGACATCGCCGCCACGCAAATTAATAGTGCCTTGGTTCACCAGGTTGGCGACCGACTGGCTGTAGCCACCGGTATCCAGTAACGCACCACGGCTCACAATATGGCTGGATGGCTGGCTAAAGCGATTCTCACCGGATGCCAGCAAGGTGCCTTTTTCCACGAGCGTAATTCCGCTCCAGCTATTGTTGCCATTGAGAATGGTGGTGCCGCTGCCCTGCTGCCAGACCTGGCCGCTGCCGGAAATGTTCCCGCTAAGCGACAAGGTATCGCTGCGGTTAATCGCAAGCGTCGCGTTATCGACAATATTCCCGCCAATGTTGCCCGCCGTACCCCCGTTCCCCAACTGCAATGTGCCTTTGCTGATAGTGGTTTGCCCGTTGAATGTGCTGTCTTGCGTGAGCGTTAATGTGCCATCGCCCAGCTTAGTGAAATCGCCATTGCCGGTAACCGCCGTTAACAGCGAAACCGCATGACCGTTGGTGTCAATTGCCCCACCGACGCCCGAAAGCGTCACCTGGCGGGCAGTATCAAACGCTGCGCCATAGCGCAACGTGCCGCCACTCACGCCAATACCGGTTCCCGCTGCACCGAGATTATTATCCGCAGAAACTTGCAGTACCCCGCCGTTAACCTGCGTGCCGCCCTGGTATTGGTTATTGCCGTTCAGAATCAAGGTGCCGAGATCGGCTTTATTAATTCCACCTTCACCGTCAATAACCGAGTTAATAGTGGCGGTATAACCCGCACTCGGTGCCGTACCATCACCGACGCGAATGATCGTATTGGCGGTATGGGTGGTGAGATTATTCCCGCCGATAACATAACCGTCAGTGGCAAACTGCGCGCCACTGATCGCCACTTCACCGAGGCTGGTGTCGATAGTGACATTACCGGCGCTACCGCCAAATACGGCAAAGGAACCATTGCTGAACGGTGTATTAAAGCGCCCTTCAGGATCGGTGACATCCGTGGTCCAGTTGTCATTGCCGCTGCTGTTTTGCCAGATACCGTTTCCGCCATCGATCTGGTCGTTATTTTTCAACGCCCCGCCCGTACCACCGAAACCGTCCCAGAAGCGCATGACATAACCACTGCGGTTGACGAGGTTCACCTGGCCTGCGATAGAGGTCTGAACGTAGAGATCGTCTGCCGCCGCAGGCGCGGTGCCAATATCGAGAATGTTGTTGGTTAACGCACCGGAATAATTAAAGACGCGATAGATCCCGACATCAAAATTGCCGCCCGGTGTCTGGGTGATATTCAGTTTGCCGTTAAGATTGAGGTCGCCATTAATATTGATAAGATCGTTAAGCGTGCCGCCGACGGTGTATGGCTGGCCAAACTGGAAATCGACTTGCGAATCCTGATTGAGGGTTAGCGCGCCCATCGTCAGCACACCCACACTTGACAGATCCTGCCCAGCCGCCAGGTGCCCGCCGTTGTCTATCACCACGCTGCCACCGAGTTGGCCCGCACCGCCAAGCGTTGCACCGCTATTCACAGTGGTTTGCCCGGTTGCCGCCACTTGATTACCGTTAATCAGTAACACGCCTTGCTGAGCATCGGTGGTTCCGGTCCAGGTGTTGGCGGCGGTGAGGTTTAGCGTTCCGCTTCCGGTTTTCACCAGATTTCCGTCACCGCTGATAATGCCGCTGATCGAGTCGTTGCGCCCTAAGGCGCCTTCAACCAGAGTTGCCGCACCCAGCATCACGTTACCTGCACCTGATAATGAACCTATCGAGGTCCCCGACAGCGCAGAACTGATATCCACCAGGCCGCCCACGAGGTTAGAAATCACCGCGCCTGCGCCCTGAGCGTTGTCAGCAAAGGTCACACGTCCGCTGTTATTGACCGTCGATGAACCCGCATCGGCACTGCCGTTGAGCGCAAGCAGGGAACTGGCATCAACCGACACATTCGTATTATCACCCTGGCTCGTATCGCTGAAAGTGGCATTACCGCCGTTAGTCAGATTGATCGTGCTTTGCCCGGCTCCGGCGTTGTCGTGGAACGCCAGTGATGCGTTGTCGACGGCAAAGGTGTGCGTTTCACCCGAAGCGGCGTTATTGAGGTTTAACAGTGCCAGAGAGCTTAACGAAACCAGGCTATCTGACGTACCAAATGCCCCAGTGGTATTAGCATTGACCGTCAGTTGCCCGGTACCATTTTTGCCGATAATCTTGGTGTCGCCCTGATAGGTATTCGCGGTGCCCAACTCAAGCACGCCATTATTGGTGCCCGTGGAGCTATCTTTAATAGTCAGAGGACCATCACCGCCAATCACGCCTGTTGGGGTAAAGGTATGGCCGAATACATCCAGCGCAGCGCCCGCAGCGCCATCGACAAAGAATAAGCGTGATGTCGTGAGATCGGCCCCCGCCTGGAAGGTGGCACCATTTTTCAACAACACTGAGTTACTGGTCGCACCAAGCGCGTTGTCGTTGGTGATATTCAGCGTGCCGTTCCAGACTTCCACGCCACCGGTAAACACATTATTGCCGGTTAAAATCAGGCGACCGGGATCGGTTTTCAGCAAACGGATATTGCCAGCGGACAGATCGTTCTGCACCAGGTTGACGTTGATAAGCGTCGTGATGTCGGCTCCCGTCGCACCATTCCCCACACGAATCGCAAAATAGCTGTTGGCATGAGTCGCCCCTTGCGCTTCGTAGCTGTTATCCGGCGGGAAATTACCCGGCGGGTTAGTCGCATCAAAGAACAGTTGCGAATCCGGGCGCGCAGGATCGGCATTCAGGATGTAGCCATTACTGGCGAACTGCATCCCGGAAGTGAGCACATCGCCAAACGCATTGCTCACGCGCACCACGTCGCCTAGCCCCTGGAATACGGCAAAAGCATCCTTCGCCCACGGCGCATTACCGACCCCATCGACTTGCGTCCAGTTGTTGCTGACGCCTGAAATCAGGCTGGTCCAGTAACCGAAGCCACCGTCAACCCGGCCATTGCCTGTCGTACCATCCCCGTGGTTGCCTGGGGTCACATCAAGGTCACCATCCCAGAACTGCAACTGATTTGTCGGGTCAATAAAGTTGAGCGCGAGGTTAACTTGCTTGTCGATGTTGGTCTGGATAGCGTAGTTATTGGCGTCGTTGGGTGGCAGCGACACGATATCCATGGTGTTGTCGGTGAGCGAACCGCCATAGTTAAACAGGCGATACACACCCGGCAGGAAGGCTCCACCTGCGGTCAGCGCCACATTGAGTGAACCATCAAGTATTAAGTTACCTTTCACATCCACCAGGTCATTGAGTGAGCCACCCGGTGTATAAACTTCTCCCAACTGGAACTGGCTGTTGGTGTCATTGGCAAGTGTCAGGTCGCCCTGAACGGTCAGCATCCCGGTGCCATTGCCACGGCTGTCATCACCCGGGCGCAATGTGGTCCCACTCTCGAAGAGAACATCACCGCCGAGGGTGCCATAACCGCCAAGCGTAGTGCCGCTCCTGACGGTGGTCAGCCCTGTGCCACTCTGCACACCGTTAATTAGCAAGGTACCCTGTTCAACAGTGGTGGTTCCTGCATAGCTGTTATTGCCACCGAGGCGAGTGACGCCGCTACCAATCTGGCGGAACGCACCACTTCCTGAAATAACACCATTGAGCGCCACTGCATCAGAGTGGTTAACCGTCAGGATGCCGTTATCAGTAATGTTGGTTTGCTCGGATAGTTTGCCGGTGGTATTACCATCGCCGAGAGTCAGCTCCGATCCTGCGCCTATCAAAGTATTCCCGGTGTAGGTGTTATCGCCGAGCAGAATAGTATTACCGCTATTGATGCGCTCCATGCCCCCCGTGCCACTGATAACACCGCTGTAGATTTGGTCAGCCGCACCATCGAATGACAGCAAGCTTGTCGCCCCCGAGGTGGCGACATTGTAATTATGGATGGTGGCCTCGCCCGCAGTCGGGGCGCTGTCGCCGCTACGCAGCGTGGCACCATTGTTGATAATGATGGTTTGTACGCCGGAGAGCGTTAAATTATCCACCACCCGTGCGTCAGTCGGATCGCCATCTAAAGTCAGCGTGCTCCAGCCCGACCCAATATTGGTGCCTTTTGCCAGGTCGTCCGCGCTAAAGGATCCCAATAATGCAGGTGTTGCTCCCTCATTCGTACTATTAAGAGTTAACGTATTATTGGTGCCGCCTTCACTGAGAATATGCGTCACGTTCGCCATCGACACGTTACCCAGCGTGGCGCGGTCATTGCCATCTGCACCTGTGAATGTCACTCCACCCGTGTAATCACCCGCCGTCCAGCTGAACTGGTCGTTACCACTACCCAGCGTTATTTCCCCACGGGTCGTTGCCCCCGGGCCATTTAACGACACCACGTCATTGCCGGTACCGGTCAGAATCGCTTGTGCGGTGGCATCTGCCGCCAGCAATGTACCGCTGTTAATGACGGTAGTATTTCCTGCGCCTGAGGCATTAATCACTGGCGCACCCGCTCCGAGGCTTGTGATCACGCCTGAGTTGGTAATCGTACGACTGCTACCGCTTAGACCATCGGTTGCCACAATCGCTGAACCCGCACCGGTGTCCATGTTGATAGTCGCAGCAGAACTCACATTGTTGGATGTTCTTGCCAGAATACCGACGCTCCCCGCCCCGTTGCCATTAATGGTGTAGCCGCTGCCGATTGTGAGAGAACCCGTAGTCACCGAACCATCGGCCTGCATAAATGCAAAGCCTTCACCATTGCCGGAAACATTCAGGGTGTTGTTCGTGCCCTCCGCGCTAAAGGTGACGGCAGTGCGAATCGCAGGGCCATCGGAGGCGTTAATCGTGACGTTGCTAAGATTGATGTTGGAGGTATCGGCGTTGTTATTAATCCCCGCGCCGCTGTCGGAAATGTCGATAACCGTATCCGAGGCGTTAAAGGAGGTGGCACCGGCATCCATTCTTACACCATCGGCTCCACCAGAGGCCGTAATCTGGTTGCCTGTACCGTTAACCGTTAAATTCGCGCCTGCTCCAATGAGCTGGACTGCCGCTAAACCGCCTGAGGCATTGACTGTGCCGAGGCGGTTAACCACCGCATTCGCTCCACCCACACGAACCCCGACGTTGCCGCTATTCGCGGCACCGCTGACGCTAATAATGCCGTTATTCGTCAGCACGCCATTATTTTGAATATCGACACCAATATTATTGGTGCCAGAAACATTCACCGGCGCACCGACCGTTGCGGTACCGTTGTCATGCAGAATGATCCCGGTACTGTTGGTGCCATTTAATGAAATGCCAGGGCCGCTTAGATTGAGCACCCCCGCATGAGCCACGTTGTAGCCAACAATGCCACTTTGTCCAGGGCTGCTGGTAATCGAGGCATTGGATGTCACGTCAGTCTGCACTTCATCGGAATCAATGGTGCCGTCGATATTGTAATTACGTCCGTCAATCAGGACTGCGGTGGTGTTGTTATGCTGCAGGACAATCCCGCCGTCACTAATATTGCCGACTGCCCCGCCAGTCACTTTTACACCAACCGCTTTTTCGCCATTGACGAATATCTGTGCGGTTCCGGTGGTGAGTGAGGTTTTAGTTCCGGTCGTTTCATCGACGCCATTGGCAATAATCCCGGTTCCATTGTTACCTGATACCGTCAGTTGATATCCCGCTGCAGCGCCGCTATTACCGGCAAAAGTCGCCCCGTGATCCACAGCAAACAAAATAGAATCGGCCTGGCCGTTATCATTGATATTCGCATTGCCGAGATTAATCTGCGCCTTATTACCCCAGGCGTAGTAACCCATCTGTTTGACGTTTTCGAAAGAAAGCGTCGAAGCTGAATCAATATCGATGCGCGCATCGCCACGCGCATGTACACCAATCGCCCCGGCAGATAACAAGCGAATGGTAGAGTTCAGGTTAACCTGGGCGTGTTGGGTGTTTAGCCCTTCCGCATAAACGGCATAGTTACGATAGGTGTAGGGTTGGCCATCGCTGCCACCGGTATCCCCCGCGGTCCCGACCGTAATCGCACTTCCTGTTGTGGTGGTAACTTCCGCCCCCGCATCTTGCGCCAGCACGTTGATGGCAATGTTGTTATCACCGTCCACCTTGATAAGGCCGCTGTGCGTCACGGTGCCGACATTGTCAACTGCGTTCAAACCATAGTTAGCAGCGGCTGAACCGTCAGTCAGTTTACCTAACACATTGATCGTGCCGGAGTTGGTCACCGCCCCTGACGCCCCTTCGATGGAGATCCCGGCGGCATTACGGGTATTTTCAGCAATGGTTATCGTACCGGTGTTGTTCACCGCGCCGGTGCTTTGGGTGCGAATCCCCGCCGACAGATCGCCACCGGTCATCGGAACCGGTGTTGGCGCGGTGGAATTTAAGACAGGATTGACGCCAAGGTAGATATTACCGGCATTATTGAATGTGGCGCTTTGATCAAGCCAGACGCCGTAACCGCCGGCTTTGCCGAACTGATTATTACTGTTGCCAGCCAGTGCGATGGTACCTGCTAACGTATTCGAAACCGTGGTGGTGCCTGACGCGCGAATGCCCACGGCACCGTTGGTGGTGGAGTCAGTAATCGCCGCATTGATATGACCGTTGTTGGTCAGCGTACTGTTACCGCTGCCCTGCATGCCTGTGCTGCCCGCATTAGAAACGTTCTGGTTGCTGCCATCCTTTTCAATAAACAGACCCGCGTTGAGCGTGCCATTGTTGATGGCCGTGGCGTCCGTCGTCAGCATACCAACAGAGTCTGGGCTACTGCCGCTGCTGCGCCAGGCGTTGATTGCCCCGTCGTTTGTGATGATGGCACCATTGTCCCCACGCATCACCGCCGATGCCCCGTCAACCGCCAGGCTCCCGTCGCTGGTAACCAAACCAGACGCATTCGCACCTGTGGCATATATAACGTTTAAATCCCCAGTTGAAACCGTGGCGTTGTTGTTGTGTACGCCTTTGTCATCCCAGACATGGTAGGTCAGGTTGATACTGGTATTTTCCTCTTGTGCCAACATGCCGCTAATAATCGCGTCGTAGGTGTTTTGCGCTTCAACAGACGAGTCAATCACCTCGCCATTGACTGTTGCACCCGCCGTCAGCCAGTACTGGATCTGCGGTTTACCAGCATAAGCCCCTTGGCCTGTCAGGAAATCATTAACATCTGCAATGTCAGTGGAAGAATGAATAACGAAGTCTTTATTCCCCAGTAGCAGAGCCTTATTTCCGACCTGCTCGTAGTGGGGCAGCGTGATGGTGAAATCGTATTTCGCACTTTGTGCTTCAAGATTTTGGGTATCAGATGACAGCACGATCGCCGGGAGGAAATGGATAAAGTTATCGGAACGCCATTCGGTACGGCTGGTCGCACTCCCGCTGCCGTCCGCTTTTGCCAGCACAGAATTTTTAGCCAACAGGTCAATGGTATTTGCAGCTGCCGCAATCGGCGCATTCGCATCGCTTGAACCCACATTGATATTGGCCTGCCCGCCGGTTGCCGCTACCGATGCGATACCGAAATTATTAAAGATACGAATCGAGTTTGGGTCGTAAACCGGCAACAACATGTCGCTGACTGCCGTGTCATCGGCAGCAATAAACGTCGAGGAATCATAAATGCTGATGACTTGATAACTGCCGTCAAGACCTGGCACTTCGACGTTCAGTTCCTGGCTTTCCTGAGGTCTGGCCGGAGAAGGCGAATACGTGTACTGATCAATGTTTGCAGCTGTTATTGGCATAGCAGCCCCGGTTGAATCCGTGGCTTCGATAGTGATGATGCGGTTTGGATCGGTCCCCGCCCCGGTTCCACCGGGGTCAGGAAGCGCATTCAGTACCGTGACCCCCGTACTGCTGCCGTTTGTCCCCGTGGCAATGTTGGGTATCGAGCCAGTAATATTCAGTTCAGTGCCTGGGGCGTAATGATTTGTCAGTGGCTGACTATCAATGGTAAACGCGTAACCCGTCTCTTTAACCGCATCGTAAACCGGTAGAAACAGGTAGTTGGGATAAGCCGCGCTCCACGTCACATCTACAGCGCTGGCTGTCGGGCCATAAACACCGGCAACAATCAGCGCAGTAGTTAATAATTTTCGGCCTCCACGCCCGGTCTTCGATCCTTTTTTCCCTGTTCGGGATGTTTCTGCAACGGCAATAAAACTGTTCGCCACATGGCTCCATACCAAACGATAAATATTATTCATAAGTCATCTCTGCAAGGCCGCATAAGGAAATAGCGCGTTGACACAAATAAACAACAAGAAACACTTGTCGAAACACTTTGAGTAACATTAGTACATGGTTGAGTTTTGAGAGGGCGGAGGAGTAGAAAAGTCTTATTTAACGGATGCTTTTATAAAATGTTCAGGTTCAGTGAAGAAACTCATGATGAGCTCTGTTTATTATTGCAACGGTATGGTGGTTACGTCTGCTCATCGCTCATAGCGGACCTTACTTCCGCGTCCGCTTCGTGCCAGAGCGGACGTTACATAACCGGTTCAGTGAAATGCGAATAAATTTTGCGTTAACTGTTATGGCCAGTGAATGATTCAGATGGCTTTCTCACTGGTCAGTCGTCATACCGTCTAATTCAGCTCGACTGTATGCCCGGTTTTATCCGTTAGACCGGATAACACCGCAAGTATCAGTGCAATGACAGACAATATAGCTCCTGCCCAATTTGGCGATTGCAGACCGAATCCCGCGGCAATCACTGCGCCACCCAACCAGGCTCCTACGGCATTACCGAGGTTGAAAAGACCGATATTTACCGCAGCGGCCAGCGTGGGGGCACCTGCTGCCCGTGCTTTATCCATCACCAGTTTCTGGATAGGAGAAACTGTCGCAAATCCAAACGCAGCCATCAGGAAAATGCAGAGAGCTGACATAACCTGGCTGTGCGCCGTAAAGTTAAATACCAGTAACACGACGGCCTGAGCAGCCAGTGTGATTTAGAGCATCGGCATAAGAGCGCGATCGGCATACCGGCCACCAAGCTGGTTTCCCGTAAACAATCCCAGTCCGAACAGCAGCATCAGCCACGCGAGGCTGCTTTCACTGTATCCTGCCAGGTCCGTCATCATTGGCGCAATGTAGGTAATTGATGTAAAAAATGCCCCCGGCCCGAAAACAGTAATGCCCATTGCCAGCAGCACGTTGACGTTTCTAAAGGCGTTAAACTCATGCGCAAATCTCTGGTTTTGTGCCCTTGGCTGGTGCGGGATGAGCATTCCGATGCTGATAACCGTAATGACCCCTATCACCGCTATGGCCATAAAGGCATCACGCCAGGAGAGGTGTTGACCTATCCAGGTACCTGCGGGTACGCCTATAAGGTTTGCGACGGTCAGCCCCATAAACATGAACGCAATGGCTCTTACGCGCTTAGAAGGTGCAACCATATCTGCTGCAATAATCGAACCCAGGCCAAAGAAAGCGCCGTGCGTCATCGAGGTAATAATTCTTCCCAGTATGGCAATGCCAAGTGTCGGGGCAAACGCCGTCACCAGGTTCCCGGCCACGAAGAGCAACATCAGGAAAACTAGCATGGCTTTACGCGGGACTTTTGAACCCAGAATAATCAGGGCCGGTGCGCCGACGAATACGCCCAGCGCATACGAGGTCGCCAGATAGCCGGCAACGGGAATGGTGACGTTAAAATCAACGGCAATGACGGGGAGCAGCCCGGCAATGATGAATTCAGTGGTTCCGATACCGAATGCACCAATCGCCAGCGCCCATAGAGCTAATGGCATAACAAATATCCTGTAAGTAACATGATGTTTTACGTTTTAACTGCTCTGGCATACGGGACGGTTTCAACCCGTAAGGCAATTAAAGCAGCGGGACAGTCAGGATATAAGTTTGCTAAAAGGCGACAAACAGCCTGGGTATCGCCTCAGTGACGACAAAATGTCTACCTAAGCGTACCGAAATAGCCTTCTCCGGCCTTATTCAGCAGTTCGTCAACGATTAGGCGAACTCTGGGTATGAGGTGCCTTGTTCGGGGCCAGATGACGTTCAACTCAACTGGGATGGGAGCATGATCTGCCATCACGGAGATTAGGTTACCCTTGACCAGATTCTATGGCCTGATATGAAGCGAAAATAACAATTAAATAGAACAAAATAAGCTGCTAAACGGCCAGGAAGCCTCCCAAGCAAATGTTAGCATTATGAACTCAGGAACTAGTGATGCGATTCCTCGTGAAAAACACCATGAACATGGAGAAACAATCCAGGCTAATAGCTAATCAACTTGAGTAACTTGTGTGCCGAAAAAGTTGTGGCATTTTTTGATTTGAGCTTACCAACAAAAGGAAGAGGGAATGTCGAATGCAAAACTCTGGAAAAACCATTACCACCCCTGCAAGCCTTATGTCACAAGGTTTTCCTATTTTTCTACATTGAAATTATGTGTGGGTACTGTGTTACCATGAGATAACTAATCTCGAAGTCATCGAATCTAAAAAAACTGACTGTAACAGGTCAGTTTTTTTATGTGTTTTTTCCAGGAACACTATTCAGTTAAAAGTTGATTCATTGCGGTTTCAAGCCATCGGAACGCTTGTTTTTGCCACCCCTTGAATGATTTACGTAGGTTATAGTAATGAAATGTAACTATACATAAATCATATTGTATACCCACATTATTATTGGTAGTTTGGTTAACAGGAAAAACACAGCATAAACAAAGGGATAATAATGAAAAAGGTACTCGGTATTGTCGGTTCACTGCTTCTTGTTTCAGGCTCTGCAATGGCTACCACAGCGCCTGACTGCGTCAAAGTGGACAAAGCGCAGATCGAAGGGTTGTTTGATAAATGGAACGATTCCTTGCAAACCGGCGATGCTAAAAAAGTAGCAAATAATTATCTGAGCGATGCCGTATTGCTGCCGACTGTTTCCAATAAAGTCCGCCTGACTGACGCCGAGCGAGTTGATTATTTCGAGCACTTCTTAGAGAAGAAGCCGTTTGGCAAAATTGACAGCCGTACTGTGCGACTGGGTTGTAATAAAGCGGTAGATGCCGGGACTTACACCTTCACCTTCGCTGATAAATCCAAAGTCTCAGCGCGTTATACCTTCACTTACGCGTGGGATGGTAAAGAGTGGAAAATCTCTACCCACCACTCTTCTGCGATGCCAGAAGCATAAAAACGGGTAGACAGTCCCGCCAGTATTTCAGTTGAAGCCTCCGCCATGCGGGGGCTTTTTCTTTGCGTGATCATTCAAAAAATAATGAAAGATGAAAGAATTTGCAGCAAAGAAAAGAAATAAAGCTCTAATAATCAAAAATGCTAACTCATTAATTTTCATATATATATGAGATGAAATTAAAGGAAGTGCAAATAAAAATATAATTTAATTTATTTGCTTACATTTAGACGTAACTGGCAGAACTATACTATAAATCTTATGACCGTTTGAATTGAGATATTCATTTCGCACATTTTTTACCCCCTAGGATTTACCTCATGAATAATAAATCATCGACACTATTGGGTGTTCTGGCTGGTGTAATTCTGCTGTCGACTTTTTCTATCAGCAATGCCAATGCCACTCAACAAGGCCAGCAACGACGCGAAGCGCGCGACACTCGCCAGGATACTCGTGAGGACTCTCGCCACGAGAAGCGTGAATGCGTTACAAGTGATGATAAAAGCAATCACGATTGCCGCCAGGACAAACGTCAGAATAAACAGAATGGCCGTGAAGAAGCTCGCGATATTAAATATTAAACAGATCGTTATCTATTCAGAATAGAATATTTGTTAGGCGCATAACATTGTGTATCTTTATGTCCAGGAGGACTCTTTTTTTGAAAAAATATATCCCAGACTTGTTACTTTTAACCTTCGCGTTTTCAGGCAATGTATTTGCTATTGATAAAACATCTGGCGGTGCATTAGCCGGTGCTGCAATTGGTGCAGCAACAGGCAAAGACGTGAAAAGTACGGTAGGTGGTGCAGTTATCGGTGGTGGTACCGGAGCCATGTTTAAACACGGAAAAACAGGTAAGGCCGCTCGAACTGGTGGTGCAATTGGTGCCGCAGTGGGGGGTGTTGGTGCAGCGGCAACCGGCAACAGCGTGCTAAAAGGTGCCGCAGTTGGTGCCGGCGGTGGCGCTCTGATTGGTGAAGCGACGCATTAATCCACTGTTTGTCTAAGAGAATATTCAAAAATCCCGGCATCGTTAGATGCCGGGATTTTTAGTTTCTGGCCTTTGTAGAAAGTTTACTTTCTACCGGCCATGTCAGGAATAATCAGATCCCCACGCAGCACGTTCGAACCCAGTGCACTTTTGGTTTTCTCGGTCAGCCACGCAACAATTCTTGCCGCCATCGCATCCATGGAATACTCAATGGCCGGAATAGTCGGAATGCCTGGCAAATGCAGTGACCCCGCGAGGCTAAACACCATAATGTCTTTCGGCACGGATTTATTAAACGCCTGCAACTGCGGAATAATGCGCTGCGCTTCTTGCTCGTCGGCCACCAGTAACGCGTTGAAATTCAGCGTGGTGCTGTTATTGAGCAGCACTTGCAGCGCAACCGACGAAGAGGTTGAGTCCATAAAAATCAGGTTACGATTAAACGGCAGGAAATTGTTTTCCAGCGCACGTTTGTAACCCAGCAGGATTTGGTCAACGGAACCGCATGAGTCAGGGTTAATCACGGCAATCTGCCTTCTCCCCTGTTTAATCAGGTAATTACAGGCAGTTTCCGCAGCAAATGCGTGATCAAACTGAATGCTGTTGCTGGAGTCGACATCCACACAATCCACCAGAATGACATTCTCATGGCTGATATTGAGCGGGAAACGGGCACCGATAACCAGCACGTCATCGCACAGGCCGCAGGTCAGCTCATCAAGCGCGTGCAACACCTCGGTTTTGCTATTGGCAAAACGCAGCAACAGGTGTTTTTGATGCTGGCTAAGGTGTTTCTCCAGCGCGTACAGGTAACCCGTGGTCTGGTTAATATTGTCCTGCGCACAAATCACGCCAATACAGCCCGTTGACTGGCTAAGTAAGGATTGCGCGATAACATTCGGCCGGTAATGCAACTCTTCCACCGCTTTAAGCACAGCCAGACGGCTTGCTTCTTTCACCCCACGAGATCCACTCAATACCCGAGATACTGTGGCTTTAGACACCCCAGCTAAACGCGATACATCATTGATTGTAGACATCATTTTCCTTTATCAGGCTCTGGCTTATGCCTGTCATCCTAAATACAGCCCTGGCTCACATTCTAACCAGTTTTAAGTATAGTCGTTTCGGTTTTCTATGGAAACCGATTTTCCGCATGATGTCCAAACCGCATCTCAACCAGATAATTTTGTGATGACGATCCAATAAGCAAAGCCTATAAACGCTGGATGTTGATGAGTATCACAGATCGGTTGGCTGCGGATGGAAAACGGTTTCCATAAAGTATCAAATCATTTCCGCAATACTTTATTTACATTTTGAGGATGAGTGTTAATGGTCAAGATCATGTTGTGTTGTTCTGCCGGAATGTCCACCAGCCTGCTGGTCAGAAAGATGCTGAGTGTAGCGGAAGAGCGAGGAATGCCTGTTGAAATAGAGGCTTACGGTGTCGCTGAATTTGACGTGCAGTTTCCGCGCTACCAGGTGGTGCTGCTCGGGCCGCAAGTGAAATATATGTTAAGTACGCTTTCAGAAAAGACTGCCTCTCACGGCATTCCCGTTCAAGCCATCGATATGATGGATTACGGCATGCAACGTGGCGATAAGGTGTTGGATTATGCTCTGTCGCTTATCGAAGCGGCTCACTAAAAGGGTGTTCATATGAGTTCGCTATATCAATCTATGGTGACGGTGATTGAGCAATCTATCACCCCGCTGGCGGGTCGTCTGGGGCAACAAAAGTACGTTATCGCCATTCGTGATGGGTTCACCGCGGCCCTGCCGTTTATGATCATCGGCTCCTTTATGCTGGTGTTTATATTCCCGCCTTTCTCGGCCGATACCACCCTTGGCTTTGCCCGCGCATGGCTGGATTTTTCACAGACTTACCGTGAACAACTGATGTTGCCGTTTAACCTGAGTATGGGCGTGATGACGTTCTTCATCTCTGTCGGTATTGGCGCAAGTCTGGGGCGGCAGTTTAATCTCGACCCGGTGATGTCCGGTTTGCTGGCCTTTATGGCGTTTTTGCTGGTTGCTGCACCGTACGCTGATGGCAAAATCTCGACTCAGTACCTTTCAGGCCAGGGTATTTTCACCGCGCTGATTACGTCGATTTACTCCACGCGTATTTACGCCTGGCTTAAAGAGCACAAAGTCACGATTCGTCTGCCAAAAGAAGTGCCAACAGGCGTTGCGCGTTCATTTGAAATTCTGATCCCGGTGGTGGTGATTATTGGCACGCTGCACCCGCTGAATTTATTCATCGAAGCGCAAACGGGCATGATTATGCCGCAAGCGATTATGCACCTACTGGAACCGCTGGTTTCCGCATCGGATTCCCTGCCCGCTATTTTGTTGTCTGTGTTGCTGTGCCAGATTTTCTGGTTCTCAGGTATTCATGGCTCGCTGATTGTTACCGGCATCATGAGTCCATTCTGGATGACAAACCTTGCGGCAAACCAGACTGCGCTTGCTGCTGGTGCTGCATTACCACACATTTACCTGCAAGGTTTCTGGGACCACTATTTATTGATTGGCGGCGTCGGCTCCACTCTGCCATTGGCGTTCTTATTACTGCGTAGTAAAGCCACGCACTTACGCACCATTGGTAAAATGGGCATCGTGCCAAGCTTCTTTAATATCAACGAACCGATTCTGTTCGGTGCGCCCATTATCATGAACCCGTTGTTATTCATTCCTTTTGTTTGCGTACCGATGGTCAACGCCGTTCTGGCTTATACCGCCACAAAACTGGGTTGGCTGGCGCAAGTCGTTTCCCTGACGCCGTGGACGACACCCGCTCCGATTGGCGCTTCATGGGCAACAAACTGGGCCTTTAGTCCGGTGGTGATGTGCTTGATTTGCATGGTCGTTTCCACCTTGATTTATCTGCCATTCCTGCGTGCTTATGAGCGTTCATTGCAGAAAACATCCGTGGAAAACGAAGCGCGTTCACCTTTAACAGAAACGGCTATCAGCAATTAATAATCGCCGTCTAATAAATCTGGGAAAAATGATGATCGAACTAGAAGAAGCCGTCATGGAAATTATTATGAATGCCGGGCAATCACGCAGCCTGTGTTTTGAGGCACTGCATTCTGCGCGACAGGGAAATATTGAAGAAGCCAAACTGCTATTACATGAAGCTGATGGTTACGCCCGTGAAGCCCATAAGATGCAAACTAAATTGATTGAACAAGATGCCGGTGAAGCTAAGCAACCCATGACATTAATTATGGTGCACGCGCAAGACCATTTAATGACATCCATGCTGGCACGCGAACTTTCGAACGAAATTATTCATCTTTATCAACGCTAAGTATTACGTGAAAACAAAAACTATTTAACCTCTGGCACGGAGAAATAATTACGTAAATAATTTTAATTAAGTCCAATCCGATGAAAGTATAAAAATATAAATATGCTTTGGCCATAGAGTCGCTTCTATTAACCCACAGCAGGATATTTATTGTCTGAAAAATAAATTACTAAATTGAGATTATAATGAAATTAATTAAACAGCTTCCATTAACAATGGCGGTCATCGCCGCGCTTTGCCCAATTTCTGTACTCGCACAAGAACCAATGACTCAAGAACAGATCGATCAAATAGTGGCGAAAGCAGTCGACAAAGCACTGGCCGACCGTGATGCGAAAATAGAAGCGGCACGACTCAATAGAACCGATACCCTGGTTACGCCGCAAGTTCCCACCACGCCAGATAAGGCTGTTCCGTTGGGGCTTAAATTTACCGGTTATGCGCGTTACGGTGCGCATTTCCAGGCAGGCGATCAAAAATACATTGGCGTTGAAGGTTCCTATAACGGCTCCTCCGCAATTGGTCGTTTAGGTAACGAAGGCAATGGCGGCGAATTCCAGCTCACCAAAATCATAAAAGCCGATAACGGAGCCATCTGGGACATCGGCGTGATGATTGACCACTGGGGTGATGAAGTTAACCTGAAAAAAGCCTACGCGGGAGTCACAAATCTTTTTGAAGCACAACCAAATGCCTATTTCTGGGCGGGTCGTGACTTCCATCAGCGCCCACAACAAGGCATCAACGACTACTTCTGGATGAACCACGACGGACAAGGTGCAGGGGTGAAAAGCCTCGATCTCGGCTTTGCTCAACTGGACATGGCGGCCGTTGCTTCGGTGGAGCAGTGTAATCCTGAAATGATTGAAGATGGCGGCAACCCGTCACGTATCTCTTGTACTGGTGGCTCCGGCACTGGCGATAAAGGTAACTACGCGGCAACGTCAAAACTGCATGGCATCAAATTCGGCCCAATCGATTTCGAGCTGTATGCCAACTATGGTTTTGACTCCAAAGCCATTGATAGCGACGAACGTTCCAAAGCCTGGCAAGCCGCGGTGGTGTTAAGCCACACCGGTGAAAATAGCCTGAACAAAATTATTGCCCGTTATTCTGACCACTCGGATAACAGCGTTTATAACAAAACCAATGGCCTGCACACCGTGTATACCAGCTTCGAAGGGAACTATAAGTTCACTCAGCAAGCGCAGGTGGAATATCTGTTGGCCTTCCACGATTACGATAATGACGAGCAAACGCTCGATAACCGCCGCAACTACGGTGCCATCGTTCGCCCGATGTACTTCTGGAACGACATCCATTCAACGTGGCTTGAAGCGGGTTATCAGCGCGTAGATTACGAGAATGATGGTGATAACAAAGGCTGGAAACTGACGCTGTCGCAGAACATTTCTATCGCGATGGGGCCTGAGTTCCGCCCAATGCTGCGCTTCTACGTTACCGGCGGCCAGGTGGAGAACAACCACACCACGCGTGTCGCAGGGCAGGATAATACGCAGCTTGATTCGTTCAACGTAGGCGCTATGTGGGAAGCCTGGTGGTAAATTCAAGCTGCGTCTGCGGTGGGGACGTTCCTCACCGCATCGCGTCATAAATTGCTTTTTGAATTTCCAATGTGCGTTTTTCTTCTGCTTGGGCGTTTTTATTTTGTTGCTGCGCACTCAGCCGTAGTTTCGCGCGATCCAACTCTTCTTTCTGGCGTTTAATGGCTTCAGGTGCACTGCAAAAAGTGACCAAAAACTGTTTCCGTAGTGAAGTCAGGCTTTGCCCGTCGTGCATCGCCTGACTCATGGTTCTGATCATGCGCCGGCATGGCCGGTCTTCATCCATCTGCGATCGGTACTGCAGCAAAGTATTGAGCGCGTCGCGGTAATCACCCGCTAATGCAGATTCGGTGAAATAGACTTTCCAGTTCATCCCCCCTTGCATAAATAGCCGCACGACAGCGGTATCGCCGCGTTCGATTGCCGAGCGTAAGTTGCCTTCATCCCATGTGATTCCGATATCTGCCAGCTTTTCACGCGCGCTTTCGGTTTCCGGGAGAGAATCAATCATTGTGATTTTGACTGGCGTATTTTTCGCAACGGCAGGTTTATTGGTGAAATCACTCAGAAAGTACATACCAAAGATGGCGGCGCCAATCACTGCCACTCCCGCTATGCACCACATCAGCATCAATAACGTTTCGCCAGAGTCCTGCTTTCTTTTGGTATTACGCAACTCAGGCCGTTCGATAGCATCGCGCACCTCTTCGGTATCGCGTCCGGTTGCCTGATATTTTTTCTGCGCCTGCATGAGCCAGGCCTGTAATTGTGAATCATCGGCAGCCAGAAACATCGCCGGGTTGACCTTCGTTCGTCCCTCATCGAATGCGCGCTGAATGGCATCGCTACTTTCTTGATAGTAACTATCGAGCAAGGTGAGTTGTACGGAAGTGAGGTGCTGCTGTTGAACCAGATCATTGCGAATTTCACGCACATCATTGAGAAAAGTTTGCAGTGTTTTGCGCTGATCAATCAGTAAGCTTAGTTTCAAAGAGTGCTGGAATAGCCCGGCGTAATGGTTCGCATACTCTTTTTTATCGACCACCATCAAGGCCAACTCGCTAAAGCGCATCCCACTTAGCACATCGCCACGTTCGCCATTTTTCAACCAACGACGGACACAATCAGCACCAAACTGCGTTTTCAGCTTATGCACCAACTGTGATTGGCTGGCATAGCTTTGATCAACCAGACCTTTAAGCATCAGCTCCAGCGCACGCATCTGGCGTGTCGATTTATATTGCTGAGTATTATCATGATTTTCGATTTCGGTGGAGTAGCCAAGCAAAGGCTGCTTTGCACGCACCAGCTCGAGATAACTCACAAAGCGTAATGCCGCGATTAGCTGGTTATGGCTAACTTCCTGGCCGCTTTCATACTGCGGAACCAGTTGCTGTAGATGACGTAGCAACAGCGTGAAATGTGAAATCTCAGCATCATTAAGATTTAATCTTTTTGCCACTGCCATCCAACTTCCCAGCGCCAGACGGGCTTGCTCAAGCTGTTGAAAAAACCATTGCGGATCTTTGCCTTCACTGGCTTTGATGGTGAGAAGTGGCAGGATTTGCAATGACGCCTGGCGAATCACACTCAGGCAAGTCTCGAACTTTTCCCGCATCAGCAACTGTGCAGCGCTGGTCATGATTTTCCTTTCAATTAAAAACGCATGTACGCCTGGCATGGGTACATAACGCCATGAGGCGCAATTTTATCTCAGATAGGTAACAGTCTATGGCTTTAAAAGAGTAGGAAAATTAACCATTTTCAAAAACATGCCCGATGATCTCGCCCATATTACGCAGCGCGGTTTCAGTCTCGGCATTGAACGGCAATGCATAATTCAGCCGCATACAGTTGCGATATTTCCCGGAAGCCGACAGCAACGACCCCACCGCAATACGGATATTGTGCTGACGCAGCGTTTCGCTGATTGGCACGATATCAATACGTTCCGGCAGCTCAATCCACATCAGGAAACCGCCCTGTGGCCGAGAAACACAGATCCCACATGGGAAA
Source organism: Buttiauxella sp. BIGb0552 (assembly GCF_004366275.1). NCBI lineage: Bacteria > Pseudomonadati > Pseudomonadota > Gammaproteobacteria > Enterobacterales > Enterobacteriaceae > Buttiauxella > Buttiauxella sp. BIGb0552. The sequence goes on from NZ_SODY01000005.1 coordinate 319,466, forward strand.
TAGTGGCGCACCCAGCAGGTGAATACATCCAGGTTGCGTTGATAGTGCTGGCGCATGCGCCGCAGGTGGCGATGGTAATGGCCGTTACGCACAAATTCCGCGACCGCCATTTGGGTAAAAGTGGTACTGCTACCGGTCACGATGTACTTCATATGCATGGCGCGGTCGAAATAGCGCCCCGGCACAATCCAGCCCACGCGCAGTCCCGGTGCCAGCGTTTTTGAAAATGAGCTGCACAACAGCACCCGCCCATCAACATCCAGCGATTTAATCGTCATCGGGCGTGGGTATTCATACGCCAGTTCGCCGTAAACATCGTCTTCAATAATCGCGATATCAAAACGTTGCGCGAGATTCAGCACCGCTTTTTTTCGCGCATCTGGCATGATAAAACCGAGCGGGTTATTACAGGTTGGAACCAGAATCACCGCTTTAATCGCCCACTGTTCCAACGCTAACTCAAGCGCTTCCACACTGATGCCCGTTTCGGAATCCGTTGGTATTTCAACCACTTTAATGCCGAATGCGCGCAGCATTTGCATGGTGCCATGGAAGCATGGCGATTCAACCGCCACAATGTCTCCTGCCTCGCACACAGCACGAATCGCAATCGACAGCGCTTCATGGCAACCGGTGGTCACCACAATATCGTCTGGTGTGACGACACAGCCGCTGTCGAGCATCAAGCGTGCAATTTGTGCGCGCAGCACCTGCTTACCGTTAATGCAGTCATAACCCAAGATTTCGGGCTCCTGATGCTGCACAATGCGGCTCATTTCACGCCACAGCGGTTTAATCGTCGCCTGGGTCACATCGGGAAAACCACTGCCAAAAGCGATACTTCCGGCATCTTCTCTTCCGGTTAATTGCTCAAGCACCGCATCCCATTGGGTAATTTCTACCGGGCGCTGCGCCGGGCGTGTCAGCGCAGGCACCGGAGGCTGAGATTTTTGCGGTGTCACGAAGTAACCAGAGCGCGGCTGCGGGGAGATGAGCTGGCGGTCTTCAAGAATATGATAGGCCTGCTGTACGGTGCTGATACTGACGCCGTGTTCGCTACTCAGGTTGCGCACCGAAGGCAGGCGTTCACCACTGCGATACAAGCCTTGTTCAATGCGTTCTGCCAGCAAAGTGGCAAGATGTTGGTAACGCGTCATGCTGTATCCTCTTATTTCACCATACAGACAGAAAAAGCAGTACAGAGTTATGGAAAAACCACCATTCAGATCTTGTTTTAGCGTGTCTGTATGTTAAATAAAAGTTATATTTGCGTCTGCCAGCAATCTGTATGGCGGCGCATGATTGTTCCCATCAACACGATGAGGAGCAACACCATGGGCTTTGAAGAGAACCGTCCGCACAAACCGTTTTATGGCTTTGTGATGATTTACCGTTATTTGCGCCAGAGATGGTTAAACCGCCAGACAGCACGCACGTTGCAAAGATTGAACAAGGAACAATTACGAGATATTGGGCTGACATGTGATGATTTATCCCGCTGGAAGTAACCCTTAATAACGGCGCATAACTATGGCGCCGTTATTTTTGATATGTAATGTTTATGTGTACCCACACATAAGAGCGATCAATATGCTTTCACTCTCCACGCCACGACTAAATTTAACCCAAATTACCGAGCAAGAATGGCCGTTCTTTTTGCGCCTACAGCAAGATCCAGACGTGATGCGCTATGTTTCCGATGAACGACGAGAAGCTGAGGTTCGCCAGATTTTTAATTCACGCCTTGTTCGCAGGGAAACGCATAGTCGACACTGGCTTTGCCTGTTCATGCGCGACAGACATAACGGCACGCCTATTGGCTTTACTGGGTTTGTGCGTGGTGATGAGGACATGGCAGAAGTGGGCTTTATTCTCGATCCGGAGTTTCATGCGCAAGGTTACGGTTATGAATCGCTTCATGCCGTGTGCAAATTTGCCTTTGAGAAATGTGCGATCCGAAAACTAACAGCAACAGTAACGGTCGGGAATATCGGTTCGAAAAAGGTTCTGGAGAAAGCCGGTTTTCAGTCCGAAGGGATACTGCGAAAAAACTATTTTCTTGCGGGAACCTGGCAGGATGACTGGATATTTGGTTTGTTACGCAGCGAGTTCAGATAAAACACGGGCCGCACAACGGCGGCCCATACAGCGTGAATTCTTAGTTATACATCTCGGCAACACCAAACACTTTGTTATCGCCACCAGCAGAAATGATGCGGATTGATTTCGCGCCAGCCTGCTCAGCTTTTGCTTGCAGTTGTGCCTGTAGGCTATCGATATTCGCAGCACCGCTCACCGAAACTGTACCGATTTTCTGGCTTTCAACAGATTGAGTGGTTGCAGCAAAACTTGAGAATGAAGCAGCCAGAGTCATAACTACGGCAAAATATTTGATGCTTTTCATGATGTATATCCTTGAGCTTGTTTAAGTTAGAAAGCTTGTTCGCTTTCGATGTGATAAGAATAATGCCGTATCACAAATGGTGATAGTGGAATGATTCGCTCATATCATTCAGTATTTTTGACCAATATTTAACAGGCGAGAGTGAGATGAACTTCACCCTCGCAAATGCCCTTTCTTATAAGAACATCCCACCGGAAACTTCAATACGCTGCGCATTCATCCAGCGGCTTTCATCACTGAGCAGCACAGCAATTGCATCACCAATATCATCCGGCTGCCCGACACGCCCTAATGCGGTTTGTGCAGCAATAGCATTCGCTACCTGTTCGTTGTCACGCACTACGCCACCACCGAAATCAGTCGCAATTGCACCCGGCGCGATAATGTTCACCGAGATCCCACGCGCACCCAACTCTTTGGCCTGGTACTTCGTCAGCACTTCCATCGCCCCTTTCATTGCGGCATAAGCAGCTTTCCCTGGCAGCGCAAAACGCGTCAGGCCAGTCGAGACATTCAGGATACGGCCACCGTTTTTAATCAACGGCAGCAAGTGCTGAGTCAGGAAGAATGGTCCTTTCAGATGGATGTTCATTAAATCATCAAACTGCTCTTCTGTTGTTTTTTCGAACAGTGCATCAAGACCTGTTCCAGCATTGTTCAGTAAATAATCAAACGAATCGCGCTGCCATACATCATGTAGCTGCTGTTTCACTTCTTTCGCAAAGGCCGAGAACCCTGCACTTTCGGCGACATTCAATTGAATTGCCACAGCTTTTACGCCAATTAGCTCAATTTCGCGAACAACATTTAGCGCCTCTTCCTGCTTGCTGTTGTAGGTCAGAATAATATTCACGCCACGCGCTGCCAGTTTCAATGCTGCGTTTTTACCTAATCCACGGCTGCCGCCGGTCACTAATGCGATTGTTTGACTCATGATTTGCCTCGTTGATGACTGTTCGGTGATTGAGATAGAGCTTATTAGATGCTACAAAATCAATAAAGATTGCTAATTGAGCATCACTGTTTCACCCACAACAACAATAAGGAAAAATAGTGGATAAAATACAAGCAATGCAGTTATTCATTAGAGTGGCTGAACTGGAGAGTTTTACTCGTGCAGCCGATTCTCTGGGCCTACCTAAAGGTAGCGTATCGCGTCAGATTCAGGCGCTAGAAGGGGTGCTAGGAACAAGGCTATTACATCGAACCACGCGTCGGGTACAACTCACCCAGGATGGAATGGTCTATTACGAACGCTGCCGCGATTTACTCGTTAACCTGGACGAATTAGATGGGCTTTTTTTACACGATCCCAAAAGTGTCAGCGGGCGTTTGCGCGTGGATATGCCGGTCGGCGTGGCTAGAAATTTAGTTATCCCCAAACTGCCCGCTTTCTTGCAGCAATATCCGGGTATTGAGCTGGAATTAAGCAGCAGCGATCGCATGGTCGATGTGGTGCGCGAAGGGTTCGATTGCGTTATTCGTGTTGGGCAGCTAAAAGATTCAGGCCTGGTGGCACGACCGCTAGGGAAACTGACTTTAATTAACTGTGCCAGCCACGATTATCTGGCGCGCTTCGGTTATCCGGAGAATCTTGACGATCTCGCCTCTCACGCTGTGGTGCATTACGCACTCAATCTCGGCAACCGACCGCAAGGATTTGAATTCCTGGAAGATAAAAACACGCGCTGGGTAAAAACGGGTGGCGTGATAACGGTGAATAGCACCGAAACGTATCAGGCGGCATGCCTTGCCGGGCTTGGTATCATCCAGGTGCCTCGTATCGGCGTAAAAGAGTTGCTGAAGAGTAAAAAACTGGTGGAAATCCTGCCGCAATATCGCGCCGAACCGATGCCGGTTTCCCTGCTTTACCCGCATCGCCGCAACCTTTCACGCCGCGTTCATTTGTTTATGGAGTGGCTGACGGGGCTGGTTAAAGGGTATGTGGACTAGCACCAGGCTATAATTTCGTGAAGAGCTTGTTTTATCTAAAGGAAAAAATAACCTGATGACTACATCGGATAACAGCGAGAAACGCCCGACTGAATCGCTCGATTATGAGCCTGTCGCCAAATTTCAGACGCACCCCAAACCCGAGCCTGCTGCTCCCGAGAAGCTCGATGAATCGGATCCATTGGTCAATATCAAGACAAAAAATGAGACGGTTAATCATACGATTGCCAGTGTCAATAAAGCCGCGAAACGCCCGATGGTCGCGCATCTGTTACGTGCCACCGAACGGTTTAATGACCGCATGGGCAATCAGTTTGGCGCAGCTATCACCTATTTTTCGTTCCTGTCTCTGATCCCGATTTTGATGGTGGCGTTCGCCGCTGCCGGTTATATCCTCGCCTCGCACCCTACACTGCTCGAAGAAATTTTCGAAAAAATCCTCACCAACGTTAGCGAGCCAACACTTGCCGCCACGCTGAAAAGCACCATTAATACTGCGGTGCAACAGCGTACAACCGTTGGCCTGGTCGGCCTGCTGATTGCGCTCTATTCAGGTATCAACTGGATGGGGAATTTGCGTGAAGCGGTGCGTGCTCAGTCGCGGGATAAGTGGGAAAGGAATCCACAAGATCAGGAGAAGTTCTGGGTAAAGTATCTGCGTGATTTAGTGTCGCTAATTGGTTTGTTGGTGGCGTTGATTGTGACGCTTTCTATCACGTCGGTTGCCGGTTCAGCCCAGGCATTCCTGATAACTCTTTTGCATCTCGACGGTATTGAATGGTTAAAACCGGTTTGGCATTTAGTCGGGTTAGCGATCTCTATTTTTGCTAACTACCTGCTGTTCTTCTGGATTTTCTGGCGTCTTCCACGCCACCGTCCACGCAAGAAAGCACTGATTCGTGGCACATTGATTGCGGCAATTGGTTTTGAGGTTATCAAAATCATCATGACCTACAGCCTGCCAGCGCTGATAAAATCACCCTCCGGCGCAGCATTTGGCTCTGTTTTAGGTCTGATGGCCTTCTTCTATTTCTTCGCCCGTCTGACGCTGTTTTGTGCCGCGTGGATTGCCACCGCACAATACAAGGATGACCCGAGAATGCCGGGTAAAACTCAAAGTTGATTGATAACAGGCTGGTACGAGATACCGTTTCAGCACATAAATCCAGCCTGTAACTTTTATTTAACCTAAAAGCAGTTTTATTCGCTAATTTTTTAAATATGAGAAGCACGACGTGGATATTTATTTTCTGGACTAAAAATTATCCTCTTATTGCGCGTTAATCGCACAGCGAGGGAGGCAACCGCGCGTTGAAATGCGCCTTTTGCTATGCGTAATATGGCTTTCGTTCGCTATAAATAAGAAAAATCTATGCAAGCCACCATCGCTGATTCAATCAATACCGAAACTGACGCCACACCCGTCAACTCACGTGGAAAAGTTGTCGTTGCCTCACTTGTCGGCACCGCCATCGAATTCTTTGATTTCTATATTTACGCTACTGCAGCGGTTATTGTTTTCCCGCATATCTTCTTCCCGCAAGGTGACCCAACCGCTGCAACGCTACAGTCTCTGGCAACGTTCGCTATCGCCTTTGTCGCCCGTCCAATTGGTTCTGCTCTATTTGGCCACTTTGGCGACCGCGTAGGCCGCAAAGTGACACTGGTGGCATCACTTCTGACAATGGGTGTTTCAACCGTTCTGATTGGCCTGTTACCAAGCTATGAAACCATCGGAGTATTAGCGCCGGTGCTGTTAGCACTCGCACGCTTCGGTCAGGGTCTGGGCCTGGGTGGCGAATGGGGCGGTGCGGCATTGCTGGCGACTGAGAACGCGCCACCACGCAAACGTGCGCTGTACGGCTCTTTTCCACAATTAGGCGCACCAATTGGCTTCTTCTTTGCCAACGGCACCTTCCTGCTGCTCTCATGGCTCTTAACCGATGAGCAGTTCATGTCATGGGGTTGGCGCGTGCCGTTTATTCTTTCTGCGGTGCTGGTGATAATCGGCCTGTATGTGCGTGTTTCACTGCACGAAACACCGGTATTCGCCAAAATTGCCAAAGCAGGCAAACAGGTAAAAATACCGCTCGGCACACTGCTGACAAAGCACTTGAAGGCGACCGTTATCGGCACCTTTATTATGCTGGCGACTTACACGCTGTTTTACATTATGACGGTCTATTCAATGACCTTCAGCACTGCGGCAGTGCCTGTTGGTCTTGGCTTCTCACGCAACGATGTGCTGTGGATGCTGATGATGGCGGTGATTGGTTTTGGTGTGATGGTGCCGATTGCGGGCTATCTGGCTGATAAATTCGGCCGCCGTAAGTGCATGATTGTGATCACCAGCCTGATGATTATCTTTGCATTAGCCGTGTTCCAGCCGCTGTTAGGTTCCGGTAACCCAACGCTTGTGATGGCATTCCTGCTGATTGGCCTGAGCCTGATGGGTTTAACCTTTGGCCCAATGGGTGCACTGCTGCCAGAGTTGTTCCCGACCGAAGTGCGTTATACCGGTGCGTCGTTCTCGTATAACGTGGCATCAATTCTGGGTGCGTCTGTAGCGCCGTATATCGCCACCTGGTTGCAGGCGAATTACGGACTGTTCTACGTCGGCTTGTATCTGGCGGCGATGTCAGCGATTACGCTGGTTGCTCTGTTGGTGTCGAAAGAGACACGCCATTTGTCGCTTTAGAAAAATTGAATAGCAGCGCGGGAAACACCGCGCTGTTTGCTCAAAAACCATCAAAAAGAAAATCTATCGCGCCTTTAATCTCTGCTCGCCATGGAAGGGCACTCCCGACTTCTTCGCGCAAAATCGCAGCATCAACACTTGCCATTTCATGGGTCATTAAGATGAAGCTTTCCCCCTCAATCTCAATGATTGGGCAAATCCTTTCGGCTAGTTTTGCCTGAACATAAGAAGCGTGTACCAATGGGATAACGACTCGCGTTGTTAATAAATCAACAAGATCGCTTTGCACATCAATTAGATAGGGATAATTTTTGTTTTTGCTACCGTTACGGTAGATATGAAATTGCATGATTAGAACTTCCGATGTTCATCCGCAAAGTTTCCGCACTGCTCCGTGATGCGATTGAGTTCCAGAAGTCCTTCACGGTTACGCTGCTTCCACTGCTCACGTTCGATTTCTTCAAGATCCTGAGCAATAACAACACTCAGGCGCTGTGACAAATTAAGACCATTAGCACGAGCACGAAGATAAAGTTCATCGTCGATCGTTACGCTCACGGTTCTTTTGGGATTTTTCATTGCGACACTCATGGTGTTTCCTCGTGCATTTAACACGTGTAAAGAGCACGTGCTAAATGCACTATAAAATATGACTATTATTTAATCAAATCACTTCTTCATCTGCCCCAAAATACGGCTGCACTGGTTATCACCGCCCTCGGATGGCGAGATCAACGCCAATAGCGCAGCGGCTGGTGTCACCAACGTCGCCAGGGCTGCTGCTACCGCGCCACGTGCAATTAGCGGCCCGGCTTTCACGCCTGCATCCGGGTTCTTAAAGGTGCCGCGCACATACAGCGGCGAACGCAGCGTGATGATACGAATCCCTTTGCTTTCAGGATCGATGGTTAAATCGAGTCGTTCGCTGGCAAAGTTGGTAGTCCCTGTAACGTTAATCAGCGCGTTTTCCGTATCAAAGGCGAATATTCGCGGCGTCGCGACCCCTCCACGTAAATCAAGGTTTGCCGCTGCACAGTTAATCCGCACTTCGTCATCACCAAAAATCTGCCCGACGATATAATTCCCGACATTGAGACCGACGATTTCCATCAGGTTGCGGCTGATAAGACCGTCGTTCATCAGCAGTTTCAGGTTGCCGTCGCTGCTGCCCAGTAACTCAGCAATAGAGTTGCCACGGCCCCGTAATTCCGCATCGCCGTTTAGCTCACCGAGCGTTTTCTGCATCGACTCCACCTTTGGCATCAACTGCTTGAGCTGCAAACGCCGCGCCTGGATATCCGCCGTGCCGCGCATCGGCTTTTTATCGCCTTCAAGATGAATGTTGGCGCTGATGGTGCCGTTCGCCATGCCAAATTTCAGCGGCGCAAGGCGCAGGTCAGCGTTCTTCAAAATCACGTGCGTGGATAAGTTACTCAGTGGCAGCGTGCCGCTGTGTTCGATACGGCCGCCTTTAAAGCGCACATCGGCATCCATCACATCCCACTTGTCGGTTTCAAAACGGTCATACGGCAAAACTTTGTCACTCGGCTGGACGGTTTTCTCGCCCTTAGCCTGCTCAGACTGTTTGCTTTGCTGCGCTCCTTTACCAGAGTCCACGCCAATCAGCGGGCCTAAGTCGGCCAGACGGAGCTGTTTAGACTCGAGGTCACCTTCCAGTTTCGGGCGTGGCTTGCCTTGCGAGTAGGTAAGCGAGCCGTGAATGTCGCTGTCGCCAATCCGCCCGTTAAAGTTCTGGTAGCGGAATACCGAACCTTTTTCAGTGTCGATTTTTGCCAGCAGGTGCCCATCCGTTTCAAACGGTGGCGTATCTGGCAGCAACACGCCGGTCAGATCGTAGAGATTACCCAACGAATCACCGGAGAATTTAAGCTGCAAATCGACGCCGCCCATTTTCATCGGGTCGTTAATGGTGCCGATGAATGCCACACGGGAATTACCGGAATGTACATCTGCCTGCACCGGGAAAGCGGTTTCGCCTTCGCTACGCAGCGCTAACATGCCGCCGATTTTGCCGTTGCCTTCGAGCGGCGCACCGTTATAACGGCCTTTCACTTTCAGGCCAAAGACATAATCTCCGGCTTTTGCGGCATCTTTGCCCGTGGGTTTCTTCCCTTCTACTTCACTAAACGGCAATGGCTTGCCGAGAGGGTCGACGAGGATTTCTATCTCGGCTTTGGTGAGTTTGTCGTTAATGGCGATGCGGCCCTTATCAAAAAGAATATTGTCCATTCTGAATGACCAGGCAGAAGGCGGCTGATTGGGATCTTTTGTCCCATCGCTGGCAAGTTTAAACGTCCAGTTGTTGTTTTTTTCTGACAGGCGAATCAGCCGCGCATCAGGTTGCACCAGCTTAATCCATGGGATATAGACCGTTTTCGTCAGCAGCGCGAGCGGCGCCAGGGTGGCGTCAACACGCGGTAGATGTACCATCGTTATTTCAGGAATGTCAGGTGGGTTACCAAGAATAATATCTTCGGCATGAACATGCGGCCAGGGCACCCAACTGCGCCAGCCCGTCTCTTCTTTGTTGCGCTCCCAAACCACACCTAAATCGCCACGAATCGCGAATGGCCGGTTCAGTTCTGTCGAGACTTTTTGGTTGATGGTCGGTTTGAGCCGATTCCAGTCAAACGTCGCAATCACAATGATTGCCACCACAACCAACAACAATAAAACCCCGACGACTCCACTTACGACTTTTCCAGTTTTTGTCATGCCTTTCACCCTTTCCTGATGTGGCTCACTTTCACTAAAGATAGTTTAGTGGGGCCAAAACGGCATCAGGAGAGGCGAATCAGCACATTCTCCAACTGTTCAAAAGGAATGGGCCGTGAGAGAAAATAACCTTGCGCGGCATAGGCGGGAGAGCTTTGGACATCACGCCATTCATCTTCCGTTTCAACACCTTCAACGATGACACCCTTGCAGTAGCGGTTCATCAATTGCAGCAGCATGGTGAATAAATTGCGGCCTTCATCGGTGGTGCGCAGCATGATAAACAAGTCACGTGCGACTTTGATGTAGTCATAGTGCATCTCACTTAATGCGGAGAAGTTCGCAACACCTGTGCCGAAATCATCAAGCCACAACGGGCCAAATTCCTGCATCCCAGCAAGCGTCACAGCCTGTGGTTGAGTGATGTGCTCAACCAGCTCAAAACGCACCCACGGCATTTTGTTGATAAGTGCAAGAATCGGCTGGTGCTGTTTCATCGCCATCAATGTCGGGCCATCGACATTGACCGAGGCTAAAATTTTATAGCCGAGGAAGACGGATTCCCATTCAGCCAACAGGCTAAGTTGCTCTTCGATAACCATCAGCCGCGTACGGTAAGAGACAGATGTGAAGTACCGATCCGGTGGAATACGAATTTCCGGTTCATCCGGATGTGTCACCACCGTGAGCAACTCTATTGCCATTAAGTTGCCGTCGATTTTATAAATCGGCTGAAAGGTGTACTGCCGCTGGCACTGCAACCAGAACCGCCGCTCCTGCAAACTTTCGACACTCGCTTCAAGCGTATTAAGCCGGTGAGTGATCTGCTTAAACTTCATCATGTACGTCCTGTTTACCTTGATAACTCAGATGGCTCATCGAGAAGTTATCGGCGTGGCGCATGAGAACTTTATGTTCGCTTTCAGTACAACCTCAATCAATGCGAGTTATCTAACATCGGCAATAAACTGCCTTAGCTCAAAGTTTTCCGAAACATCGTTTTAAATTGTTTGACTCGTTTTTAGCCGACCAGCAAACTAGTGGCAATTTCATTAATTCAGGTTTACTGCTATGCCAACGCGCAAAATCGCCGTTATCGGTGAATGTATGATTGAACTGTCGCAAAAAGGTGCGGAAGTTAGCCGCGGCTTTGGTGGCGATACCCTAAACACTTCCGTTTATATCGCACGTCAGGTTGACGCAGCCGATCTTGAAGTCCACTACGTTACCGCTCTGGGTGAAGATAACTTCAGCCAACAGATGCTGGACGCATGGCAGCAAGAAAACGTTCACACCGAGCTTACTCAGCGCCTGGAGCACCGTCTGCCGGGCCTGTATTACATCGAGACTGACTCTACCGGTGAGCGCACGTTCTATTACTGGCGCAACGAAGCCGCAGCCCGTTTCTGGCTGGAGAGCGATCAAGCTCAGGCTATTTGCGCAGAACTGGCACAGTTCGACTACCTGTATCTGAGCGGTATCAGTCTGGCTATCCTCAACGCGGCTAGCCGTGAAAAACTGATGGCGCTGCTGACTCAGTGCCGTGCGAACGGTTGCAAGGTTATCTTCGATAACAACTACCGTCCGCGCCTGTGGGCAAGCCGTGAAGAGACGCAACAGGTCTATCAGCAAATGCTGACCTGCACCGACATCGCGTTCCTGACGCTGGATGACGAAGATTTGTTGTGGGGCGAGAAGCCAGTTGAAGAAGTGATTCACCGTACCCAAGCAGCTGGTGTGCGTGAAGTGGTAATCAAGCGTGGCGCCGATTCTTGCCTGGTAGCGATTCAGGGTGAGTCAACATTAGAAGTGCCAGCGGTGAAATTACCGAAAGAAAAAGTTATCGATACTACGGCGGCGGGTGACTCTTTCAGCGCGGGCTATCTGGCGGTGCGTTTGACTGGTGGCAGTGCAGAAGAAGCGGCAAAACGCGGGCATTTGACCGCGAGCACCGTGATTCAGTATCGCGGCGCGATCATTCCTAAAGAAGCGATGCCAGCTTAAAACAACCTTCACCCTGAGGAGCTGTCTCTTACTCACATCTCTGTGAGTCGTGAGACAGTTCCGTTCACCAGGCGATAGTGTGTTTCATATAGCCGCTGTACAGGTGAACGTCTTAGGGTGACCACCGTCGTCACCCTAAGAACCCGGACTCCCGGCAAATGTTATTGCGCTGGCGGAATATCCGACACATCCAGCTTAGGTTCATCCGCTATCGGAGGCGCCTTCGAAGGAACCATCACTTTATCCCACGTCGCTTGCAAATCCTTCATATTGAACTCAGGTTCACCTTTCGGCTGCAGCAGCACTAAGGCCATCTCTTGCGACAACTGCTGGCGCAAATCCTGGTTCAGCATGTTCAGCGTCAGACTGTTCAGGAAATCCTGACGCAGCTTCTGATACTGTTCCGGTGCGATATCAACCACCTGGTTTTGTAGTGAACGCATGCGCTGGCTAATCAACACGTCGGTGTCAGTTCGCGCATAAGTGGCAAACAATTTGGCAAGCTCCGCTTTTTTCTGCGCAATTAACGCATCAAACTCTTCCTGCGAAAGCCCTTTATCACGCACCTTAAGCAACTCTTTGCCCACGGTCGCCAAATTAGCATTCAGTTTATCGTTAGGTGAATCAAGGTTGATGCCACATTGCGCACGCTGGTACAGCACACGGCAATCAAAGCTCAGGTTGAGGTCTGTCTGGTTCTGCTTGCTGAGGTTTTGCTGCACATGCCAGAACAGCGCCTCGCGAGCCAGATCAGCACGCCAGTAACGCAACAGCATGGAAGATTCACGGATCGGCTGCCAGGCGTTGTCCCACATCAGTGAGAGCCTGTCCTGACGCACGCTATCGGTCATCAGACTTACTGGAGTGCCTTTAAGCGGAGAAAGGGTAGCAACCGGTGCTGGCGTTTCGCGCTTGCCGGTCAGGGTGCCAAAGGTTTTGTTGATTTGATCGGCAACGCTGCGGCTATCGACATTACCCACCACAATCAGCGTCATCGCATCCGGGGTATACCATTTCTGGTAGAACGCCTTCAGCTGTTCGTTATCCACCGGCTGCTTGAGATCTTCTGCCGGGTCATGGCCCAACAGTGAGGAACCTTGCAAGCGATAGCGCCACCAGTTGTCTTTGGTGTTTATCGGCCAGGTAGCAACCATATCTTGAGTTTGCAGCGCGACATTCACCGTTTCAGGGGTAATTGCCATTTTGCCACTGCTGTCTGAAAGATAGGTTAGGGCTTCTTTGAGTAAATCATTGCGGTTATTTGGCAGGCTGAGATTAAACAGCGTGAAGTCATAAGAGACGATAACCGGGGGCAGCGGACGCGTTGGGTCCACACTTTGCTGCCATAGAGAACGAGCCTGTAGCGGCTGCAAGCTGCCGCTTTGTGTCAGCGCCAGACGAGGTAAAAAGTGGCTATAGCCGCTCTGTTGGGTGGTTTCAGTCAATGAACCAGTATTAACCAACAGACGAATTTCAATACGATCGCTAGGACGCTGAGGTGTGGCCAGGACTTGCCATTGAAAACCGTTGGCAAGCGTCCCTTGCTGCCAGGCTGGGTCGGGCTGTAGTGCTTCTGCCTGCACATTACTGCCGGCGGCGACCAACAGCAATCCGCCAGCTAAGAGTCGAATTTTGGTGCCCTGCATGTGAACCCCTGAAAACAATCCTGATTAAAAAGTGTAATGGCGACATAGCATTACGCAATAAAGCCACCATAAGTGGCATTTCATCACTCCGTTTGACCGCATCTTCACGGAAACGTCACTTTAAAATTGAAAAAAACGCCAAAGAAAATGGCTCAGGGGTCAATTATGCGCAGCAGCCCACAGCGAGGGCAAGTCGCTGCGGGCAATTGAGGGGGTTAAGACGAGACTTCGCTCACTTTTTTTGCAGATTGTGGATTATCAAGAGTTTCTTTCAACTGTTTCTCATCCAGTTGCTTCACCCACTTCGCCACTACGACCGTCGCAACACCGTTACCGACCAGGTTTGTCAGCGCACGGGCTTCCGACATAAAGCGGTCAATACCCAGAATCAGCGCTAGTCCTGCTACCGGCAGATGCCCGACAGCGGAGATGGTCGCAGCCAACACAATGAAGCCGCTTCCGGTCACACCCGCCGCTCCTTTGGAGGAGAGCAGCAACACCACCAGCAGCGTGATTTGATGGAAGATATCCATATGGCTGTTGGTTGCCTGCGCGATAAACACCGCCGCCATCGTCAGATAAATGGAGGTACCATCTAGGTTAAACGAGTAACCGGTTGGAATCACAAGCCCCACAACCGATTTGCGGCAGCCGAGTTTTTCCATTTTATCGAGCATTCTTGGCAGCGCAGATTCAGACGAAGATGTACCCAGCACAATCAGCAGCTCTTCTTTGATGTAACGGATAAATTTGAAGATGCTGAAACCGGTCACTTTGGCGATAGAACCTAACACCAACACCACGAATAAAATACAGGTGATGTAGAAGCAGATAATCAGCTGGCCGAGCTGCACCAACGAACCCACACCATATTTACCGATGGTAAACGCCATGGCACCGAAAGCACCGATTGGCGCAAGGCGCATGATCATATTGATGATGCCGAAAATGACCTGCGAGAAACTTTCAATCACGTTGAAAATCAATTGCCCTTTGTGGCCCAGGCGATGCAGTGCAAAACCAAACAGCACCGCAAACAGCAACACTTGCAAGATATTGCCACTGGCAAACGCACCAATCACGCTACCTGGAATCACATCCAATAAGAACGCGGTCACGCCCTGTTGTTGCGCCTGCTCGGCATAAATCGCCACGGCTTTCGCATCAAGCGTTGCCGGGTCAACGTTCATACCTGCCCCTGGCTGCAGGACGTTGACGACAATCAGGCCGATGATCAGCGCAATAGTGCTGACGACTTCGAAATAGAGTAGTGCCACAGCACCCGTGCGGCCCACAGCTTTCATGCTTTCCATGCCAGCGATGCCGGTCACAACCGTACAGAAGATAACCGGGGCGATAATCATTTTAATCAATTTAACAAACGCATCGCCGAGCGGTTTCATCTGTGCGCCTATTTCCGGGTAGAAATGTCCCAGCAAGATGCCGACGGCTATCGCCGTAAGAACCTGGAAGTAGAGGCTTTTGAAGAGAGAGAGTTTCATAGGGTGTCCTTGAGAGGTAGAGATTCCACAAAACCTTTCGGTTTGCGGCACCAAAAATAACACCCTCAAAAACACCCAGAAGTGATATAGCGCTAATTTGTAAACATAATTGTTAAATAATTGAACTGACTCGCGCCAGCCACGTAACATTTACAACAAATAATTTACTATTGAGCGGTAGATAGATACTGCGCATCAAACTCTTTAAGTGTCATGGCTCTGGAGAACAGGTACCCCTGTGCAAGAGTCACGCCTTCGTTTAATAGCCAGTCACACTGAGCCTGGTTCTCAATCCCTTCAGCTACCAGTTTCAGCCCCAGGGTTTTCGCCATACCGATAATCACGCCAGCCATCGCACTGTCTTCCGGCAAGCCATCGATAAAGCTCTTGTCGAGTTTCAGGGTATCTACCGGCAGCGCTTTCAAATGGTGCAAATGGCGCAGGCTGGCATAGCCCATCCCAAAGTCATCCAGTGCGATGCGCACTCCGGCTTTACGCAGAGGCCGCAAAATACCGATCGCTTTTTTGGGATCGTCGATATGATGACTTTCCGTCACTTCCAGAGTCAACATGCCCGGCTGAATACGGTAACGCGTCAACAACTCTAACAGTGAAGAGCCCATTTCTTCGTGCAGCAACTGATGTGCAGAGACATTCACACATAACGACATCGTGATGCCCTGGCTCTGCCAACCCGCCAGGACGCGGCAAGCTTCTTCAAGTACCCAGTTGCCGATGGTGAACATCAGACCACAATCTTCAATACGCTCAATCAAATCGTCAGGTAACGCCCAGCTGCCATCAGGCTGTTGCATACGCAGCAAAACCTCTGCGCTCACAACTTCGCGGGTATGCATGTTGACCTGCGGTTGCAGCCAAATCGCGAACTGCTGGTTCTCTAAAGCGTTCACTAAATCGTGTTCCTGAGTCAGATGGCGTTGAGCCAGTTCCATCTGTTCAGGGTCAAAGAATTGAATCTGATTTTTGCCATGGCGGCGGGCGGAAAATGCCGCCGATACTGCACGACGATACAATTGTTCTGCTGCCAAACCGCCGTGATACATCGCAATACCGATGCTGGCCGTAGGTTTAAGGGAGATCGATTGAATCGGTAATTTTTCGTTGAGCACCGTCAGTATTTGCTTTGCCAGTGCCATCGCCTGCCAGGCGTCCTGAACACCATGCGCAATAATGCCGAAGTCGTTGCCACTAAGCTGTGCCAGAACCATATTTGGCGAGAGAACACTTTTAATTTTTTCGACCAGCGTCAGCAACAGCATTTCGCGCTGCTCTTCATTTAACACGCCCGCTGCATCCTGCAAGGTTTCGCTGGCAATCACGATCAGTGTGCTGTTCTTCCCACTCGCCGTGAGTTGTTCAAGCAACGCCAGGAACAGGGCTTTATTTGGCAGTTCTGTGAGCGTGTTCCGGGTGCTCACAGCGCTCATTTCTTCATGCAAGCGCAGCGACATTTGTTGATTGCGGTTATAGCTGCGCACCAGCATCCCAATCTCATCGTCATGATGAAGATGCGGCAGTTTGAGCTGATGACTCGCCGCATCTTGCGGACTCAAGCTGTCGAGCTCACGAGCGATTTTGCGGATCGGGTGCACAATTAAACGGTTAATCGACCAGCTGATGGCAACCGAGAGAATCAGCGCCAGTAGCAAATATGTGGTCAGCAACGTGGAAATCGTACTGATGATGAATTTGTACATCCGCCAGGAATCCGCCTGCAGCACCAGATAGGCCAACGGCTGCGGGTTTGCCGGGCGCTCAAGTGAATACAGCGGTAACGAAATTTGCACCGGGAGCTCAAACAGGCGAGCAATCCACATTGGAATCGGGCGTTCCGGTGCAAAGCTCTGGCGTAACGCCTGGAACTGATTAGGTAAAACAACATCTGCCCGGCTGATAATCCCGGAGGGTTGTATTTGATTAAGAATGAATTCAGCCTGAGGAATATCTGCTTTAAGGATTGCTGCAGACAGCGGAATACGCACCGAATGGGCGATTTTCTCCATCTGGCTTGCAGTGTCGTAGCGGCTTTGCTGCACAAAGTGAAAAAGCTGTACCACGATAAAAATGAAAATAAACAATATGGAAACGGCTGACACCATTGCCATTTGTTTAATCGTTAATGAACGACTGACTCGCAAACTTACTCTCCGCAATTACCGTGCCGTATAGGGCATATTCTTAAGCAGGCTGAGTATACTGCATTGTAGCGACGTTTAGGTGTTGAGGCAGGCTTATCAGGGAAATCTTCAGGATGTTCCCTCTCCTGATGGAGAGGGTTAGGGTGAGGGGGCTGCGCACTATCAAAAATCACCTCACCGACAAAGCCACCAGCATCTTCAAACTCGCAGAATAATAATCGTCCTGAGCCATAATTTGCGGCTGCTCAACACTTGCCGACTGGAGCACTAAATCGCGTACCGCCAACAATCCACCATTCATCATATATGGCGCGGGATCGCCGGTTGTCACATTCACCCAGGCAGGAGTTTTGTCGCGTGCAAAGCGTCCCCACCAGTTTTTGTAAACCTGAAGCTCCGGGCTGCTATGGTTAAACCATGATACGTACAGCGGAACGCGGATCGCATCGTAACTAAAACGGGCAGGCCACTCTTTTGCCGGAACAGTACGACCATCGGAATAGAGTGAAACCCAGTCCGAAGGGAGTTGTGGATCACCAAAGTGCATTTTCCCCAACAACTTCTGCCCGTCGCTAATCAAATCCTTCCACACCATTAAATGGCTGCGGTTAGCAAAATCCTGCCAGGCCGGAAGAATAAAATAGGAAGGGTTAAGGTTCACATAACTATTGAGATTAAAGCCTTTGGCTCCGGGCAGCATTACCTGGTAACCCGCAAAACGGACCACGTTATGTGCAACCAGTGCCTTGGTAATCGCATCTGATTCGTTGAGATAACCCTGGTTTTTCCACTTTGTTCCCGCCTTAAGCAACGCCCATGCGATAAAAGTATCGCCATCGGTGGCGTTATTTTTATCGGTGATCGGCTGCGCCTCGATCGGGTTGTATCTCCAGTAAAACAGACCGTTTTCGGGATTTTTCAGGGTTTTTCGCGTCCAGTCCCACATTTTATCGAAACTGGCTTGATCATCGTTGACCACCGCCATCATCATGGCAAAGCCCTGACCTTCGGTGTGGCTAACGTTTTTATTGCCGGTGTCGACGATGCGACCATCAGGCATTAAAAACCGTGATTTATAGCTATCCCATGCATTCTCAGCCAGCGCTTGCTGACTAAAAATCAAGGCAAACACTGCCACTATCAGCGTCTTGCATCGCTGCCACATCGAAGCACCTCATCGACTGTTTTGATATCGAAAGTGTACCACTGTTGCAGACGGTGAAGATTCACGCCACAGCGACACATGCGGTTTTCCGCCCTGATCGCGTAACCAGCGGGCGTATACTCCTTCCAGAACCGCGCTAAACGCGCTATTCCAGGAAGCCTGTTGCGCTTCATCCGCAGGAACAGGTAAAGCCATGTGGCGGATCAACATCGCCGTTTCGCTGGCTTCGATATCAATATAGCCCCAGTTGAAACGTGCGAGCTGAACATTTATCTGCGTTTCGAGCTCACCCACAGTTCGCGCTAATGCTAACGGGTGACGCCCGGCCAGCGTATCACCCATTTGTATCAGAAACGGGCGACTATCAGCTTCCCCCGCATTCGCCACCATGCTGTCTATCATGATGTGGAGCAGAGAAAACCAACCCGGTTGCGTCTGCTGATTTTGAAAATACTGCAAAAGCTGCGCGTCATTCATGATTAATTATTCCCCAGCAGGTAACGGAAGTAGAGTTGCGCGGTACTTTCGTTGTAATCACCAAAGGTGTCATAACCGACCTGACCACCAATCGTCATATCTTTATTAACTTTGTAGTCGGCTGCGGCACGCAAGTTATAGCCCATACCGCTTTCGCTACTACCGCTGTACCACGCCTCTTTGGCAAAACCTCTGGAGACGTAATCTTCCAGTTGTGATTGCATGGCTGCGTCAGTTGGGAAATACGGGCTTTCGTCCTGGCTGTACGACTGATAACCCAGCGACGCGCCAACAGACATATTCCAGTTATCAAACTTCTGCGTGTAATCCACCGGGAAGGAGACGCTGATATAGTCCTGCGGGCTAAAGTAGCCGCCTTGCCCATAACTGAAGTAGCTGAGGTTTTTCGAGAAGTCCATGTAAGTCATACTGATACCGGTTTTCAGCTCGCGGTCATCAGCACGATATGGACGAATATAAACACCCGCATTTCCGGTGAAGTTGTCGTTACTCGGTACGTTTTCACCGATGTAGTTATACAGCCCGACACCTGCGTAGAAACCGGCATCACCATCGTCGTAGCTCAACTGCGCGCTACCGCCGTTCTTGGTGACCTGGCCCCATTTTTTGCCGCTGTATTTATCTTCCACGCCGACATAAGAGAGCAGGCTGTCGACTACCGCACGGCGTTCGCCGGTCAAAATCAATTTCAGGTAGTCAGTCAGTTGTGGTGACCACTGCACGCCACCAACAACAGTATTCAAATCCTGACCTAACGGTGTTGAGCCGACATCAAGTTTGTACTGCTCACCCGTTAACGCCATGGCGACCTCTACACCCGCAGTGCTTTGCGAGCCTTGTGAAGGCACCTTGATCTTGTCGATATTTGGCAGTTCAGGCGGTGTAGTGGTTGAGGAGTCATACAAATCCTTGGCAACTTCCCCTTGAATTAATGCTCCCGTACCAAAACGACGGCTGGATTCCTCTGACGAGCTACCGGCATTCAGACTAATTGGCGTAACGTTAAGATCTAAACGCGAATCGCCAAATGGCACCGTTGACCACTGTAGCGGTGCCTTTATCTCGGTGAGTTTGCTCAGGCCACTTTCACCATCGCGACCACGTACAGATACCGCACCTCGTGCCCATGTGGCCGTTTTGTCGGTTAACTGCTCCATCATGTTATCCACCTGGCGCAACGTGCCTGCCTGAGCCGTTTCTACTGGCAGATCGGTACGCGTCGTGCCCGGATATGCAGTTTGCGGATTACGTGCCAGTTGAGCGACTTGCCACGGCATCGCTTCGCCGTACAGTGAATTGGACGCCGTTTGCGGGGCGACAGTAGTTTTCGGGGTAAACGGGTTATCCGCCAACGCCAGGCCACCCAATGTCGGAGCAGTGCCATCACCCACACCTTGAAGGCCAAGCAGTTTTCCACGCGCAGTGCGCAAATAGCTCATCGCCTGTTGGTGGTTGCCATCAGCTTCCGCCACACGCGCCAGCAACAGCAAGCGATCCGGTGTTTCATCGTTACGCAAACCCGCGGCTAGCTGCTTCGCTTTATCCACATCCTTGCTCGCGAGTGCGACATCGATAGCACCCGCGCGCGCATCTTGCTCAGGCGTGTCACGGGTCATCAGATAGTCGTAAACCACGCCAGCTTCTTTGTTCATTTTGCCGGACTGATACAAACGAGCCATCGCAAACATCAGGTCGGTATTTTGCGGGTCGCTCTGCATGGCGCGTATCAGTTTGTCGTACGCTGCCGCATAATTGCCTTGAGTCCGAAGCTGGTCAGCTTCGTTGATCACGTAGCCATTGCGAACGCTGGCAAGCTGAGTTGGCGTGCTGCGCGACTGCAATTCTGGATTAGCAAGAAACGCCTGCGCTTCACGCCCAAGCCCTGCCTGATTAAGTACGGCAATCTGGTCGCCATAGTCGCCCGCGTTGCCCTGCACACCACGACTCATATTGCCGCGCACAATCGCCACGGCAGTACTGACATCACCAGCTTGCGCCAACATTTTTGCCAGTTTGCCAGCGTCTGCCGGGCTTTGCGGTGGGCGTGTCGCCAGTGCTTTTAAGGTATTAGCCGCAGCAACGGTATCACCCTGCGCCAGATAACGTTCCGCAACTGACATTTGCAGGTTGTAGTTCACACGCGCCGCAAGTGTGCGCATATCGCTGGTCTGGCTGGAAGCCGGTATGCGCGACAGCAAAGTCTGCGATTGCTGCCAGGCGTTGTTTTCGCTAGCAAACAAAGCGCCTGCATAGAGCTCAGTATTGGAAGCATTCGGCCGGAAAGATGGCGCCATCACGTTGCTGGCTTCCGCACTGTTGCCTTGTTTTTGTAGCTGGCGAGCTAAATCAAGACGCAACCATGGATCTGACGGATAGCGTGCAACACCTTGCTGCAAAATGGCGATGGCACGTTGTGGATCGCCATTTGCTGCCGCCTGTTGTGCCTGGCGGCGCACTGGGTCAGTTGGGTTGCCACCGGAAACTCGCGGCTGCAACTTCGCTTGTAAGCTTGCAGGCAAGGTTTGCAACATAGCCTGCGCTTCGGCGGTTTTATTCTGCTCACGCAGCACGTAGTAGAGGTTTTCACGGGCTGAGCCATTATTTGGCTGCTCGCTCAAAATACCGCGCAATGTCTGCTCTGCGGCGGCGTAATCTTTATTGTGGCGCTGAACATCGGCGCGGAATAATTTCGCCGCGGCACCACGCTCACCACTTTGCTGCGCCAGAGGCGCACTGAGTGCCAGCGCCTGGCTGACATTGCCCTGTTTAAATGCTGCCTGAGCGCTCGCCAGTTGCCCGTAAAATGCGGCGTCATCAGCTTGCTGTTTGCGTTCATCTGACTGGTCGCCGCCGAGGCTTGCCGCACGGTTTAAGTATTCCGATGCAGCAGTGTAATCACCTTTGCGCTGGGCGATGTAACCCATACCTGCCAGCGCATCGGCATCTTGCGGGTTGGTTTGCAGCACTTGTTCAAACTGGCTTTTTGCCGCATCAGTATTGCCGCTATTGAGTGCGGTAAAACCTTCACCTTTCGCTGTACCACCAATACTTTTACGGTAATGGTCTTGTACCGACATGTCTTTTGGATGGCGTTGCAGGAAGGTTTGATAATAGGTTTCGTCACTCGCCGTTGGGCCAAGCCACAACAATGCCTGACGCAGCGATTTATCAGCGTCTGAGCTGCCGCTCGCCATATTCTGCAGCAGATCTATCCCTTCACGTCGCGTACCTTCCTGATAGGTCAGCACTTTACCCAGCGCAATCTTCCCGCCGTTATCCTGCGGGTTTTGCGCGACAAACTGGCGCAAACCCGCCACAGCTTGCGGATACAGTGATTTATCACCCGCCATCGTCAGATAATATTCTGGTGCGAGGCTTGGCGGTGGCTGATCGCCGTTAAACAAGCTGCGCCAGGTGGCAAGTGCGGCGGGAATGTTGCCGCTTCGCGCCTGCTGACGCGCCAAATCCAGCTGCCCGCGCGGGATTTGCTGAATTTGTTTCGCATTATCGAGTGCCTGCAAATTGTTATCTTGTGGCGATACAGCCGCAAGGCGTTCGCGCCATTGGGCAGCACCTTTGATATCCCCAGCCTGCTGTGCCCACAACGCCATCAGGTACATCGCCTGTGTGTTATTGGCATCAACCATCAGCACTTTTTGCAGCGCTTCTTTTGCCAGCTCGTCATGCGACTTTTCATGCCAGTAATTAGCCTGGTCAAACAGCGCTTTTAATGCCGGATTGTTTTCCGCAGCCTGGGCGCCGAACGTCAGGCCGCCAAAGAAGCACAGAGTTAACAAGCGACGGGCGGTTTTGTTTTTATGATTCATGAGCACCACCTTTACTTACCATCATCCTGAGGATTAAGACGTTTATGCGCGCGTTTTTTCAGTAAGGCATACAAGCTCAAGCCAATCACTGTGGCGAACAACAAACCTAAAATGGCCAGCAGTGCAGAATGCTGGTTGGCATACCAGACCACCATCATGTACCAGGGCATTTGGCCGCTTGGGAACTGTTGGCCAACCCGGAAGCTGCGCACGCCGTTTTCATCGGTAATGATTGAGGCATCACCACGAATTCCGGCGTTAATGCGTGCCGAGGCTAAGTCGGTCTGAAGGCGTGAAAGCTGTTCGTCATTGCTGCCAATTGCCATCACCACCACGCGGTCAGGGTTCCACTGCGAGCGGAAGCTGACAAACCCACGCCATGCCTCGTTAGAGGAGAAATAACGGTCGGCGGCAATACCGGTTGAGCCCCAATCGCCTTCAAGCCAGCTTTGTGCTTTTTGCCAAATTGAACGTTCACGCACACCGAATGAGTGTTCGTTGCTGGTAAACGGCGACTGAGCCAGCAGCGTTTTGTTAAAGGTATTTTTGTTGATGGTAGAAACCGCAAGCACGTGGCTTTCTTCGAGGCGTTGCAGGTTGGCACCCGCCGTCGGCACCCCGAACATCACGGCGTTATTGTTAAGCGACGTTCCGGTCGCATTGCCTGACCGTGCCGCCATATTCAGGAGTGTGCTGATTTCAGTCTCACCTGGGTTTTCTGGCAGCAGCAACACGGTATGTGCGAAGTCAGCAAAGCGTGAGAACGGGAACGATGCCCCCACGAAGTAAGAGAGATTTGGCAGCAGCGAGAAGTGGCGCGTTTTGCTCAAATCAATTGATGAGTTTTCATCGATACGACTCTTGATGTTGTTATTGAGCAGTACGCTACACGGTGCCGTTTCTTTGGTCTGGATATTGAAGTACAACGACAACTGGTTGTCGCCGTAAATCAGGTAAGGCTCCAGCGCCAGGTTGTAATTTTCCTGACGCGCATCACCACCCACTTTGCGCCACAGCGTTTCCAGCGCACCTTGTTTGTTCACCGGCAGGTTGTGCAAGAATGTGCCGTTGAAGGTCAGAGAAAGATAAGAACGCTCTTCATCAATCCAGGATTCCGTTGGGAAGCGGTAGCCAAGTTTCACGGGAATGGTTTCACCATCCCATAAGAACAGGTCCGGGGCCGCTCGGAAGGCAACGCTTAACGGCTCATGCCAGATGCCCGTCGCCGTCAGGCTTTGATCTTTGCGCATCAGTTCGGTCAAACGCACCGGACGATCGGTCGGTATCCAACGCGGTGCGTCATACGCTTTGCTCACCGGGATTGTCTGGTTTTCTACCGCTGTGCTTGCAGTTTGCCCAGGGAATTTACCCTGAGTTAAACGCCATGCCGCAGCACGCAGTTGCTGGTCTGAATTACCCACTACCAGCAGCAGTTTATAAACAGGGTTGCCTGGATTATCGATAATTTGCAGCATCGGCTTTTGCGTGACTGGCAGCGTCAGGCCGCCAATCTGCTCGCCAGATTTACCAAACAGAATACCGTTCTTCTCCGGCAGTGTGTCGCGCAATGCGTTAAAGGAGATGCCGCGGTAATCCGCCTCAATCCCCAACCAGGAAGCGACTAATGCCGCAGCACTCACTTGCTCTGGTAACGTTTTTGCCGGGAAGGCAAATGTCACGGCAGCCGGAGTCATTTGCATCGCGTCAAAGAACGGGCGTGGGAAATGGCTGAGGTCTGCGCCAATATTGAGCTGCTGCCCTTCCAGGTCCAGGCGCGTATTCGGCATGATGGTGACCTGGTATTTTTCTGACAGGTCACGCAGGCACAGTAAGGCATCGCCATCATTAATTTTGAAGCTGATATTGTTGCTCGATACCACCATCGCCGCCGGAATTTCCAACTGGTAGCTCGACACATCGCTATCGGCAGAACCCAGCGGAACAGTCCCTAGCGGCTGACCATTCATCATCAACTGCAATGTAGTATTTCGTGCCGCCATTGCCGGAGACACTTTTAGGTTCAGCGCCAATTGTGCGTTGGTAATGACCTGATCCGACGGCAGCGTGAAATCAATCCCCGCCTGCAACTGGCCGCCGCTGAGCGTAATACCGCGCGGCTGGCCCATTTGCGCCATAGTAATACTGCTGACACTCCCCGGAACAAAGACCGATGGTGTCGCCGCAGGAGCAGGAACCGGCGTTGGAGCTTGCACAGGATCGGGTACAGGCACCGTTTCTGGTGCTGGCATAGAATCTTGCGACTCCACGGCATCTTGCCCCGGAGCCGGTAAATCTACCGGAAGCAACGACTCCACTGTCGTAGGCTCTTCGGCCATAATCGGTGAAGTCAGTACACTAAATGCGAGCAACAACTGACAAACTTTATAGGTCATCCGTTTCATGCAACGTTGTCCTCGCCAGCAGCTGCCATACGTCTTGCTTCTTCCTGACGTAAACGGCGATTTTCGCGGCGTGATTTCCACGTCAGCCAGAACAGGTCAAATACACAACGAATAATGATTAACAGGGAACGGAATGGGTTGTCCTGCGGCTTTGGCGGGTTAATCCACGCATCAGCACGCGCCAGAACCACACGCACCAGTTCACGGCGACGGTCCAGAGGAATCTCTTCAAACTGCAGGCGAATCGCCTGTTCATCGCTGGCAACCACTTGTACCGGAATACTGATTGAACCGGATTTCAGTTGCAGCTCGATCTCTTCGATTTCATCGGTGAGGTGTCGGTCATCCGGTACCGCAATTCGGCAGCCACCCATCGACAAATCGAGTGTATTACTGCGCGATGAGATACCGCTGGCGTAGTGAATAACGACTGGCACTTCGACATCAATACGGATGGTTTTACGCGTCTGGCGCGTTTCACGGGCAACCGCTATAGCCGCCAGCAAGAACACCAGGCTGTACAAGCCCCAACCAACGTTGAGTGCAATAACGTTCGGGTCGACGCCAAAGTAATCATGCGCACAGGCGCGCACTATCCCGGCGATGACCGCCACCGTCAGCAACACCGCGATAATCACGTGGGGTCGCACCACGCTGAAATCGAAGTAACCCACGTTCAGCAACGCACCTTTGTCCGTCACGTTGAACTTGCCGCGTTTCGGGAAAATCATCGTGATAACCGTTGGCAAAACCAGGTGGAACGCCAGCACCAGGTCGTAAATTTCACCCCAGAAGCTGTAGCGGTAACGCCCGTTCATTCGGGAGTTCAGATAGATAGTGAGCAGCAGGTGCGGCAATGCATAAGCGAAAATCAGGCTTGCTGACGAGTGAATGATGTTCAGGTTAAACAGCAAATACGCCAGCGGTGCGGTGAGAAACGCCACACGCGGCAAAGCGAACTGGAAGTAGAGCATCGCACTGAGATAACAGCAACGCTGTTGCCATGTCAGGCCGCGGCCAAAAAGCGGGTTATCCATACGGAATATTTGCGTCATGCCGCGCGCCCAACGGGTTCGCTGAATCACGTGCAGCACCAGGCGCTCAGTCGCAAGCCCTGCCGCCAGTGGAATATCCAGGAATGCAGATTTCCAGCCAAGGCGCTGCATTTTCAGCGCGGTGTGGGCATCTTCAGTTACGGTTTCAACGGCAAATCCACCAATCTCTTCAAGCGCGCTGCGACGAATAACGGCGCAAGAGCCACAGAAGAATGTCGCGTTCCAGTTATCGTTACCTTGCTGAATTGGGCCGTAGAACAATGAACCTTCGTTAGGGATATTGCGTCCACCCGATAAATTGCGTTCAAACGGATCGGGTGAATAGAAGTAGTGTGGCGTCTGCAACAGTGCCAGTTTTGGATCTTTCAGGAATGCGCCAACCGTCGCTTGCAGGAAAATACGCGTGGCAACGTGGTCGCAGTCAAAGACGCAAATCAGCTCACCTTTGGTTAGCTTCATGGCGTGGTTGAGGTTACCGGCTTTAGCATGCGAGTTATCGTTTCGCGTGATGTAACCCACGCCAACATCCGCCGCAAAAACCGCAAACTCGCGCCGTTTACCGTCATCGAGCAGATAGATTTTGATCTTATCGCGCGGGTAGTCGATACATTGCGCGGCCAGTACGGTATCGCGCACCACATCGAGGCTTTCGTTGTAGCTGGGAATATAAACGTCCACCGTCGGCCAGGTCGACGTATCGTCCGGCAACGGCACAATTCCCCTTTTTAACGGGAAAGAAGTTTGCAGATAGCTCAGTAATAAAATAACCCAGATAAATAGCTCAGCTAAAAATAGCCCTATTCCGAGGATGGCTTCTATTTCAGAATTAAAGTGCAGCGTTTGCGTGGCACGAAAATAAATATAACGCGTCGACATCAAGACCGAGACCAGCATCATGATTATCGACACGCTGTGCTTTTTGCTAAAACCTAATACAAACATTATCGCGAGACTGATAAAACCAAAAATATACTGCTTCTGGCTATCCATAGGCGTAATGATGATCAGCACTGCTATTGGTGCTAACACCAATAGCAGTAAATAGAACAGGACCTTTTTCATAGGACATCCTGAATGATTGTCAGAAATTTGACGTTCTTAAGGCGGTGTGAACCGCGCCATCACCAATTTTTATACCGAGAAGAGCGGCTACGCGTTTACTAATAAGCTCAATATCAAAAGCCGCAGCGGAAGCTGGGCTGAAATCGAATATTGATTGCTGAGAGGCATTAGCTTCAGCCACACTTTCATCGCGGTTAATAACACCAAGCAGGCGATCGCCAAGACGTTGCTGCATAAATGCAGTGACGTCGCGGCTTATATGACGGCGGTTATCACTTTGGTTGAGCACAAAATAATATCCTGCTTTATTGTTTAGCGGCTCGCCAATCAAGCGGTGATTTTCAATATGCGGCAATAGGGAAAGTGAAGCTGTATCCGCAAGCATCGTCACCAGATGCAAGTCGGCCAGATGCGATACGGCTTTCAGTGCAGGATTCGGCCCTGGGGGGAAATCAGCAATAATCACAAGGCCTGGATAGTTCAGCAAAGTGCTTAACCCGCGTAACAGAAAGTGGCTGTCGTTAGTCAGACGCTGTTCAAACTCAAGTCTTTGATCTTCAGTGACGTCACCATATGGCAGTACAAACATATTACTGCCTGCCGTCAGAACTGACTGGCTCCAGTCTGCCGATTCAATGGCTTTCGCGACATAACCCCGTCCATCAGACAAAGGCACACCAAAGTGCAGGCGCAGCGCGTTCTGCACATCAAAATCAATGGCTAACACTTTGCTACCTGCGCGAGCCAACGCATACGCCAGATTGGCGGTAACCGTGGTTTTTCCTACTCCGCCTTTTGGCGAGCAAACACAGACTAGCGGCATGACGCAATCATCTCCAGCAACGGTTGCAGCGGTAAGTCTTTGGCGGGATGACTCCGCGCCGTATTCCCTTTGGCTGCGAACAGTTTGTCAAAACGCACGGGCTCTGTTTTTACCGGCGCAGGGGCCTGCGGCGCTGAAACAGCGGCAGGTTTCACGATTTCTTTTATAGGTTCTATAACCGGTTCAGGTGGTGCAACCACGGGGGCCAGTTGTTCAAATAATGTATTAGTGGTCGGTTTACCAGGCTCGGGCTGCGAAATCGTAGACTTAGCTTCAGGCAATGCACTATTCAGGCTATTGAGAATCGAGCCCTGTGATGCAGTGTTACTGATAGGTTGTGCCGTAATCGGCCTGAAGTGGCTGGCATCAAACTCATCAGCCTTCACTGCTTGCGGCGCAGGAACAGAAATACTCCCGGCCTGAGCAAGCACAGAATCATCATCGCCAGCATTCATTAACTGTTTAATTATCGTCCAGTTACTGGCTTCTGATTGCTGATTTTGCGCCGACATATCCTTGAATTCGATAGCGCCTGTGCGGGTCTTATCCTTGAATCGCTGCAAGTCATCATAGTTTTTCATTGCGACACTCATGATTTATAAGACGTTTCGATGAGATAGTTATTCAAAGCTTATACCAATACTATTAAAAAGGTTTTTTAGTTAATGATTATGACTTATTGACTTCATGAATCATTATTAATTGCCATGCGTTATCATTACTTATTTTATTATTCTTTTTTTGATAAATCGACGGCATTTCAAGCCAATATATAGGCTCAGGAGGTCATTTCTCCACCTTTTTTTCTTATTAATATCTATCTAAGCATGAAGATGCATAGATTTGTGATTAAACGCCATTTAATTCTGATCGGTAAAGGTAGCAGACTTTTTTTGTGATTCAACACACATAAAGGAATATTTATAGCCCACTAATATTTCACGATGGACATTAACTTTATAAGGAAAATAAATGTTTTTAGGGAGTTTTGTAGGACAAATATGACAGGATTTGTAGGAATAATATGACAATAAGGAAATCGCTGGGATTATTTTTGATAATTATCCACTTTTTGTGTGGTTAATTTATGGGGATTAAGGAGAAAAAGAAACTTGTCGCCCTCACCTCAACCTTCCGCTTTGTGCGGAACTATAATCCCTGAATTTGGTCGATAGGGGCATGTAGTTTTAACGATCTAAAGTTCACTAAAATGCACTAACGGCTCCATTTTATGATGCTATATTCTGAGGATAAAAATATCGTTATCGCGAATGCGATAGAAGATGGCATGTAAGCGGTAGTCCACCCCAGGAACACCTTCCGCGATTTCTGAGTTTTCCCGCCCCATTCGCGGCGAATGGACAACCGACAGTAAAACCGAGCGATCGCCTGGAGCGAGTCGCGAACGCACCTGAATGTTGGGGAAATAATCGGGGTTTACCGCGCAGCGGCGATTTACTTGCCGGGCGCGGGGGTCGCCAGGGGGCTGGCGTTCAGTACAGCATGAGCCACCTGGCACGTTCACCATTTACATCGCTTACAGAGATAACCAAACGTTCGGCTGAACGGAAAACAACAGAGCTTCCATGCTCACACTCGTGCTACCGAATTTCCCCGTTCTCATCCTGATCAACAGCGAAACACGCCACCAGTTGGCCGCCGTACTCTTTGAGCTGTGGCTGCAACTGCGTGCACGGGCCGAAACGGCGGCGGCAGCGGGCGTTGAACGCGCAGCCTGGAGGCGGGTTCAGCGGGCTTGGCAGTTCACCGGTAAGTTTGATGCGTTCGCGGCGGTCGTCCGGATTCAGACGAGGTGTCGCAGAAAGCAGTGCCTGAGTGTACGGGTGGAGTGGGTTTGAGAAGATCTGATCTTTCGTCCCTTTCTCTACACAGCGCCCCAGATACATCACCATTACTTCGTCGGCGATGTGTTCAACCACAGACAAATCGTGGGAGATAAACACATAAGACAGCCCCATTTCCTGCTGCAAGTCCATCATCAGGTTCAACACCTGCGCACGCACGGAAACGTCGAGCGCGGATACCGGTTCATCGGCGATCACCACGTCCGGGTCGAGCATCAGGCCACGGGCGATAGCAATACGCTGACGCTGGCCACCGGAGAACATATGCGGGTAGCGGTCGTAATGCTCGGTTTTCAGGCCAACTTTCGCCATCATCGCCAGCGATTTTTCACGGCGTTCGGCTTTGCTCAGGTTGGTGTTGATTTGCAGTGGCTCTTCAAGGATTTGCCCCACTTTTTTACGTGGGTTCAGCGAGCCATACGGGTTCTGGAAGACGATCTGGATTTTCTGACGACGCAGCTTTTCAGCTGTTTCGTCAGGCTTGAGCAGATCCTGACCCTGATAGTAAAGCTCACCACCTGTTGGGATCTCAATCATCGTCAGCAGGCGGCCCAGCGTGGATTTACCACAGCCGGATTCGCCTACCACGGCCAGCGTTTTGCCGCGTTCGAGTTCAAATGAAACGCCATCCAGCGCTTTTACCAGGCGTTCCTGGCCGAAAAAGCCCTTCTTCACCGGGTAGTGTTTTTTCAGGTCGATGGCCTGCAACAGAGGTTGCGCGGTGGCCTTATCGGTACTCATAGCGTTGGCCTCCCGGCATCATCGAGTGGGAAATGGCATTTGGACTGACGCCCGTTATCCACCATATTCAGTTCTGGCTCTATGCTGCGACATTTGTCGGTGGCATACGGGCAGCGTGGGTTGAGCAGGCAGCCGTTCGGGCGGTCGTACTTACCCGGAACCACACCCGGCAGCGAGGCCAGACGCGCTTTGTCCTGTGCAAATTCAGGCAGCGCACGCAGCAACGCCTGAGTGTACGGGTGACGCGGCGCACGGAAGATATCTTGCGAAGCCCCCGTTTCCACCACTTGCCCGGCGTACATCACGATGATTTTGTGTGCCGCTTCAGCCACCAGCGCGAGGTCATGGGTGATAAGAATCAGCGCCATGTTCTCTTTTTGCTGCAGTTCCAGTAACAGTTCGATGATTTGCGCCTGGATGGTCACATCCAGTGCGGTTGTCGGTTCATCGGCAATCAACAGCTTAGGGCGACAGGCAATCGCCATCGCGATCATGACGCGTTGGCTCATACCGCCGGAAAGCTGGTGCGGGTAGACGTCCAGACGCGAAGCCGCATCGGGAATACCCACCAGGTTCAGCAGGTCGATTGCTCGCTGAACGCGGGTTTTCTTGTTGCCGCCCTGGTGCACCTTGATAGCTTCCATAATCTGGAAACCAACGGTGTAGCAAGGGTTGAGGCTGGTCATCGGGTCCTGGAAGATCATCGCCACTTCGGCGCCCACCAGGTTGCGACGTTCTTTCTCAGAAATCTTTTGCAGATCCTGGCCGTTAAACTCCAGCTTTTCGGCCATCACGCGGCCTGGGTAATCAATCAGCCCCATAATCGCCAGCGAGCTGACCGATTTACCGGAACCAGATTCCCCAACGATACCGACAACTTCGCCTTGATTTACGCTGTAACTCACGCGGTCTACGGCACGGAACGGTGTCTTTTCGTCGCCGAAATGCACCGATAATTTATTTACATTCAATAACGCCATTACGTAGCCCTTTACTGCTTGAGTTTAGGATCGAGTGCATCACGCAGCCCGTCACCCATCAGGTTAAATGCCAGCACCGTCAGCAGAATGGCGACACCAGGGAAGGTGACCACCCACCAGGCACTTTGTGCGAACTGCAACACATCGGAAAGCATTGTGCCCCACTCCGGTGTTGGCGGTTGCGCACCCATGCCGAGGAAGCCGAGAGCGGCCATATCGAGAATGGCGTTAGAGAAGCCAAGTGAGGCCTGCACGATAAGCGGTGCAAGACAGTTTGGCAGAATGTTGATGAACATCTGACGCATGGAACCTGCACCCGCAACGCGCGAAGCGGTTACGTAATCGCGGTTCACTTCCACCAGCACCGCACCACGCGTCAGTCGCACATAGTGCGGCAAGGCGACGAAGGTGAGCGCCAACGAAGCGTTGACTATCGACGGGCCGAAAATCGCCACCAGTACCAGCGCCAACAGCAGACTCGGCAGCGCCAGCATAATGTCGACAACACGCATAATAATGTTGTCGATAATGCCGCCGAAGTAACCAGCCACCAGGCCGAGCACCACGCCCATAATCAGCGACAGCAAAACCACCAGGCAACCTACCAACAGCGACAGACGCGCGCCGTACATCAGGCGAGCCATGATGTCGCGGCCTACGTCGTCAGTACCGAGCAGGAACTGCCAACTGCCGCCATCCTGCCAGACCGGTGGGTGCAGCAGTGAATCACGGAACTGTTCTGCCGGGCCGTGTGGTGCTAGCACGTTGGCGAATATGGCGATCAAGATCATCGCGGTGACATACACCAGGCCGATGACCGCCCCTTTGTTACGTTTAAAGTAGTGCCAGAATTCCTGGAATGGCGTCATTGGAACTGGCGCCGCTACCACTTTGTTTTCAGTTAATTGCGTCATGATGGCCCCTTATTTCTTATGGCGTATACGCGGGTTCACCACGCCGTACAGTAAGTCGACGATCAGGTTCACGAGGATAATCATCGTCGCGACCAACAATACGCCGCCCTGTACTACCGGGTAGTCACGACGTTGCAATGCATCAATCAGCCAGCGGCCAAGGCCCGGCCAGGAGAAGATGGTTTCCGTCAGGATGGCACCCGCCAGCAACGTACCGACTTGCAGGCCGATAACCGTCACAACTGGCAGCATGGCGTTGCGCAGCGCATGAACCACGATGACGCGCATACGCGTCAGGCCCTTCGCACGAGCGGTACGGATGTAGTCTTCACCGAGTACTTCTAGCATTGAAGAGCGAGTCATACGCACGATAACCGCCAGCGGGATAGTACCGAGCACCACGGCTGGCAATATCATATGCATCACTGCATCGATGAAGTCGCCCGGCTCACCCCATATAGCGGTGTCTATCAGCATGAAGCCGGTGAGGGGCAAGGTGTCGTCGAGGAATACCGTATCGCTGACACGCCCTGATACCGGGGTGAGGTTCCAGTAGACGGAAACCAGCATGATTAACATCATACCCCACCAGAAAATTGGCATTGAGTAGCCTGTCAGAGCAAGTCCCACAGAGGTGTGGTCAAACACGGAACCACGTTTAACCGCAGCCAGCACGCCAACCGGAATACCCACGGCAACGGCAAACAACATCGCGCAGACACCGAGTTCCATGGTCGCTTTAAAACGCGGTACGAACTCGTCCCACACAGGAAGACGGCTTTTTAACGAAATGCCCAAGTCGCCGTGCATCACGCCCCAAATATAATGGACGTATTGCTGCCACATAGGCTTGTCGAGGCCAAGTTCAGCCAACAACTGAGCATGACGTTCAGGAGAGATACCGCGCTCACCGGCCATAATCATCACCGGGTCACCGGGAATCATATGCACGAAGGCGAAGGTAAGAAGGGTAATACCGATAAAAGTGGGGATAACTAGCCCCAGACGTCGGAGGATGAACTGCAACATAACCCGGATTCTCTGTAGTGACTGAAAGCCTTGCAGCCTTCAGTCTGTATTGCTCACAAATCTTTCACCCTCTCCCCACTGGGAGAGGGAATAAAGCACGCTACTGTTATTTATTATTCGACAGACACGTTCTCAAAGTGGTGTTTGCCCAATGGGTCAACCACATAACCTTTCACTTCTTTGCGCACTGGCTCATATACCGTGGAGTGAGCAACGATCAGCGCCGGAGCCTGGTCATGCATCACGACCTGAGCTTGCTTGTACAGCTCGATACGCTTGTTGTGATCGTCTGTGGCACGCGCAGGTTGAATCAGGTCTTCAAACGGCTTGTAGCACCAGCGAGAGTAGTTAGAACCGTCTTTTGCTGCGGCACAGCTGAATAGAGTCGCGAAGAAGTTATCCGGGTCCCCATTGTCGCCAGTCCAACCCATCATCACAGCCTGGTGTTCACCGGCTTTAGCGCGTTTCAGGTACTCGCCCCACTCGTAAGTTACGATTTTGGCGGTCACACCGACTTTCGCCCAGTCAGCCTGAATCATCTCAGCCATACGGCGAGCGTTCGGGTTGTACGGACGCTGTACTGGCATTGCCCACAGATCAACGGTGAAGCCGTCAGCGTGGCCGGATTCTTTCAGCAGCGCTTTTGCTTTCTCAGGATCATAAGTGTAATCCTTCACGTCATCGTTGTAGCCCCACATGGTTGGTGGGATCAGGTTTTTAGCCGCAGTGCCTGCGCCTTGATAAACCGCTTTGATGATCGCTTCTTTGTTCACCGCATAAGTCAGCGCCTGACGAACTTTCACGTCATCAAACGGTTTTTTCTCGGTGTTGAAGGACAAGTAACCCACGTTCAGGCCAGCCTGTTCCATCAAGTTGATGCTCTTATCTTGTTTCATGCGAGCGATGTCAGCCGGGTTTGGATACGGCATAACCTGGCACTCGTTTTTCTGCAGTTTGGCGTAACGCACAGACGCATCAGGCGTGATGGAGAAGACCAGACGGTCGATCTGCGGCTTGGTGCCCCAGTAGCCTGGGAACGCTTTGTACAGAATGCGAGAATCTTTCTGGTATTGCAGCAGCTGGAACGGACCGGTACCGATTGGGTTCAGGTCAGTTTTTTCCGGCGTACCGGCTTTCATCATGTTGTCAGCATATTCTTTGGAAAGAATAGAGGCGAAGTCCATGGCGAGATCGGCCAGGAATGGTGATTCTGGACGAGTCAGCACGAACTGAACGGTATTGTCGTCCACTTTCTTAATTTCGCTGATCAGGTCAGATAAACCCATGCCTTCGAAGTATTCGTAGCTGCCGCCAGAAACTTTGTGATACGGGTTGTTGGCATTTTTCTGACGATCAAAAGAAAACACGACGTCATCAGCATTCAGATCGCGCGTTGGTTTGAAATCTTTGTTGTCTTGCCACTTCACACCTGAACGAAGGTGGAAGGTATAGGTTTTACCGTCTGCACTGACTTCCCATTTCTCAGCAAGGCCCGGGATAATTTCAGTGGTACCCGTTTTGAACTCGACCAAGCGGTTATAGATTGGCACTGAACTGGCATCGTAAGTTGTACCAGAGGTGAACAACTGCGGGTTAAAACCTTCTGGGGAACCTTCTGAGCAATAAACCAGGGTTTTTGCCTGAACGCTAGCTGCTACGGTCAAGGCCACCAGGCTCAGACCAAACTTCAGCATCCCTGACTTCTTCAAGGAAAGACTCATTCTTCTGCTCCGTTGTGATGTTCCCTTTATCTTTCTTGCCACGGCTTTACGGGCTGCCTTTACTCACACCGATCGCGTACTCAAGTAAGCTCACAATGATTTGTTCAGTTACCGCAGTGCTACAGCAAGAAATAATTCGGGGACATATGTCGTGTTGTTTTTTCCGTTAGACCTTTGTTATTTGTGTGCGGTCCGTTCGGTATGCCCGGAGGCGGTAGTGAGGCCAGGTGTTCCTTTCGTCAGGCTAGCTGTGTGGTAGTGCGGACTGTCCATAATTTGCCCCTCACGCCCTACAATCTGTCAATAGATGAGTAAAACGTCAATATAGGTAACGGGGATTTACAACCGAGGTGAGAATCAGCGAACAAAGTTTAAAAAAAGCCAGTCGCTCTGTTTCCAGCAGGGAAATTTATGCTACTGCCATGTAACCAGAATTATCCACTGATTAAAAGACGAGCGGGAGTGGTATGCAGTTGTGCTATTTCTGTAAAATTTCTTGCCAGATGCTGATTATCTGAACGATAAGTTTTGTGATCTATATCTCTTACAGCGAATCATGCTGGTATGAAACATAAGCAATGGCGTATTAACCCACGATTTTCCATAACAAAATACGATGGGAAATGTCACAAAAGCATATAAAGACAGATGTTGGACGATGAAGCGGATATTTTTACAAGGTTAGGGGTTTAACGTGGGGCGGGTGAGCGAGATGTCAGATGCGTGGCGGTAAACTACAGACGTAAAAAAACCCAACCTTGCGGTTGGGTTTTCTTGAATTTGGTCGGCGAGAGAGGATTATTCCCCTACGGGCCGTTGCTAAAGCAACGTTGTCTCGCTGCGCTCGGCTCAAACCTCCTGCGGAGATTCTCATCCTCTTCAAACTACAGATGCAAAAAAGCCAACCCGAAGGTTGGCTTTTTCTAAATTTGGTCGGCGAGAGAGGATTATTCCCCTGCGGGCCGTTGCTGAAGCAACGTTGTCTCGCTGCGCTCGGCTCAAACCTCCTGCGGAGATTCTCATCCTCATAAACTACAGACGTAAAAAAACCCAACCTTACGGTTGGGTTTTCTTGAATTTGGTCGGCGAGAGAGGATTCGAACCTCCGACCCACTGGTCCCAAACCAGTTGCGCTACCAAGCTGCGCTACTCGCCGAATGCGGAGCGCATCTTACTGCGCACCGTTTTACCCGTCAATCCCTGAAACTGAAAATCCTGTCTGTTTGCTTTAAATTCCAGCACATGTGGCTAAAAAGTTACTGTGCGGCTTTCTTTTCGGGCACATGGCACCAGTTGTTGTTCTGGTTAATACCACCGTCTGGAGATGTATAGCCCAGACAACCCATGATGGTGTCATACAGCTCAACATGGCGGTGCGGCACCTTCATTTTCGCCTGTTCCTGCATATGTGCAAACTCACGTGCGCGATCCGGGTTTTCCAGATATTTATCAGATGCCCAAACCAGCAACGGCACACGGAACTGCTCAGGTGGAGCCATTTTACGTGGTGTACCGTGCAGGTGTTTGTGCTCGTCGATAGACTCACCATGGTCAGAGGCATAGAAAATAATCGCACGCTTATCACGCAGCTCAGAAATCACTTGTTCAAGCACGCTATCGGTATACAACACCGAGTTATCAAAAGCGTTAATCAGCTGCTCTTTGCTGCACTCTTTATCAATGCTGACGCACTCTGGAGTCCATTTCGCGTAGCTGCGTGGGTAACGTTGCACGTAAGAGAAGTGCGAGCCTTTGGTGTGCAGCACAATCAAATGCTTGCCGTTAGGATGCTCGTCCACAGAACGTTTCATCTCTTCGACCAGCAGCATGTCATCGACTTGCTTACCGCGGTTCCGCGGTTCAGCGGCAATCTGCTCACGGTAAGAGAAGTTATCTGCCATGGTGTTGCCGTAGAACCAGACTTCACTTTGCATCGCAAAAAGGTTTGAGCTGAAACCAAGCTGTTTAAGTACCGCAAAGACGTTCTGCTCTTTCAGAGTACGCTGCGGATTCTCTTCCGTCCCGCCTTCACGCACGAACATACAACGCAGCGAAAGCTTAGTCGCGGTATCGCAAGATTCACCTCTGAACGCGACCAGGTTTTTCTCCTGGGCGAGTTTTGGTGTGGTGTCACGGTCATAGCCCAGAATACCCATGTGATCCCAGCGAGTGGTTTCGCCAATCACAAACACAACATAGGTATCATCGAGCTCTTTTGGCGCGACATACGTAAACTTCTTCGCTGGGTTGAGCAACGAACTATTGTCGTTGGACTCATCAGCCTGAGCCCAGGCAAAAAGACCCAACGCTGAGACCCAGTTTGATGGCAGATAAGAGTTAGCCACCACGCCGCCGTAGCTTGGCATATCTACCGTGGAGCGTTTTTCTGTACGATTTTGTTGTTTATCAAGTAAACGCAGTGGTGCCCAAACCATCAGTCCAGCCAACAGCACAATGGCCACGTTTTTGATGCGCTGACCAGGGGTTTTCAATTGATTAAGCAAGGTATCGCGTGTTTTGCTTCCCCAGATAAGTACCAACGGAATAGCACTGACCAAAACCATCCACAATACGAATTGATAGCCGACAATTTCTTTCGAGAGGTCGATATCTGTGGTCATCACCGAGGCGATAATACCGTAGCCAATAACGACGTTAAGCAACGTCATGTAATAGCTGGCACCAACGGAGCACAACACGATTAATGTAGCGAGGATTCGCCAGACGGTACGGCCAAACA
Organism: Buttiauxella sp. BIGb0552; assembly: GCF_004366275.1. Taxonomy (NCBI): domain Bacteria; kingdom Pseudomonadati; phylum Pseudomonadota; class Gammaproteobacteria; order Enterobacterales; family Enterobacteriaceae; genus Buttiauxella; species Buttiauxella sp. BIGb0552. The sequence continues at coordinate 357,390 of NZ_SODY01000005.1, forward strand.
GGGATAACACACGGAATAAAAAGAAAGTGACCAGTACACAAGCCACGACCTCTGCGACCATGGAGAAACCTTTCAGGCGACTAAAGTCCTGAGCAAAGCCCATGAAACGATTATAAAAAACCGAAAGGTTCAAAAATATGCCGATGTATACCGCTAACAGAAAACAGAGTTTCTGCTGGGTCATCGATTTAATGTAATTCATGCAGGTTGTCCGAAAAAATAATGCAAAAAAGAGATGTTATAAACATCACTCAGACTCCCCCTGGTGAAGAAAATTCTGAGCAATAAAAAATAGAGTCCGAATCAGGATGATTCTTAGCCAATTTTTGGCGCGGATTAGTAGAACATAGGGAGAGTAAAAAGTATCGGCAAAATTAGTGATCCACACGGTTGTTTACATATCTCATGCTGGCTCAACACAGGTGGGTTATGGAACATATCAGGCAATATTGGTGATGCAGAGAGGTAGTTATGCTGTCTTTAGAAGAACGCGCACGCCGATATGCAACAAAGGCTCATGCAGCTTGCGATCAGCGCCGCAAATATACACTTGAGCCATATATCGTCCATCCCGCAGCCGTGGTGGAGATAGTCAGAAGCGTTTCTCCTATTGAGGAAGTGCTCGCGGCAGCCTGGTTGCACGACACTGTTGAGGATACCGGTACCACGCTTATCGACATTCAGGAGCACTTTGGTCCGGATGTGGCAACTCTGGTGGCAATGGTCACCAACCCTGAACAACTCCCCGGCACCAATCGTATGCATCGTAAACGTGCTCACTTCCTGCATACCGCCAACGCAAGCCTCGAGGCGCAAACCATCAAACTGGCTGACATCATCGATAACACGCGTGAAATTTTGCGCTACGACCCACACTTTGCCCGGGTCTACTTGATAGAAAAACGCATTCAGTTGGCAGGATTACAACGAGGGAATGAGATCTTAAAAGCACAAGCGGAAGGCATTATAGAACAGGGGATTTCACAATTAATGATGCCGCCGTATAACGTCCCGGCGGCATGGTTTGCGGCATTAATGGCTCGCTATCAAGCGTGAGCTTCTTGATAAACTTCGCGCGCTGGAGTGCGGATGGTGGTGGAAATCGCCAGAGACAAAATCAGCAAGGCAAAGATGACGCAGAAGGTCACGTAGAAGCCGCCGAAGATGGAAGCGATAATCGAACCGCAGATGCTGCCGATACCGAAGCCTAAGTAAATCACACCGTAGTTTTTAGTCAGGTTATTCAGACCAAAGAACTCGCTCACCAGTGATGGGTAAACGGTGATGGTGCCGCCGAAGTTAAACGCTACACAGGCAATCGCTGCAAAGAAAGTCGCTTCGTTAAGTGGGGCAAACAACAGTGCAGCCATGCCGACCAAAGAAATAACCTGGCCGATAGTGATAACGCGGATACGAGCAATCTTATCGGACAGAATACCCAGCACCAGGCGGCCACTCAGGTTAGCAATCGCGATAACGGTTACCGCGTTTGCCGCAGACTCAGCAGTCAAATGCACCATGCCTTGTGCGATATCTTTTGCTACACCGATAACATACAAACCACTCATGCAGGCAGTCAGGAACATGATAGCCAGCATCCAGTACTGTGGCTTACGCATAGATTCTGCAAGGGTGTAATCTTTTTCGGCCACACCATTCGCGGTTTTAACTTCCTGCAATGGGGCATCTTTCATCAGTAATGAACCGAGAAGAATCATCACCATCGCCAGGCCACCCCAAATCATAAAGGTGCTTTCAAGGCCGTAAGTTGCCAGTAAATGGGTATCGATATATTTGAAACCCAGGCTGCCGAGGCCGTAAGAGCCAATGGCGAATGCGGAAATCAGGCCTTTACGCTCCGGGAACCATTTCACGCAGTTGGAGAGTGTTAACAGGTAACCCGCACCATCGGCCAGGCCCACCAGCACACCGGCACTCAACCACAGCATCAGCAAGTTATTGGAATGTGCGGTCAGGAAAAAGCCGACACCCAGCAGAACACCTGCCGCCATCGTTACTTTGCGTACACCAAAACGTTCCTGCAATTTGCCCGCAACGGAAGAGGAAATCGCAAGGCCAAGGCTTAATAAACCAAAGGAAAATGCCACCTGGCTGATTGGCTCACCCAGCTTTTGCGACAGTGCGCTGTTGAACAAGCTCCAGGTATAAACGGAACCCAATGCAAACTGGGTAATGATGGTGCCGATCAGAGTTAACCAACGAGTACGGTTGTAGGTAGAATTATTCATGGCAGATGTCCGCAAAATTTAAGAGAAATCTTCTGCTGCCAAGAGTAACGAAGTGCATTTTATTCCAGGAGAAAAAGGCATGAAGTGCACTCAGGCCGGAATGAAATGCACCTGAGAGGGAATGAATGACCTGGACGTTAATTCAAAATCAATAAAGTTAGTGCCTACTATCAATATAAGGTGCGTAAACACTGATTATTAAATGTTAAATATATCAGTTCAAGGTTACATTAATGATCAGAAGCGCGCGCTAACGCCAACATTATAAATATATGCCTCACCTGTCGTTAATCCTTCGGCTTGTGACATAGAAGCAAACGCTGCCATATTTTTACCAATTGGCATATCGGCACCCACGGTCACATCCATCCAGCTTGCGTCCTGACTCGGCACGACATTTGCTCGTAGTCCTGACTGTGCCTTCCAGAGATTTTCACCATACTGATGGTTATAACTAACTTGTGCCCACGGGCGCAGATAGCCTACCGAGGAATCCATACGCCAACCCACAGTAGAGACGCTGGCATGCCAGAGTTGATCGGTAAATCGCGCTGCGACAGCCGTGTCGCCATACTCGTTATAAATTCCGGGCGTTGTGCCATCCCAACTGTATTTTGCTGTCGGGCCGGTTGTAATATTGCCAGGCAAAGAGATATTCCAGCCGATGCCCAAACGTGAGGTATCAGCGCTAATATTATCGTTACCAGAAACGAGCATCAGCCCCTCCTGGTTTTGGGAGGTAAAAGAAGAATTGATCCTTTCTGCGAGAATATCGTTGTAGCTTGGTTGGCGATTACTGTCCCAAGTGTAACGATCCTGCGCTTCGCCCGAAGTTTCTTCGGCGACATATTCTTGTTGCCAGGCAAATACATTCGTAGCGTGTGACAGGCAACACAAAGCCAGCACCGTGGAGAAAGTGACACGGCGACCACTGCGTATAATTTTGATCATCAAAACGACTCCAGAAAAGAGCCAAATCCGGCGATATTATTAGTCTTTTTGTCGGGCTTGCGGATAACCCCTAATTAACTCATGGTGTATCAAGATGGCCCTGAATTAACTATTGTCGCTTTATTTCGCACGTCAAGTTGGCACGAGAAATTTCATCAAAGGAGAAACGTATGCTGCGTTGTGGATGGGTATCAAATGACCCGCTCTATATTGAGTATCACGATAAGGAATGGGGTGTGCCGATGACTGACGGGCAACACCTGTTTGAGATGATTTGCCTTGAAGGACAACAGGCCGGTTTATCATGGATAACCGTGCTGAAAAAACGCGAAAACTACCGTCGCTGCTTTAAAAATTTCGATCCGCAGGCCGTGGCTTTACTGCAACCGGAAGACGTAGACGAACTGGTACAGGATGCCGGTATTATCCGCCATCGCGGGAAAATAGAAGCCATCATCAATAACGCGAAAGCGTATCTGGCGATGGAAGCCAACGGTGAGAAATTCCCGGAGTTTGTCTGGTCGTTTGTCGATAACCAGGCGCAGATTACACAGGCGGCAACGCTTGCAGAAATCCCTACCACCACCCCCGCGTCCGACGCGTTATCAAAAGCGCTGAAAAAACGCGGCTTTAAGTTCGTCGGGTCAACCATTTGCTACTCGTTTATGCAGGCCTGTGGGCTGGTCAATGACCACGTCACCACTTGCTTCTGCCATCCCGATAATCTCAAATGATTCGCCGCCTACAGCCTGGTGAAATGGATGAACTGATTGAAATCTGGCTTGCCAGCACGATTCAGGCTCATCCATTTATTAGCGAAAATTACTGGCACGAAAGTGAGTCCATCGTACGGAATGTTTATATTCCGCAATCTGCGACCTGGGTTTATCTGCATCAGGACAAAATGGTGGGATTTATTAGCGTGCTGGATTCGCTATTTATTGGCGCATTGTTTGTTAGCGAACCTTTTATTGGCAAGGGAATTGGGCAAGCGTTGATGGAGCACGTCAAAGCGCTTTATCCCTCACTGAGCCTTGAGGTTTACCAGAAGAATCATCGGGCAGTGCATTTCTATCATCACCAGGGCTTTCGCATTGAAGAAAGCGCCTGGCAAAACGAAACGCACCACCCGACCTGGATTATGAGCTGGCAGGCGGAACAAATGCCGTAACTTCCGGTACCGGGCCGAGATACTTTTCGGCCCATACCAGCGACGAGTTTGCAGCACAGCCATTTGCCAGGCGCGAAGTCGGAATATCAAGCGTCAGCACATTCACCGCACCGTTTTTACACAGCTTTTCGTCGTCTAAATCAGGCCACGCCCCTTGGTGAATACAGACCACTCCAGGCTTTATGCCTTCTGTTACCAGCGCACCCACCAGCACCTGCCCACGCGCATTCCAGACACGCACTAAATCACCATCCGCAATGCCACGTTCAGCCGCATCTTTTGGATGCAGTGTTAACGGCTCACGTCCGGCAATCGCGTATTTATCACGCAGCGCCGAATAGTTAAGCTGGCTGTGCAGGCGATGTGCCGGATGAGATGAAAGCAGTTGAAGCTGACCGGACTGCGCATTGCCTTGCCATTCGTCTGGCGCAAGCCAGGTCGGATGCGCAGGGCAATCAGCGTAACCAAAACTGGCAATACGCTCGGAATAAATTTCGATTTTCCCGCTTGGTGTTTTTAATGGATTAGCCTGCGGATCATGGCGGAAATCAGCGAAACGAATAAAAGCGGCGTTCTTTTCACTTTCCGGCATTTCTATCAGCTGGTTAGCTTCCCAGAACTGTTTAAATTCCGGCAGTTCTACCTGCTGCGTTGCACCGCGCTTGCGCGCAATGTCATAGAACTCCTCCAGCCATTGCAGCTCGGTTTTTCCTTCAGTAAAACGGGCTTCGCCGCCCTCTTCCCACAATGCACTGAGTTGGGCAAAAACATCGAAATCATTGCGCGCCTCCCCTTGTGGGGAAACGACCTGCTTCATCGGCACTAAATGCTGATTACTGTAATCACCGGTCATCGTTAAATCATTGCGCTCAAACGATGTGGTGATCGGCAACACAATATCTGCGTGTTTTGCGGCCGCCGTCCAGAAGCATTCGGAAATAATAACCAACTCCGGTTTCTGCCAGGCTTTGATCAGACGATTGGTATCTTGATGGTGGGTAAAATTACCGCCACCCGCCCACCAGAGCATGCGAATATCCGGGAATATTTTTTGCTGCCCATTATGCTGATACTCGCCACCTGGGTTTTCCAACGCTTCAACAATGCGTGCCACCGGGATTTTCTCGACAGCATCAGTACCGTTTGCCACCGTTCCCTGCATTGAGCCCAGCACCGCCGCGCGCCGCGTTGGGTTGCCACCGTTCGCAAAGTGATAAGACAAACCAAAACCGCTGCCCGGCGTACCAATTTGCCCCAGCATCGCTGCAAGCGTGACCAACATCCAGTGCTTTTGCTCGCCATACTGCTGGCGCTGCATCCCCCAGCCCGACATCAGCATGGTGCGATTGCGGCTAAATACCTGCGCCAGGTATTCAATGGTTTGCACCGGCACACCACAAATCTTCGCCGCCCATTCGGCGTTTTTCGGCTGACCGTCTGATTCGCCCGTCAAATAAGCGGCGAATTTATCGTAGCCATGAGTACAGCGCGCCAGGAAGTCAGTATCGTGCCAGCCGTGTTTAACCAGCGTATGCGCGATACCCAACATCAGCGCGACATCAGTTCCCATATTTGGAGCAATCCACTGGGCATTTTCACCAAAGAAATCCACCGTTTCCGATCGCATCGGATCAATGGCGATCACGGTTTTACCGCTGTTTTTCAGTTGCTCAAAAAACTTCACGCCCTGTTCGTCGCTGGCATTCCAGGCAATCTTCAGCGTGTTCAATGGGTTGGCGCTCCACAGCACCACCACATCGCTGTGCTCCAGCACCAACGGCCAGCTAGTTTGCTGCTGATAAACCTCATTTGAGCCAACCACATACGGCATGATGACCTGCGCAGCACCGGTTGAGTAATCGCCCAGGTGCCCGGTATAACCGCCCGCGAGACTCATATAGCGCTGCAATAATGTCGCCGCTTTATGAAGTACGCCATTGGAGCGCCAGCCGTAGGAACCCGCAAAAATGGAAGCTGCCCCATAAGTCGTGCGAATGCGTTGGTGCTGCTGGTGAATCAACTGGAGCGCTTCACCCCAACTGATGCGCACATACTCATCTTCACCCCGCACACCTTGTGGTGCTTCGGGTGAGGCAAGAAAACCTTTCCTGGCCATGGGATACTGCACACGGGCTTTACTGTGTACCTGGTCTGGAACTGCGCTTTGCAGTGAATTCTCATGCCCGGTTTCCAATGCCCCTCTGGAAGCGAGGACTCGCTCTCCATCAGTTTCAACTATCATCGGGCCCCAGTGTGCGGCAGTTAGAATTTTCTTGTTTGATGAGAATACGTTAGCCAATTCGGGCTCCCTTATTTGCAGGTGTTGTGCAGGTGGCGGCCTGATGGCCACTCAATATTTTGTTTACAAATTCAGACGACTCTATAGAAATTTCTACACATTCACACGGCATAATCAACCGCCGCTGAAGTCGCGGTTGAGTTATTAAATTCACAAAGGAAATGAGATGAAAAAACGCGTCATGATGATTGCCGCCATTGTTTGCGGCACGTTAGCAGTTTCTGGTTGTACTACCAACCCTTACACCGGCGAACGTGAAGCAGGGAAATCAGGCATTGGAGCCGGTATTGGCTCGCTGGTAGGCGCAGGCGTTGGCGCACTCTCCTCATCTAAAAAAGATCGCGGCAAAGGTGCACTGATTGGTGCCGCAGCAGGTGCTGCATTAGGTGGTGGCGTTGGTTATTACATGGATGTGCAGGAAGCGAAGCTTCGTGAAAAAATGCAGGGAACGGGCGTGAGTGTGACGCGTAGTGGCGACAACATCGTGCTTAACATGCCAAACAATGTCACCTTCGACAGCAGCAGTGCAACTCTGAAACCGGCTGGTGCGAATACCCTGACCGGCGTGGCAATGGTATTAAAAGAATACCCAAAAACTGCGGTTAATATCGTTGGTTACACTGACAGCACCGGAAGTCAGGAGCTGAATATGAAGCTTTCCCAGCAGCGTGCAGATGGTGTGGGTAGCGCGCTGATCACACAAGGTGTGGCAGCAAACCGTGTGCGTACCACAGGTGCAGGCCCGGCCAACCCAATCGCCAGCAACAGCACGGCTGAAGGCAAAGCCCAGAACCGCCGCGTAGAAATTACGCTGAGCCCGCTGTCTTAAGCATTGGATTTGGCTGTATCTCGCCCTGGCTCATTGCCAGGGCGAAGTTTGATAAAAAACTCTGCATTTACATCGGCGGTATCAGGCCATCTTTACCGGCGGATATCCCGCGAGCAACTAACTGACCTTTATCATCTTTCGCTGTGTGTAATACGACTTTAGTACCAGGTTTCAACAGTGATTTATCCGCTGGGGTAATTAGCACCACCGGAGCGTCATCCGGAACAATGACTGTTTTTTCCTGATCTTTAACCTTCACCGTCATCGTACGGCCATGACTATTAACCAGTTTTCCGACCGTACCGTTGGTCATCGTGTTTACATTGCCGTCGGCAGATTCAAAAGGGTTAAACCCTTCACCCGATCCCCGCAAGCTCGGCGCGAATACATGTACTTCTAACGCTTTTAGCGTTCCATCAGCTTGCTGCACCGCCGCTGTGCCAATAAAACTATCAGGTTTGATATCACTTACTTTTGCCTCGCTAACGCTATTCACTTTGGTTTGATCGGTCAGAGTGACATCGAGCTTCTCCCCCTGCCGCGTGGTGATAATGAGCGTATTACCATTCACAGCATCGATAATGCCACGCACCGGCCTGATAACATTTTCAGCTGCCGTCGCCATAGAACCAGCACTCAGCAACAATGCGCTGAGCAGCAAAGCGGAAAAACAATGCTTAGTCATTTTTCTCTCCAGTATTCAGTTTACGAATCATTAGCAAGCTTATTAAGGGTAATTCGCAAATGAAAACCGGTGAGGAAAGTCGTTTGAAAGAGTGTGTTTAAACATTTCGCCAAATCGTGTGGCGCCAGGCAGTCGGAGCTAAACTATCCATGATACGCTGCGTGAATACGCTATCCATTGTGCTGATCCAGGAAGAAATATGGCTTACAAATTTGCTCTGATAGTGCTTATCCCACTCGCCGTTATTGGCTGTTCATCGACTGATACCTCAGGCTATGACGGGCATAAAACCATTAACCCGGCAGAGACTAACGAGGCATTAATCATGCGCTCGAAATATCCGGATCAGTATTATGGCCGTGAAAACTTAACCACGGAGCAGCGCAGAGAAATAAGCGAGAAAATGCGTGCAGACAGGCTGGAAGCACGAGGACGGCAGGATAATAGCACTGACAGTGGCGATGGCTTCGGGCAATCCGTTCCCCACGGGTTTTAGAACTAAGTCAATTTCAGAACCTACAAAAACAAAAAACCCCGCTGGTGAGGCGAGGTTTTTTGTTTTTGCTACTAGTGCTTTTACTGCTTCGCACACCAGATCACATCAACCCCCAAAATATACGACGAAACCCACTCTGGTGCAAATAGTTGCTGATAATGTGAGCAATGCATAAATCTGTGGCTTGCGAAGCTGTTCGCATTTTCATCTTTTTACTGTTTATTTATACAGTATAATGGATATACTGATTGTGTTGAATGTGATGTGCTCTGAGGCCGCAAACCGCCGCGCAATTTAAGTCCTGGCTGAAACGGGTGGTGCCGTCAGTGCCTTAACCTCAGAGGAGCGCATCGGATCACCTCAACAAACTCAGCCGACTACAGGCAGCGGAAAGGCTCGTCGGCTGAAAGTGCTCCTGGTAACAGGAGAAAGCGTATGGGCTTGATGGGACTGGCTATTTTGTTTCTGAAACTCATGGTTGCGTTACTGCAACTGCTTGAAGTCGCCATGAAATACTTCAAGTAATTCATCGTCTTCAAGTCGCACCAAAAGGAGGCGGGAAACCGCCTCCTTTTTATAAACCTCTGTTGCCGTTTCGCTGGCAACATAAATTGCCGTTCAGGCTTTACATGCTGCCAATTTATCTCTCATCCAAAAGGTGTCAGGCCATAGGTTTTCATCGTCTTTGTGTGGTAGATTCCTCTCGATTTTTTGGCGCAGTCAGTTTAATAAACTGACAATTGGCATATACACCCCAAATAACACCTGAGAAAATGAAAAAGTTAGCCAATATTCACCTGCTGATGATGTTGATTCTGCTGGTTGCTGTCGGGCAAATGACGCAAACCATTTATATCCCTTCAATTCCCGATATGGCTCACGATTTCGGCGTGCGCAGCGGTGCAATTCAGCAAGTGATGGCGGCATATTTGCTGACCTATGGCGTGTCGCAACTTGTCTACGGGCCGATATCAGACCGCATCGGCCGCCGCCCGGTCATTCTCACCGGTATGAGTATTTTTATCCTCGCCACACTTTGGGCTCTGTTCACCACTAATTTAACAGCTCTGGTGATTGCCAGTGCGTTGCAGGGAATGGGGACAGGCGTTGCAGGTGTGATGGCACGAACCATGCCGCGTGACCTTTACGAAGGTGCATCGCTCCGTTCTGCCAACAGTCTGCTGAATATGGGGATTCTGGTCAGCCCGCTATTGGCTCCGGTCATCGGCGGGATGCTTGACTCCGTATGGGGTTGGCGTGCTTGCTACGGCTTCTTGCTGGTGCTTTGCACCATTGTCGCTTTCTGCATGTTGCGTTGGTTACCTGAAACTCGCCCGGTTCAGGCTAAACCTCAACGACTGGTTGCGAGCTATAAAGCCTTACTAGGCAGCGGCTCGTTTAATTGCTATTTGCTGATGCTGGTCGGTGGCCTTGCAGGCGTGGCGGTGTTTGAAGCCTGTTCCGGTGTGTTGATGGGCGGCGTTCTTGGGCTCAATGGCGTAGTGGTGAGTATTCTGTTTATTCTCCCTATCCCAGCAGCCTTCTTTGGCTCCTGGTATGCTGGCCGGGAGAATGCGCGCTTCTCTTCATTGATGTGGCAAGCCGTATTGAGCTGCCTGTTTGCCGGCATTTTGATGTGGATTCCAGGCTGGCTTGGAATTATGAACATCTGGACATTACTGGTACCAGCCGCGCTGTTCTTCTTCGGCGCAGGGATGTTATTCCCATTGGCGACCAGCGGCGCAATGGAGCCGTTCCCATTCCTCGCAGGCACCGCGGGCGCGCTGGTTGGTGGGCTGCAAAATATTGGTTCAGGAGCGATGGCGTGGTTTTCTGCGTTACTGCCACAAACCGGGCAATTCAGCCTCGGAATGCTCATGACGGCAATGGGCGTGATGATTTTGTTCTGCTGGCTTCCGCTGTCGCATAAGTTTCAGCGGCATGGGGAAGCGGTGTAATTTACGCTAAATCCGAGAGAATTAAACGCGAACGTAGGTCGGGTAAGCGTAGCGCTACCCGACACTATCCAACTTAAAGCACTTTACTCAAAAACTCTTTGGTACGTGGGTTAGTCGGGTTGCTAAACAGTTGCGACGGCGGCCCCTGCTCCTGAATCACACCCTGATCAATAAACACCACGCGGTCCGCCACTTCACGGGCAAAGCCCATTTCGTGGGTGACGATAACCATCGTCATTCCTTCCAGCGCCAGTTGTTTCATGACTGCCAGCACTTCACCCACCAGCTCGGGGTCGAGTGCCGAAGTCGGCTCATCAAACAGAATGATCGACGGCTCCATTGCCAATGCACGAGCAATCGCTACACGCTGCTGCTGCCCGCCGGAAAGGCTTGACGGCCAGGCGTCGATTTTGTCTATAAGCCCAACCTTTTGCAGCAACTTTTCCGCACGTGACACGGCTTCAGCCTTCGATAACCCTTTAAGCGACATCGGCGCCATCGTCAGGTTTTCCAACACTGTCATATGTGGGAACAGGTTAAAACGCTGGAATACCATGCCAATACTTTCGCGCAGCGTGTTGAGGTTAGTTTTCGGGTCGTGCACGGCAAAACCGTTCACCATAACCTCACCACCGTCTGGTTTTTCCAGCGCATTCAGGCAACGTAAAAAGGTACTCTTACCGGAACCGGACGGACCAATCACACATACCACTTCCTGCGGCGCGATATCACAGGAAATGCCGCGCAGCACATGAGTTTTGCCAAATTTTTTCTGTAAATCCTTAACGTGAATCACTTTTGCCGAGCCTCTTTTCCATGTGTTGCACCATCAGCGAGAGCATGAACGTCAGCACCCAATACACCAGCGAGATCGTCAGGTACGGTTCCCAATAAGTCGCATAAGCGCCAGAGACAGTACGTGCAACGTAGGCCAAATCTGCAAGGCCAATCGCCGAGGCCAGTGAAGAATCTTTCACAATGGCGATAGCGTTATTACCCAGCGGTGGCAGAATCCGGCGGAACGCCTGCGGCAAAATCACTTTGCGCATCGTTTTGCCCCAGCCCATACCCAACGCACGCGATGCTTCCATCTGGCCTTTGTCGATTGACTGAATACCCGCACGGAAAATCTCAGAGACATAGGCCCCGGCATTGAGCGTAATCGCCACCACGCACGAGAGAAACGCGCCATATTCAGAGCGCAGTGCACGGGCAAAATCGACCGACATCAGCCCGCTGGTCACTAACATGCCATCACGCGGGTTGATAAACAGCGGCACCAGCGCAAAGTGAACCACCATGATTTGCACAAACAGTGGTGTGCCACGGAACGCACTGACGTAAACGCGCACTGGCCATTGCACCGCATAACGCAGTACATGTTTCCACGGGCCATCTTCGGCGTGCGCCATGCGGCCAAGTCCAAGTAATAATCCCCAGGTGGTGCCTAAGATTACGCAGATGATGGTGCACTTGATGGTCATGATCGCGCCTTGCATAAATAACGGCGCGTATTCTGAGATTATCTCCCAGCGAAATCCGGTCATACCTGTCCTTGTTGGGGCCGAAAAGGCCCCAAAGTCATATACCCATTATCCTTCAAGCTGCAGGGGTGTTGGCTGCAACTCGAATGCTAACGGGTATTGCAAATTATTCAGCGGGGAGAGTTGGAACGTTGCTATCAAACCATGTGGAATAGATTTTTGCGTAGGTCCCGTCTGCGACGATTTTCTTCAGGCCTGCATTGATTTTACCCAGCAGTTCCTGGTTATCTTTCGCTACCGCAATGCCGAAATACTGGCGTTCAAATTTGTCGTCTTTTACCGCTTTCAGCGCTTTTTCCGGGTGAGATTTGATGTAGTACTTCACCACACCCACATCGCCAACCGCTGCGTCGATACCGTCTTCAGCCAGCTCTTGCAGCATCAGCGGCGTATTATCAAAGCGCTTGATGTCAGTGCTGTTTTTGCCCAGCGTGTCGGACACGACAGTATCGCCAGCGCTAGAGTTCACTACGCCAACTTTCTTACCTTTCAGCGCGTTAACGGAATCCACTTTGGAATCATTAGGTACCACGATGGACTGCTCTGCCGGGAAATATGGCGCTGAGAAATCAACCATCGCTTTGCGTTTATCGGTGATGGTGATGCCAGAAATAATGATGTCACGGTCACCGGAGTTCAGCGTGGCAAAAATACCTTCCCACGGTGTATTAACCAGTTTGATATCAAAGCCTTCTGCTTTAGCGATGGCTTTGATGATGTCGATATCAAAACCTTCCAGCTGTTTCTGGCTGTTTTCAAATTCAAACGGGCGGTACGTACCACCAGAACCCACAACATAGGTCTGTTGTGCGGCATAAGCAGAAGTACAAACAGCGGAAACCATGCATCCGGCCAAAATAACTGACTTAACTAACTTCCTGAACATTTCGCGCTCCATTAAATTATTTATGCACTTTATATGCATAAAAATACATAATTTAATGCTGCACGGCAACTACAAAATTACACCGCCGACTGCATCCACTGAATAAACGCTTCAATTTTTGGCCATTGCCGCCCAGGCAATGTAGTGGCGTAATAATGCTGATGGCACTTCAATGTCATTTCGCCAAAGGGGGCAACCAGCTCACCGCGATCCAACCGTTTTTGCACCAATCTTTTGCGCCCCATCGCCACTCCAACCTGGTTTACCGCGGCAATCACGGCTAAATCTGAGCGATCAAACCCGATACCCGAAGAGGAAGGTAAATCGACGGTAAAGTGCTGCGCCCAGCTGTGCCATTCATCTGTACCCGAATCATTACTCCACGCCTGGCGGTCATGTAACAGCGTGCAATTGCGTAAATGTGCAGGTTTATTTTTTAACTCAAAACGCTGGGCATATTCCGGGCTGCACACCGGCAGAATGGACTCATCCATCAAAAAATGATGGGTTAGCTGTGACGAAGGGGCATCGTCAAAATAGAGCGCCAGATCGACTCCCGCACGTTGCAGATTCACGTTGTCATTGCCAGTCAGAATGGTCAGTGAAATCGAAGGGTAGCGCCGCGTAAAATCCCCGAGCCGCGGCACCAGCCAACATTGTGCAATGGAAGGGCGCGAATATATCGTCAGCAGGCCAGACAGTTCCTGATTTTTGATATCCAGAATTTCCTGGTTGAGCGTATCGAGCGACGATTTCAGCGCCCAGAAAACCCGTTTTCCCTCATGCGTTAACTCGACTTTACGGTGTGAGCGCACAAACAGCTGGATCCCCAACTCCTGCTCAAGTTGATTAATCCGGTGGCTGACCGCGCTCGAACTTAGCGAAAGCTCTTCCGCTGCCAGTGCAAAAGATTGATGCCGGGCCGCGACTTCAAATGTGTAGAGTTTTGATAGCTGCCAGCCGTTAAGCAGGCGGTTTCTGACTTCACGAATCGGGTCCATAGTGCTTTCCTGAAAGATAAATCATGGCGGCATTGTAAAATACGCCCTCGAAAACGTCGTTTTAAGATGTGAAAAATCGAATCAAAATCAAATAAACACCCCTAATTTCGACCTAAATCACTCTTTTGCATCAATCTGGCTCATCTGAGATGCCATTTATATCGTTTGTCAGCCTGGAGCAATTTTTATCCAATAGCGGCAGATAAATCACAGAGTGAGGTGGGTATGGAATCTCAGATTTGGGTTGTGGGAACGCTGCTCAGCAGCATAATTTTAATCGTCTTTACCATCGTAAAACTGAAGTTTCACCCTTTCCTCGCTTTGTTGCTGGCTAGTTTTTTTGTCGGCACCATGATGAGTATGAGCCCGCTGGATATGGTGAACGCCATTGAAAACGGCATTGGTAGCACGTTGGGCTTCCTCGCGGCAGTCATTGGCCTTGGCACGATTCTGGGCAAGATGATGGAAGTGTCAGGCGGTGCTGAACGAATTGGCCTGGCGTTACAGCGTTGCCGATGGTTATCGGCTGACGTGATCATGGTTTTGGTCGGCTTGATTTGCGGTATCACGCTGTTCGTAGAAGTTGGGGTTGTGCTACTGATTCCACTGGCGTTTTCAATTGCTAAAAAGACCAACACCTCTTTGCTGAAACTGGCTATTCCATTGTGTACTGCGTTAATGGCAGTCCATTGCGTGGTTCCGCCACATCCAGCGGCGATGTTTGTCACCAACAAACTGGGTGCGGATGTCGGCACAGTGATTGTGTATGGTTTACTGGTGGGCTTAACTGCATCACTAGTCGGCGGGCCACTGTTCCTGAAAATCGTTGGAAATCGTCTGCCGTTTAAAGCGGTGCCAGCTGAATTTTCCGACCTGAAAGTGCGTAACGAAGAAACGCTGCCTTCGTTGGGCGCGACACTGTTCACGATCTTGCTGCCAATTGGACTGATGCTGGTCAAAACCCTCGCCGAGCTGAATATGGCGAAAGGCGGGGCGTTATATACCCTGCTGGAGTTTATCGGCAACCCAATCACAGCCATGTTTATTGCGGTGTTTGTCGCTTATTACGTACTTGGATTACGCCAGCATATCGGCATGAGCCCGCTATTAACCCATACCGAGAATGGCTTTGGTTCTATCGCAAATATTTTGCTGATTATCGGTGCGGGCGGTGCGTTTAACGCCATTCTGAAAACCAGCGGCCTGGCAGATTCTCTGGCTGTGTTGTTATCCAATTTGCACATGCACCCGATTTTGCTGGCATGGCTGGTCGCCCTGATTTTGCATGCGGCTGTAGGCTCTGCAACAGTGGCAATGATGGGCGCAACCGCGATTGTGGCACCGATGCTGCCGCTTTATCCCAACGTCAGCCCGGAAATTATCACCATTGCTATTGGCTCCGGCGCAATTGGCTGCACCATCGTCACAGACTCCCTGTTCTGGTTGGTGAAGCAATATTGCGGCGCAACGCTTAACGAAACATTCAAATATTATACAACGGCGACTTTTATCGCCTCTCTGTTAGCACTGGGCGCGACGTTCCTGCTTTCCTTTATCATCTAAGCGCAAAGAGATTGTCTTATGAAAAACGCTGAAATAAACACATTGATTCAACAATTTCCGCTGGTTCGCGATCTGATTGATTTGCAAGAAACCCGTTGGTTTAACCCGGAAACTACAACTCTCGCCGAAGGATTACCGTACGTGGGGCTCACAGCCGAAGATGTGCAGGATGCCCATGCACGCCTGACGCGCTTTGCTCCTTATCTGGCGCAGGCATTCCCGGAAACCGCTGCGACTAACGGTATTATCGAGTCCGAACTGGTCGCGATTCCGGCGATGCAAAAGCGCCTGGAAAAAGAGTTTGATCAGAAAATCTGCGGCCAATTGCTGCTGAAAAAAGACAGCCATCTGCCGATTTCGGGCTCAATAAAAGCACGTGGTGGGATTTATGAAGTCCTGACACATGCCGAAAAACTGGCTATCGAAGCCGGTTTACTGACCACTGAAGATGATTACACCAGACTGCTATCACCTGAATTTAAAGCTTTCTTTGGCCAATACAGCATCGCCGTGGGCTCAACCGGAAACCTGGGGTTATCCATCGGCATCATGAGCGCGCGCATTGGCTTTAATGTCACCGTGCATATGTCTGCCGATGCCCGAGCGTGGAAAAAAGCCAAACTGCGCAGCCATGGCGTGACGGTTGTGGAATACGAGCAAGATTACGGCGTTGCCGTTGAACAAGGTCGCAAAGCGGCTGAGTCCGACCCTAACTGTTTCTTTATCGACGATGAGAATTCCCGCACGCTTTTCCTTGGCTATTCCGTTGCCGGTCAGCGCTTAAAAGACCAGTTTGCCCAGCAAGGTCGCGTTGTGGATAAAGAACACCCGCTGTTTGTTTACCTGCCATGCGGCGTGGGCGGTGGACCTGGTGGTGTGGCATTTGGCCTGAAAATGGCGTTCGGCGATAACGTTCACTGCTTCTTTGCAGAACCGACGCATTCGCCTTGTATGCTGCTGGGGGTTTATACCGGCCTGCATGATGAGATATCCGTGCAAGATTTGGGTATTGATAATGTTACTGCCGCTGATGGCCTGGCGGTGGGGCGTGCATCCGGGTTTGTTGGGCGCGCAATGCAACGGTTACTCGACGGTTTCTATACTCTTGAAGACCAGACCATGTATCATTTGCTCGGCTGGCTTGCGGAAGAAGAAAATATTCGCCTTGAACCTTCTGCGCTGGCGGGAATGCCAGGTCCACAGCATGTAAGTGCCGATACGGCTTACCAGCAGATGCATGGCCTCACAACGCAGCAACTGCAAAATGCCACTCATATCGTTTGGGCTACAGGTGGCGGCATGGTGCCAGAAGCAGAGATGGCGCAGTATCTGGCGAAAGCGAAGTAATCCGTTTACAGCAAAGTTGTCGGATGTCACTAACGCTAATCCGACCTACGAAAAAATCTGGAGTAAGGGGCAGCCCCTTACTCCAGTTAGCCGCTATTTCAGCTCAGGCCAGTACTCTTTATTCGCTACAATCAAATCATCAAGAATCGCTTTGGCAACCGAGGCGCTCGGCACGGTTTTAGACAGTGTAATCGCCTGCCACAGTTTCAGATAAGAACGCTCTTCCCAGGCTTCGACAACCAGTTTTTCTACCGCAACCTGTTGGCTCATCAACCCTTTCTGGAACTGTGGAATATTGCCGACTACCAGCGGCTCCGGCCCGCTTTTCCCAACCAGACATGGAATTTCAACCATCGCTTCCGGGTCAAAGTTATTAATCGCGCCGTTGTTTGGCACAATCAAAAGCATGCGTTCTTGTGTGTTAAAGGCAATTGCTGCCGCCAAATCGACGATGTACGACGCATGTTCGTCAATCTCCAGCTCCCCTGCCGATGATTTCCCTGCCTGAATGATGGCATTACAGGAACCGAAAACGTGCTTTTCACGGTGTTCCATCACTTCTTTGGCGCGGGTATGTTCCGGGTTGGAGTGCTCAACCACATAATCCGGGAACAGATAGTATTTCAGGTAAGTATTAGGGAAGGTGCTCGGGTCCAGGGCCCACACATCTTTTGCTTTAGAGAATGTATCGTTCCAGCTGGCTTCGGTTCCATGCTCATCTGATGGCGGAACATAACCAAATTTAGCTACATGTTCGCGGATTTTAGGCATCAAATCATTGCCATTCTGGTCCTCGATTGATGTCCACCAGCCAAAGTGGTTAAGGCCGTAATAACGTACGCGCATCTCTTTACGATCTTTCAAGCCAGCGATTTGCGCCATGCGGCTTTCAATGCCTATTGGCATATCGCAAATGTTGAGAATCTTCGCGTTCGGGCGCAGTTTACGAGTTGCTTCAGCCACAATCGCTGCCGGGTTGGAATAGTTAAGCATCCAGGCATTTGGCGAGTATTTCTCCATGAAATCAACCAGCTCTAATACGCCACCGATGGAGCGCATACCGTAGGCGATCCCGCCTGGGCCACAGGTTTCCTGGCCCAGAACGCCATGGCGCAATGGGATTTTCTCATCTTGTTCACGCATCGGGTATTTACCCACGCGGATATGGGCCATCACGAAGTCCACATCGGTAAAGGCTTCTTTCGGGTCGGTGGTATAGCTGAACTCGATTTCAGGAGCCTGCTCTTTGAGGATAACTTTACAAGCTTCTGCAATCGTTTCCTGGCGTGCACCGTCATTGTCATAAAACTTCAGGGCACGCAGCAGGAAGCGATGCTGGTTTGCCAGTAACATCAATACGATACCAGGAGTGAATGTGCTGCCGCCACCGGCTACTACTACAGAGAATTTTTTCATGATACTGCCTCCGTCATGGATTTAAGTTCGGTCGAAGAAGTGTCTTTCATCAGAGTTTCAAGTTGGTCTCGGACTTGTGGGACATGCAGGCCCACAATCACCTGAATACCGTTGCCGCGTCGCACCACACCGTGGGCGCCCAGCGCTTTGAAAATGTCGTCACTGTGCGTCAGAGCCATATCTGCGAGGGTGATACGTAAGCGAGTCGCACAGTTATTGATGCTAAGAATGTTGTCGGTACCGCCGAGCGCTTCGAGGAAGCCTGCGGCCTGGCCTTGTTTGGTCTCTTTGGTCGCCGCAGCAGTGGTTTGCTTGCGTGATGCCTGGTAATCCGCCTTGCTGTACAGCTTGACCTCACTGTCTTCACGCCCTGGTGTTTTCAGGTTGAAGTGCAAGATGAGGGCGCGGAACACCACGAAGTAGATACCGGTGAAGACGAGGCCAATACCAATCTGGATAAACATCATCGAGGCGTGGTTGTGGAACATCGGTATCCAGTTTTGCGGTAGGAACTGGTCGAGAAGCCCGCCCCCCATGTTGCCCACCACGCCACACATGTACATTACGGTCGCCATCGTTGCGGCGAGGAATGCATGCACTGCAAATAAAACCGGCGAGATAAACAGGAAGGTAAATTCGAGTGGCTCGGTAATACCCACAAGCATCGCAGTGAGTGTTGCTGGTATCAGCAATCCGGCGACTTTTACGCGATTTTCAGGTGCTGAGGTGGCGTACAGAGCAAGCGCAATACCCAGGCAGCCAAAGATCTTAGAGTTGCCGTGCAGTGCAAACCCGCCTTCCGGGAACAGGGTTTTCAGCGGCAGCGTGCTCTGGCTGAACTCCTGTAAATGCTGCGCCCAGTAAACCTGAATACCGCCTTCAACTACCGCCGGGCCAAAGATAAACGGACCATAGATGAAGTGATGAAGGCCGGTTGGAATCAGAATGCGTTCCAGGAAGGTATAAACCCAGACGCCAAGCGAACCGGCGCTGCGCAAAAACTCCTGAAGTGACTCAATGCCCATTTGCACTTTTGGCCAGCCATAAAGGGTGAGCCAGGCGCAAGGAATCATGGCAAAGAAGGCGACAATCACGACAAATGAACTGCCCTGGAAGATGCCAAGAAAGACGGGGAGTTGTTTTTCGAAATAGCGGTTGTGGATAGCCGTGACAAAACCGGAGATAACAATCGCGCCGATGATGCTGGTATCAAGCGTTTTGATCCCGGCAATCATCGTTAGCCCGGTTCCCGCTACCGGATCGGCGCTGAAATCGACACCGAAGTAATGGCCCCAGGTCATACCCATGGCGTTGATGAAGTAGTTCCAGGTCATAAAGCTCACCAGCACCGCTAAGCAAGCACGGCCCTGCGCTTGCTTAGCCAGGCCAATCGGTAAGCCGACGGCAAAAATCAGCGGCATATTGCGGAACACCGTCCAGCCGCCTTCTTCAATAATGTGAACAATTTGCGCGAATAAATTATCGGGTGCGGTTAGCGCTTCGCCGACAAACATCGGATTGCGCAACATAATGGCAATGCCTACGACAATCCCGGCGAACGGAAACAACAAAACCGGGGTAAACATTGCGCCACCAAAACGTTGTATTTGACTGAGCATTTTTAAATCCTCACGTAACAACCTGTAGGGTAAATGGCCTTATTTTTTAACGCTGGTTTTAACGCTGGCCTGAGACTGAGAGTAGGGAGACACAGGTGACTTATCGTTGCCCGTCACACTGATTCGTGATCGCTTTCATAGTTTTTATTTGGGGTAAGTTGTCTACTTTTTAATGCTTAACTAGACACGATGATTTTAAATTTCTTATTCATCATAAAAATATGAAATAAAAACCATTTAAATTATGTAGTTGATTAATGAAATGACGGTTCTATAAACCCCATTCGAAGCGGCTAAGAGGTCTACAGGTGATCTACAAATCTATCGCCGATCGGTTACGCATCCGGTTAAATTCTGCTGATTACAACATTGGCAGCCCACTACCTTCTGAAGTTCGTCTGGCAGGCGAGTTTGGTGTTTCACGTATGACGATTCGTAAAGCCATCGATTTGTTGGTGGGCTGGGGGTTGGTCGTACGCCGCCATGGCAGTGGCACTTATGTAGCGAAGAAAGATGTTCACCATGAAACCACGAATCTGACCGGGTTTATTGAGGTGATGCGTAACCAGGGCAAAGAGGTGGTGAGCAATGTGCTGGAGTTCAATGTGATGCCCGCCCCACCAGCAATCGCCAGCCAATTACGCATTAATATTGATGAACGGATCTATTTCTCGCGCCGGGTGCGTTCGGTAGATGGCAAGCCGTTAATGGTAG
Organism: Buttiauxella sp. BIGb0552; assembly: GCF_004366275.1. Taxonomy (NCBI): domain Bacteria; kingdom Pseudomonadati; phylum Pseudomonadota; class Gammaproteobacteria; order Enterobacterales; family Enterobacteriaceae; genus Buttiauxella; species Buttiauxella sp. BIGb0552. Next base: position 378,118 of record NZ_SODY01000005.1, read on the forward strand.
AAGACAGCTATATGCCGGTGAAATTATTCCGTAATTTGTCCATCGCACATCTGGAAGGTTCTAAATTCAGTTATATCGAAGATGAATGTCACATCATCGTATGCGGTAACTATGAAAGCCTCACGCCCGTGCTGGCCGACAAGAAAATGGCAAAACTGCTCAATATCGATGAGCTAACACCCATTCTGCGCATCACGTCACTGTCATACAGCGACAGCGGTGACTATGTGAATTATTCGGTGATGTTCCGAAATGCCAGCGAATACCAGGTGGATTACCATTTGCGGCGGGTGCATTAAAAAGAGATGCCCGTCGAAGCGGGCACCTTTGTGTGTCAGATCCAGAAAATAACAGCCAATAGCTGCGGCGTAATAATGCGCAGGAACATTACCAGTGGATAAACAGTGGCATAAGAGAGTGCTGCAGCTCCACTGGTTGCGTGCAAGCCGTTGGCAAAGGCCAGTGCAGGGGGATCGGTCATTGAGCCTGCCAACATTCCGCACAGTGTCAGATAATTCATTTTGGCGAGTAATCTTGCCAACAATCCAGTAACCAGCAATGGAATTCCCGTAATCAGAATTCCGTAGCCAATCCAACTCACTCCTTCTCCGTGTAGCAAAGTACTGACAAAATCACCGCCCGATTTCAACCCAACCACCGCCAGGAACAGCACAATTCCTAACTCGCGCAGCGCAAGATTCGCACTTGGTGGCATAAACCAATAGAGCTTGCCGATGCTGCCAATTCGCCCAAGAATGATCGCCATAATAAGCGGCCCACCTGCCAGCCCAAGGCGTAGCGCCACAGGGAAACCAGGGATGAAAAGCGGGATAGAACCGAGCAACACCCCAAGACCAATGCCGATAAATACCGGAAGCATTTGTACCTGCTGGAGTTTCTGTTGCGCGTTACCGACTTCAGCGGCTACTGCTTCAATAGATTCCGGACGACCGACCAGGTTCAGGATGTCACCAAATTGCAGGCTGGCATTGCTGCTTGCGACCAGTTCAATACCTGCACGATTCAGACGCGAAATCACCACGTCATACTTTTGTTTTAAATGCAGATCGCGAATTTTCTTGCCGAGCACTTTCTCGTTAGTCACCACCACACGCTCAACGCGCAGGTCTGTGCCTCGAGTCGAAAGCGAGGTATCCACCTGCTGGCCAATCACCAGCAATGCAGAGTGCAGATCTTTTTCCTGGCCGACGAGGTGTAGTAAATCTCCGGTTTGAATAACAGTGCCAGGCGCTGGCACCATCAGCAATTCCCCACGTTTCAAACGCGAACAAATAATAGTGTCGCTATTAAGGACCGGCACTTCCTGAATAGGTAATCCGTTAAGGTTAGGGTTGGCAACACAGATATTCATAGTCTGGAGTTGCGCGTGGTTTTGCCCACTACTGTTATCAAAGCGTTGTGCTTCTTGATCGACATTAATTCTAAATGCCATGCGAATTAACCACATGGTCAGAAGAATCCCGCAAATACCGAATGGATAAGCCATCGCGTAGCTCATCCCCATTTTATCGACCAACTCTGAGGGCGTGCCGAGGTCGGTCAAAATTTGCTGACCTGCACCTAACGCTGGAGTGTTAGTTACCGCTCCCGAGAAAACACCGAGCACCACAGGAAGCGGAACATCGAAGATTTTATGGACGAGTGCCGTGACCAGCGCACCAATCACTACAATCAGAAGAGCAAATAGATTAAGGCGTAAACCGGAAACGCGTAGCGAGGAGAAGAAGCCAGGCCCAACCTGAATACCAATGGTGTAGACGAAGAGGATCAAGCCGAATTCCTGAATGAAATGAAGCATATCTCCATTCAGACTTACCCCAGCCTCACTAACGAAATGGCCAACAATAATCCCGCCGAACAGCACGCCTCCGATACCAAATCCGACACCGCGGATTTTGATATTGCCAATCCATAAACCGACAACTGCGACCAGAGCCAACATACTGACAGTTAACGCTATTCCACTCATCGAAGATTTCCCTGTGAATAACATCATCGTTACAAGGGATTCTGGCAGAGAGGTGAAGGAGTTAATGGGGTGCAGAGCACAAAAAAGGCCCCATAAAATGGGGCCTAAAAGGGGATACTCAGTTTAGCTGTTTAGTGCAGGACGTTCGCTGATAGCAATGCGTTTTGGCGCAACGGCTTCAGGGATTTCACGCACCAGATCTATATGCAGCAGACCGTTGGTAAAGGTCGCGCCAGATACTTTCATATATTCAGCAAGGGTAAAGCTCAGATTAAATGGCTGAGTCACTAACCCTTGATGCAGCCAGGTTGGCTCTTTCTCAGGTTTAACCGGCGTCCCTTTCACATGCAGACGCGTACCTTCGAGTTCAATTTCGAGATCTTCCTGGCGGAACCCTGCCAGCGCAAGCGTAATGCGGTAATGATTGTCATCGCCTTTTTCAATGTTGTAAGGCGGGAATGACTGGCCTTCAGTGCTTGTTTGTAAAGCATTAGCCAGTTTGTCAAAACCGATCCATTGACGCAGCAGAGGTGATAAATCGTGATTACGCATATTTCTTCTCCTTCTTTGAAGCGAGTTAAGTCTTACCAGTATGCGAACTGGTATTGGCTCCCTATCGGCAAGCCAGCCTTTATTGCCTGGGCCGCACAATGCGACCCGCTGAAATTAATTGATTTCGATACGACGCGGTTTCATCGCTTCTGGAATCACACGTTCCAGGTCGATATACAGCAGGCCGTTAACCAGGTTAGCACCACGGATGTGGATGTTTTCCGCTAACTGGAATTTGCGTTCAAAGTTGCGCTCAGCAATCCCCTGATAGAGATAAGTGCGCTCTGGTTGCGGATCTGCATGCGCGCCCTTAATAACAAGCAGGTTATCCTGGGCTGTAATATCCAGCTCGCTTTCTGCGAAACCGGCAACAGCAATCGCAATGCGATAGTTATTTTCGTCAACTAATTCAACATTGTATGGAGGATAGCCGCCGTTGCTCTGGCTTTGATTGTTTTCCAGCAGGTTAAACAGACGGTCAAAACCAATAGCTGAACGATAAAGCGGGGAAAGGTCGAAATTACGCATATATAAAAACTCCTGAAATCAGCGAGAATCAAACATTGCCTTCCATCATGGACAGGCCTCTAAAACCAAGTACCCTTACGGCGTACTTTTTCTGACTACATCTCTAAAATCGGTCCTTATTCGCACTTTTCAAGGCCACAGAAAGAAATTTTTTGCGGCTTCTGCTGTCAGTACATAGACTGTCCTGGTAGTAAACAGGATTTATCTGCGATAGCCGCCACAGAGTGGCAAGAGCAATATATTAATTATCTGCATGGGTGATATAAACCAGAGCAGCCTGGCCGGAAATGGCCCCCAGAAACGATAAGCAACACTAATGATGAAAAGCTATCTTCCAACATTAATTCTCGGCAGCGGATTGCTAACAGTCAGCGGATGTTCAAGTGTGATGACTCACACTGGTGGGCAAGAGGGATACTATCCAGGCACACGTGCCAGTTACGAAATGCTGGCCGATGGCGAGACAAGCTGGGGATACAAACCTTTTGTCGCGCTGGATATGCCGTTTACGGCAGTAATGGATACCGTGTTGTTGCCATGGGATATGTTCCGCACCGACAAGTCAATCAAATCTAAAGTAGAAGCAAGCGAGAAGCAGAATCTGGCAACCAACTCTGTGATCCCGCCTGTTCAGTAATTAAAACCCTGTTTGCGTCATAAATAACTGACGGAATCCGTCCACATTCTGCATCCAGGCGATGTATTTGCCATCAGGTGAAAACACCACCGCATCCGCTGAAGGCGCACAACTATCTGTTGCTGTAAGCGGCGTGATTTCACCATCGTTTAAATCGCACAAGACAATCTGCCCCTTCCTCACAAAGCCCAACGCTTGCCCTGACGGGTGCCAGTTAAACGCCGACTGAATATCATCTTGCCCATCCGTAAGCTGGCGTGGCTGCCCACCGTTTGGCGAAATCAGATACATTTGCACAATACCTGCATCATCGCGCATCAAGAACGCCAGTAAACTGCCGTCCGGACTGCTTCGCACCCAATGCCTTGGCTGGGTGGCTAATCCTGGGTAGCGCTGCTGATGAGTAAAAGTCAGACGTTTTTGCTCAATGCCCGCAGGTGGTGCAGGCAGCGAGGTTGGCGTTCCTTCAATTGGCTCACAACCCGCCCGGAAATAAGCTTCTTTGTTTTCAGGTAAATCGACGATAAACAGCTCGGGTACTTTCTCGCCCTGGGCTGAAAGGGTATCGCCAATAAACGCCAGCGCCCAACGTTGTTGACTGCCACCAGGTTTTAAATAGCCATGGTTGCCCACCCAACCTTCTTCATAGGCACGGTTTATTTCATCGCTTCCGGGCTGTGGTAATGGCGTAGTGCGGGTCACCAGCACGCAATAGTGGCTACCATCATATTCACGAGGGTGCTGTTTAGCTGGTGTCACCGGACCGAATGGCAGAGCAATACCAACGTTACGCAGATCTTTCGCCGCATCGTATTCGTGCATCACATGGTCGTTATAGGTAAAGCTCACGCGTGAACCATCTGGGCTCCAGACGTGGACATGGCTGCCGCCACGCAAAGCGCCGGGGGTAAACGGAAGGGTAATATCCATTGCATCGAGATTGGTTGCGATGCCATTTTCGACCACCACACCACGGCGGTGATGGAAATCGTAATGCCAGTTAGCATCCGGGTTTTCCGGGCCGTGGATGAAGACATAGCGATCAGGTTGCTGCGGGTTCACAGTCACCACGCCAACATGCGCGCCATGTGATGCCTGATAGATCAGTTCCACTTCGCCAGTCATCACGTTTACCCTTTCAATCGTTTCACTGGTAAACGACGCGCCAGAAGGGCGAACATCAAACACCAGCCACTGGCTATCTGGCGTCCAGGTGTTGATGTTAGTGAGTTGATGATTACGTGATACAAAGGTGAGTTGTTTGGTCATGGTTTTACCCTGAGACGATGACTGAGATGAGCTTTAAGCACGCGTACTAGCAGCATGATGATGGCAAGCATCAGCACACCCAATATGATCCCATAAAATCTCTGCAAAGCGACATGCGGATCGGCAGACCAGTAATGGGGTTGGATGAAAATCATGATCCACGCGATGGTAAATTGCCTGCCTGTATAGCTGACATTATCGCTTCCTTGTTGCAGGTGGCAGCCCAGCCACAGCCCGGCAGTGAGCGCCAGGATATATAACCACGCAGAGCCATGAAGCAATGGCAGAAGCAGAATGCCCAATATCCCAGCCAGCAAACAGCCCACCAGCCTTTGAACCATGCGGTCGATAATTTGCGTATTGGTTTCAGGGGTGTTTTTACCGGCGGGTAAAACAGAAATGGCAATGACGGTTACCAGTGCCTGTGAAAGGTCGCTGATATTGGCCTGCCACAAAATGAGCGCGACGATAAAAACGGCGATACCCGCTTCCACACCAAGCAATATGCGCTTTGAGCGCCATTCCGATTCACTGACGACAATTACGCTAGCAGTTGCGGCAGGGGATTTATCGCCCGCCAGGTTCAGCAATGTGCTAATCCAGTGGAAGATAAAACCCGTCACCAAACACATGCTTATCCCCACGGCAACTTCCGAAATACGGCTTAGCGTAAACCTCACGACTACGGGGAATGATGAAACAGATTGTGCATCGATGATAACCATCATCGCTGTAACCGCACCGAGCAGCCAGGCATAAGACCAGGGAGATTCATTAGCGCGATAAACGGTGTACCCGCCAATCAAGCCACAAAGCAGAAATGCAACATCGACATATGGCAGAACGACAACAGTGGCGAGGAGACCAAAGCAGCCCCCAACTATTGTGCCCAGCAATCGTTGCAGAGCACGAACGGAGCTTTCCTTCGGCGTTGCTTTTGTCACGGCAAAGCTGCTGAGTGCCGCCCACCAGGCAAAATGTAACCCTAATTTTTCTGATACCCACACTGCAAGCGCAAGCGCGACAATGACCTCAGCAGCAAAAAGCATTTTTGTGGCCGATGTATGCCAGAAACGGAGTTCATGATTTAAAGCCGAAAAATGGTCGAGGCAGTATTGTCGAGCGGAGGTCAGAAAAGGCATGGTTAACTTCTAAAGAATAAGACCCGATGAGTATCAGTGTAGATAAGCCCCGGCATAAATGACTACCGGGGTGCATGCTTTATCGGTCGTTCAAAACAAACTTCTCAATCGCGTATGCAACGCCATCTTCAAGGTTTGATTTAGTGACAAAGTTACTGACTTCTTTAACTTTATCGATGGCGTTATCCATCGCAACACCGATGCCCGCATATTCCAGCATCGCGATGTCGTTTTCCTGGTCGCCCAGCGTCATCACTTCTTCTTGCTTGATACCGAGAGATTCAGCCAGCGCTTTCACGCCTGTACCTTTATTGACGCGCTTATCGAGAATTTCCAGGAAGTATGGCGAGCTTTTCAGCAGGGTATAGCGCTCATAAACATCAGCTGGAATTTTAGCGATCGCTTTATCCAAAATAGCCGGCTCGTCGATCATCATCACTTTCAGGTACGCACCGTTTTTATCCATATTTTCTGGTTCTCTGAACACCAGAGGGATATTGGCGACGAAGGATTCGTGAACGGTGTAATAGCTGATATCGCGGTTCGCGGTATATAGCGTGTGCCTGTCCAGCGCATGGAAGTGAGAACCAACATCACGGGAAAGCTGTTCCAGATAACGGTAGTCATCATAGCTAAGTGCGGTTTGCGCCACACTGCTGCCGTCGCTCGCTTTCTGCACCAGAGCTCCGTTATAGGTGATGCAGTAATCATTCGGCTTATCCATATGCAGCTCGCGGAGATAGCTCTCAACACCTGCAAAAGGGCGTCCGGTACACAAAACAACGTTTACGCCACGTTCGCGCGCACTGGCGATGGCGGCTTTAACGGCTGGAGAAATGGTGTGGTCAGGCAGCAACAATGTGCCGTCCATATCAATAGCAATGAGTTTTATAGTCATAGGATTTTCTGAGGTAATGAGTTTATCTCATGCTAACGCGATTAAGCCTGCAAAAATAGCGCTACGTTTCGAATGAAAAAGGTCCGTTTTTTGGCTAATAAAACGCCACCCGTAAAGAGTGGCGTTTATACCCAAAATAATTCGAGTTGCAGCCAACGCATCTGCGGCTTGAAGTATGACGGGTATTAGCTGAAGAATTTATCCTTTAGCATATGGAAGCCTTTAGTCAGCAAATCTTCGTCGTGAGCAACTTCACCTGCGGGTGAAAGCGTATCAACAATTTTCGGGAACTGCTCTGCGAGTAGTTGCGATGCGCTTCCCACATCAATCCCGAGTTTTTCAGCCAGACCGCTGATTACTGGTGTGCCCAGCACGTCTTGCATTTGCTCTGGGCTAACGCTTTGGTTATGCGCGCCGCTCAGCCAGGAGGTGACAACATCAGAGAAACCCTTTTCGCGGAAGCGCTCAAGAATTGCCTGAATACCGCCTTGTTCATTAATCCATGTAAGGATGACTTTGAATTTACCTGCATCGCCACCCCCCATCATGCCAGTAACTTGATCGAATAAACCCATGACCGTGTCCTCTGCAATCACGAAGTGTGCATTAGAAGTGTAGTCATTGACGGATATTAGCGTGGAGAAATAGAGGTGCGAGAGAGTGAGATTATTGGTGGGCAGACGCCCACCAACGGGTAGAGATTAGATATCGATGTTCGCCGCTTTCAGGGCGTTTTCTTCGATAAATGCGCGACGTGGTTCAACCGCATCACCCATCAGGGTGGTGAACAGCTGATCCGCTGCAATCGCGTCTTTAACAGTCACGCGCAGCATACGACGGCTTTGTGGATCCATTGTGGTTTCCCACAGCTGATCCGGGTTCATTTCGCCCAAACCTTTGTAGCGCTGAATAGACAGGCCACGACGGGACTCTTTGCCCAACCACTCCAGCGCCTGCTCGAAGCTGGCAACTGGCTGTTGGCGCTCGCCACGTTCGATGAACGCATCTTCTTCGATAAGACCGCGCAGTTTCTCGCCCAGCGTGCAAATACGACGGTATTCGCCACCAACGATAAACTCTTGCTCCAGCGGATAGTCAGTATCAACGCCGTGGGTACGCACACGAATTACCGGTTCAAAAAGATTCAGTTCACGGTTATGACGAACCAGAGAGTTCCAGGTACTGCCGTGCTGTTCGTTTTCGTTCAGTGCGGTGACCAGAGCAGAAACCCAGGCTGTCACTTTGCTTTCGTCAACCAAGTCGGCATCAGCAAGTGTTGAGTGATAAACCAGGTTGTTCAGCAAGTTGCGCGGATAACGGCGCTCCATGCGGCCAATCATTTTCTGGCAGGCTTTAAACTCAGACACCAGTTTTTCCAGCGCTTCGCCAGCAATGGCTGGTGCGTGAGCATTGGTGTGCAGCGTTGCGCCATCCAGAGCGATTGCAATCTGGTATTGGTCCATCGCTTCATCATCTTTGATGTACTGTTCTTGCTTGCCTTTCTTCACTTTGTACAGCGGTGGCTGTGCGATATACACATGGCCGCGCTCAACGATTTCAGGCATCTGACGGTAGAAGAAGGTCAACAGCAGAGTACGAATGTGTGAGCCATCGACGTCCGCATCCGTCATGATGATGATGCTGTGGTAACGCAGTTTGTCCGGGTTGTATTCGTCACGGCCAATGCCGCAGCCCAACGCGGTGATCAGCGTGGCAACTTCCTGAGAGGCGAGCATTTTGTCAAAGCGCGCTTTCTCAACGTTCAGAATTTTACCTTTCAGTGGCAGGATCGCCTGGTTCTTACGGTTACGCCCCTGTTTTGCAGAGCCGCCCGCTGAGTCCCCTTCCACAAGGTACAGTTCGGAGTGAGCCGGGTCGCGTTCCTGGCAATCAGCCAGTTTGCCTGGCAAACCAGCCAAATCCAGCGCGCCTTTACGACGAGTCATTTCACGTGCACGACGTGCTGCTTCACGAGCACGAGCGGCATCAATAATTTTACCGACCACGATTTTCGCGTCAGACGGGTGTTCCAACAGGTATTCAGACAGCAGTTCGTTCATCTGCTGCTCAACCGCTGTTTTCACTTCAGAAGAAACCAGTTTGTCTTTGGTCTGAGAAGAGAATTTAGGGTCTGGAACTTTTACGGAGACAACAGCAATCAAGCCTTCACGGGCATCGTCACCGGTGGCGCTAACTTTCGCTTTTTTGCTGTAGCCTTCTTTTTCCATATACGCGTTCAATGTACGCGTCATCGCCGAGCGGAAACCTGCCAGGTGAGTACCACCATCGCGCTGCGGGATGTTGTTGGTAAAGCAGTAGATGTTTTCCTGGAAACCATCGTTCCACTGCAACGCCACTTCTACGCCAATGCCGTCTTTTTCAGTGCTGAAATAGAACACAGTTGGGTGAATTGGAGTTTTGTTTTTGTTGAGGTATTCAACAAACGCACGGATACCACCTTCGTAGTGGAAGTGGTCCTGGCGGCCATCACGCTTATCAATCAGGCGGATAGAAACACCAGAGTTCAGGAACGACAATTCGCGCAGGCGTTTAGCCAGAATGTCGTATTCAAACTCAATCACATTGGTGAAGGTGTCGTGGCTTGGCCAGAAACGGACTTGCGTACCGGTTGCATCGGTATCACCCGTTGCCGCCAGCGGCGCTTGTGGCACACCGTGAACATAAGTTTGCTGGTGCACTTTGCCTTCGCGGCGAATCAGCAGTTCCAGCTTCTGGGACAGGGCGTTAACAACCGAAACACCCACACCGTGCAGACCACCGGAAACTTTGTAGGAGTTGTCATCGAACTTACCGCCGGCATGAAGCACGGTCATAATAACTTCGGCAGCAGACACACCTTCTTCCGGGTGAATACCAGTAGGAATACCACGACCATCATCGGTTACTGAGACAGAGTTATCAGCATGAATGGTGACAACGATGTCTTTACAGTGACCGGCAAGTGCTTCGTCGATAGCGTTATCTACGACCTCAAATACCATGTGGTGCAGACCGGTGCCGTCATCCGTATCACCGATATACATTCCCGGGCGCTTACGTACCGCATCCAGCCCTTTAAGGACTTTGATACTGGAGGAGTCATAAGAATTCGACATCAACGTTTCTCGCTCATTTATTCTTGGGTTAATCCGTTATTTTACCCTGATCCACGGCGAACATCTTCGAATTTTTGTCCGCCATATCCATCACATGTTCTGCGCTAATCGCGCTAACAAAAACTTGTGATTCCGTCGCCTTTAACCGGCTGGCTAATAGACCACGGCGTGCATCATCTAGTTCAGAGGCAAAATCATCTATCAGATACAGGCAACGTCGCCCGTTCTGTCGGGTGAGAAACTCACCCTGCGCCAGTCTTAAGGCGCACATCAGTAATTTAAGCTGCCCGCGCGACAGAGTATCTTCTACCGGCGCACCGTCAGCACGGATCCGAAAATCAGCTTTGTGGGGGCCGTGGGCGGTGTAGGTCAGCATTCTGTCGCGTTCGAAATTGCGTTCCAGTAGCTCGCCGTAGTCACTCTCTTTTTCCCAGCCGCGCTGGAAAGAGAAGTTTAGCGAGAACTCTGGTAGAAATTGCGCACAGGTATCAGCCATGTCATCGGCAATGGCTGCACTGTATTCAGCACGCCAGCGGCTAATTTGCTCCGCTAGTGGGATAAGTTCTTGATCCCATGGCCGCAGTTGCGCATAACGCGTGACCTGGCGCAACGCAGCGTTACGTTGCTTTAACAGGCGCTTGAGATTGCTCCAGGCGACAAAAAAACCTGGTTCGTTGTGGAAACATCCCCAATCGAGGAAAGCTCTACGGAATTTGGGACCGCCGTTGAGCAATGTAAACCCTTCAGGAGTGATAAGTTGCATTGGCATCAATAGAGCAAGTTCAGCCACTTTGTGGCCGTCGCTGCCATCGATACGCACTTTGCTGTCGCCTGCACGGTCTTTGGTCAGGCCAACAGAGGTTTCCCGCTCACCGTTCTGTATACGCCCATGCAGTACAAAGGATTCTGTTTCATGGCGAATGACGCGCTCAATTTTCAGACTGCGAAAAGCGCGACCGTGCCCGAGGGTATAAATCGCCTCAAGCACGCTGGTTTTGCCACTTCCGTTGGCTCCGACCAGGAAATTAAACCCTGGAGACAGAGCCAGATCCGCATCTTCGATATTTCGAAAGTCTTTAATCAATAAACGCGACAGCGACATATTTAACTCACAACCAGGGCGTTATCGGCGCAGTTAGTCTGATTACGGCCAGCGCGCAACAACCGGAGCGTACTGAAGTACGTGAGGATTGTGAGCACTGCCCGGAACCAGAATAACAAGTAAGATAGCCCGATACTAAAGACGCATTGGCATGACGACGTAGGCCGCCGCCTGAGAAGCTGCATCTTCAATCTGCACACTGGAAACAGAATCGGTCAGCAAAATGCGCACGTTCTCGCATTTGAGTGCATTCAGAACATCAAGCACGTAACTGACGTTGAAGCCGATTTCCATATCTGTGCCGTCATAAGTGACGTCGAGAATCTCTTCGGCTTCTTCCTGTTCCGGGTTGTTAGCGGTGATTTTCAACTGATTGGCAATCACTTGCAGACGAACACCACGGAATTTCTCGTTTGAGAGAATAGCCGCACGTGAAAACGCTTGTTTCAGCAAATCGCAGCTGGCATCGAGGTGTTTATCAGGATTCTTCGGCAATACACGACGATAATCCGGGAAACGGCCATCAACCAGTTTGGATGTGAAGATAAAGTCACCGACGTGAGCGCGGATGTTGTTGCTGCCGATCTGGATACGCAACGGTGAATCGCCGCCATCCAACATACGCATCAGCTCAATCACGCCTTTACGCGGCACGATCACCGAATGGTTTGGCAGAGACTGACCGACCGGCATAGAACACACAGCCAGGCGGTGACCATCGGTCGCCACGGTGCGTAACTCTTCGCCTTCGGTTTCAAACAACATGCCGTTCAAATAGTAACGAACGTCCTGATGCGCCATAGAAAATTGCGTGGCTTCAATCAGGCGTTTCATGGTCGCTTGCGGGAGCGTGAATTCTACTTCGCTCTGCCAGTCGTCCAGGTTCGGGAAATCAGCAGCAGGCAGCGTCGAGAGCGAGAAACGGCTACGCCCGGAGCGCACCAACATACGGTCGCCCTCAAGCGTAACAGCGATTTCTGCACCTTCCGGCAAACCACGGCAGATATCGAAAAATTTACGTGCTGGAACCGTTGTGGCACCCGGCTCATGCGGTTGCACCAACGCGACACGCGCCACCATCTCCATTTCCAGGTCAGTACCTGTTAATGAAAGAGTTCCTTCCGCGACTTGCAACAGCAGATTGCCGAGAATCGGTAACGTCGGACGGCCACCTAACGGGCCACTCACCTGTTGCAGCGGTTTTAATAAAGTTTCACGTTCAACGGTAAATTTCATAGCGTCACGAAGATAATGTTCTGATTAGGTTAGAGAAATCTTCTTTGATGTCGTGGCTTTCTTCACGCAACTGCTCAATCTTACGGCAGGCATGCAGAACCGTAGTATGGTCGCGGCCACCAAAGGCATCGCCGATTTCTGGCAAGCTGTGGTTCGTCAGTTCCTTCGCTAGTGCCATTGCCATTTGACGTGGACGGGCAACAGAGCGGGAACGACGCTTGGACAACAGGTCAGCAATCTTTATTTTATAGTACTCTGCCACCGTCTTCTGAATATTGTCGATGGTGACAAGCTTCTCTTGCAGCGCCAGCAAGTCACGCAGCGCTTCACGCACGAAGTCGATAGTAATCGCCCGGCCAGTAAAGTTGGCGTTGGCGATAACACGGTTCAATGCCCCTTCAAGCTCACGCACGTTTGAACGTAAACGCTTAGCAATAAAGAAGGCCACTTCACCAGGCAGACGGATATCGTTCTCGTCTGCTTTTTTCATCAGGATCGCAACACGCGTTTCCAGTTCTGGTGGCTCAATCGCAACTGTGAGCCCCCAACCGAAGCGAGATTTCAGACGATCTTCAACCCCATTGATCTCTTTTGGATAACGATCCGAAGTCAGAATGATCTGCTGGTTACCTTCAAGCAAGGCGTTGAAGGTGTGGAAGAATTCTTCTTGTGAACGTTCTTTATTAGCAAAGAATTGAATGTCATCAATCAGCAGCGCATCAACAGAACGGTAGTAACGTTTGAACTCTTCAATAGCGTTATTTTGCAGTGCTTTTACCATGTCCTGAACGAAACGTTCAGAGTGCATGTACACCACTTTTGCATTCGGTTTGCGCGCAATAATACCGTTGCCAACAGCATGCAAAAGGTGCGTTTTACCAAGACCCGTGCCGCCATAAAGGAATAAAGGGTTGTAAGCGCCACCTGGGTTGTCTGCCACCTGACGTGCTGCCGCGCGAGCCAGTTGGTTCGACTTACCTTCAACGAAGTTATCGAAAGTATGTTTTACGTTAACGTTAGAGCGATAGGAGTGTTCAGCCGGAGCCGGAGAGTTATCCCAGCTTGGGCGAAGATGAGTAGTAGGGCGTGCGATGTGTACATGCGCCGGAGCAGTAGTAACAGTCTGCTGATTCAGCGTTTGGCTGACCGGTTTGCTGCCTACTTCAAAACGCAATACGGGTGCATCAGTGCCGCAGAAATCATTCAGCAAGCCATTGATGTTATTAAGGTACTTATCTCGCACCCAGTCGAGAACAAAACGGTTTGGCGCATACAGGGCCAGCGTGTTATCGCTCAGTTCCGCCTGTAGGGGGCGTATCCACATACTGAATTCTGTGGCTGGTAACTCATCCTGCAATCGGGCAAGACACTGCTGCCAAAGCGAAAGTGACACGGCGGACTCCACTCGAACAAAGTCGATAAAATGACGAAGACTGAAAGTTTATATTCATGATTGTTGACACACGCCGACTCTTCCTCAACGGAACCCCGATTCGGGAAGCGTGCGAACCGCTATCTGCGGTTTACCCCAGGGTGAACGCTAAAGGATCACGATCGGGACCGCGGATCATAGCCTAAAGTACGCCAGAGATCTTCTGTTTCTCACAGTTTCTTCCCGATTTATCCACAGGGCTGTTTTGTGGAGTCTAAGTGTAAACGATCCTGTCAGACGCACAGCGCTTTACCTTCCTATATTGGAAAATTTAATGACTAGTGCACAAAATCGACTTATCTGATCTAAGGAAGATCCCCAACGATCCTTGCGCTTTAATGGGGACGCCGTATAATTCCCCACCCGTCGCGTGTCACCACGGCTTTATTTTGGTCAGATCCTGGTCTTTTTAGGGGTCAAAAAGCGAATTAAGGCACGGGAATAAGGAAAGAGAATTGACTCCGGAGTGTACAATTATTACAATCCGGCCTCTTTAATCAGCCACACTGAGGCGTAAGTCGTTTGCAGTTTCTGCAAGGCTCTTCGCTAACCCAGTGAAATTTATCCAAGTTTAGGTAGAAATCGCCATGAAACGCACTTTTCAACCGTCCGTACTGAAGCGTAACCGTTCACACGGTTTCCGTGCTCGTATGGCAACTAAAAATGGTCGTCAGGTTTTGGCACGTCGTCGTGCTAAAGGCCGTTCCCGTCTGACCGTTTCTAAGTAATAAAAGCTAACCCCTGAGTGGTTAAGCTCGCATTTCCCAGGGAGTTACGCTTGTTAACTCCCACTCATTTCACTTTCGTCTTCCAGCAGCCTCAACGGGCTGGCACGCCGCAAATCACCATCCTCGGCCGCCTAAATTCGCTGGGGCATCCCCGCATCGGTCTTACAGTCGCTAAGAAAAATGTTAAACGTGCACACGAACGCAATCGGATTAAACGTCTGACGCGTGAGAGTTTCCGTTTGCGTCAGCACGAACTTCCTCCAATGGATTTCGTGGTAGTGGCTAAGAAAGGGGTTGCAGACCTGGATAACCGGGCTTTATCGGAAGCATTGGAAAAGTTATGGCGCCGTCATTGTCGCCTTTCTCCCGGCTCTTGATAGGCCTGATTAGGGTCTATCAGCGCCTGATAAGTCCGCTTCTCGGGCCGCATTGCCGTTTTACTCCAACCTGTTCTCACTACGGAATTGAGGCATTGCGCAGGTTTGGGGTGTTAAAAGGCAGTTGGTTGACAGTGAAACGCGTATTAAAATGCCACCCTTTGAACCCCGGTGGAGACGATCCCGTCCCACCTGGACCTTTTGATACCAGAGAACACTAACGATGGATTCGCAACGCAATCTCTTTCTCATCGCTTTGTTGTTCGTGTCTTTCATGATCTGGCAAGCCTGGGAGCAGGACCACGCTCCACAACCTCAGGTGCAACAGACCACGCAGACTACGACCACCGCAGCAGGTAACGCCGCAAACCAGGGTGTGCCGACCAGTGGCCAGGGTAAAATCATCACGGTTAAAACTGACGTTCTTGAGCTTTCCATCAACACCCGTGGTGGTGATGTTGAGCAGGCGCTGTTATTGACCTACCCGAAAGAGCTCAAATCTAATGAGCCGTTCCAGTTACTGGAAACTACGCCAGAGTTTGTCTACCAGGCACAAAGTGGCCTGACCGGTCGCGATGGCCCGGATAACCCGGCTAATGGTGAGCGTCCTCTGTATAACGTTGCTAGCGATACTTTCGTGCTGCCAGAAGGCCAGAACGAAATCGTTATCCCAATGACGTATACCGATGCGGCGGGCAATACCTTCACTAAATCCTTCACCCTGAAACGCGGCGAGTTCGCGGTAAGCGTGAATTACGATGTGAAGAACGCCGGTGAGAAACCGCTGGAGCTGGCTACTTTTGGTCAGTTGAAGCAGTCCATCAATCTGCCGACTCACCGCGATACAGGAAGCAACAACTTTGCGTTGCATACCTTCCGTGGTGCTGCGTACTCAACTCCAGATGCGAAATACGAAAAATATAAATTCGATAAAATCGCTGATGGTGAAAACCTGAACGTTAACGCCAGCAATGGTTGGGTTGCGATGTTGCAGCAGTATTTCGCAACAGCGTGGGTTCCAAATAATCAGGGTACCAACAACTTCTATACCACCAAACTGAACAACGATGTGGCAGCGATTGGTTATAAATCCTCGCCGCAACTAGTTCAGCCAGGTCAGACCGCCAAACTGGGTAGCACCCTGTGGGTCGGCCCGGAAATTCAGGACAAAATGGCAGCCGTTGCGCCGCACCTTGACCTGACAGTGGATTATGGTTGGTTGTGGTTTATTTCTCAGCCGCTGTTCAAGCTGTTGAAATTCCTGCACAGCTTCATCGGTAACTGGGGCTTCTCCATTATCGTAATCACCTTTATCGTTCGTGGCATCATGTACCCGCTGACTAAAGCGCAGTACACCTCCATGGCGAAAATGCGTATGTTGCAGCCGAAACTGGCCGCCATGCGTGAACGTATTGGTGACGATAAACAGCGCCAGAGCCAAGAAATGATGGCGTTGTATAAAGCTGAGAAAGTTAACCCGTTGGGTGGTTGTCTCCCACTGGTTATCCAGATGCCAATCTTCCTGGCGTTGTACTACATGCTGATGGGTTCTGTGGAACTGCGCCATGCGCCGTTCGCACTGTGGATTCATGACTTGTCTGCACAAGACCCGTACTACATCCTGCCGATCCTGATGGGCTTGACGATGTTCTTCATTCAGAAGATGTCGCCGACCACTGTGACCGACCCGATGCAGCAGAAGATCATGACCTTTATGCCGGTCATCTTCACGGTATTCTTCCTGTGGTTCCCGTCAGGCCTGGTACTGTACTATATCGTCAGTAACACCGTGACCATCATCCAGCAGCAGCTGATTTATCGCGGTCTTGAGAAACGTGGCTTACACAGCCGCGATAAGAAAAAGACCTGATAACAATTAGCTAGAAGCTTACGAAAGGCGGTCAATAGACCGCCTTTTTTATTTTGTAGGGTGGATAAGCGAAGCGTCATCCACCAGCCATCTCGAAAGGGAAAATTATGAGCCATAACGAGACAATCGTTGCCCAGGCGACTCCGCCGGGACGTGGTGGAGTCGGTATCCTGCGCGTCTCAGGCCTGCAAGCTCGTGAAGTCGCGCAAGCGATTTTGGGTAAACTCCCCAAGCCACGCTATGCCGATTACCTGCCATTCCGTGATGCGGACGGCAGCGTGCTCGATCAAGGCATCGCGCTGTGGTTCCCTGGGCCAAATTCCTTCACAGGTGAAGACGTGTTGGAATTTCAGGGGCACGGTGGTCCAGTTATCCTCGACTTGCTGTTAAAACGCATCCTGGCGCTCCCAGGGCTGCGTATCGCAAGGCCTGGTGAGTTCTCCGAGCGTGCATTCCTGAATGACAAGCTGGATTTGGCTCAGGCTGAAGCGATTGCTGACCTGATTGATGCCAGCTCAGAACAAGCAGCTCGCTCAGCCTTAAACTCTTTGCAGGGGGCTTTCTCTGCACGGGTTAACCATCTGGTCGAAGCGCTGACTCATCTACGTATTTACGTAGAAGCGGCAATTGATTTCCCGGATGAAGAGATCGATTTCCTCTCTGACGGCAAAATCGAAGCGCAGCTGAACCAGGTAATTGACGATCTGGATGCTGTGCGTGCCGAAGCGCGCCAGGGAAGTCTGCTGCGCGAAGGGATGAAGGTAGTGATTGCCGGTCGTCCAAACGCTGGGAAATCGAGCCTACTGAACGCCCTTGCGGGCCGCGAAGCGGCAATTGTGACGGATATTGCCGGAACAACTCGCGATGTCTTGCGTGAACATATCCATATCGACGGTATGCCACTGCATATCATCGATACCGCAGGGCTTCGCGAAGCAAGCGACGAAGTTGAGCGTATCGGTATCGAACGTGCGTGGAATGAGATTGAACAAGCAGACCGTGTGTTGTTTATGGTTGATGGGACCACCACCGATGCCACAGACCCTGCAGATATTTGGCCAGACTTTATTGCGCGCCTGCCGGCACGTTTGCCGATTACAGTTGTGCGTAACAAAGCAGACGTCACCGGCGAAACGCTGGGCCTGAGCGATGTGAATGGTCACTCACTTGTACGCCTGTCTGCGCGTACCGGTGAAGGCGTAGATGTGCTGCGCGATCATCTAAAACAGAGTATGGGCTTTGAAACCAATATGGAAGGCGGCTTCCTGGCGCGTCGTCGCCACTTGCAGGCCCTCGAACAAGCGGCAACCCATCTACAACAAGGCAAAGCGCAACTTCTGGGCGCATGGGCCGGGGAATTGCTGGCTGAAGAGCTACGTCTTTCTCAGCAGAGCCTGAGCGAAATCACCGGTGAATTTACCTCTGACGATTTGCTTGGCCGCATTTTCTCCAGCTTCTGTATCGGTAAGTAATCTAAAAAGTAAGCGTGCGCTTACTTTTCATTCATCCCGCAAAGCTCATGGCTTTGCGGGATTTTTTTGATCGTTACGGCAATTGAAAACCCGGGATTCTTGCCATAATGCTGTTCAGTAGCGCTTCGTCAGAAATCCCCTGGAAGTCATAACGCGGTGTGTACGGCGATTCGAGCACCATAAGCTCATCTTCAGTCAGCGTGATATCCAGTGATGCCAGCGCATTGTCGATTTGCTGAATGCTGCTTGCGCCCACCAGCGGAGCAGTCACCACTGGGTTTTTACGCAACCACGCCAGGGCGATTTGCGCACGAGAAACGCCACGGATGGCGGCAATATCGCCAACGGCATCAATAATTTGGCGATCGCTTTCCTTCGTAAATTGGGTATAGAGCATATCGGCAAAACCATCTTTGCCTGAACGTTCGGTCGTTTTCGCATCATCCCAGCCACGCGCCAGACGACCCCGTGCCAGCGGACTCCAGACCATGGTTCCCACGCCTTCGTCGGCGCACAGCGGCAGCATTTCGCGTTCTTCTTCCCGCGCCAGCAAGTTGTAGTGGTTTTGCATCGTAACGAAGCGCGCCCAGCCGTTGGCTTTTTGCATATGCAGCGCTTTGCTAAATTCCCAGGCATGCATCGAGGAGGCCCCGAGATAACGCACTTTCCCGGCTTTCACCACGTCGTGCAGCGCTTCGAGGGTTTCTTCGAGCGGCGTGGAGTTATCCATACGGTGGATTAAGTACAGATCGACATAATCGGTGCCTAATCGACGCAAACTATGGTCGATTTCCGCCATGATCGCTTTACGAGATAACCCTTTGCCATTTGGCCCAGAGCGCATTGGGTGGCGAATTTTGGTCGCAATCACCACATCATCACGGTTGGCATAATCTTTTAATGCCCGTCCAAGAATTTCTTCACTGCTTCCCTGGGAATACAGATTTGCGGTATCAAAAAAGTTAATTCCGCTTTCCAGCGCGTGTTTGATCAGCGGGCGACTCTGCGCCTCATCCAGCGACCATACAGGATGGCCACGGCCTGGTTCACCGTAAGTCATTGCTCCGATTGCCACAGGTGAAACATCTAATCCGGTATTGCCTAGTTTGATATAACGCATCGGTGATTCCTCGGAAGAAGTAAACAAATCAGGCTGTAGTTTACGCGCAGGAAATAGAACGATGAATGCGCTAAAATTCACGAAACATGCTCAGGAGTTCAGAATGCACAGCGACCCGTTTTCAGATTTTCTTCGTCTGGCCGATGCAAAACCGGTCGTTGCCGGAGGTTTTAGTGCAGGCGGCGACTGGGCGATACGCTTCCCAAAGCCTGAATACCTTAAATTTTTTGCGCTGGTGAAAGGGCGCTGCGTTCTGATGTTTGAAGGTGAAAGAACGCCGGTTTACGTCGAAGAAGGCGACGTATTTTTGCTTTCTTCCACGCCATCGTTTGTGCTGGGAAGCGATTGCATCACCGAGCCGGTAGACGCCAAAGCCTTATTTAGCGGCAGTCACAACAAAACCGCAGTCATTGGCGATGGCAAAGACTGCATTCAGCTTGGCGGCCACGTTAAGCTTGATCCGGATAGCGGAAAGCTGTTGGCACAAGTGCTGCCGTCGTTAATCCACGTGCGAGCATCCTCGCAACAAGCAGGTGTTTTATCGTGGCTGCTTGAACAACTGGTGCGAGAAGTTTCTCAACCCCTTCCCGGTTTTAGTGTCGTTTCGATGCAGCTCACTCAATTGATGTTTGTGCAGATCTTGCGTGAATATCTGCAAACCACCACGGATCTACCGTGTAACTGGCTCAAAGCCGTCAGCGATAAACGTCTCCAGCCTGCGCTAGCATTAATGCACAACGATCCGGCGCAAAACTGGCAGTTAAGTGAACTGGCAAAGGCCGCAGCGATGTCGCGCACCAGTTTTGCGGTGTATTTCAAGTCGATCGCTGGTGTCGCGCCATTGACCTACCTGACGCAATGGCGCATGTATTTAGCCGGGCAATCACTTCGTCAAAGTGAGCTGTCGGTGTCCACGCTGGCGCTTCAATACGGTTACGCCTCAGAAAGCGCATTTAGTACCGCCTTCAAGCGCATCAATGGCGTTTCTCCACGCAATTATCGAAATTTAAAAATGGCGGAGCTGGCAGACAATTAAAATCAAAATATTCATGGTCTTGATCATTTGTTGAGGTTTTGATCGTTTTTTATCCATGGTGGACCGTGCGTTTCCCCGCTAAAAAACCTACAATCGAGAACAGAGTACATTGCCTGGTATCAAGGAGAGACAAATGGCAACGCATTTCGCAAGATGGACGATCAACCCAAAGTACCCCTTTTCAAGCCGGCTGAATGACGAATGTCATGCTCACGCCCGCCAGATGCCAGAACACCGCCGCTCACGATTTTTAGCCTCCCGCAGTCTGTTGGCTGAATTGCTACATATGCTTTATGGCATTCAACAACTGCCGAGAATCGTCGCCACTGCTGCTGGACGCCCACACTTTGCCGATCCTTCATTGATGGACTTCAGCATTGCCTATGCCGGAAACAATGTCGCTGTTCTGATAACAACCGAAGGCCGCTGTGGATTAGATATTGAGATTAATCAGTCTTTTGGGCATCTCCCCTCTGTCGCTTCAGGCTCCACTTTACGCAGTAATGAATCCATCTGGATAAACAATCAAAAAAACCCAGATGAAGCCCGCGCACAGCTACGCACATTGCATCAAAGCACTTTTAAACTGACAGGCCGCGAAGAAAGTTTGCAGCTTCTGCCAGGCGCTGGGCGAATACGCGCTAGCGACCAATCAGAAATTGAAGCGATCAGCGATGTGGAAGGACTCTTGATCTGGGGATGCGTGGTGTCACCCGCCATTGAAAAGCTCAGTTTGTGGGAATTTGAAGCTCCGCAGAACTGGCATAGTCTGGGAGATGTAAAATCTCGCTATCGGGATCCTAATGGCAGCATTATTCGCTTAACCAGCATGTCGTCAGAAAAAGTGTTATATCAAAACTGATCGTTTCCGAACGTACTGACACCAAGGAGTATTCATGTCCGACACGTTAAAGATAGTGACGTTATTAGGTAGCCTACGTCATGGCTCATTCAATGCCATGGTTGCTCGTACTTTGCCAGGAATCGCTCCTGCGGGAATGAGCGTTGATGCGTTACCGTCGATTAAAGACATTCCCCTGTATGACGCCGATGTGCAGCAAGAAGAGGGTTTCCCATCAACTGTGGAAGCGATTGCTGAACAAATTCGCGCCGCTGACGGTGTGGTGATTGTCACTCCGGAATATAACTACTCGGTACCGGGCGGGCTGAAGAATGCCATCGACTGGCTATCTCGTTTGCCTGAGCAGCCTCTGGCGGGTAAGCCCGTGCTGATTCAAACCAGTTCAATGGGCGCAATTGGCGGCGCGCGTTGTCAGTACCATCTACGCCAGATTCTGGTGTTCCTCGACGCGATGGTGATGAACAAGCCAGAATTTATGGGCGGCGTGATTCAGAATAAAGTCGATACACAAACAGGTGAAGTGGTCGATCAAAGCACGCTTGACCATCTGGCTGGGCAACTGGCAGCTTTTGGTGATTATATTAAGCGGGTTAAAAGCTAATTCGCTAGTGCGCGCCACATAGACTCGAATCCGAGTGCTTTATAATCGCCAGCACGCTCCGGTTCGCGGCTGGCGAACTCCATAGTCGTTTCTGCCAGTGATGAAAACATCGCGTCGCTAAAGGCTCGGTACGGGCCGTTTTGAAAAGCTTTCAATATCGACTGCGAGCAGATCTCATGCATTTCCGGGAACATCTCTGCCACTTTCTGCTTGGTTTCTTCGCCTATCTTATCGCTCACCGCTAATTGACGAATCGCGCGGTGGGCTTGTGAGTTGCGGATTGCCCAGTCGATATAACTGTTCCAGATGTAACGGGTATATTCTTTCGGGTCTTTCAGTGTGCGGTCCAGATTCTCCTGCATCGAAAAAAGTAAGCCCTGTTTCAAATGCAGGTACAGCTCGTTGAGCAAATCGTCCTTCGTGGCAAAATAGCGAAACAGTGTGCCTTCTGCCACACCGGCAGCACGAGCAATCTGCGCAGTAGACGCAACGATCCCCGCCTGGCCAATAGCGATGGTCGCCGCTTCCAGTATCGCTAGTTTCTTATCTTCACTCTTCGGACGAGCCACAACGTTTTTCCTCATTCACACCAAAACACAAATTGAATCACGCAAGCTACAGCACTGCAACGCGCAATGTCAGCGATTGAAAATGATCTTGACGGTTATCACACCGCACCTATAATGAGTGCTTACTCACTCATTATCAAGTTTAATAGCATTGTACCAGTGGATGGTACGGAATATGCAGGCCTGGATATGAAACGTCTCTCCTTATACGCGGTAATAATTATGTTGATTGCAACAGCAGCCAGTTTGCCTTTTGTCCTGAATGCCGGGTTTGGCCAAGCTCCGCAAGGGGAAGGTTTAAGTTTAGTTGAGCGTTCAGCCCATTACGTTGACGGGCAATTTCGTAACCAGGTTCCTACCGAAGGCTATACCGGCAAGAAAAGTAAGCTGGCAGCGATGTGGGAGTTTTTAACCAGCAAAATTGAAAATGCGCGCCCGCAGCAACCTTTGCCATTAGTGAAAACCGATCTGGCGAACCTACCGATAGAACAAGACACCATGGTCTGGCTCGGCCACTCCTCGTGGTACATCCAACTGGCTGGCAAACGCATTCTTATCGACCCGGTATTCAGTAGTTACGCGGCACCTTTTTCATTTCTGAATAAAGCGTTTCCCGGCGATTACCCATGGACGGCTGAGTCGATGCCAGTGATCGATCTGCTGATTATTTCCCATGACCATTACGATCATCTGGATTACGCGACCATCAAAGCGCTGAAACCGAAAATCCGCCAGGTGATTACGCCACTGGGCGTCGGTTCACATCTGCGTTATTGGGGCGTAAATAGCGACATCATTCATGAAAAAGACTGGAACCAGGCGGTAAAAGTCTCGAATGAGCTGACTGTACATGTTTTACCCGCTCGCCACTTCTCAGGCCGCAGCCTGAAAAGCAACCAGACGCTATGGGCGAGTTTTATGTTCGTCACCAATGACCATAAAGTCTATTACAGCGGCGATACCGGCTACGGGCCTCATTTCAAAGCTATCGGCGAACAGTTTGGTTCGGTTGATCTTGCCATCATGGAAAACGGCCAGTACGACGAAGACTGGAACAATATTCATATGATGCCGAACGAGACTGCGCAGGCTGCCGTTGATTTGAATGCTCACGCTGTACTTCCCGGCCATGCGGGTCGTTTTGTACTGGCTAAGCACACCTGGGATGCACCCTACAAAAGCCTTGCGCAAGCCAGTGCGGATAAAGATTTTCGCCTGTTAACACCGAAACAGGGTGAGCCTGTATTGGTGAACGACAACGCCCAACAATTTAGCGCCTGGTGGGAGTCTGCTGGCGCCATGTAAATGAACCGCGCAGGGGGATAAATGACAATTTCAGCTCAGGTTATCGACACCATCGTTCAGTGGATTGACGACAATTTGCATCAGCCATTACGCATTGATGATATTGCTGATCATGCGGGTTATTCGAAGTGGCACTTACAGCGTTTGTTTATGCAGTACAAAGGCGAGAGTCTCGGGAAATATATCCGCGATCGTAAATTGCTACTGGCAGCACGTGATTTACGCGATACCGATAACAAGGTTTACGATATTAGCCTGAAGTATGGTTTTGATTCGCAGCAGACGTTTACGCGGATATTTACGCGCACGTTTAATCAGCCGCCGGGCAGGTATCGCAGAGAGAATCATACGTAGGTCGGATTAGCGCAGCGACATCCGACAAAACAGGCATAAATTAGGGTGGATGTCGCTTACGCTAATCCACCCTACAAAACACTATTAGTGTGAGTCAATAAATACGATTTTCAGCACAAACAACAGCGCCACAACAATCACGCATGGGCTGATTTCACGCCAGCGGCCCGTGCCGAGTTTCATCACGCAATAAGAGATGAAGCCGAGTGCGATACCTTCGGTGATTGAGAAGCTAAATGGCATCATCACGGCAGTAATAAACGCCGGAACCGCTTCAGTCAGGTCATCCCATTTCACACGCGACAGGCTGGATGTCATCAACACGCCAACGTAAATCAGAGCACCTGCTGCTGCATATGCCGGAACCATACCCGCCAGCGGTGACAGGAAGATAACCAGCAAGAACAGCAAACCAACGATAACTGCCGTCAGGCCAGTACGCCCGCCAACAGACACACCAGAAGTGCTTTCGATATACGCGGTAACGGAAGAAGTCCCGATAAACGCACCCGCAACAGATGAAACGCTATCAACGTACAGCGCTTGCTTCATGCGTGGGAATTTCCCTTTTTCGTCGGCAAGACCTGCTTTATCTGTCACACCAATCAGCGTGCCGGATGAGTCAAACAGGTTAACCAGCATAAAGGAGAAGATAACGCCCGCCAGACCAATGTTCAGGGAGCCGGCTAAATCAACCTGACCCACAACAGACAACACGCTTGGTGGTGCAGAAACAATGCCGTGGTATTGCACATCGCCCAACATCCAGCCCAGTAGCGTAGTCACCACAATCGAAACCAGTACGGCTGCGTGAATATTACGCGAGGCAAGGATGGCGATAATAAAGAAGCCCAGCGCGCCCAGCAGTACGCTGTGCGAAGTCAGGTTACCAATGGTTACCAGGGTGTCTTTATTCGCCACGATAATACCGGCATTTTTCAGGCCCATCATCCCGATGAATAGCCCAATACCGCTGGTGATACCGATGCGCAAGCTCACCGGAATATTAGCAATCATCCAGTAACGCACGCGGAAAATGGTCAGCAACAGCAAACCTACGGCACCCCAGAAAATGGCGCCCATCCCGATTTGCCAGGAGATCCCCATCGCGCCAACAACCACAAAGGCGAAGAACGCATTCAGGCCCATTGCCGGAGCCAGTGCGACTGGCAGGTTGGCGAAAATACCCATCAGGATGCTACCTAATGCGGCAATCAAACAGGTGGTGACAAAAACGGCCTGGGTATCCATACCAGCGGCGCCAAGGATCTGCGGGTTGACGAAAACGATATACACCATCGTCAGGAAGGTCGTAAGACCGGCGATCACTTCAGTGCGGGCCGTGGTGCCGTGTTCGCGCAGTTTAAACACGCGCTCGAGCAGCCCCGGATTTGCGGCCGGAGTAGATTGTGGTTGGCTCATTAGTCTTAATTCCGAACATTGAGAGGGAAAATCCGTCGCTATCCTATACCAAAAAATACAAAACGTGATGGTCAACACAGATTTTTTTTCATTGCATTTTCTTATACGGCAACGATTGCGTGCCGCAAAAATTGCGCAAATTGGGTAAGATGCATGTTCACTTTAATAAAAGGAGGCGGTATGTCCCGGATAGATGCGGTGTTCTTCGACTGCGATGGCACGCTCGTTGATAGTGAGGTTATTTGCTCCAAAGCCTACGTGCATATGTTTGCGCAATACGGCATCGAGCTTGCGCTCGATGAGGTTCATAAGACCTTCAAGGGGATCAAGCTCTACGAGATAATCGACACGATAAATGCCCAACATGGAGTGAGCTTGCCAAAAGAGGAGCTGGAGCCGATTTATCGCGCCGAAGTTTCTCGCCTGTTCGACAGCGAACTGGTTGAGATTGAAGGTGCAGCAGCGTTAGTAGAGAAAATCACCGTGCCGATGTGTATCGTTTCCAACGGCCCGGTCAGCAAGATGCATCAGTCGCTGGGCAAAGCCGGCATGCTCCACCATTTCCCGGACAAACTGTTTAGCGGCTACGATATTCAGACGTGGAAACCAGACCCGGCGCTCATGTTCCACGCAGCCGATGCCATGCGTGTTGATGTGAAAAACTGCGTGCTGGTGGATGATTCCATGGCAGGTGCGCAATCGGGAATTGCCGCAGGCATGGAAGTTTTCTATTTTTGCGCCGACCCGCACAACCAGCCGATTGACCACCCAAAAGTGACAACCTTTACCGATTTAGCGCAGTTGCCGGAGTTATGGCGCGCACGGGGTTGGGATATTACGAAGTAAAAAAGAAAGCCGGATAGCAATCATGCTCATCCGGCTTACTAAATATGATATTCACAGAGCGGGATTCCCCACTCATAGATCTCACTCTTTCGGGTCTTTACCCGCCAGCAGCTTATCCAGCTCGTCGCCACCGACATGACGGAAGTCCTGTCCTTTGACGAAGTAGAAGATGAACTCGCAGATATTCTGGCAACGGTCGCCGATACGTTCGATAGAACGCGCGCAGAACAGTGCGGTCAGCACACTTGGAATAGTGCGCGAGTCTTCCATCATATAAGTCATCAACTGGCGCACGATGCCTTCATATTCCTGGTCCACTTTCTTATCTTCGCGGTAGATACGCACAGCTTCATCAAGATCCATACGCGCAAACGCATCCAGCACGTCATGCAGCATTTGCACGGTGTGGCGGCCCAGTGATTCCAGGCTCACCAACAGCGGCTGGTGTTGATGCGAGAATTTCTCCAGCGCCGTGCGGCAGATTTTATCTGCCACATCGCCAATACGTTCCAGCTCAGAAATCGTTTTGATGATAGCCATCACCAGGCGTAAGTCACTGGCGGTTGGCTGGCGCTTAGCGATGATGCGCACACAGGCTTCATCGATTGCCACTTCCATCATGTTAACTTTCTGGTCGCCTTCGATAACGCGCTTTGCCAGCTCGCCATCTTGATTGTGCATGGCGGTGATCGCATCAGAAAGCTGTTGCTCCACCAGCCCACCCATGGTCATCACCTGAGTGCGGATATATTCCAGCTCGGCGTTAAACTGGCCGGAAATGTGTTTGTTGAGATTGAGGCTATCCATTTGTTTCTCCAAATCAACCGTAGCGGCCAGTAATATAATCTTCAGTCTGCTTTTTGGCAGGCGTTGTAAACAGCGTGTCGGTTTCGCTAAATTCAATCAGCTCACCCAGGTACATAAACGCTGTGTGATCTGAACAACGGGCCGCTTGCTGCATGTTGTGGGTAACGATCACCACGGTGTAATCTTCTTTCAGCTCAGTGATCAGCTCTTCAATACGACCGGTCGAGATTGGGTCAAGTGCTGAACACGGCTCATCAAGCAACAACACTTCCGGGCGAATCGCGATACCGCGTGCAATGCACAGACGTTGCTGCTGGCCACCGGAGAGACTGTATCCGCTCTGGTGTAATTTATCTTTGGTTTCATTCCACAATGCGGCTTTGGTCAAAGCCCACTGCACACGCTCGTCCATGTCGCTGCGTGACAGCTTTTCAAACAGACGCACACCGAACGCGATGTTGTCATAAATCGACATTGGGAATGGCGTCGGCTTCTGGAATACCATGCCGACTTTGGCACGCAGCAGGGCGATATCCTGGCTTTGGGTGAGGATGTTTTCCCCATCCAGCAGAATCTCACCTTCGGCACGCTGCTCTGGATAGAGCGAGTACATTTTGTTGAATGTACGCAGCAGGGTGGATTTGCCACAGCCTGACGGGCCAATGAATGCGGTAACCTGGTTCTTAGCGATATCCAGATTGATGTTTTTCAGGGCATGGAACTTACCGTAATAGAAGTTCAAATCACGAACCTGAATTTTGTCTGGGGTAGTATCGACCATACTCATCTGTTTCTTAATCTCCATCCGACGCCGCCTTTGCCGCGTCGCAAAATTTAACCGTGTTTACTCTTTGAGAAAATCACGCGCGCCAGAATATTTAGCAGCAGTACGCAAAGGGTAATAATCAGAACGCCAGCCCAGGCTAACTGTTGCCATTCGGCAAATGGGCTCATCGCAAATTTGAATATCGTCACTGGCAAGTTGGCAATCGGCTGCATCATGTCAGTGCTCCAGAACTGGTTGGAGAGCGACGTGAACAGCAGCGGGGCGGTTTCACCCGCGATACGAGCAATCGCCAACAATACCCCGGTAATAATCCCGGAAACAGAAGCCTTCAATGTAATTGCGGAAATCATCTTCCACTTTGGCGTGCCCAGAGCGTAAGCCGCTTCACGCAGGCTATCTGGCACCAGTTTCAGCATGTTTTCCGTAGTACGAATCACGATTGGCACCTGCAACAGCGCCAGTGCAATCACACCAGCCCAGCCAGAGAAGTGCTGCATCTTCGCGACAACAATGGTGTAAACAAACAGGCCGACGACGATGGATGGGGCTGAAAGTAGGATGTCGTTAATAAAACGAATCACTTCTGCCAGCCACGATTTACGTCCGTACTCCGCCAGGTAGATACCCGCCATGATGCCAAGCGGCGTACCAAACACGGTCGCCCACAGGATTAACAGGCCGCTACCCGCAAGGGCGTTGGCTAAACCACCACCTTCGGTGTTTGGCGGTGGTGTCATTTCGGTAAACAGCGCAATCGACATACCATCGATACCGCGAGTCACCGTAGAGAATAGTATCCACACCAACCAGAACAGGCCAAACGCCATGGTTCCCATTGAAAGTGTCAGAGCAATGCGGTTTTTGAACCGACGACGTGCCTGCATTTTGCGGCGTGATTCTGCGAGCGCCGCGCGGCTTTGCATTTCCATTGTCGTCATGAACGCGCTCCTTCATTCTTCGCCAGACGCATAACCATGAACTTAGAGATAGCCAGTACGATAAAGGTGATCACAAACAGAATCAGGCCAAGCTCCATCAGCGCTGCGGTGTGCAGGCCAGATTCCGCTTCAGCAAATTCGTTCGCCAGTGCAGAAGTAATACTGTTGCCCGGCATATACAGCGAGGCGTTGTCGAGCTGGTAAGTGTTACCGATGATAAAGGTCACTGCCATGGTTTCACCCAGAGCACGGCCCAGACCCAACATCACACCACCAATCACGCCGTTTTTGGTAAACGGTAAAACGATGCGCCAGATAACTTCCCATGTGGTGCAGCCAATGCCGTAGGCCGACTCTTTCATCATCACAGGGGTTTGTTCAAATACATCACGCATAACGGCTGCAATGTACGGAATGATCATAATGGCCAGTATTACGCCTGCGGCGAGAATACCGATACCGAATGCCGGGCCAGAGAACAGCTCGCCAACAATCGGCACAGAAGAGAGCACATTGCCGACAGGTTCCTGGAAGTATTTCGCAAACAGCGGAGCAAAGATAAACAGGCCCCACATGCCGTACACGATACTTGGGATTGCAGCCAGCAGTTCGATGGCGATACCCAGCGGGCGGCGCAACCAGTTTGGTGCAAGTTCTGTCAGGAACAGCGCGATACCGAAACTCACCGGTACAGCAATTAACAGCGCAATGAACGAGGTGACCAGCGTGCCGTAAATCGGCACCAGCGCACCATAAATATCATTTGGAGCATCCCACTCTTTAGTCCACAGGAATGAGAAACCAAACTTCTGGATACTCGGCCAGGAGGAGATGATCAGGGAGATGATGATGCCACCCAGCAGAAATAGCACAATCAGCGCAGCCAGTTTTACCAGCGCACTGAAAATGACATCACCTTGTTTGCCAGGAGCTTTGAACACCGGCTTACTTACTGCCATAGCTTACTCTTTGTAGTGTTGGGTTTACCCGGCGTAAGTTACTCTATACACCGGGTTTTATCACCCGAGCTTTAAAAAATTAGTACAGCGCCTTACCGGAGCTGTCTTTCACGTTGGTCTTCCATGCAGCACGAACCTGCTCAACCACAGCGTCTGGCAGAGCGGCGTAATCCAGGTCACTTGCCTGTTTAGCACCGTCTTTATATGCCCAATCGAAGAACTTCAGCACTTCAGCGCCTTGCTCTGGGTTTTTCTGCTCTTTGTGAACCAGGATGAAAGTGGTGGACGTGATTGGCCACGCGCCGTCACCTTTCTGGTTAGTCAGATCCTGAGCGAATGATTTGCTCCAGTCCGCACCCTTCGCTGCATTAGCAAAGTTTTCTTCCGAAGGTGCTACTGGCTTACCATCTGCTGAAACCAGTTTGGTATAAGCGAGGTTGTTTTGCTTAGCGTAAGCATATTCAACATAACCAATTGAACCCGGCAGGCGTTGAACGAAGGCTGCGATACCGTCGTTACCTTTACCGCCCAGACCCGTTGGCCAGTTTACCGTTGAGCCTGCACCGATTTTAGATTTCCACTCTTCGTTCACTTTCGCCAGGTAGCTGGTGAATACGAAGGAAGTACCGGAACCGTCAGCACGACGCACAACGGCGATATTCTGCTGTGGCAATTTCATGCCTGGGTTGAGTTTAGCGATTGCTTCGTCATCCCATTTTTTGATTTTGCCCAGGTAGATGTCACCCAGAGTTTTACCGTCGAGCACCAGCTCACCGGATTTCACGCCAGGCAGGTTAACTGCCAGAACGACACCGCCGATAACAGTCGGGAACTGGAACAGCCCTTCTTGTTGCAGTTTATCTTCAGCCAGAGGAGCATCAGACGCACCGAAATCCACGGTGTTAGCAATGATTTGTTTAACGCCACCGGAGGAGCCAATACCCTGGTAGTTAACTTTGTTACCAGTTGATTTATTGTAGGTATCTGCCCATTTGGCATACACCGGCGCAGGGAATGTTGCACCGGCACCAGTCAGGCTTGCAGCGGCGTTTGCGCCAAAAGCAGTCAGGGATAAGGTCGCGGCGACAACAGTTGCGACAGTGGTACGCATAGCTTTCATAGTGTCTCCTGCAGAGGTGAACGTAAATCGTTGTTTAGTGGATGCAGGATAGAAAATAGGACAGTTTGGTGACAGTTAAATGTATTAAATATGACAGTTTTATGACAGACAGCTTTGCTGCATATTTCTACCTGTCACACTGCTGATTCTGAGTGCTTAATCCGCTTCAATAACTCGCTTTTTTCCTCGCCAGTTAAATGGCGTGATTCCCCTAACGGCAACCCTTCCAGATGGATATTCATGATACGGATTCGTTCAAGCCGGGTGACTTCATAGCCAAAATATTTACACATTCGGCGGATCTGACGGTTCAACCCCTGAACTAATGTGATGCGAAATATTTGGGGGGATTCTTTTGTCACTTTACAGGGTTTGGTTACCGTACCCAGTATCGGAACTCCCACGCTCAACCCAACAATAAACTCGTCAGATATCGGTTTGTTGACGGTGACGACATACTCTTTTTCGTGATTGTTACCAGCGCGTAGAATTTTATTCACTACATCACCGTGGTTGGTCAGTAAAATGAGTCCCTGCGAATCTTTATCCAGACGCCCGATAGGAGAAACGCGTTTGTCGCTATGAATGAGACCGCTGATGTTATCGCGCACACTCTTTTCCATTGTGGTGATGATGCCTACAGGCTTATTCAAAACCATCAGCACGAGATCGTTGTCATCACGTGGTGCAATAAGCTGACCGTTTAGCTTCACCACATCCCCGGAAAATACCTGAGCGCCAAAACTCGCCTGCCTGTCATTAATAAACACTTCGCCCTGCTCAACGTAATGATCGGCCTGACGGCGGGAGCAGATACCGCAATCGCTAATGTACTTATTAATTCGTATGGGTGAATCGGCGGGCATTTCGCGGTGCGTATCATTCATATTTTGCATAATCACCATTTACTCATCACTTAAAGAAATGTGACACACGTCACATACGTTACCCGTTAGGGGTAGATTACACACAAAAAATTGAGATGAATCACAAATAAAAGTGAAACACAGGTTCATTATCAACACATAGTGTGATCTACATAACAAAAACAAGTCCAGGATGGGCCAAACCAGAATCCTCGACGTCTTCTGAAGCGCCGCTGATTTTTATCTCCTCTGAATTATTTAATTGCCTGCTGCCTTGCAGCGGTCAGGCCACTTATTGCTTGAAAAACGGGGATTCGTTATGCGCAAAACAGGCCACAAGCGCTGGTTTATGCTGTCACTGGTGACATTAGGCACCATTCTTTGTTATTTAACCCGAAATACTATTTCTGCCGCAGCGCCAACATTACAGAGCGATCTGCACATTACCACCCAGCAATATTCTTACATTATTGCGACATTTTCGGCCTGCTACACCATTGCACAGCCTATTGCTGGCTATCTGCTTGATACATTAGGCACTAAAGTGGGTTACACCATTTTTGGCCTGATGTGGGGCGTGTTCTGCATTGGTGCGTCATTTGCTACCGGCTGGAAAGGTCTGGCAATGTTCCGTGGTCTCGGCGGTTTCGCCGAAAGTGCGATGATACCTGCTGGTTTGAAATCAGTAACTGAATGGTTCCCGGATACTGAACGTTCGGTAGCAGTGGGCTATTTCAACGTTGGTTCCTCTATTGGCGCGGTTATTGCTCCTCCACTGGTCGCATGGGCAATCTATATCAGAGACTGGAGACTGGCGTTTATTATCGTCGGTGTTTTCAGCGTGCTGTGGGCAGCTGGTTGGTATTTCACCTATAACCGCCCGTCAAAAACCAAATCACTGTCCCGGGAAGAGTATCTCTATATAACCGATGGGCAGCCTGAGAAACCAAAGGTTGAGAAAGTCCGTATTGGCCGCCTGCTCAAACAACGTAAGTTTTGGGGTATCGCATTACCGCGTTTCCTGGCTGAACCTGCGTGGGGGACGTTTAACGCGTGGATCCCGCTGTTTATGGTCCACACCTACGGCTTTAACCTCAAAGATATCGCTATGTTTGCCTGGATCCCGATGCTGTTCGCTGATTTCGGCTGCATCATTGGTGGTTACCTGCCAGGTATGTTCCAGAAAGCTTTTGGCGTGAATATCGTGGTATCCCGCAAGCTGGTGGTCACAATGGGTGCTGCACTGATGATTCTGCCAGGCATGGTCGGTTTGTTTGGCAGCCCGATGGTTGCGATCGCACTGTTGTGCGTTGGCGGCTTTGCCCACCAGTCATTGTCTGGCGCGCTTATCACGTTGTCTTCTGATATGTTCGACTCCAACGAAGTCGCCACCGCCAACGGTTTTACCGGCATGGCAGCCTGGACTGCCAGCACCATGTTTGCACTGGTTGTGGGTGCTCTGGCCGACACGGTTGGTTTCAGCCCGTTGTTCGCGGTGCTTTCCGTGTTCGACGTAATCGGGGCAATTGTCTTGTGGGTTCTGCTGAAATCCCCTGAAGAACCAAAACTGGTGACGCAGGAAGATAATTGATTTAGCAGTAAAAAGGCCGGTTGTGCTTAGCGCAACCGGCCTTTTTTATTTTGCGTGTCTATTTAGAACGGCTTATTCAACCGTCACTGATTTCGCCAGATTTCGTGGCTGGTCAACGTCGGTGCCTTTGATCAGCGCAACGTGATAAGACAGCAACTGCAACGGTACGGTATAGAAGATAGGTGCAATAACTTCTTCTACATGCGGCATCTCAATGATGTGCATGTTGTCGCTGCTGGCAAACCCTGCATCTTTATCTGCAAATACATACAGATGGCCGCCACGCGCGCGCACTTCTTCGATATTCGATTTCAGCTTTTCAAGTAATTCGTTGTTTGGTGCCACAACAATAACCGGCATATCTGCATCAATCAGCGCCAGCGGGCCGTGTTTCAGCTCGCCTGCCGCATACGCTTCGGCGTGAATATATGAAATCTCTTTGAGCTTCAGCGCGCCTTCCATTGCGATTGGGTACTGATCGCCACGGCCTAAGAAGAGCGCATGATGTTTGTCAGAGAAATCTTCGGCCAATGCTTCAATGCGTTTATCCTGGGACAGCATCTGCTCGATACGGCTTGGCAGTGCCTGCAAACCATGAACAATGTCTTGCTCAATAGAGGCATCAGCACCTTTCAGGCGGCTCAGTTTCGCCACCAGCATCAGCAAGACGGTCAGCTGAGTGGTAAACGCTTTGGTAGATGCCACACCGATTTCAGTGCCTGCGTTGGTCATCAGCGCCAGATCGGACTCACGCACCAGAGAAGAACCCGGCACGTTGCAGATTGCCAACGACCCCAAATAGCCCAGTTCTTTAGACAATCGCAATGCTGCAAGGGTATCTGCCGTTTCGCCAGACTGGGAAAGGGTGATCATCAGGCTGTTACGACGCACCGCTGATTTACGGTAGCGGAACTCAGATGCGATTTCGACATCGCAAGGCACACCTGCTAGTGATTCAAACCAGTAACGCGAAACCATGCCTGAGTTGTAGGAGGTACCACACGCGACAATTTGAATGTGCTCAACCTGAGACAACATTTCATTGGCCTGCGGGCCAAGCTCAGAGAGATCGATAGCGCCATGACTAATGCGGCCAGTCAGGGTATTTTTAATCGCGTTCGGCTGTTCGTAGATCTCTTTCTGCATGTAGTGGCGATAAATACCTTTGTCGCCCGCGTCATATTGCAGACTGGATTCGATATCAGGGCGTTTAACCTGCTCACCTTTGGTATCGAATACTGTTACAGAGCGACGAGTTACTTCCGCGATATCACCTTCTTCGAGGAAGATGAAGCGACGGGTGACTGGCAGCAAAGCAAGCTGGTCGGATGCGATAAAGTTTTCGCCCATGCCCAGGCCGATAACCATCGGGCTACCTGAACGAGCTGCCAGCAGCACGTCTGGGTTACGGGTGTCCATGATAACGGTGCCGTAAGCGCCGCGCAGTTGCGGGATAGTACGCAGCACAGCTTCACGCAGACTACCGCCTTGCTCCAGTTCCCAGTGAACCAGGTGAGCAATAACTTCGGTATCGGTTTGTGAAACGAAGGTGTAACCGCGACCCTGTAGAGCTTCACGCAGCGGTTCATAGTTTTCGATGATACCGTTATGAACCACCACAATATGTTCGGAAACATGCGGGTGAGCGTTAACTTCTGATGGTTCGCCGTGAGTCGCCCAACGCGTGTGCGCAATACCGGTGCCACCATGCAGCGCAGTTTCCGCGGCGGCTTCAGCCAGCTTATTCACTTTACCCAGACGGCGCAGACGGGTCATATGACCTTTTTCGTCAACAACTGCCAGGCCCGCAGAGTCATAACCACGGTATTCCAGACGACGTAGTCCTTCGAGAAGGATTTCAGCGATATCACGTTGCGCGACCGCGCCAACAATTCCACACATAAGATTAGATTCCTGATAATGGCATTACGCCATGTGTTGTCGCTGACCTGTTTTACCCGTCGCCTTTCGCACTACATATGCGTTGGCTGCACGAAATTCTTTGGGTAAATATCCCGTTTTCCGGGGCCCCGAGCCTTGTAGAGAGTGGGGTTATAGTTTTGGTAGTACTGCGGGGTGGGTCATTTTCGAGAACAACCTTCACCCCAGCCTTCTCCCATTCAGGGAGAAGGAAAATACAAAATTACTTTTTCTTAACCGGACGCAGCCAACCCTGGATATGAGTCTGCTTCACGCGGCTGATAACCAGTTCGTCTTCACCAACGTTACGAGTGACAGTTGTGCCCGCGCCAATTGTTGCACCGCGAGCAATGGTCACAGGCGCCACCAGTTGGCTATCGGAACCAACAAATACATCATCACCGATGATGGTTTTGAATTTGTTCGCACCGTCGTAATTACAGGTGATGGTACCAGCGCCAATATTCACGTTGTCGCCAATTTCAGCATCACCCAAATAGCTCAGGTGACCCGCTTTCGAACCTTTACCCAGACGCGCTTTTTTCATTTCCACGAAGTTGCCGACGTGTGCGCCTTCTGCCAGTTCTGCGCCGGGACGCAAACGTGCAAACGGACCGATAGAACAAGCAGCAGCAAGGGTTGAGTCTTCTACAACGGTGTACGGACTGATTTCACAGTCATCGCCAATCACGCTGTTTTTAATAACGCAGCCGGTGCCAATTTTGACGCGATGACCCAGGGTCACCGAGCCTTCAATAATGACATTAGTATCAATTTCTACATCACGCCCATGCGTCAGTTCACCACGCAGGTCGAAACGAGCAGGATCGCGCAGCATCACACCTGCCAGCAGCAGTTTATCTGCTTGTTCACTCTGGTAGACGCGCTCAAGGCGTGATAGTTGCAGGCGGTTGTTCACGCCTTCCACTTCACTTAAGCGGTCAGGATGTACGGCGGTGATTGCACGGCCTTCATGGTGCGCCAGCGCGATAATGTCGGTGATATAGAACTCACCCTGAGCATTGTTATTATCTAGTTTCGCCAGCCAGCGTTTCAGGTCCGCGCCGTTCGCGACCAGGATCCCGGTATTGATTTCGTCAATTTTGCGTTGTTCATCAGTCGCGTCTTTATGCTCAACAATGCCAACGACCTTGCCATTCTCACGAGCGATACGGCCATAGCCGGTTGGATCGTCGAGTTTTACGGTCAGCAAACCGATACCGCCCTGCGGTTTGGCATCACGCAGACGTTGCAAAGACTCAACAGAAATCAGCGGCACGTCGCCGTAGAGCATCAGAATGTCTTCGTCGTCAGCAAAGAAAGGTACGGCCTGCTGCATGGCGTGGCCGGTACCAAGCTGCTCAGACTGCAATACCCAATTAAGAGAGCTATCGCTGAGTTTATTTTTGAGCAGATCGCCGCCATGGCCGTAAACCAGATGTACACGCTGCGCGCCTAGATTATTAGCCGCATCAATAACATGTTGAACCATCGGTTTCCCGGCAAGAGTATGTAACACCTTCGGGAGGTCTGAATACATGCGGGTTCCTTTGCCTGCGGCTAGGATAACCACGCTCATCGCATTGTTTGACATACGCGTCCTGACTTTAATTTGAGAGGGAAGTAAAACGATTTCACGTTGAAAATTCTACATATTTTGCAACAAAAAACGCGATGCCTAAAAAACAGGCTTCTGATGCTCTTTTCAGTTGCTCATGTGCTCAATTGTAGGTGGATAAGCTCGGAAAAAGTACTTCTGAAATAACAAAAGCCATAGATCTCTGTGGATTAAGACTTCTTTTCGGTCAGAAACAAAGCTAGTCCACATATTTGAAATGTTAGTGTTTTAAAAATCAGCCTTTGTGACAAGTATAAAAGAAACGTCATTTCATTTTTATAGATAATGGCACGGACATTTATAAGGAGAATAATGATGGCGTCAAAAATACCTCTGGCTCTTACGCTTTGTGGCGCGGCTTTATCCCTGCCAGCAACCGCACAGCAACAACCCATCTGGCACGCAATTGCTTTTGGGCAATCAACAGATATTAACTTTTCATCTAACGTGTTACCTGAAAAAGTGGGTGTGAACAACGTAACGATCGACGGCAAAAAGCTGGCCACTGCAGATTCCGCCGATCTTTCCAAACCCATAACCATCGAAAGCCGTGGCGGTAAAATTGCTAACTCTCACGATGGATTAACGTTCTTCTATACCGCATTACCCACCAGTGAGAATTTTGTCTTACAGGCAACGGTCACCGTCGATCAGTTTGGCCCTGAAAATGGTGCGAAACCGGCCGCGCAGGAAGGTGCCGGGATGCTGGTAAGGGATGTATTAGGCAATCCGCGCCAGGAGCCGCTGAAGGAAGGCTACGAAGAGTTTCCTGCGGCTTCCAATATGGTGATGAATGCCATAATGACGCAGGATAAAAAGGACGCATCACGCGTGAAAATGCAGGCCATTGCGCGTGATGGTATTACTCAGCCATGGGGAAATACCGGCTCAACTATTTCTCGTAAAAGCTACCAGGAAGCCATTGATCTGAGTAAAGCACCGACTTTCCGCATGAAGCTCGAGCGTACCAATGATGGGTTTGTGACTTCTTGGGCTCCAGCCGGAAGCGACGCATGGGTTTCTGAAAATGTTAAACGCGCCGATATCATCACAAGCCAGGATAAAGAGAAGTATTACGTCGGTTTCTTTGCTTCCCGGAATGCCAAAATCACTGTTAGCGATGCGTCATTAGAAACGAGTGCAGCAAATACTGTTGCTTCCGCGTCTTTCGTGCCGAAAGCATGGCCTGTTGTGATGCAAATTGCCTCTCCAGCAAAAAGTTCCACCAGCGAATACGTGGTACAGGCACGCGCTAACTATGACGGCAATTTCACCGTACGCCAGGACGAAGTTGTGATCGGTCAGGAAAAAGTGGCCAAGGCCGGGGAGATGTTCACTCTGCCAACCACACTTAAAGAGCAAGCACGTTTCACCGTGACTTTTACCCCAACCAGCGGTAAAGACAAAACCCCTGTCACCCAAAACTTCATGGTTGAGCAAGTCAAAAACATGGAAGGCAATACGCTTTACGTAGCGCCAGATGGTGCATCAAGTAACAATGGTTCTAAATCCGCACCACTAGATTTGGCTAGCGCAATCTCCCTCATCTCTCCTGGTGGAAAAATCATCTTAAGCAGCGGTGAGTACCCACTTACTACCATTTCGACGGCTGACAGTGGCATAAAAGGCAAACTGAAAACCCTCGAGGCCGATGGCAAAGTCGTGATTCGCGGCCTGGCTTTGGATGGTAACTACTGGCATGTCAAAGGCATTGAAGTCACCGATAAGAGCTTACGAGTTCAGGGCAGCCATAACCTTATCGAAAGTGTAATCGCCTACAAAAATGACGACACAGGCATCCAGATTTCATCTCCTGCTGATGTAGGCCGTCCGTTGTGGGCAAGCTACAACAAAGTCGTTAATGCCGAATCCTTCAGTAATGAAGATCCGGGCAAAATCAATGCTGATGGCTTTGCGGTGAAGATGCGTGTGGGTGATGGAAACCGTCTTGAAGGATGCTATGCGCACGACAATATTGATGATGGCTATGACCTGTTCAACAAGATTGAAGACGGTGCAAATGGCGTTGTGGTGATCGAGAACTCTATTGCCCGTAACAACACCAGCAACGGTTTCAAGCTGGGCGGGGAAGGGCAGCCTGTCGCACATGAAATCCACAACAGCATCGCGATTGGTAACCACCTTGATGGTTTTACCGATAACTTTAACCCTGGTGCGCTGGTAGTGGCTAACAACGTTTCGGTTGATAACCAACGCTTTAACTACATCTTCCGCCCAAGCCCTTACGGCAGCGCGGAAACTCAAGGTAAGTTCACCGATAACATTTCATTGCGTAGCGTTGAGGGAAAATATGATGACGCTATCTCGGGAAATGTAGATAGCAGCAACTATTTCATTCGGGATGGTAAAACGGTAAACAGCGAAGGTAAGCAGCTGAGTATAAAAGATTATCAGTCGTTGACGCTGCCAGTCCCGTTGCAACGTAATGCTGATGGTTCATTCAAAACAGGTGAGTTTCTGACAAAGCAGTAGAATAGTTCAAACGAAAAAAATGCCAGTCAGGGAAACCTGGCTGGCATTTGTCTTTTCAAGCAGGTAGTTACATCGCTTTTCTGGTCAACTCGATAACGCGAAGTTTCGCGATCGCCTTAGCCAGTTCAGCAGAAGCCTGAGCGTAGTCCACATCACCGTGGGAACTATGGATGCGCTCTTCCGCTTTACGCTTCGCTTCCAGGGCTCGAGCTTCGTCGAGGTCCTGACCACGAATTGCGGTATCGGCCAGCACGGTTACCGTGCCAGGCTGCACTTCCATCACACCACCAGACAAGTAGATATACTCTTCATGTCCGTGCTGTTTAACGATGCGGATCATACCAGGCTTAATGGCGGTGAGCAGCGGGGCGTGGCCAGGATAAATCCCCAGCTCACCTTCGCTACCCGTTACCTGGATCTTCTCAACCAGACCGGAGAACATTTGGCTCTCCGCGCTGACGACGTCCAGGTGATAAGTCATTGCCATGTCACCCTCCGATTAAGGCGTTAAAGTTTTTTAGCTTTCTCAACGGCTTCGTCGATAGTACCAACCATGTAGAACGCCTGCTCTGGCAGATGGTCATATTCGCCGTCCATGATGCCTTTAAAGCCACGGATAGTATCTTTCAGCGATACAAACTTGCCCGGAGAACCGGTAAAGACTTCTGCTACGAAGAATGGCTGAGACAGGAAGCGCTGAATCTTACGCGCACGTGCTACAACCAATTTATCTTCTTCAGAAAGTTCATCCATACCAAGAATGGCGATGATGTCTTTCAGTTCCTGGTAACGTTGCAGAATAGACTGCACGCCACGCGCGGTGTCGTAGTGTTCCTGGCCAACAACCAGTGGATCTAACTGACGGCTGGTGGAATCCAGTGGATCTACCGCAGGGTAGATACCCAGAGACGCGATGTTACGGCTCAGTACCACGGTTGCATCCAAGTGAGCAAAGGTGGTTGCTGGAGATGGGTCAGTCAAGTCATCCGCAGGTACGTATACCGCTTGAACAGAAGTGATTGAGCCAGTTTTGGTGGAGGTAATACGCTCCTGCAAAACACCCATCTCTTCTGCCAGAGTTGGCTGGTAACCTACCGCAGATGGCATACGACCCAGCAGTGCAGATACTTCTGTACCGGCCAGGGTATAACGGTAAATGTTATCAACGAACAGCAGAACGTCACGACCTTCGTCACGGAACTTCTCAGCCATGGTCAGACCGGTCAGCGCAACGCGCAGACGGTTACCTGGTGGCTCGTTCATCTGGCCATAAACCAGTGATACTTTGTCCAGAACGTTGGAGTCGGTCATTTCGTGGTAGAAGTCGTTACCCTCACGAGTACGCTCACCCACGCCTGCAAACACAGAGTAACCGGAGTGCTCGATCGCGATGTTACGAATAAGCTCCATCATGTTTACAGTTTTACCAACACCCGCACCACCGAACAGACCCACTTTACCGCCCTTAGCGAACGGGCAAATCAGGTCCATTACTTTAATGCCGGTTTCCAGCAGGTCTTGAGAGCTGGACAGTTCTTCGTAGCTTGGAGCAGAACGGTGAATAGCCCAACGCTCTTCTTCGCCGATATCGCCTTTCATGTCGATAGGCTCGCCCAGGACGTTCATGATACGACCCAGAGTTGCTTTACCTACCGGCACTTCGATTGGGTGATCGAGGTTAGAAACTTCCAGACCACGACGCAAACCATCAGAAGTACCCATGGCGATAGTACGAACTACGCCACCACCTAACTGTTGCTGAACTTCCAGCACCAGACGGTCTTTACCATTTGTAACCTCAAGAGCGTCGTACACTTTTGGTACGGCATCCTGAGGGAACTCGACGTCCACCACGGCGCCGATTACCTGGATAATCTTTCCAGTAGCCATCTCGAATCCTCTAAATACGTAAACCTGGTTATACCGCGGAAGCGCCACCGACGATTTCGGTGAGTTCCTGAGTAATGCTGGCCTGACGAGCTTTGTTGTAAACCAACTGCAGCTCTTTAATCAGGCTGCCGCCATTGTCGGTAGCGGCTTTCATCGCCACCATACGTGCGGCCTGCTCGCTGGCCAGGTTTTCTACGACGCCCTGATAAACCTGAGATTCCACATAACGGCGCAGCAAAGTATCCAGCAGCGCTTTAGGATCAGGTTCATACAGATAATCCCAGGTTTTCTTCTTCAGCTCACCATCTTCTGCTGGCGGTAACGGCAGCAGTTGGGTAAGGGTAGGAACCTGAGACATTGTGTTAATAAATTTGTTGCTGACAACATACAGCTTGTCCAGACGGCCTTCATCGTAGGCCTGCAACATCACTTTCACCGGGCCAATCAACTCGGACAGGGAAGGGTTATCACCCATACCAGTCACCTGAGCAACAATATTGCCGCCTACAGAGTTGAAGAAAGAGACGCCTTTAGAGCCGATCATTGCGATTTCGCTTTGAACGCCTTTATCGGACCACTCTTTCATGTCAGCCAGCAGCTTTTTGAACAGGTTAGTGTTCAATCCACCACACAGACCACGGTCAGTGGACACCACCAGGTAGCCCACGCGTTTGACTTCGCGTTCATCCAGGTAAGGGTGTTTGTATTCAAGATTACCCAA
Source organism: Buttiauxella sp. BIGb0552 (assembly GCF_004366275.1). NCBI lineage: Bacteria > Pseudomonadati > Pseudomonadota > Gammaproteobacteria > Enterobacterales > Enterobacteriaceae > Buttiauxella > Buttiauxella sp. BIGb0552. The sequence goes on from NZ_SODY01000005.1 coordinate 420,292, forward strand.
AGCCAGGTGGCCAATCACTTTACGCATAGTTTCTGCGTAAGGACGGCTGGCAGCCATGCGTTCCTGCGTTTTACGCATTTTGGACGCGGCGACCATTTCCATTGCTTTGGTGATCTTCTGCGTGTTCTGGACGCTTGCGATCTTACTACGTATCTCTTTTGCGCCGGCCATGAGCTTCTCCTCAATGCCTTGCGGCTTGCCCTAAGACAAGCCGCCAGACTTTACCAGGACTGAGTTGCTTTGAAGGAATCGAGGATGCCTTTCAGCTTGCCTTCGATTTCGTCGTTATAGCCACCAGATTGGTTGATTTCTTGCATCAGTGGAGCATGGTCACGGTCAACGTAAGCCAGCAGAGCGGCTTCGAAGCTACCGATTTTAGCCAGTTCCACATCTTCGAGGTAACCACGTTCAGCAGCGAACAGAACCAGAGACTGCTGCGCAACAGACATCGGCGCATATTGTTTCTGTTTCAGGAGCTCGGTCACTTTCTGACCATGGCTCAACTGCTTACGGGTCGCATCGTCAAGATCTGATGCAAACTGAGAGAACGCAGCCAGTTCACGATACTGTGCCAGAGCGGTACGGATACCACCGGACAGTTTTTTCATGATCTTGGTCTGAGCAGCACCACCAACACGAGATACGGAGATACCCGGGTTAACCGCAGGACGAATACCGGCGTTAAACAGTGTTGATTCCAGGAAGATCTGACCATCGGTAATAGAAATTACGTTGGTCGGAACGAACGCGGAAACGTCACCCGCTTGCGTTTCGATAATCGGAAGCGCAGTCAGGGAACCTGTTTTGCCTTTCACTTCACCCTTAGTGAATGCTTCAACGTAATCAGCGTTTACACGCGCAGCACGTTCCAGCAAACGGGAGTGGAGATAGAATACGTCGCCTGGGTAAGCTTCACGACCTGGTGGACGGCGAAGCAGCAGGGAAATCTGACGATAAGCAACAGCCTGTTTAGACAGGTCATCATAAATGATCAGTGCATCTTCACCACGGTCACGGAAGTATTCACCCATCGCGCAACCGGAGTACGGTGCCAGGTATTGCAGTGCAGCAGATTCTGATGCAGTTGCAACAACAACGATAGTGTTAGCCAGTGCGCCGTGCTCTTCCAGTTTACGAACCACGTTAGAGATAGTGGACGCTTTCTGGCCGATAGCAACGTAGATACATTTGATGCCGGAATCACGCTGGTTGATGATGGCATCGATTGCCAGAGCAGTTTTACCTGTCTGACGGTCACCGATGATAAGTTCACGCTGACCACGACCGATTGGGATCATGGCATCGACGGACTTATAACCAGTCTGTACAGGCTGGTCTACGGATTGACGTTCGATTACACCTGGTGCGATCGCTTCAACGGCAGCAAAGCCGTCATGCTCAAGCGGACCTTTACCATCGATAGGTGCACCCAGGGTGTTCACCACACGACCCAGCAGGCCACGGCCTACCGGTACTTCAAGAATACGGCCAGTACACTTAACTTTCATGCCTTCGGCAAGGTCAGCATACGGACCCATTACTACTGCACCTACAGAGTCGCGCTCTAAGTTCAGTGCAATGGCGTAACGGTTTCCCGGAAGGGAAATCATCTCACCCTGCATTACATCGGCCAGGCCGTGTACGCGGATGATACCGTCACTTACAGAAACGATTGTACCTTCGTTGTGAGCCTCGCTCACAACACTGAACTGAGCAATGCGCTGCTTGATCAGTTCGCTGATTTCGGTGGAATTCAGTTGCATGCTCCAGTCCCCTTAAGACTGCAAGACGTCTGTCAGGCGATCAAGACGGCCGCGTACGCTACCATCAATAACCATATCACCTGCGCGGATAATGACACCCGCCATTACAGACTTGTCAATTTTGCAATTCAGCTTAACTTTGCGTGACAGACGTTTTTCCATCGCGGCGCTGATTTTCGAAAGCTGGTCTTCGTTTAGTGCGCTGGCAGAAGTCACTTCGACTTCAACAGTAGCCTCTTGGGCTGCACGCAGTTGAACGAATTGCTCAAGAACATCAGGAAGAACTTTCAGACGCCCGTTTTCAGCCATCACCTTAATCAGGTTCTGGCCATTGGCGTCTAGCTGGTCACCACAGATGGAGATAAACGACGCAGAGAGAGTATCCGGAGCTAATGCGCCGGAAAGAAGCTCTGCTATTTGTTCGTTTTTAGACACCTCAGCGGCGAAACCCAGCATATGCTGCCAGTTATCAACGCTTTGGTGCTCGACGGCAAAGTCAAAAGCTGCTTTGGCGTAGGGGCGAGCTACAGTTACAAATTCAGACATCAGCCCCTCCCTCCTTACAGTTCAGCGACCAGTTTATCAACGATGTCGCTGTTAGCAGCTTCATCCACGGAACGTTCAATGATCTTCTCGGCACCGGCGATAGCCAGCAGAGCCACTTGCTTACGCAGTTCTTCACGAGCGCGTTTACGCTCTGCGTCGATTTCTGCCTGAGCCTGTGCAACGATTTTGTCACGTTCCTGCTCTGCCTCGGTTTTAGCTTCTTCAAGGATCTGAGCACGGCGTTTGTTCGCCTGCTCAATAATCACCTGAGCTTCACCTTTGGCTTTTTTCAGCTGGTCGGTCGCGTTGGCCTGTGCAAGGTCAAGGTCCTTTTTGGCACGTTCTGCAGAAGAGAGACCGTCAGCAATTTCTTGTTGACGCTTCTCGATGGCAGCCATGATTGGCGGCCATACGTACTTCATGCAGAACAGAACAAACAGGACAAACGCGATGGCCTGGCCGAGGATTGTTGCGTTAAGATTCACAGCACAATGCCTCTTTGTTAGTTAACGTTCTGATATTGCTTGGTGTATTAAGCAATGCTTACTACGCGACGGCGAACATCACGTACAGACCCAGACCAACAGCGATCATCGGGATAGCATCCACCAGACCCATAACGATAAAGAACTGAGTACGCAGCAAAGGAATCAGATCAGGTTGACGCGCTGCGCCTTCCAGGAATTTTCCCCCGAGGATGCCGATACCGATCGCAGCACCGATTGCCGCCAGACCCATCATCACAGCGGCAGCCATGTACAGCAGATCCATATTCAGGTTTTCCATGACAGTCTCCAGTTTGTTTCAGTTAAAACGCAGTAGTGGTAAGTAAAATCAATGCTCTTCAGATGCCATCGACAGATAGACGATCGTCAGAACCATGAAAATGAAGGCTTGCAGCGTAATGATCAGGATGTGGAAAATGGCCCAAGGCACACTCAGAATCCACTGTGACCACCACGGCAACAGACCAGCAATCAGAATGAAAATCAATTCACCGGCATACATGTTGCCGAACAGTCGCAGACCAAGAGAAATAGGCTTGGACAGCAGGCTCACACCTTCAAGGATTAAGTTGAACGGTATAAATGCCCAGTGATTGAACGGCTGCAGCGTCAGCTCTTTCGTGAAGCCGCCAATGCCTTTCATTTTGATGCTGTAGAAAAGAATCAGGATAAACACGCCAAGCGCCATAGACAGGGTGATGTTCACGTCCGCAGACGGCACCACACGCAGGGCTGGCAGGCCAAAGATATGCTCGCCGATAAACGGCAGGAAATCGATTGGCAGCAGGTCCATCAGGTTCATCAGGAATACCCAGACAAAGACCGTCAGAGCAAGCGGTGCAATGACCTTGCTTTTGCCATGGTACATGTCTTTGACACTGGTATTAACAAAGCCGATGACCAACTCAACTGCTGTCTGGAATTTACCTGGGACACCACTAGTAGCGTTTTTTGCTACTTTGCGGAATAACACCAGGAACAAGAAACCCAGAACCACGGAGAAGAACATGGAGTCAATATTGAGTGTCCAGAAGGTAGCTGGGGGGTGATACGGATCAACCAGCGAGAAAGTACGCAGGTCCAACTGAAGGTTATTCAGATGGTGGCCTATATACTCCTGCGGTGTAGAGATTTCTCCTGCAGACATGATGCCTCTTACCCTTTGTTGTTAATTACAGCTGGTGCGAGTATCTGCACAACCAGCACCGAAACCCACGTCACAATAAGCGGCAACAATACCGCCTTAAAACCAGCTAACGCCACCACCAATATGGTAAAGCTCGCTATCACCTTTAATACTTCGCCAATAGCGAAGGTCCAGGCCAGACGGCCCTTTGACGGTGTATGCACTTGGTGACGCCAGGCAAAATTCATAAATACAGCATTTGGCAACCAGGCTGCCAGGCCTCCGCCAAAAGCAGAAGCACCCCACGCGGGGTCTTTGAGGTAAAACAGCAATCCAATTGCTATCACTGCAAGAAGCTGAAGGAACAGAAGCTTACGAGCAACGTTTCTACTCAATAGCGACACAGACATGGCGTATCCTAACTCCTGCTCCCTTCGGGGTATGTCGCGCTGGTATAAAACTGCCTTTACGCTTTTGAGTCAAGCCTCAAAAAGCGAGCAAATTATACGGTGCGGCCCCGTGATTTCAAACAATAAGTAGCAAAAAGGTGAACAAATGTTTAAATATTTTCCAACGCAGTTATTTTTCAACTTTTTCTAAATACTGGTTATTTTCCCTAAAAGGGCAAACAATCGAAATAGCTGCCTAATAAAGCGTGCACAAGATCACAAATCAAACATGTCACAACCATTATGCATTTGTCTGTCTCATTAAGTGCGAAACACAGATGTCTGATAAATAAGCTGATTACTGTCTACTCTATTTAAAATAGCCTGAAACATCATTAAAACATTTCATTGACATTTTTATTTATATTTTAACAATTATCCGCATTTGATACTTACGTAATATTTAGCAGGGTTATATTTTCATGCTTAACTAATTTTAAACCTAACTCTGCATTTCGCGTTAAAAATGTGATGACGAAAAGTTAAACCAGTGTTGAATGTAACCAGAGGTTTCAGGCTTTTTCTCTTGATTTTTTAACCTAAAAGAAACAATCCTTTTTCGCCTTTTTTTGATAAATATTAATTTTTGTTTGGCTTAATCATCACCAGATGGCGTTCACCATCAAGCTCTGGCACCTGCAGACGGATAACGTCTTCAACCGTGAAGCTTGCGGGTAAGGCTGCAATTTCATCATCCGGGCGCAATCCCTTCAGAGCATAGAAGCGACCATTCTCAGCTGGAAGATGTTTACACCAGGTCACCATGTCAGTCATTGAGGCAAAAGCACGGCTGATAACCCCATCAAAAGGCGGCTCGGCCGGGAACTCTTCTACACGGCTTTGCACTGGCGTAATGTTATCAAGGTGAAGCTCATGCTGAACCTGGCGCAGGAACCGCACACGCTTACCGAGGCTGTCGAGCAGCGTGAAATGTGAGTCCGGGCGCACGATCGCCAGCGGGATCCCTGGTAAACCTGGACCTGTCCCCACATCGATAAAACGTGAGCCCTGCAAGTACGGCTCTACAACGATACTATCCAGAATATGGCGCACCAACATGTCTTCAGGAAGACGCACGGAAGTCAGGTTGTATGCTTTGTTCCATTTGTGAAGTAGTTCAACATAGCCAACCAATTGTTGTTTTTGGTTTTCTGGCAACGTAATGCCTGCGCTATCCAGCAGGCGATTGAGTTTGTTAAGCACTGTGGTCTATACCCATCAAAAAAAGGCCAGGAAATCCTGGCCCTGAAATGTATTCATCAGGCGCTACGGCGTAGCAGACCTTGTTTTTTTAGCCAGACAAGCAAAATGGAGATCGCCGCCGGGGTTACCCCTGAAATGCGTGATGCCTGCCCAATTGAGACTGGTTTATGATCGTTAAGCTTTGCGATCACTTCGTTAGAAAGACCACTCACCTGCTTGTAATCCAGCGTTGCAGGAAGCAACGTATTTTCGTTACGTTGTTGTTTTTCAATCTCTTCTTGCTGGCGAACGATGTAGCCTTCGTATTTGACCTGAATTTCTACCTGTTCAGCAGACTCTGGATCTTGAAGGCCTGGCGCAAATACTGACAGTTGCATCATCTCAGCATAGGTCATTTCTGGACGACGCAGCAGATCTTCGCCATTTGCTTCACGCGATAGTGGAGCACTTAGCTTAGCGTTTACTTCTTCAACGCTCTCAGAATGAGGATGCAGCCATATGTCTTTCAGACGCTGACGCTCAAGCTCAATGCTTTCCAGTTTTTCGTTAAAGCGTGCCCAACGTTCGTCATCCACCAGACCCATTTCACGGCCAACGGCGGTTAAACGCAGATCGGCGTTGTCTTCACGCAGCATCAAGCGGTATTCAGCACGTGAGGTGAACATGCGGTACGGCTCTTTCGTGCCTAGGGTGCAAAGATCGTCGACCAGTACGCCAAGGTATGCCTGGGAGCGAGCTGGTGCCCAACCCTCTTTCTCAGCAGAGAAGCGTGCTGCGTTCAAACCAGCCAATAAGCCTTGCGCCGCAGCTTCTTCGTAACCGGTAGTGCCGTTGATTTGGCCAGCAAAGAACAGACCCTGGATATATTTACTTTCCAGCGTTGGTTTCAGATCGCGAGGATCGAAGAAGTCATATTCAATGGCATAGCCAGGACGGACGATCTTCGCATTTTCCATGCCTTCCATCGAACGGACGATCTGCATCTGAACATCAAACGGCAGGCTGGTGGAGATACCGTTCGGGTAGATTTCGTTGCTGGTTAGCCCTTCAGGCTCAAGGAAGATTTGGTGCTGGTTACGATCAGCAAAACGCATCACTTTGTCTTCGATTGACGGGCAGTAACGCGGGCCAATCCCTTCGATAACGCCTGCATACATCGGGCTGCGATCGAGGTTATTACGAATAACGTCATGCGTTTTTTCGTTGGTATACGTGATGTAACACGGTACTTGCGCAGGATGCTGGTTCACATTTCCCATGAACGAGAACACCGGCATTGGGTTATCGCCATGCTGCTTAGCAAGTACGCTGAAATCGATGGTGCGTGCGTCGATACGTGGAGGTGTGCCTGTTTTCAGGCGACTGACACGAAGTGGCAGTTCACGTAGACGGCGTGAAAGCGAAATGGATGGCGGATCGCCTGCACGACCACCGCTGTAGTTATCCAATCCGATATGAATTTTGCCATCCAGGAACGTTCCGACAGTCAGTACCACGGATTTAGCGCGGAACTTCAAGCCCATTTGCGTGACAGCACCGACAACGCGATCGTTCTCAACAATCAGATCTTCAACAGCCTGCTGGAAGATCATCAGATTGGGCTGGTTTTCCAGCGCAGTGCGTACCGCCTGGCGGTAAAGCACTCGGTCTGCCTGAGCACGAGTAGCCCGTACTGCGGGGCCTTTACTCGCGTTTAGTATCCTAAACTGGATACCGGCATGGTCGATAGCTTTTGCCATCAAACCGCCTAAAGCATCCACTTCTTTAACCAGATGTCCCTTGCCAATACCACCGATCGCTGGGTTACAAGACATTTGCCCTAACGTGTCGATATTGTGAGTCAAAAGAAGGGTTTGTTGGCCCATCCGTGCAGCAGCCATTGCAGCCTCGGTGCCTGCATGACCCCCGCCAATGATGATGACGTCAAAAGGATCTGGATAAAACATGGTACTGCCTCACGGTTTTGCAAATGGGGGATGACTGATTCCCGGGGTTGGCGATTCTACTTAACTTTAGCCTTTCGAGAAAGCCTTGGGATCCCCGGTAATTAAAAGAAGATCTTTTTTATTTAAAGATCTCTTTATTATGATCTCTTATTAGGATCGGCATGTTCTGTGGATAAGCGCTTTTATGGTAAAGAGATCAAGCGATTAAGAAGGATCGTTAGCTGTGAATGATCGGTGATCCTACGCAGTATAAGCTGGGATCAAAACAGGTACTTATGCACAACTCAAAAAGTGAACAGGAGTTGTTATTGGGATAACTACTGCTTAACCCAAGGTTTTAAGCATACTTATACACAGATAAAAGTGAGATCTTTACAAATCCAGGAGTAAATTCTTCCATGATCCGACCCAAATCTCAGCCGGATCCTCAGGAATATCGTGATCAAGGATGTTCACTTTGAGTAAAGAGCCCACTCTTTTAGCTCCGCACTCCGTCAGAAGGGTGTCCAATTTTTCAATTGCGCCGCAAAAAGTGTCATATTCACGACTACCAATTCCGATTGCACCATAATGAAGAGAACTCAGATCTGGACGTTCTTCATTTATAGCATCGAAGAGAGGTTGCAGATTTTCAGGAAGATCCCCAGCCCCATGAGTAGAAGAGACAATCAGCCAAATTCCACTGGTTTGCAGATCTTCTAACAGTGGCCCATGCAGCGTTTGGGTCGTAAAACCCGCCTCATCGAGCTTTTCAGCTAAATGTTCAGCGACATATTCAGCACTGCCCAGGGTACTGCCGCTAATCAGAGTAACTTCTGTCATTGCGATCCCACCTTTTCGAAACGATGGGCATTGTACGCTGTGTAAGGCCTGCGATCTACCTGTGGATAATATGGGTATTAAAAATAACTGTCAGGGCTTGATGGTGCGCATGATCGGGTTCTGGAGGGAGATCAGTGTTTCGGTGGACTGAATTTCATCAATTGTTTGGATCTTGTTGATAAGTACTTGTTGAAGCGCATCGATAGATCGACACATCACCTTAATAAAGATGCTGTAGTGGCCGGTGGTGTAATACGCCTCAGTGACTTCTTCGAGGCTTTCCAGTTTTGCCAGTGCCGAAGGGTAGTCCTTCGCACTCTTCAAGATGATGCCGATAAAGCAGCAAACGTCGTAACCCAGTTGTTTAGGGCTGATATCGATGCGTGCGCCGGTAATGATCCCTGCCTGCTTCATCTTCTCTACACGTACGTGAATCGTGCCGGGGCTGACACTGAATTGTTTAGCCAGTTCTGCGTAAGCAGTACGGGCATTTGCCATTAAAGCGTCGAGGATGCCGCGATCGAGATTGTCGATCTGATAATTATCCATCACTTTTTCCTATGATTAGTAACGATAGTTCAGATTTTATAGCCTTAAATTAGTCGATTGAAAACCAGTAAGGCTTTTTTATTGTTGATTATTGAATGTTATGCCGACTTTGTTGCTTAATCATCGTCAGTAAAACAACACAATAAAGAGAAAACCATGAAAACTGCCTACATCGCTAAACAACGCCAGATTAGTTTTGTTAAGTCCCACTTCTCTCGTCAACTGGAAGAAAAGCTTGGTCTGATGGAAGTCCAGGCTCCGATTCTCAGCCGCGTGGGTGATGGTACTCAAGACAATCTGTCTGGTTGTGAAAAGGCGGTGCAGGTGAAGGTGAAAACCTTGCCTGACGCGCAGTTTGAAGTGGTGCATTCGCTGGCGAAATGGAAAAGAAAAACACTAGGCCAGCACGACTTCAGCGCGGGCGAAGGGCTTTACACGCACATGAAAGCTCTTCGCCCCGATGAAGACCGTTTGACTCCTATTCATTCTGTGTACGTCGATCAGTGGGATTGGGAACGTGTTATGGGTGAAGGAGAACGTCATCTCGGTACGCTTAAGCAAACTGTAGAAAGCATCTGGGCGGCAATGAAAGCCACGGAAGCCGCAGTGAGCGAGCAGTACGGTTTGACGCCTTTCCTGCCAGAACAAATCCACTTTGTTCACAGCGAAGAACTACAACAGCGCTTCCCGGACCTTGATGCAAAAGGGCGTGAGCGTGCGATTGCGAAAGAGTTGGGCGCGGTGTTCCTGATTGGTATTGGTGGCAAACTGGCAGATGGAAAACGCCATGATGTTCGTGCACCAGATTACGATGACTGGTCAACCGCCAGCCAGGGCGATTTCAAAGGGTTAAACGGTGACATTATGGTGTGGAACCCGCTGCTTGAAGATGCGTTTGAACTCTCTTCCATGGGGATCCGCGTGGATGCGCAAGCATTGCAACATCAGTTAGCAACCACCGGTGATGACGATCGTCTGCAACTTGAGTGGCACCAGTCACTGCTCAAAGGCGAAATGCCGCAAACCATTGGTGGTGGCATCGGGCAGTCTCGTTTGGTGATGCTGATGCTGCAACAGCCACACATTGGCCAGGTACAGTGCGGCGTGTGGCCTGCGGAAGTCCACGCTAAGGTTGCGTCACTGTTGTAAGAATTAACGCCGCCAGCGACGAATCAGGCGGCTACGCATCCCGGTATCGAAGCGCCAGATATGATCGAATATGCGCATGATGCCGGGCTTGCCGTGCCCGGACATGGCGACGGCATGAAAACGATGCAGGTGCTTACGCTGGAGATCCTTCACTTGCGTCACCACATCATCTGGCAGGCGTTGAGCAATAAAGTCAGAAATCACTACCGCATCGGCATCAAACCATTCACTTCCCTGCATTTTTTCTGCGATCGCACGAAAACAACTGGCGAGATCGGTACCACCGCGAAAACGCTGGCTCAGAAAACGGATCGCTTGCTCAATACCATCTGCACCACACACCTCGTAGCGCACCACTTCACTGGAAAACAGCATGATGAAACAGCGACGGTTATCGGCCAGCGCCACGCGCATCAGTGCGAGGCAAAACGCTTTGGCACATTGTTCGTTAAAGCCGCCCATTGAACCGGAAGTATCCACGCAGACAACGAAAGGCCCGCGTGGCTGCTCGTCAAAATCCTGGTGAACGACAGGGCGTTCCATGACTTTCCCGCGCCAGGAGTCACCATGTAGCCGGTAAGTCAGCAGCTGCTTTTCCACCAGCCGGCGATAAAACTCAAATTCCAGCTCACTAATGCCAAGTGTTGCCAACTCTGGCGGTAATAACCGCAAAATGTCATCGCTACGCTGAAGCCCGTCAACCTGTTCTGGCACCGTTGCTGGCTCACGCACCAGCATGCGCCAGGTTTCGGTTGGTGCATCTTTTTTCGGTACCGCTTTTGCTTCTTTAGAGCGGCCAAGCTGTTCGGCCAGTTTGAGCAATTCAGGCTGGCTGGCAAGAAAATCGCCGTACTGAATGATGAGCTGATAATCCCCACGCTTAAGCGAACCGGCACTCATATCCCAAAGGCGTCCTGCGGCGTTATCGCTATCGACTAAAACCGGTTCTAGCTGGCCGCTTAATGCCAGACGCTGCTGCACTTCAGCGAGCAACTGGTCACGCTCGTCTTCCAGTAATTGTTGGTTAAGTGATGTGGTCTGAACCACCAGGCTCAGACGCCAGCGTTGCAGAAACAGCGTTTGTTGGGCGGGTGTCAGCCGAGGTGTTTCTGCCACCAGCTTCTGGGCTTGTCCGAAGAACGGAGAATCAACACTTTCTAGCAGGCGTAAGATATCCGGAAGCTTTGCGGATAGTTGATTTGTGGTAAGCAGTTGGCTTTCCTGATAACACATAACTTCCAGGGTTAGTTCTTGCGGCACGTTGGTGTCGTGCAGTCGAGCCTTAAGCAATTCGCGCCAGCGAGGAATATCTTTAGTTACCGCGTTTTTCATGCGTGGGAATTTTTCAAAAAACACCGCCAACTGAGGTGCTGCCAACAGTGCGACAATAATTCCTTCTATTAGCTCACCTTCGCTAATCGCGAGGATCACATCAAGAGCCTCAACGCTTAACATCAGTGGCGTGCCTGTTTAAGCTGTTCCGCAACGTCTTGCAGGCTGGCTTCAATTTTCCCCAGCCATTCGTTGTGGATGAACAAACATTTTTGCTGATCGTTAAAACGTTCGTGTTGCTGGTGGAGTGTGGCTTCGAGAGAGTCGAATTGTTGTTTGATCTCATCCGGCATCCCTTCTTGCTGTTTGCCCGGAAGCAGCAGACGCGTACCTTGCAGGCTTATATCGCGCAGAACCAGATGCTGGCTTGCGTCGACTTCCATATTCAATACCTGGGCAAAACCAATACCGTTGAGCTTGCCACGCAGCTCCCCGCCTTTTATTAGCCACTGCGCACAGGCTTCGCGGGAGATAGAGACGTGGATAACTTCGATATCGTGTAGTTTCAGTGGCTGCTGGAGTAATAACGTCAGCGTTTCGCCAGCCAGTGAATCTGGTAACTGATACTGTGGACGACGGGTAAACATACCGCCTTGTTTGGTTACGGTGATTGCTTCCCGGTCACTGTGTTGCTGCTGTAATTGAATACGGTTCTGAATAATGGAACCCAATTTACTGAGCATCGCATATTGCTGCCAGGCGTGCCCAGTCATCAATATTTCCAACTGTTGCTGCATCAAATTCATCGCTGCATGGTCATGCCACAGGCAATCTTTTAGCAGGATCAAATCAATCGGGGCGACAGCATTGCGGCCGCTAAAGAAGGCACTGGCTTGTAACAGGCGAATGGCTTTCTTCCAGCGGCGGTCAGAAACATAAGGTGCCCCTGAAGCATTATCGAGTTGCTGGCGTAAGGTGAAGATCAGCTCAAATACATTCTCTGGCAGTACAACGGTGCCAATTTCCTTCTGCCATTTGAAATACTCATCGTCAGTGACTTGCAAGCTTTCGGGAACCGGGTTGTCGTTCTCATCATGCTGACTGGTGAGCATGGAACGGAAATTACCTTTGTCCTGCACTTTGTCGAGCCACAGGCGAATCAGCATACGGTCATATAGCGCTTCCAGGCTGCTGTCTGCTTCCGGGAGTTCATTGGAAGCGGCTACCAGCAAACGCATTGGGATTTTTTCTTCACTTGCCCCATTACGGAAACGTCGTTCATTTATTGCGGTCAGCAGGGTATTCAGAATTGCTGGACCTGCCTTCCAGATTTCATCAAGAAAGACGATCTCAGCTTCTGGCAAATAGCCCGCGGTCAGACGTTCATAGCGGCCTTCATCTTTTAAAGCCTGAATGGAAAGCGGACCAAACACCTCTTCTGGAGTGGAGAAACGCGTCATCAGGTATTCAAAAGCGCGCGCATGCTGGAATGCAAACTTCAGTCGGCGGGCAATCAAACTCTTGGCTATACCTGGAGGGCCAAGCAAGAAAACACTTTCTCCGCTTAGCGCTGCCAGCAGGCAAAGACGCACCGCGTGTTGGCGTTCAAACAATCCTTTTTCCAGTGCCTGGCTAAGCCGTGAAATTCTTTCAGCCAATAAATGTGATTGAGCCATAATTAGCATTGCATCCTTACGCGGTATAAAACTCATTGGGTACAGCGAGTATATCGTTCATCTATATTATCGTTAATGGATTGATGAACGGCTCTTTTTTCCCTGACATAAGTTAAGCCTGTTGTATTTAGGGGTACGATTTACTTAATTATCGTGCATACTGTGCGCCTTTTTGTGGGCCAAGGGACTAAGCACACGCTTTCAGGATTCCAACAAAAGATTAGTCTATGAGCGCTGATAATAAACAATCATTGCCTGCGATAACGCTGGCTGCAATTGGGGTGGTATACGGTGATATCGGTACTAGCCCGCTTTATACCCTTCGTGAATGTCTGTCTGGTCAATTTGGGTTTGGCGTAGAACGTGACGCCGTATTTGGCTTTTTATCTTTAATTTTCTGGTTATTGATCTTAGTCGTCTCTGTTAAATATCTTACTTTTGTCATGCGTGCTGATAACGCCGGTGAAGGCGGTATTTTGACGCTAATGTCTTTGGCTGGGCGTAATACTTCGGCAAGAATGACGTCGGTGCTGGTGATCATGGGATTGATCGGCGGCAGCTTCTTCTATGGCGAGGTAGTCATCACCCCGGCAATATCGGTTATGTCTGCCATTGAAGGGCTTGAGATAGCCGCGCCGCAGCTCGACGCCTATATTGTTCCACTGTCGATAGCTGTACTGACTCTGCTGTTTATGATTCAGAAACACGGTACTGGTCTGGTGGGCAAACTGTTTGCTCCGGTTATGATGCTTTGGTTCCTGGTGCTGGCAGTCTTGGGTGCGCGCAGTATTATTGCCAACCCGGAAGTGCTTCATGCGCTGAATCCTGCGTGGGCGGTGCACTTCTTCATCGAATACAAAACAGTTTCATTCTTTGCTCTCGGCGCTGTAGTGCTTTCTATTACCGGGGTTGAAGCGTTATATGCGGATATGGGCCACTTTGGTAAGTTACCGATTCGTATTGCGTGGTTCTCGGTGGTATTGCCGTCACTAGTACTTAACTATTTCGGCCAGGGTGCGTTGCTGCTCAAAACCCCGGAAGCTATAAAGAACCCATTCTTCTTATTAGCTCCTGACTGGGCGCTAATACCGCTGATGATTCTGGCAACGCTTGCTACGGTTATCGCTTCTCAGGCTGTTATCTCTGGCGTGTTCTCATTGACTCGTCAGGCTGTGCGCCTGGGTTACCTGTCGCCAATGCGCATCATCCACACCTCGGAAATGGAATCCGGGCAGATTTATGTGCCAGCAATTAACTGGCTCCTCTATATCTCCGTGGTTATTGTCATAGTAAGTTTCGAGCACTCCAGCAACCTGGCGGCGGCATACGGTATTGCTGTTACGGGTACGATGGTACTGACTTCCATACTCTGCTGTACCGTTGCCACCAAAAACTGGCACTGGAACAAAATTGCCGTGCTGCTGATGGGCTTTGCTTTCCTGTGTATCGACATCCCGTTGTTCTCAGCAAACGTGGTCAAAATCTTCTCCGGTGGTTGGCTGCCACTGTGCCTGGCGTTGGTGATGTTTATCATTATGACGACCTGGAAGAGCGAGCGTTTCCGCCTGCTGCGCCGTATGCATGAGCACGGAAATTCTCTGGAAGCGATGATTGCCTCACTGGAAAAATCGCCGCCGGTACGTGTGCCGGGTACTGCGGTTTATATGTCCCGTGCCTTGAACGTGATTCCATTTGCCATGCTGCACAACCTCAAGCACAACAAAGTGCTGCATGAGCGTGTGGTGCTGCTGACGCTGCGAACTGAAGATGCACCGTATGTGCATAACGTTCGCCGTGTTTCTATCGAGCAGCTTTCGCCTACCTTCTGGCGTGTGGTGGCAAGCTACGGCTGGCGCGAAACGCCAAACGTGGAAGAGGTGTTCCACCGCTGTGGCCTGGAAGGGTTAAGCTGCCGAATGATGGAGACTTCGTTCTTTATGTCGCATGAGTCGCTGATCATCGGTAAACGCCCGTGGTATCTGCGCCTGCGTGGCAAACTGTTCCTCGCGCTGCAACGCAACGCCTTGCGCGCGCCTGACCAATTCGAAATCCCACCGAACCGGGTTATTGAGTTAGGTACTCAGGTCGAGATATAACGCTAACGCCTCTTCAATCGAAGGGGCGTTTTTTTTGCCTGTTTGATTGTGCACGCTCTCATTTCCCCCGTAGTGAAACAAGACAGCGAAACGTTTCGATACCGATCACACTTCTGTAACTTGCTGGTTGTTTTACCACCACTACATTTCCTACACTTCATCTCAGCGAAACGTTTCGCTAGTGGAGTAAGAAAATGAAGAAAGGCACAGTTCTCAACGCTGATATCTCGTCTGTTATTTCCCGTCTTGGCCACACCGACACGCTGGTGATTGCCGATGCCGGGTTGCCCATTCCTCGCAATACACCGCGTATTGATTTGGCACTGACTCACGGCGTACCGGGTTTTATGCAGGTCGTTGAAGTCGTAACGCAAGAGATGCAGGTTGAAGCTGCAGTCTTAGCTTCGGAAATTAAACAACATAATCCCCAACTCCATGAAACGTTGCTCAAGCACATCGAGCAACTGCAACAACACCAGGGAAACACCATTTCTATTCGTTACATTAGTCATGAACAGTTCAAGCAACATACCGCTGATAGCCAGGCGGTTATTCGCAGCGGGGAGTGTTCCCCGTATGCGAATATCATTCTTTGTGCTGGCGTAACTTTCTGAGGCCGGCATGGAACCGTTACTGCAATTAAAAGGGATCGATAAATCGTTTCCGGGCGTGAAAGCCCTTTCTGGTGCCGCGTTGAATGTGTACGCCGGGCGCGTGATGGCGCTGGTGGGCGAAAACGGCGCAGGCAAGTCCACCATGATGAAAGTGCTGACCGGCATCTATCAACGTGATGCTGGTTCGTTGTTATGGCTTGGCACAGAAACCACCTTTAATGGCCCGAAATCCTCACAGGAAGCGGGCATCGGCATTATTCACCAGGAACTGAATCTGATCCCGCAACTCAGCATCGCGGAAAACATCTTTCTCGGCCGTGAATACGTTAACCGCTTTGGCAAAATCGACTGGAAAACGATGTATGCCGAGGCGGATAAGTTGCTCGCTAAGCTCAACCTGCGCTTTAACAGCCAGAAGCTGGTGGGTGATTTGTCGATTGGCGATCAGCAGATGGTCGAAATCGCCAAGGTTCTGAGTTTCGAGTCGAAAGTCATTGTGATGGACGAACCAACCGATGCTTTGACCGATACCGAAACCGATTCTTTATTCCGCGTTATTCGCGAGCTGAAAGCTCAGGGGCGTGGCATCGTCTATATCTCGCACCGCATGAAAGAGATCTTCGAGATTTGCGACGACGTGACCGTGTTCCGCGACGGGCAATTTATTGCCGAGCGTGAAGTGGTGACGCTGACCGAAGATACGCTTATCGAAATGATGGTCGGCCGCAAACTTGAGGATCAATACCCTCGCCTGGATAAACAACCTGGCGAAACCCTTTTGCGCGTCGACAACCTTTCCGGGCCAGGCGTGCATGACGTCAGCTTCACTTTGCGCAAGGGCGAGATTCTCGGCGTTGCCGGTTTGATGGGCGCGGGCCGTACCGAATTAATGAAAGTGCTTTATGGCGCACTGCCGCGTACCGGCGGCTATGTTGCGCTTGATGGTCGTGAAGTGGTGACGCGCTCACCGCAAGATGGCCTGGCAAACGGCATCGTTTATATCTCCGAAGACCGTAAGCGTGACGGGCTGGTGCTCGGCATGTCAGTCAAAGAGAACATGTCGCTGACTGCGCTGCGCTACTTCAGCCATAACGTGGGTAGCCTGCGGCATAAAGATGAACAGCAAGCGGTGCAGGACTTTATCCGTTTGTTCAACGTGAAAACCCCGTCAATGGAGCAGCCAATCGGCCTGCTTTCAGGGGGGAATCAGCAAAAAGTGGCGATTGCCCGTGGCCTGATGACGCGCCCGAAAGTGCTGATTCTTGATGAGCCAACACGCGGCGTTGACGTTGGCGCTAAGAAAGAAATTTATCAGTTAATCAATCAGTTCAAAGCCGATGGGTTAAGCATCATTCTCGTTTCGTCCGAAATGCCGGAAGTGCTCGGTATGAGTGACCGAATCATGGTGATGCACGAGGGGCATCTGGGCGGGGAATTTACCCGTGAAGAAGCCACTCAGGAAGTCTTAATGGCGGCAGCCGTCGGCAAGCTCAATCGCGTGAATCAGGAGTCTGTAAAATGAGTACCCAAGCTATTCCTGGCCGTCGCTGGTTCACTAAAGCGTGGCTGTTAGAACAAAAATCCCTTATCGCTCTGCTGGTACTGATTGCGATTGTGTCGAGCCTTAGCCCGAACTTTTTCACCGTCAATAACCTGTTCAACATCCTGCAACAAACCTCTGTGAACGCCATTATGGCGGTTGGGATGACGCTGGTGATTCTGACTTCCGGGATCGACCTGTCCGTCGGTTCATTGCTGGCGTTGACCGGTGCGGTTGCGGCATCGATTGTGGGTTTAGAAGTCAATGCGCTGGTGGCTATTGCTGGTGCGTTGGCGTTAGGCGCGGCTATCGGTGCGGTGACGGGGATTATTGTCGCGAAAGGCCGAGTGCAGGCGTTTATCGCCACGTTGGTGATGATGCTTTTACTGCGTGGCGTGACCATGGTTTACACCAATGGCAGCCCGGTAAACATGGGGTTTTCTGATAACGCCGATCTGTTTGGCTGGTTTGGTATTGGTCGCCCACTGGGGATCCCAACGCCTGTGTGGATCATGGGTATCGTTTTCCTGGCTGCGTGGTACATGCTGCACCACACTCGCCTGGGGCGTTATATCTATGCGCTGGGCGGTAACGAAGCGGCAACGCGCCTGTCCGGCATCAGCGTTAACAAAGTCAAAATTATCGTTTACTCACTTTGCGGTCTGCTGGCGTCTTTGGCCGGGATCATCGAAGTGGCGCGTCTTTCTTCTGCACAACCGACGGCGGGCACGGGCTATGAACTGGATGCCATCGCGGCAGTGGTTCTTGGCGGCACAAGCCTCGCTGGCGGGAAAGGACGAATTGTTGGGACGCTGATCGGGGCGCTGATCTTAGGCTTCCTCAATAACGGGCTGAATTTATTAGGTGTTTCTTCTTATTACCAGATGATCGTCAAAGCAGTGGTTATTTTACTGGCGGTGCTGGTGGACAACAAAAAGCAGTAACAATCATAACCCTACAGGACATCTGACTATGAATATGAAAAAACTGGCTACTCTGGTTTCCGCTGTTGCACTGAGCGCCACTGTCAGCGCTAACGCCATGGCTAAAGATACCATCGCGCTGGTTGTTTCCACGCTGAATAACCCGTTCTTCGTTTCCCTGAAAGACGGCGCACAGAAAGAAGCAGACAAACTGGGCTATAACCTGATTGTGTTGGACTCGCAGAATAACCCAGCGAAAGAACTGGCGAACGTGCAGGACCTAACCGTTCGCGGCACTAAATTGATGCTTATCAATCCAACTGATTCCGATGCGGTAGGTAATGCGGTAAAAATGGCCAACCAGGCTAAAATCCCTGTGATTACACTCGACCGTATGGCGAATCAGGGTACTGTGGTCAGCCACATTGCTTCTGATAACGTGGCCGGCGGGAAAATGGCGGGTGACTTCATCGCTAAGAAACTGGGTGAAGGCGCGAAAGTTATCGAATTGCAGGGCATTGCTGGTGCATCCGCTGCACGTGAACGTGGCGAAGGCTTCAAACAAGCGACTGCTGCGCACAAGTTTACTGTTCTGGCGAGCCAGCCTGCTGACTTCGACCGTACTAAGGGCCTGAACGTCATGCAAAACCTGCTGACTGCGCATCCTGATGTGCAGGCGGTCTTTGCTCAGAACGACGAAATGGCACTGGGCGCGTTGCGTGCTCTGCAAACTGCCGGTAAATCCGATGTTCTGGTTGTTGGCTTCGATGGCACAGCAGACGGGGTGAAAGCTGTTGAAGGTGGCAAACTGGGGGCCACTGTGGCTCAGATGGCTGACCAGATTGGTGTCATCGGCGTAGAAACTGCCGACAAAGTATTGAAAGGCGAAAAAGTCGACTCCAAAATCCCGGTTGACCTGAAGCTGATTACTAAATAAGAAAACAATAGAAAAGCAGGGCATCGTGCCACTACAGAAATGGGGTGGCACACTTAACTGGACTGATAAAAATGAAAACTAAAGGCAATCTCGTCGTGCTGGGCAGTATTAACGCTGACCATATCCTTAATCTCGAACATTTCCCGACGCCGGGTGAAACCGTTACCGGGCAAGAGTACCAGGTCGCGTTCGGTGGGAAAGGTGCCAACCAGGCTGTCGCAGCCGGGCGCAGCGGCGCAGACATTGCCTTTATTGCCTGTGTAGGCGATGACGACACCGGAAGCCGTGTTTGCAAGCAACTGGCAAGCGACAAAATTGATACCTCCCCTGTCAGTACTATTAAAGAAGCCTCTACAGGTGTGGCACTGATCTTCGTTAACGCTGCCGGTGAAAACGTGATTGGCATTCATGCCGGCGCGAATGGGGCATTAACGCCTGCGCTTGTCGCACAACAACATCAAAAAATCGCTGAAGCATCAGCGCTTTTAATGCAGCTGGAGTCACCGCTGGAAAGCGTACTGGCGGCCGCTAAAATTGCTCATCAGAACAATACCCAAGTGATCCTCAACCCTGCACCTGCCTGTGAGTTATCTGACGAACTGCTCGGGCTGGTGGATATGATCACTCCGAATGAAACTGAAGCGGAAAAACTGACAGGTGTGCGCGTCGAAAATGATGACGACGCGGCGGTTGCGGCTCAGGCGCTTCACGCTAAAGGCATTGAAACCGTCATTATTACCCTCGGTAGCCGTGGTGTCTGGCTGAGTGAAAAGGGTAAAGGGCAACGCGTTGCAGGCTTTAAGGTCAAAGCCGTGGATACCATTGCGGCGGGCGATACCTTTAATGGTGCGCTGGTCACAGCATTACTGGAAGATAAACCAATGGCCGAGGCAATACGTTTTGCCCATGCCGCCGCCGCTATTGCCGTGACGCGTAAAGGCGCACAGCCTTCAGTGCCGTGGCGTCATGAAATCGACGAGTTTTTGCAGCTGCAAGGATAATCATGGCCACCATGAAAGACGTTGCGAAAATGGCGGGGGTTTCGACTTCTACGGTTTCGCACGTCATTAATAACGACCGTTTCGTGAGTGATGCCATTCGTGAACGAGTTGATGCGGCAATTAAAACACTTAACTACGCGCCTTCTGCTTTAGCTCGTAGCCTCAAGCTCAATCAAACACATACTATTGGTATGTTAATCACCGCCAGTAGTAACCCGTTTTATTCTGAACTGGTGCGAGGGGTTGAGCGAAGCTGCTTTGAGCGTGGATACAGTCTGGTGCTTTGCAATACCGAAGGCGACGAGCAGCGCATGAACCGCAATCTGGAGACATTGCTGCAAAAGCGTGTCGACGGGCTTTTGCTGTTGTGCACCGAAACGCATCTCCCTTCCCCAGAAATAATGAGCCGCTACCCTTCTATTCCTACAGTGATGATGGATTGGGCACCTTTTGAAGGTGAGAGCGATGTTATTCAGGACAACTCACTGCTTGGTGGTGAGACCGCGACGCAACATCTTATTGATAAAGGTTATACCCGCATCGCCTGCATTACAGGGCCGCAGGATAAAACGCCGGCGCGGTTGCGCCTCGAGGGTTATCGCAAAGCGATGAATCGCGCCGGTCTTGAGATTCATGAAGGCTTTGAGATTATCGGTGACTTTGAGTTTCAGGGCGGTTTCACTGCTATGAACTCGCTGCTTGCACTGGAAGAGCCACCGCACGCCGTGTTTACTGGCAACGATGCGATGGCGGTCGGGGCTTACCACGCGCTGTATCAGGCCGGGCTTAAGGTTCCACAAGATATGGCCGTGGTCGGTTATGACGATATCGAACTTGCCCGCTATATGACGCCACCGCTTACCACTATTCATCAGCCTAAAGATGAGCTAGGTGAGCTGGCCGTTGATGTCCTGATACATCGAATGGCGCAACCCACGTTGGATAAACAGCGCCTGTTTCTGACGCCTGAGCTGGTGGTGCGTGGTTCAGCCTAGCGTTTAATCATGTTGCGCCCATCTTTCGGGCGTAACAGTAAGAACACCAGAGCCGAAACGAGCGTCACCGCCCCCATCGTCAGGAACGTATAGTGGAACTGCTCGACAGTATTAATACTCTCGATGCCCTCATATAGACGAAGTACTGCTGCACTTACCGCGACGCCAAGGCTAATTGCCAGTTGTTGCGTCACGGCCAACACGCTATTCCCGCTACTGGCATTTTCATCGGTAAGATCGGCAAGCGTAATTGTGTTCATTGCGGTGAACTGCGTGGACATCGCCATCCCCAGAATAAACAGTGGCAAAATGAGTAGCCACACTTCCATCCCTGGCGACTGCAGTGAGAATTGCCCAATCAGCAAACCAATAACCAGTGTCACTCCCACTAAAGTTTTCCTGTAACCAAGCTTACGCAATACTTGCGTCACAGTGGATTTTGCCAATAGTGAACCAATCGCAGTCGGTGCCATCATGCAGCCTGCGATCAACGCCGAATAGCCAAAGCCAACCTGTAGCATTAAAGGCATAAGGAACGGTACACAACCGGTTCCCAGGCGCGAAGCTAGATTCCCGACAATACCTATAGAGAAGGTTCTGGTGCGAAACATCGGAAGGGCGATAAGCGGCGTGGGGTGTCGGCGTGCATGCCATATATAAGTTGCCAACAGAACAAGGCCACCCAAAATCGTCAGAATGCCGATATAGCTGGCAACAATACGCTCCCCGAATAACTCCATCCCGCTTGAGATCATTACCAGACTTAATCCAAAGAGAAGGAAGCCAGTCATATCAAAGCCACGACGGGGAGTCGTAAAGTTTGGCATGTATTTTCGCGCGTAGATGAGCCCGAGAATACCGATAGGTATATTAATGAGGAAAATCCAGTGCCAGCTTGCCCAGGTAACTAATACGCCACCGAGCAATGGGCCAAGAATTGGGCCGACGAGCCCTGGCATGGTTACAAAGTTTAAAACAGGCAAGAGTTCACTGCGCGGATAGGCTCGCAGTAATGCTAAGCGGGCGACCGGCATCATCATCGCCCCGCCGATACCCTGTATCACACGGAAGACAACCAACTCACCAAGTGAGTTTGACATTGCACAGGCAAACGAGCCAAGAGTGAAGAGAGACACCGCGAACATAAACACACGTCGTGTGCCAAAGCGGTCGGCAAGCCAGCCGCTGACAGGGATTAGCATTGCAACGGTAAGCGTGTAACTAATAATCGCTGATTGCATTGCCAGCGGTGATCGTCCAAGACTATGAGCGATGGCGGGCAACGCGGTGTTTAGAATGGTGGCATCCAGCGCCTGCATAAAGAAGGCCATTGCCGCAATCCACGGTAACCCGGCCATACTGCGAGCTGTTTTGGTCATTTTTATCCTGATGTTTTAAGGCAACCAGGAAAATGCGTGTCCTTACCTTTGAGCGAGAGGTTCTTTTAACAATGCCTGACCTGCAATTAACGCGGCCTGGCTGTCGCTCTGGGTAATGGCATCCACAATTGCCTGGTGCAAATCGAGCTTAATAACTTCGTTATCTGTTATTGCGGTAAAGTAATTGTAATAAATAGAACGGAATAAGTTAGCGAAAGAACAAAGGAAAGGGTTACCACTCATTGCATAGATTTGTTCATGGTAAGCCATATCGACTTCTATCCAGCGCTGGCGGTCAAACGAGCCTTTCAGCGTTACCATTTCTACCATCATCTCGTTGAGAAAGGCTTTCTGCTCTTGAGTACCATTAATAGCGGCCATGGCACAGGCTTGTGGTTCCAGGCTATTACGCATAACAAGGAAGTAATCCACCACATCATTAAAGTTCTCCTCTGTCATCCACCACGCGAGCAACTCCTTATCAAGGAAGTTCCAGTAACTGCGAGGCATAACTCGAGTACCAATACGCGGGCGAGGTAGAACCATTCCTTTTGCTGTTAATGTCTTTACTGCTTCTCGTACCGCTGTGCGGCTAACACCGAAGATCTCACCCAATTCGATTTCACCAGGCAATATACTGCCAGCTTCGTACTCTCCGCGGAGAATGCGTTGCGCTAGTTTTTCCGCAAGAACATAGGAAAGGTTCTTTTGTGCCGCGAGTTGTTGTGCAGAGAGAGACATAAATGCAATTCCTTTAGCGTTGTTTCTATTAGTAGTATGCCACCAGGTGTCCTTTCCTGATGCTTAAAACAGCAAATATCCCGTGTTACTGCTGTTTTGCAGTGCTTTTGGCGAAAAAAAAGACGCTTGGTAATCTATTTGCAATAAACACTTGTCAGCTTCCAGAAAATCCCTATACTGCGCCTCCACTGACACGGCACAACGGCTTACAAACCGGCTTGTCAGCCAGACGAAAAGTGAAAAT